>NZ_JBNPTW010000007.1:0-301423 GCF_051167855.1 Bradyrhizobium sp. HKCCYLRH3099
CGGGGCGTGCCGAGGCATCTCGCAAAACTCGGGCTTTCTATCATTCGCACATGATCTCGCATTCTCGCGACGCGCGGCGTCCGAGTGATCCGTCCGTTTTGCCCTCCTCATAAACGGAGGGCGCGGGGAATGCCGGGCTGCTGGCCGCAACCCATGGCCCGCCTGCAACAAGAAAAGCAGGCGGCAGTCACCACAGGTTCAGCCGAACAACCGGCATTCCCCGCGCGGCGATCTTAACGGCTGCTTCGCGTTCTCCCCGGTGCGCCGGGCTTTCTGGTCACCGTTGCGCATGATGCTTTCGCACCAGCGCGGCATCAGCGTCGGGATGCCAGGACCACGCGACTTGACCGTACGCGACGACGGCGTTCGTCGGCGCAACAAGCGCTGCGCTGCCATCGCGTTCACCGCTCCTCCCGCTCAACGTCCGTGACGACCGCGAACCGCCCCTCCTGCGAGCGGGAGATGGGACTAGAAGACCACCGAATCCGGATTAGGAAAAGCGGAATATTTGTGACGGCGGGACTGGACAGGCCAAATCAGCTTGATGCGTCAAGAGAAAATCGTTTCTGCGCGCAGCACTGGATCGCTCCAATCAACCCCCGGATGTTCAGATATCCTGAAAGAATTCGTACTGATTTGCCCGACGGGCAGTATCGTTGTTCTTATTTCGAGATTGTTCCGAGTGGTGAACATCCGAAATTCGCACTTATTAGTTCGCCTCCGGCGGCGAGGTCTCGTGCGACGGAACTGAAACAGGGGCGGAAGCAAAATTGATCCACGTCGCGCCAAACTACGGAAGACGTTTTTACCTCCTCATTCAAAAAGAGACGGTCTTGGACTCGCTGCACCAGCACTTCTCTGCGACACTTCGTGCGTCGGTCGAACAGTGATTGACAGAGGGGATTTGCATGATCGGCAACAACGGCCATGACTCCAGCGATGCGTTTTCGCGCATGAATGGAAGCCTGTTGCGCACGGTCTGCGCCTGGTTCTGTTGATGCACTGACATGACGGCCGAGGCGCGCGACGCCTCGGCACCTGGCAGGCATGGCCTGCTCATCACGCGACATCATCAAGTCAACCGAAATGTGCTGCCGAGCCGGCAGCGCAGAGGCCGGCGGCCGTCCTCATCGAGGCGGAACGGCATTCATGACGATCAGGACAAGTGAGGGAAGCCTATGACGACCAAGGATTCGTCGATCAAATTCGCCTATTGGGTGCCCAACGTTTCGGGCGGCCTCGTGATCTCCAACATCGAGCAGCGCACGAGCTGGGACATCGGCTACAACAAGAAGCTGGCGCAGATCGCAGAGGCGAGCGGGTTCGACTACGCGCTGAGCCAGATCCGCTTCACCGCCGGCTATGGCGCCGAGTATCAGCACGAGTCCGTCTCGTTCAGCCACGCGCTGCTGGAGGCGACGACGAAGCTCAAGGTGATCGCGGCGATCCTGCCCGGCCCCTGGCATCCGGCCGTCGTCGCCAAGCAGATCGCCACCATCAATCATCTCACCGAGGGGCGCGTCGCCGTCAACATCGTCAGCGGCTGGTTCCGCGGCGAGTTCGCCGCGATCGGCGAGCCCTGGCTCGATCATGACGAGCGCTACCGCCGCTCGGAGGAGTTCATCCGCGCCTTACGCGGCATCTGGACCGAGGACAATTTCAATCTGCGCGGCGACTTCTATCGCTTCACGAACTACTCGCTGAAGCCGAAGCCGATCGATCCGCAGCCGGAGATCTTCCAGGGCGGCAGCTCGCGCGCCGCCCGCGACATGGCATCGCGCGTGTCCGACTGGTACTTCACCAACGGCAACTCCGTCGAGGGCATCAAGGCGCAGGTCGACGACATCAGGGCCAAGGCGAAGGCCAACAACCATCAGGTCAAGATCGGCGTCAACGCCTTCGCCATCGCGCGGGACACCGAGGTCGAAGCACAGGCCGTGCTCAAGGACATCATCGACCACGCCAATCCCGAGGCCGTGCACGCCTTTGCACATGAGGTGGCCAATGCCGGCAAGGCCTCGCCGGAGCGCGAGGGCAATTGGGCGAAATCGACCTTCGAGGATCTCGTCCAGTACAATGACGGCTTCAAGACCAACCTGATCGGAACGCCGCAGCAGATCGCCGAGCGCATCGTCGCGCTCAAGGACGTCGGCGTCGACCTCATTCTGCTCGGCTTCCTGCATTTCCAGGAGGAGGTGGCCTATTTCGGCAAGCACGTGATCCCGCTGGTGCGCGAGCTCGAAGCCAAAGCCGCGGCCAAGGCTGGCGTGCAAGTCCAGGCGGCGGAGTAGGGCGAGCGCGATGCTGTTGAGCGGGCTTACCACTCCGCTGGATGTGCTGGCTCTGGAGACCTGGGCTCCAGGAACAGCGCGTCAAGTGCTCGCGATGGAGCAGGCCGACGCGTCGGCGCAGACTGCAGGCGAGTCGCGCGCGGTACTGCGGCTCGCCAACATCTCGCTGTCGTTCGGCGGACTCACGGCGCTCCGCGATGTCGATCTCGACGTCGCGGAGGGCGAGATCCGCGCGGTCATCGGCCCGAATGGCGCCGGCAAGAGTTCGCTGCTCAACGTCGTCAGCGGGCTGTACCGGCCGGACCAGGGCGAAGTCTGGTTCGGCGGGCATGCGTTCCGGCAGGTGCCGACGGCGCAGCTCGCGCGTCACGGCGTCGCCCGCACCTTCCAGAACCTCGCATTGTTCAAGGGACTTTCGGTCTTCGACAACGTGCTGATGGGGCTGGCGCATCGGGTCCGCGCCGGCTTCCTTCGACAGCTCGTCGGCACGCCCGCGGCGCGGCGGATCGAAGCCGACAATCGCGCGGCGGCAGAGGAGGTGATCGGCTTCCTGCATCTCCAGGAGGTCCGCGACCGCATCGCCGGCACCTTGCCTTATGGCCTGCAGAAGCGGGTCGAACTGGCGCGCGCGCTGGTCGCGCGTCCGAGGCTCCTGCTGCTCGACGAGCCCTTCGCCGGCGTCACCTTGAGCGAGAAGCAGGAGCTGGCGCAGCACGTGCGCGGCGCGCGCGACCGCTACGGCACCACCATCGTGCTGATCGAGCACGACATCGGCATCGTGATGGATCTCTCGGACCATATCGCCGTGCTCGATTACGGCCGCAAGATCGCCGACGGGCCGCCGGCCGAGATCAAGACCAACCAGGCGGTGATCGATGCCTATCTCGGCGTCGCCCACGAGGACGAGACGGAGCTCGCGATCTGATGTTCGACTACCAATTCCTGATCGAGGTGCTGGTCGGCGGCCTGCTCTCCGGGGTGATGTATTCGCTGGTCGCGATCGGCTTCGTGCTGATCTACAAAACTTCGGGCGTGCTCAATTTCGCGCAAGGGGCGATGCTGCTGTTCGCGGCGCTGACCTTCGTCAGCCTGGTCGAGCGCGGCACGCCGTTCGCGCTGGCGCTGCTGGCGACGCTCGCCATCATGGTGGCGCTCGGCATCACCATCGAGCGCGCGGTGCTGCGGCCGCTGATCAATCAGCCGCCGATCACGCTGTTCATGGCGACGCTCGGCCTGTCCTATGTGATCGAGGGCGCTGCGCAATTGCTGTGGGGCACGCAGGTCCACGGGCTCGAGATCGGCGTCAGCGACATCCCGTTCGACATCGGCGGCGTGTTCATCAGCCGCTTCGACCTGTTCGCCGCCGCCGTGGCCGGCAGCCTGGTGGCGCTGTTCACGGTGTTCTTCCGCTACACCCGGACCGGCCTCGCGTTTCGCGCGGTCGCCGATGATCAGTTCGCCGCGCTCGCGGTCGGTCTGAGATTGCCGCGGGTCTGGGCCGCGGTGTGGACAGCGGCCGGTATCGTCGCGTTGGTGGCAGGGCTGTTGTGGGGCGCGCGGCTCGGCGTGCAGTTCTCGCTGTCGCTTGTGGTGCTCAAGGCGCTGCCGGTGCTGGTGCTCGGCGGCTTCGATTCCATCACCGGCGCGATCGTCGGCGGCCTCCTAATTGGGGCGATCGAGAAGCTGGCCGAAGTCTATGTCGGGCCGTTCTTCGGCGGCGGCATTGAGGCCTGGGCAGCCTATGTCGTGGCGCTGGCGCTGCTGCTGGTGCGGCCGTCCGGCCTGTTCGGCCAGAAGCTGGTGGAGCGGGTGTGATGAGCACGATCACCGAAACCGCTGTAGCACCAGCGCGACTGTCCTGGCTCACTCCGAACCTGCTCGGCGTCGTGCTGCTGCTCCTGCTCGGCTACGGCCTCGTGCCGTGGATCGGCTCGGACTATCTGATGGACGCGGTGCTGACGCCGTTCCTGGCGCTGGCGCTGGCCGCGGTCGGGCTCAACGTGCTGACCGGCTATGCCGGCCAGGTGTCGCTGGGGTCGGCGGCATTTCTCGCGGTCGGCGCTTATGCGGCCTACAATCTCAATCTGAGATTGCCGGGCCTGCCGCTGCTCGCCGACATCGTGCTGGCCGGCGGCATCGCCGCTGCCGTCGGCATCGTGTTCGGCCTGCCGAGCCTGCGGCTGCGCGGCTTCTATCTCGCGGTCTCGACGCTGGCGGCGCAGTTCTTCGTGCAGTGGGCACTGACCAAGTTCGGCTGGTTCTCCAACGACAATGCCTCCGGCGTCATCGACGCGCCGGCGCTGCGCATCGGCAGCCTGACGTTTTCCTCGGCCACCGGCCGCTACGTGTTCTCGCTGACGATTGTGACGATCACGACCGCGCTGACGGCACGCCTGCTGGCCTCGCAGACCGGGCGCAACTTCATCGCGGTGCGCGACCACGAGGTCGCGGCCAAGGTGATCGGCGTGCCGCTGTTGCGGACGAAGCTGCTCGCCTTCGGTTTCTCGTCGTTCCTGATCGGCGTCGCCGGCGTGCTCTGGGCGTTCGCCTACCTCCGCACGGTCGAGCCGGCCGGTTTCAACCTCGATCGCTCGTTCCAGATCCTGTTCATCATCATCATCGGCGGGCTCGCCTCGCTGCGCGGCGCCTTCATCGGCGCGGCCTTCATCGTGGTGTTTCCGCTGCTGCTGTCGCGGCTCGGGGCCGCCGTGCTCGGCAGCGTGTTCGACTCCGGCGTGCTCGAGATGAGCCAGCGCATCGTGATCGGCGCGCTGATCATCGCCTTCCTGATCGCCGAGCCGCGCGGCCTGGTCGCGCTGATCGACCGTGCCGTCGCGGCAGTGCGCCGCCTCCGTTCATCCCAGTCCTGAAACAGTCACACACAAGGAGAGACACGATGACGACATTCAGACACGCAAAGCTGGCCAGGAGACTGACCTTGGGGGCGGCGCTCGCCCTCGGGCTCGTCACCAGCCTGCCGGCGCAGGCCGACGAGCAGTTCTTTCCGCTGCAGAGCTATCGGGTCGGACCGTATGCGGCGGGCGGCACCGGATTCTTCGGCGGCTTCATCGACTATCTCAATCTGATCAACATCCGCGACGGCGGCGTCAATGGCGTCAAGCTGACCTGGGACGAGGGCGAGACGCAATACGAGGTCGAGCGCGGCGTCGAGGTCTATGAGCGGCTGAAGAGCCGGCCGGGTGTCGCCGCCTGGAACCCGCTCTCCGTCGGCATCGCCTATGCGATGATCGACCGCATCGGCAAGGACAAGGTGCCGCTGATCACGATCAATCACGGCCGCACCGACTCCACCGACGGCCGCGTCTTCCCTTACGTGTTCCCGCTGCTGCTCAATCCCTACAGCGAGACCTCGGGCATCGTGAACTACATCGCCACCCGCGAAGGCGGGCCTGAGAAGCTCAAGGGCAAGAAGATCGTGGTGCTGTATCACGGCTCGCCCTACGGCAAGGAGACGATCCCGATCTACAAGCTGTTGTCGGACAAATACGGCTTCGAGCTCGAGCAGATCGAGGTCCCGCATCCCGGCAATGAGCAGCAGTCGCAATGGCTGTCGATCCGCCGCGCCAAGGCCGACTACGTCGTGCTGCGCGGCTGGGGCGTGATGAACCCGGTGGCGCTGAAGACGGCGCAGAAGACCGGCTTCCCGGTCGACCACATCATCGGCAACGTCTGGTCCAACTCCGAGGAGGACGTGATCCCGGCGGGCGACGCCGCCAAGGGCTATGTGGCGATCACCACGCAGGCCTCCGGCGCCGAATATGCGGTGCTGCAGGAGGTGATCAAGACCGTCTACGGCGCCGGCAAGGGCAATCTCGACGACAAGAAGCGCATCGGCAGCGTCTACCACAATCTCGGCATCGTGAACGGCATCCTCAACGTCGAGGCGGTCAGGATCGCGCAGGAGAAGTTCGGCAAGCGGACCCTGACCGGCGACGAGGTGCGCTGGGGCTTCGAGCATCTCCAGCTCGATCCGGCACGGGTCGAGGCGCTCGGCGCCAAGGGCCTGTTCCACTCGATCAACGTCACCTGGGACAATCACGAGGGCAATGGCCGCGTGACCTTCCAGCAATGGGACGGCGCCAAGTGGAAGGTCGTCTCCGACTGGATCTCGCCGGATTGGGCGGCGCTGCGGCCGATCATCGAGAAGTCGTCGACGGCCTACGCGCAGGAGCGCGGCATCAAGATCCGCACCTCCGGTGACGATCCGGTCGGGCAGTAAGAGCAGCATGCGCGGGGGCGGTACTCCCGCGCACTGATCGGGGCCTCATGGTTCGAGATGGCGCTGCGCGCCTCCTCACCATGAGGGTTCGGATCCCTCCGCGACTTCGGACCTCGTCCTGAGGAGCACGCCGTGAGGCGTGCGTCTCGAAGGACGGCTACGGGGCAGCTATCGGCGGGCGCTCTGCGCAGTGAAGGAGTCTTTGTCATGAGCGATGTGCTGCTGTCGGTCGAGCATCTCGCGGCGACCTATGACCAGGCGATCCGCGCGGTCAGCGACGTGTCGTTTGCGGTCCACGCCGGCGAGATCGTCGCGGTGCTCGGCGCCAATGGCGCGGGCAAGTCGACGACCCTGCAGGCGGTCTCAGCGCTGTTGCCGGCGCGGCGCGGCCAGATCACGGGTGGACGGATCAGCTATGACGGACGCGACGTGTCGTCGTCCTCGGCGGCGCAGCTGGTGCGCGCTGGCCTCGTGCCGGTGCTCGAAGGCCGGCACTGCTTCGCCTCGCTGAGCGTCGAGGAAAATCTGATCACCGGCGCGATCGGCCGTGATGCCAGACGCGGTGAGATCAGCGCGGACCTCGAACGTGTCTACGCATTGTTTCCGCAGCTCACGCGGCACCGCCGCTCGGTGGCCGGCCTCACCTCCGGCGGCGAGCAGCAGATGACGGCGATCGGCCGCGCGCTGATGTCGCGGCCGCGGCTCCTGGTGCTCGACGAGCCGTCGATGGGGCTCGCGCCGCTGGTGGTCGAAGGCATCTTCCGCGCTCTCAAGACGCTCAATGCGGAGGAGGGGCTGTCGATCCTGGTGGCCGAGCAGAACTCCACCGTGGCGCTGCGCTTCGCCGACCACGCCATCGTGCTCGAAGGCGGCTGCAGCGTGCTCGCGGGCCCCGCGCGCGAGCTCAGGCAGCGGCCGGATATCAAGCATCTCTATCTCGGCGGCGCCACCGCGCCGGCCGCGACCACCCAGGCCGTGGCCTGATTTCATTACAGCAACAGGAGACCGTTCATGGCGACCAGCACTGCCGCACGCAAGATCGAGGACAGTCCATATCCGCAGCTTGACGCCGTCGTCGCTGACGTCATCAAGGCCCATGCCGATCGCAACGACCGCGAGGGACGTTTTCCCCGCGAGAACCTGCTGGCGCTGGCCGAGGCCGGCTGGACCGGGGTGCTCAACGATATCAGTTTCGGCGGGCTCGGGCTCGGCCATGTCGACTTCGCCGAGGCCGCCTACCGCATCGGTCAGGCCGATGCCTCGACCGGGCTTGTCTATGTCATGCATGTCGGCGCGGCGCAGACCATCAATCTGTTCGGCAATGACGACCAGAAGGAGCGCTGGCTGAAAGCGAACAATGGCCGGCTGCTCGGGACCTATTCGACCAGCGAGCGCGCCACCGGCGGTCACTGGTGGTACAATCTGTCGGAGGCCGCGCGCGACGGCGAGGATTATCGCCTGAACGCCGACAAGTCGTTCACGACCAGCTCGGGCCAGGCCGACTTCTACGTCGCCCAGACCCGCAGCCCCGGCGCCAAGGACCAGGCCGACATCATCTTCTTCATCGTCGACGGCAAGGCCGAGGGCATCGAGTCCAGGCCGTGGGAGGCGCTCGGGGTGCGCGCCAATCATTCCGGCGGCATCAGCTACAAGAACGTGCACGTGCCCAAGCGCGACCGGCTCGGCGCCGAGGGGCAGGGCAAGGAGATCATCTATGACGGCGTTTCGCCGGTCTATCTGATCGGGCTCGGCGCCGTCTGGGAAGGGCTGGCGCGCGGCGTGCTCAATGCCGCGGTCGCGCACACCACTGGCTTCGTCCACAAGGACCGCAACAAGAGCCTCTCCGACTACCAGGCGATCCGGCAGGAGCTCGGCGCCGCCAAGGTGCTGGTCGAGAGCCTGCGTCCGTGGCGGATCGAGCTGGCGCACAAGCTCGATGAGCTCTGGCGCGCCGGCAAGCCGCAGAGCGAGATCCTGATCCCGCTGACCGAGTTCAAGGTGCATGCGGCTGAAGTGGCCAACAAGGTGGCCTCGACGGCGCTCACCGTGACCGGCGGCTATGGCTACCACCGCGGCCCGATCGAGCGCGCCTTCCGCGACGCCCGGGCGGCGATCGCGATGGGGCCGTCCAACATCATCGCGCGGGAGTGGATCGGCAAGGCCCAGGTCGGGCTGCCGCTCGAGCTGTTCTACGAAGGCGGGGAGTAAGTCTCGCCGATGCTGCGGCGCGGCCGCAGCATCAATCCGCCATCTCGGCGGCGTCGAGCGCGATCTCCTCGCGCTCGGCCTTCTCGGCCGGCACCGCGTTGGCGGCCTCGGCCGTTTCGAAATCGTCCTCGGCGATCTCCTTCACCTCGGCCACAGCCTCCGTCTCGACCGCCTCGGCTTCGAGCTCGGCGGCGACGACGGCTTCCGGCGTGACGTCATCATTGGCCGGCTGGGAGAACAGGTTCGGTCCGGGAATGGTCGTCGGCACCACCGGCCGCGACTTCGGCTTGTACCAGGACGAAAACTTCTGCGAGAGGCCGGCTTCGAACTCGGCGAGCGGCAGGCTGTTGCCGTCCTCGTCGGTGATCACGACGGTCCAGCCCTCGGCTTCCATGACCTGGGCATTGGCGATCACGATCAGCGCGCTTTCGCGCTGCTTGCGGATCTTCTGCTGCTCTCGCTCGGCGATCATCGTGTACGCCATGGCCACAACTCCCACACATTGACGAAGGGCGTGATGGCCCGAAGCACCATCAGGACGCCGTCACTACGCCGCGAGACTGTGAGCGTCGCTGGGCCGGATTGCGTTCGCCTAATGACAATTTGGCGGCGTCGCACAGGTTCCGTTCGGCAAAAGGAGTCGAAGATGCAACAGCCGGCAAAATAGTGGTGCAGGACCGAGGGCGCTTGTTGAAGGCGCGCGGCCCTGTGTCATCATTTGATTCTGCGGCGGCAACTGCTTCGCGACAGCAGCGCGGGCAGCGGGTGATCAGGACAAACAGCGGGCGAATTGGGGACAACGATGCGAGCTCATCTGTTCAGGATGCGGACTTGGAATGTGGCAATGGCGGGGCTTGCGTTGGCGATGGTCGCCAGCCCGCGCGCGGGCCATGCCTTCACGGAAGACGACCAGCGGCGGCTGTGCACCGGCGACGTGTTCCGGCTGTGCTCGTCGGAGATTCCCGATCGCGAGCGCATCATCGCCTGCATGGTCAAGCAGCGCGCCAGTCTCAGCGACGGCTGCCGCAGCGTGTTCGGCCGTCCGAGCGAGCGCTCGGCATCGGCGACGGTGACGCGCTGAGTTCACGCCGCTCGATCTGAACGACGACGCGCCGCCGATCGGTCGATCCGCGGCGCTCCCCATCATCTCATCGTTTGCAATGCGGCGTGGTAGGCTGGCACGGATCGACCGGCCAGGAGTTGACCCGCCATGAGCAATCGCATCCTCGTCTTCTACGGTTCCTATCGCTCGGACCGGATGGGTATCCGGCTCGCGCAGTTCGTCGTCGACGGGTTGCGCGGCAAAGGCCAGGACGTCGAACTGATCGACGCCAAGGCGGTTGGCCTGCCGATGCTCGACCGCATGTTCAAGGAATACAAGCCGGGCGAAGCCCCTGCGGCCATGGCGGAGCTCGCGGCGAAGATCCGCGCGGCCGATGGCTTCGTGTTCGTCACCGGCGAATACAATTGGGGCATGCAGCCCGGGCTGAAGAACCTCACCGACCACTTCCTCGAGGAATGGTTCTGGCGGCCGGCGGCGATCGCGAGCTATTCGGCCGGCCGGCTGTCGGGCGCCCGCGCCGCAACGGCGTGGCACGGCACGCTTTCGGAGATGGGCATGGTCGTGGTGTCGAGCACGCTCGCGGTCGGTCCGATCGGACAGGCGCTATCGGAGGACGGGACACTGGTCGGCGACGCCGGCAAGGCGCTGGCACATGCCTTCCCACGCTTTGCCGACGATCTCCTGTGGTGGGTCGAAGCGGGCAGGGAGCAGCGGGCGCGCAGGGCGCCGCCGTACTAAAGGTTGCTCTGGGTGACTGTCGCCAACTGCCTAAGATGACGATGGCAAGCGCGGCGATCTCAGTCTCACCCTCCCCTGGAGGGGGAGGGTCGCTCGCACGCGAAGCGGGCGAGCGGGGTGGGGTGAGCCGCGGACACCGGTGCAAGCGGAGAGATCACCCCACCCCGGCTCACATTCCGCTGCGCTCCATGTGAGCCGAACCTCCAGGGGAGGGTGACAGCGGGGCTGCCCTCCGATTGGATGGTCCGGCGGAGCCGGCTACCGGGTTGCGTTGGTCGGCGTCGTGGTCACCGACTGCTGCCGGCGTGGCGCCGCTGCGGTCTGGCCCTGACCCTGGCAAGGCAGCTCCTTCCAGGTCCCGTCGGGCTCCTGCTGGTAGGCCCGGCAGGGCATCGATGACGTTGCCTGCTCTTCAGGCTTGGGGGTCTGGGAGTTCTTCGCCAGTGCGGGCGCGGCCGTCGCGACGAGGGCTGCCAGCGAACCGACGAAGATCAATCGATTGATCCGCATCTCAAGGGTCCTCCTGCTCGAAGCACGCTCGATTCAGAGCCGGAATGTGGAAACTTTGAGGCAAAGTGTCTCGACGGGTTCGGTCACGCTTAAGGATCCATATCCCGGCCGCTCAGCGCGTTAACCGACCGGCCTTGCCGCGCCGTCGCAAGGCGACTGTGCCTTTATCTGGGCTGGCGTGACGCGGCCCGTGAGGCTAAGAGCGACCAACGCGCGAAAGCGCCCTCATGCCTCAGCGGCGCTCCGATCGGAGCGCTCGCGTTCGATCAACGGACGTCGCCGACGTGGCCGGCGTTCCGACATCAGCCGCGTGACCATTGATGGTGGCGCACGCCAACAGGCGGCGAGGGAGCGGTTCGCGCAGGCGGACGACTGTGCGAGCATGACGCGACCTCGATTGCCCTCTCTCATCGCGCTGCGTGCCTTCGAGGCCGTCGGCCGCAAGGGCAGCGTGCGCGCCGCCGGTGACGAGCTCGCCGTCAGCCACACCGTCGTGTCGCGTCATCTGCAGAACCTGCAGCGCAGCCTGGGCGTGGCGCTGGTGCGCGCCGAGGGCCGCGGTCTGGCGCTGACCGATGCCGGCCGGCAGTTCCACGCCGAGGTCACCCAGGCCTTCGACATCATCGCCCGCGCCACCACGCAGGTGCGCCCCGCAGCGCGGCCGACGCTGAACATCTGGTGCATTCCCGGCCTTGCCAACCGGCGGCTGCTGGCCCGGCTGCCGGAGCTGACCGGGCCGCCGCGCAATTGGGACATCAACCTGCAGCCGACGCTCGCGCATCCCGACCTCGCGCGCGGCGAGGCCGACGCCGAGATCGTCTATGCCGAAGCGACTGAGATGCGCAGTCCGCTGACGGCGGAGGCGCTGGTGCGGCCGCGCGTCTTCCCCGTGGCGAGCCCGGCCTATCTCGCGCGCTTCCCGGCGATCGCGACGTTGCCCGGTCTCGCCAAGGCGTCGCTGATCCACGAGGAGTCGACCGCGCAATGGGAGCAGTGGTTCGAACTGGCCGGCCATCCGGACCACGTCACCCTGCGCGGCCAGCGGCTGTGGCATGCGCATCTCGCGATCGAGGCCGCCAGAATCGGGCAGGGTGTCGCGCTCGCCAATGAGGTGCTGGTCGCGGATGACATGCGCAGCGGCGCGCTGATCGAGGTGATCCCGTCCACGATCCACATGGGAGCCTACCAGCTGGTCGCGCTGCGGGAGCGCTGGGACGAGCCGGCGATCGTCGCGCTGCGGGCGTGGCTGAAGAAGGTGCTCGCTCCTCAGCTGTGAGCGGCAGTCCCGGGGTCTGGTGCATTGGAGTCACCTGTCGGCGGGAACAAGCTGATTGATCGCGACCGCCACGCTCCTAGCCTGCGTCTCGACCTTTTTCCTGCGAGGAGTCGAGCCCACATGACTGCGAAGGCTGCAAACGAAGACCTGCTGGCGCGTCGGCACGAGGCCGTCGTCAGAGGCGTGAGCTACGCGACGCCGCTGTTCGCCGACCGCGCCCTCAACAGCGAAGTCTGGGATGTCGAAGGCAAGCGTTATGTCGACTTCGCCGGCGGCATCGCCGTGCTCAACACCGGCCATTGCCATCCGCATGTCGTGGCGGCGATCCGCGCCCAGCTCGACCGCTTCACCCACACCTGCTTCCAGGTGCTGCAATACGAGCCTTACGTTCGCTTGAGCGAGCGGCTGAATGCGCTGGCGCCGATCGCAGGCCCCGCCAAGTCGATCCTGCTCACGACCGGCGCCGAGGCGACCGAGAACGCCATCAAGATCGCGCGCGCTGCGACCGGGCGCAGCGGCATCATCGCCTTCACCGGCGCTTTCCACGGCCGCACCGCGCTCGCCAACGCGATGACCGGCAAGGTGATGCCCTACAAGAAGCCGTTCGGCCCGCCGCTGCCGGGCGTGTGGCACGCGCCGTTCCCGATCGCGGGCAGCAACGTCTCGGTCGAGGACACGCTGTCCTACATCAACTTCATCTTCAAGGCCGACATCGATGCCTCGCAGGTCGCGGCCATCATCATCGAGCCGGTGCAGGGCGAGGGCGGTTTCCACCAAGCGCCGCCGGAGCTGATGCGCGGGCTGCGCCGGATCTGCGATGCCAACGGCATCGTGCTGATCGCGGACGAGGTGCAGACCGGCTTCGGCCGCACCGGCAAGATGTTCGCGATGGAGCACTACGACGTTCAGCCCGACCTGATCTGTGTCGCCAAGAGCCTCGCCGGCGGCATGCCGCTGTCGGGCGTGATCGGCCGCGCTGCGATCATGGATGCGGCGGAGCCGGGCGGCCTCGGCGGCACCTATGGCGGCAATCCGCTGGCCTGCGCGGCCGCGCTCGCGGTGCTCGACGTGTTCGAGCAGGAGAAGCTACTCGACCGCGCCAACGCGATCGGCGACCGGCTGCGCGCCGCGATCACCCGTTTCTCGCGCGCCAACAATCTGGTTCCGGTTTCCGAGCCCCGCGGTCCTGGCGCGATGGTTGCATTCGACATTCTCAAGCAGCGCGGCAGCGATGAGCCGGATGCGGAGATGACCAAGCGTGTGACCCGGGTGGCGCACGAGAACGGACTCATTCTGCTATCCTGCGGCGTGACGGCGAGCACCATCCGCATCCTCGTGCCATTGACGGCGTCGGACGCGATCGTGGACGAAGGGCTCGCGATCCTGGAGAAATGCCTGGCCGCGTGACGCGGGCAGGGTGAGTTGGGAAGGCTGGAGGCTTTGCGTGACTGAAACTGCGGCGGCTGTGCCGAACGACGTGATGGAGCGGCTCGCCGCCGCTGTGGATGCCAACTTCGAGCAGCAGGTCGCCTTCCTGCAGCAACTGGTGCAGTTCCGCAGCCTGCGCGGCGAGGAAGCGCCGGTGCAGGGGTGGCTCGCGAAGGAGTTCGAAGCGCGCGGCTACAAGGTCGACCGCTTCAGCCTGGCCGATGTCGACCTGATGAAACATCCCAAGGCGGCGCCGATGGACACCATCGCGCTGGACGGCTCCAAGCAGGTCGTCGCGACGCTCGACGGCGAGGGCAAGGGCCGCAGCCTGATCCTGCAGGGACACATCGACGTGGTGCCGGAGGGGCCGACCGATCTGTGGAGCGATGCGCCTTACGAGGCGATCGTGCGCGACGGCTGGATGATCGGCCGCGGCGCGCAGGACATGAAGTCCGGCGTCTCCGCGATGATCTTCGCGCTCGACGCGATCAAGACGGCTGGCTTCGTGCCGGACGGGCGCATCCATCTGGAGACGGTCACGGAGGAGGAGAGCACCGGCAACGGCGCGCTCTCGACGTTGATGCGCGGCTACACGGCTGACGCGTGCCTGATCCCCGAACCGACCGGCCACACGCTGACGCGGGCCCAGGTCGGCGCGATCTGGTTCCGGCTGCGCGTGCGCGGCACGCCGGTGCACGTTGCCTATGCCGAGACCGGCACCAACGCGATCCTGTCGGCGATGCATCTGATCCGCGCGTTCCAGGAGCACACCAGCGAGATCAACGCGCGCGCCACCTCGAATGCGTGGTTCTCGGGCGTGAAGAATCCGATCAAGTTCAACGTCGGCATCATCAAGGGCGGCGACTGGGCGAGCTCGACGCCGGCCTGGTGCGATCTCGATTGCCGTCTCGGCGTGCTGCCCGGCGAGACGCCGGCGGAGGCAATGGCCGGCATTGAGCAGTGCCTTGCCAAGGCGCAGGCGGCCGACAGCTTCCTGTCGGAGAATCCGGTCGAGCTGGTGTGGAGCGGCTTCCAGGCCGATCCCGCGGTGTGCGAGCCCGGCAGCGCCGCCGAAGCCGCGCTCGCCGAAGTGCATGCGCGCGTGTTCGAGCAGCCGCTCGACGTGCGGCTGTCCACCGCCGTCAACGACACCCGCTACTACTCCGTCGACTACGGCATCCCCGCGCTGTGCTACGGGCCCTATGGCATCGGACCGCATGCGTTCGACGAGCGCGTCGACCTCGACAGCGTGCGCAAGACGACGCTGTCGATCGCGATGTTCGTTGCGCAATGGTGCGGGCTGCGCAAGGCATGATCACCGTCGCTTTGTTGAGCCGTCCCGGGCTGATGGATCCGATGAAGGCCGTGCTCGCCCGCGAACTGCCCGGCGTGACCGTCGCGTCGTGGCCGGAGCCGGCCGCGCGCGAGGCTGAAATCGCGGTGTGCTGGAAGCCGGAAGCGGGTGCGCTTGCGTCGATGCCGCAGCTGAAACTGATCCATGCGATCGCGGCCGGCGTCGACAACATCCTGTCCGATCCGACGGTACCGGACCTGCCGCTGTGCCGGATCGTCGATCCCGACATCACCTCGGCGATGACCGAGTTCGTTCTGTGGAGCACGCTGTACTTTCATCGCGATTTCGATCGCGTGGTGAGCAATTCGCGCGACGGCGTGTGGCAGCGCTATGAGCAGCGCGCGGCACGGGACCGCAAGGTCGGCATCCTCGGGCTCGGCGAACTCGGCGCCGCGGCGGCGTCGCGTCTGGTCGAGCTCGGCTTCACCGTGAGTGCGTGGTCGCGCTCGCCTAAGACGATCGCGGGCGTGCGCGCCTATCACGGCGCCGATGCGCTCGATGCGTTCCTGAGCGAGACGGAGATTCTGGTCTCGCTGCTGCCGCTGACAGCCTCCACCATCGGCCTGCTCAATGCCGAACGTCTGAGCCGGCTGCCCAAGGGAGCCGCGCTCGTCCTGTGCAGCCGCGGCGAGCATCTCGTGGCTGATGACCTGGTGGCGCTGTTGCGCAGCGGCCATCTGCGCGGCGCAGTGCTCGACGTGTTCGAGCAGGAGCCGCTGCCGGCGGATCATCCGCTGTGGCGCGAGCCGGGCGTGCTGGTCACACCGCACATGGCGGCGATCGCCTCCTGGGAGACGATCGCGCTGCAGGTGGCCGAGAATGCGCGGCGGCTGCTGCGCGGCGAGCCGCTGCTCAACGTTGTCGATCGCGCCCGCGGCTACTGAGCCGCCGGCGTCGACCTATTCGAGCGTCTGCACCGGCGGCGCGACGGGACCGCGCGGCTCTGGCGCAGGCGGAGCTGCGGCCGCGGTGCGCGCCGGCGGAGCAGCCATCCGGGGCGCCGTCTGCTGCGGCTGCATCGGCTCGGTCATCGCAGCCTGGCTATCCCGCACCGGACGCCGGACCTGCTGCGAGCGCGCGGCGCGCGAGCGGCGGAAGCCCCAGGAGCGCGCGATCGACGGACCTGCGGTGTAGCCGACCACGGCGCCAGCAACTGCGCCAACGGGTCCGAACACCACCGCGCCCGACAATGCACCCAATGCGGCGTCCCCGCCGCGGTGCTCGTCGGCAACAGCCGTCGATGCCATCAAGGTGAGCGCCAGGGCCGAGGTGGCCAACAGTCTGGTCATTGAATGTCCCCTCCGTCGCAACGGCGACGAAATGGCGGACAAATGTGGCGAGAACAATGCGATGCGCGGCGCTCAACTCACCTCAAAGCGGCCGTATTGTCGCCGCTGTCACGACAGGCGCGCAGTGCCGCTCAATGCATCGCGCCGAGCACGTCAGTGAACGGCATGGCGATGATCTCCTCGCCGAGATCGTCGGAAATGTGCACGACCCATTCGCGCCAATCCTCATCGCTCTCGGAGGCGATGAGCGAATGCATCACGCGCTCGGCATGATCGCAGGCTTCGGCGAGGTCGAGCACCGCGGTTCCACGGCGATCGATGAGGAACTCATCGGGATTGGAGCAGTGAAAGAAGACCTGCGTCATGTCCGTCTCCTCAAATCGCCCTCAGGCGAATCGCCTCACTGGCATAACAGCGCACGCATCCGCGCGAAATCGGATTGAGCACGTAAGGTAAATTACGGGAGGTAGCTTGTGCCGCTGGAACCCGTCGCGCAGTGACGCAGCTCACGGAACGCATCATGCCGGCGAGGGTTGTCGCCGAGATTTCCAATTCGCGAGAGGAGCCAGGCATGATGTCTGAAATTCAGATCCATGCGATCGCCCGGCAGATGCTCGAGATGCACGGTGCGGGCGCAGTGGCCCAGGCGGCCCAGAAGGCGCAGCAATGCGAGGGCAGCGGTGACACCGAGGAAGCCCGCGAGTGGCGCCATATCGTGGACGCGATGAAGATGATGCGCGGACCGCATCAGAGCTGACGGCGATTTCCGAAAATCAGCTGATGCAGGATGCTGCCCGGTCGATTCTGCCGAGCCGACGGCGGGGCGCGCTGCGGACCGTCAAGAGCTTGTGCGCCGTATCTCATCCTGGTTTCCGACCCAATTTCCACGCAAGAATCGGGCAACATGATTCGGCAGTCGATTCGCTGCCGACCAACGTTGCCGGCGCGCCCGCCGTGCAGGGATGATTGCCATGGTCTTCTTCAAGCGTGAGCTGAGCCCGGTCGAGATTTTCGAGCGCGCGCTGAAAGACAAGCAGGCGGCGCGGCAGCGGCTGACGGAACGCCTGCGCGTGGCCGAGCAGGCGCTGGAGGAAAAGCGCGTCGAGGCGGAGCGGCTGGCGAAGGCCGGCGCCAGCAATGGCCAGCTCGACCGCGCCGAAGCGAAGATGCAGTCCGTCGAGCAGAAGGCCAAGGCGCTGCGCGCGTCCGTGGCCGAATATGACGAGCAGATCATTCTCGCCGAGCGCGCGCTTGCGGAGGCGATCGCGCAGCGCGATCGCGACCGCGCAGCCAACGACATCGAGGCGGTGGCGTCCGCGATCGAGCAGGCCGTGCCGCGTTTCGAGATCGGCGCGGCGGCGCTGGTCGATGCGGTCACGCGCGGCCGCGCGGCGTTGACCGAGGCCAGCCGCTTCGCCTCCGATGTCGACGACATCAGGCGCGAGGTGCTCTCGGCGGCCGAACTGATCTGCTGGGAGCTTCGCGCGGCGGCGACGCGCACACGCGCCGGCAACATCAACGTCGCCCTGCTGGCGCCGCCCGAGACGAGGCAACTGCCGGCGCCGGAGACCGACCGCCAGATGATCTACACGCTCAGCCCGCTGACCTGGAAGGAGGGCGAGGAGGTGAAGCGCGTCGCGGCCTACACGATGACGGCGCTGCCCAAGGCGCTCCTGCCGCTGGCGCTCGCGCATCAGCATGTCGACTATCTCAATGCGCGGCGGGTGCAGACGCTGATGCATGTGCATGGTGGCGGCCAACAGCAGAGCGAGCCTGCGGCGGACGATCCGGCGCTCGTCGACCTCGATGTGCTGGCTGCGCCGGCCGAGGAAAGCCCCCGCGCGGACGTCGCCTGAGTGGAGGCGCGCCCGATGCAACTGCAATCGGTGCTTGTGCCGTCGCCGCCGGCCCGAGGCCTGAAACGTGTCGGTGCGCGGGGCCCGGGGTGATCCGGATCAGCACCGCAGCGCCGCGAACATGAGCTGCTCAGGTGTGGCGGACAAGCAATCTTGCCCGCAAATTCCCGGTCCTCGTCATCCGGATGTGGCCGACCCCTGCGACCTGGGCTATGCTCGCCGACATCAGCGGACGGGACGCCGCGATGTCGTGAGCTGACGTCGGTGCCGTAGCGGCCGCAGTGCCATGCTGAGCCGCGCTTTCGTGATTTGTGTTTTCGGGCGTTGCGTCTTTCATAGTTGTGTTTGGGCTGTCTGAGGCGGGGGCAGCAACGATGATCACCTTACCGGAGCTGGCGGCAGAGGCGTTGGAGCGGTTTCTCAGCTCCTACATGCGCCGTCGTTTTGGCTCCTCGGAAACGCAACTGGCCGAGATCCTGCCGGGCGCCGCACGCGTCGCGCTGGAATGCATCGGCAACAGCGACGCGCTCTACCACAATGTCGAGCACACGCTGTTGGTCACGCTCGCCGGTCACGAGATCATGCGCGGACGGGCGCTGCACACGCACATGACGGCCGACGACTATGTGCATGTCATCATGGCCTGCCTGCTGCACGATATCGGCTATGTCCGCGGCCTGTTCAGGGAGGATGATTCAGACGGGTTCATCGTCGATCGCGGCGGCCGCAAGATCTGCCTGCCGCGCGGGTCGTCCGACGCCAGCCTGATGCCGTACCACGTCGATCGCTCCAAGCTCTATGTGATCAACCGTATCGAGGGCATGGCGCCGCTCGACAAGGACCGCATCGCGCGTGCGATCGAAGGCACGCGCTTTCCGCCGCTCGCCGGCCAGCAGTTCGACGAGGAGCAGTCGATCGTACGCGCCGCCGACCTGATCGGACAGCTCGGCGATCCCAACTACATCCGCAAGGCCAACGCCCTGTACCACGAATTCGAGGAGGTCGGCATCAACCGGCAGCTCGGCTACGAGTCACCGGCCGACATCGTCAATCGCTATCCGCAGTTTTATTGGAACAGCGTCGCGCCGCACATCCAGACCGAGATCCGCTACCTCAACATGACCTCGACCGGACGGCAGTGGATCGCCAACCTCTACGCCAACGTGTTCCGCGCCGAGCGCGACATCTCACTGTCCGGCCCGCAGAGCTGACAGCGCGGCGCGATCTAGCGCCGGCCGCCGACCTCGTCGATATGCTCGAGCAGGTCGGCGGGATCCTCATAGACGCGGATGGCGCCGGACTGACGCAACTCCTCCGAACCATAGCCGCCGCTCAGCAGGCCGACGCCGAGCGCGCGGCAGCGCGTTGCGGCAAGCATGTCCCAGATGCTGTCGCCGACCACCACGGCACGCTCGATCGGCGCGTTCAGGCGGGCGGCCGCGGCGAGAAACAGGTCGGGATCGGGCTTGGCGTAGCGGACCTCGTCGCGCGTGACGACCGGGCTCTGCCCGGGATCGACGCCCAGCGCGGCGAGATTGACGGACGCCGTTTCCATCCGTCCGCTGGTTGCGATCGCCCAGGGAATGCCGGCGTCGGTCAGGAAGGCGAGCAGCTCGCGCGCGCCGGGCAGCGGACGGACCTGACCGCCGAGCTTCCGGTAGGCGTCCGCATGCGCCTGCCGCAGCCGCTCGATCCGATCGGGTTCGATGGCGAAGCCGGTTTCGCGCAGCAACTGGTTGGTAAACAGGCCGCCGCTCATGCCGATCTTGCGATGGATGCGCCAGACCGAGAGCTCGATGTTCTCTGCATCGAGTGCCGTCTTCCAGGCGAGCACGTGCTGATAGACGCTGTCGACCAGCGTGCCATCGAGGTCGAACAGGAAGGCCGTCTCGAGGCGCATGGGTCTTTCTCCGGGCTGACATGAGGAGGGCCGCTGCGAGCCAAGCGGCAGCGGCCGTCATCGGTTCCTGTCAGCCCACATCAGCCCTTGGGGCGGATGAAACCGGCCAGCGTCTTCTTGTGCTCCTCGCACCAGTTCGTCATGCCGAGGCGGCGCTGATCCATGTCGATGGCCTGCGTGGCGACGGCGACCTCGGCCATCAGGTCATCGTCCTGCTTCTCGCCCATCTTGCCGCCGGTGTGCATGTAGGCGATGGCCTTGCGGACCTTTTCGGTCGTGCCGTCGGGCAGGTGCATGTCCTGCGCCTTCTGCACGAGGTCCTGATAGACGACATCGATCCCGGGACATTCGACCTTGGTGGCGAACGCCTCCAGCACCATGGTCGTGTAGGTATGGCGCGGCTCGGCGCGAGCTGAAGCCGTCGCCGCCAGCATTGCCGCGATGATCAAAGTGCAACGCACACCATTTCGCATACCCTGGCATCCTCCCATTTGTTTTCAGGGAGGCTAGCCTGCGGGTCTGCCAGGGGCAAGTTTCAGCGCGCTGCAACAGGCGCGATTTGATCGGCTGCTAACCGGACGAACGACCAGTTACTTGTTCAGTCGTCGCTCCTGCTCCTTGAGCAGGACCTCCAGTTCCTCGCTCTGTTGCGCGAGGCGGTCGGCATTGCGTTCCTCATCGGCAGCGCCCGACTGCGACGCGGCCTGCTCGGTGATCTGTCGGATGTTGTCGCGCAGGATCGCGATGCGGTCTGCGAGGTCGGAGGCGGACAGGCTGGTCGGATCGGTCAGGCTCATGAGTTCCTCGGCAAATGCGCATGTCAGGCGCAATGGCTTAGCTCCAAAAGCCTCGTGGCCACAAGTTCCGTTGATCTCCGTAGGTGGGCTCGGGCAATCGATACTTCCCGGGCCAGAATTCACCCAGGGCCGCCCAGGTCAGCGCACCGGCATCGGCGGACGCACCACGGGCTGGTCCGGGTCCTGTGCCGGAGCGGACGGCAGCGCCATCGGAGCCGGCGGCGGTGGAACCATGCTGGCCGTGGACGGCGCCGCGGGACGGGGCCGGTGCGGCACGGCGGCCGCTGGCTGAGCCGGCGTCACGGCCGCTGTCGCCGGGCGCGGGGCAGGGCGCGGCCGGATGGCCTGCTCGATCACGCGCTGGTCGAACGGCCTCGCTTCCGCCGTCCGTTCGCTCGGGCGGTCGGCCGGCTTGGCCTCGGCGACCCGGGCCATGTCGCGGACCATCTGCTCCTGGCCGGCCTTCAACTGCGCCAGACTCGATTTCAGCTCGTTGATCTGCTGGTTCAGGGCGGCAAGGTCGTTGGCCATCGACTGCAGCAGCTGCGCCTGGTCCTGGCCGCCGGTCGGGCCGATCGCGCCCGTCGTCGCGTGGTCCTGCGCCGGTGCTGCGGCAACGGTCTCCTGCGGCGACGTTGCCGTCGGCGCCGCGGAGCCATCCTTGTCGGCATTCGACACCAGGGAGATCCGCGGCATCCAATGCGCGATCATCTCCTGGGCCTGATCTCCATAGCTCTGCCAGGCGGCGGCCGCGACGGCGCTGCCGACCGCGAACAGCACGGCGAGAACGGTGCGGACGACCCACGTTGCCAGCGTGCTCCGTTCTCGAGATGCGGCGGGATTGCTGCTGGCCTGCGCCCGGAATTCAGGATCGATCTTGGGAAGAGGAACGTCCGGCGGCCGTTGCGCGCTGCGGCGCTCGCCTTCGACGGTTGCGCGATCCGCGCGCGCGGCCAGCACGATATCGGGATCGATCATCGCGTGAGGCTGCTGATCGCTGTCTTTCGTGGTCGTCGTTGCAAGCATTGACGCTCCGTCCTCCGTTGTCGTCCGCCTCGGCGGCGGCGCTCGGCTCTGTTCCGATGGTCGTCGTACCAACACGTCGTCGTACTAACGCTGTCGTACCAACGCTTCATCGTCCTGCGCCCGATGGCCACGCAGCACATGACGCTGACGTCATGCGACGCTCGGCCGATCGGCCGCATCCGCACAGAACCTGGATACCGGTTGTCCCTCGTGCTCACACTCTTGCGTGAACACGGCGATCGTAGTTGCTGGCTAAGCCGGATGCCTCGGAACGTCCCATCATCATTCCGCGGCCTCGAGGCTCGGCGAATTCACTGTTTTGCGCCGTGCTCAGCCGTATCAGCCCAAACCTGGGCGAAGACAAGGCGGTTGCGCGATGCCAGCGGCCTCTACCTCAGGCCGCAGGCCTGAAGCATAGCCCGAATGAACGGCGAAGGCTATGCCGATGGCGCGGGGCTGCTGGAACCTGATCGGCCATTACTGCCGACTGTCGGAGCCATACGGGCTTGCAAGAGGCGCGTTCAGCGCTTCAGGATGTCGGCGGCCGGCAGCCGAATCTCGCAACGCAGCCCGTTCGGTTCGAAGCGTCGATCGACATGCGCGCCAAGATCGTAGGGAAGCATCTGCTCCAGCAATATCGTCCCAAAGCCCGACCGTGACGAGTCGAGCGGGCGGCCCGACAGGCCGGTCTCCTTCCACGTGATCACCACCCAGTGGTCCGCATCGCTTTCGTCGAGGCGCCATTCGATCCTGATGAAGCCGCGCGGCACGGTCAGCGCGCCGTATTTCAAGGCGTTGGTCGCCAGCTCGTGGATGGCGAGCCCGATGCTCTCGGCCGCCTTGGCGTTGATCCGCACCGGCGGGCCGGACAGCGAAATCTGCCGGTCCTCGCGCGCGGCGCCCGCACGCAGCTCATCGGCGATCAGCTCAGCGAGATCGAAGCCGGCGAGCGGGTCGCGGGTGACGACGGTCTGGACGCGCGACAGCGCCGCGATCCGCCCCTCGAGATGACTGGCGA
Source organism: Bradyrhizobium sp. HKCCYLRH3099 (assembly GCF_051167855.1). Lineage (NCBI taxonomy): Bacteria > Pseudomonadati > Pseudomonadota > Alphaproteobacteria > Hyphomicrobiales > Nitrobacteraceae > Bradyrhizobium > Bradyrhizobium sp. HKCCYLRH3099. The sequence continues at coordinate 22,995 of NZ_JBNPTW010000007.1, forward strand.
AATCCTCGACATTGTCACTCGAATCTCCGGTCCGCCGGATGATCGAGCGGATCACGGCGAGCAGGTTGCGGACGCGGTGCTGCAGCTCGGCGCGCAGCAATTTCTCGTCCTCGGCCGCCGAGACCAGCGCCGTGATGTCCTGGGTGATGCCGCCGATTCGCTGCACGCGGCCGGCGTGATCGACCATGGGAAAACTCCGGATGCGCAGCCAACGCGCGGCGCCATCCGTCCGCCTGATGACGCGAAAGTCGACGCTGTCACGCTCCCCTTGCCTAACGCGCTCGAGGCCTTCCATGACGCGCGGCCGGTCGTCCTGCTGCATCAGGTCGAGCCAGGATGTGAGGTGGTCGCCTTGCAGCACGGCATCGCGAGGGACGCCATAGATCGCCTCGAAGGCTGGGCTCAGATATTCCCATTGCAGGCTGTCGGCGTTTCGGATCCACACCACGTCCGAGGACGCCTCGCCGAACTGGCGAAAGCGCGCCTCGCTGTCGCGCAGGGCGGCTTCGGTGCGCTTGCGGTCGTCGATGTTCATCGCGAGCTCGACGAGCGTGCCGTCGCCGAGATCGCGGCCGGCAAACATCATCCAGGACCGCTCGCCATTCTTGCGGAAGTATTCCTTCTCATAGGGACCGATCCGGCCGGTCTGTCGCAACAGCTCGACCTGGGCGGCGGACCGCTCGATCCATTCCGGCGGCGTCAGGACCTGCCATGTCAGCTGGCGGCTCGCCACGTCCTGACGGGAATAGCCGGTCATGTCCAGGAACGCGTCGTTGGCATCGATCAGGGTGCCCTCGGCATGATCGAAGAACAGCACGCCGACCGAGTCGATCTCCAGCAGGCGCTGCAGCCGGTGATCGCTGGCGTGGCTGCCGTTCGGCCCGGAGGCGGCGGGACGCGAGTCCGCGGCCGCTGCAAGCTCTTCGAGGCGCAGGCTCTCGGCAAGTTCGGGTGCGGCCTGGAGCAGGGCCTGAATGTCGGGGTCGATCCTGAGGTCGGGGTGCATGTCGGCCCAGAACTGCGCCATCCGCAAATAGGTGAGCAGGGCGGCGAGCAGCTCGAAACGGTCGCTGCCCAAGACGCGGCGGAGGATGCAGCGCGCCCGGTCCGCAGCGTCCCCCTGCATGAACAGCGCCGCTGCCGCGTCGAACAGGTCGGCCTCTCCATTGCTGTCGGGCGCGGGAATATCCAGCGGGGCCGGGCCGGCTTCGAGCCGGTCCAACGACGCCCCGATACGCACCGGGTCGGCCAGGGGGCGCGTCAGCAACGGCCGGGCGCGCGCGATCGCCTCCGGGTCGTACGCATGGGCGCCTTCAGGGTGTCCCTGTCCGATCAAAAAACCGAAATGCCTGGCCAGGCAATAGGGCGAGCGGCCAAGACGGGACAGGTGGACCGCCAGACGCGCCTTGAACAGGTCCGGAAGGGGAGCATCGAGATAGGCCGATTTTGCGAACTGCCATAGCTGCCGGGTGCTGTCCGGTGCGGGTGGCGCCGGTCTGAACAGGTTGGGCACCAGGCCGAGGCGCTGCACGATCTCCTGCTCGAAGCTGCCGTCAACCATCCGCTGTTCGACCATCGCCGTTTCCCCGGCAGAGTGCCCGAGCCGGTCAGCACTGCGCAATCCGTCTTGCCGAGCGTGCCGACCGTCTCATTCATTCGCGTCGAGTTGACGACCTTCGCGCTCCAAATGCAAATAATTCGCGTTGAACAGGCCGGCGCTCATCAGGCGCTCGAGGTCGGGGAGTACCAGCATCTTGCCTTTGAGCACGATCAGGTTGCTCGCCCGCAGCTCCTGGAGCGTGCGGTTGACGTGCACCTTGGAAAGCCCGGTCGCCTCGGCGAGATCGGCCTGGGTGAGCGGGAAGCTGCAGCTGTTGGCGTCAGCGAGACCGGCGAGACGGAGCCGAAAATACAGCTCGCACAACAGATGCGCCATCCGCTCGGACGCCGTTCGCTGCCCGAGATTCATGGTCCATTCGCGCTGAATCGCGGCATTGACCAGCGTCTCCCACCAGAAGGCCGTGGCGATCCGCGGATAACCGGCGCTGATCTCGTCGAAGAATTCGCGCGGCAGATCGGCGATCGAGACCGAGGTGATCGTGCCGATCGAGTGATCCATCTCGCGCAGGATGAAGATGTTGAGATCGCAGATGTCGCCGGGCAGGAAGAACGACACGATCTGGCGGCGGCCGTCCTCGAGCTGCTTGTAGCGGCAGGCCCAGCCGTTGAGGATCAGATGGACGTCCTTGGGCTTTTCGCCCTCGCGGGCAATGTCGGTCCGCGGCGCGAAAGTCCTCACCCGCTGCGCCGCGGCGCGGTTGAGCATCAGGCGGTCGGCCGCTGAGAGGCGGACGAAATTCTCGAGCTTACGGACGAGATGACTCAAGGAGCGGTTCCCCCAATTGGGCTTATAGGGGTTCCAGGACGTCTTGCTTCAATAACCTATGTTAGCACGGCGACACATTGAAGCTGCATCTTTCTCGATGAGCGATGGAACCATTGAGAAGGAGCGGGACAACGAACTCATCAGCGGCGCGGAACGGCAACCGCGCGATCGGCTGCGGGTGGGCGTCGCACTAATGAGAAGGGCAATCAATCCGGGTACAACCAGCGAGCCGACGTTCCGACAATGGCTCGCGGGCTCGAAGGTCTCCTGCAATCCGCAATGGGTTTGACAAACAATAACTGAAACAGGTCGCGCTCGTCTGGCAAAGCATCGCCTGTCCCGTGCTGGCTGGCAGCTGGGCGGCGCGAAGCGCGGGTGGTGAGCGCTGGACCGCGAGGGACCAGCGCTCGTTCGGTCGGCCCGGACGATCCGAGCAGGGCGCGCCGTCTTCACACCGGCGCGGCGTCGTTCACTTGGACTTGTCGAGATTCTGCGCCATGTCGAGATGGTGTTGCAGGGCCGGGAGAGTCTTGCCAGCCCAGTCCTTCAAGGCGGGATTTTCGCCGCCCTTGGCATAGCGCTCGAACAGCGACACCGCGTCCTTGTGGGCGCTGACCTGCATGTCGGAGAAGTCGTCGCTGAACTCCGTTGGCCGCCTTCAACTTGTCCAGCTTGCTCTGATGCGCGCTGTCGAGCGCCGTCGGCAATGTCGCCTTGACCTTGCCGCTTTCGACCATGCTCTTCAGCTCGCTGGAGGTCTTGGTATGGTCCTTGACCATCTGCGCGGCGAAGGTCTTTTCCTGCGCGTTGCCTTTCTGCTCGCCGAGCTGATTCGATTGCAGTTCGAACATGTCGCTGATGGCGACCTGCTTGACGAAGTCCTCGGTGCTCGGCGCGATGCCGAGCGCCGAATTGACGCCGGTCTTCTCTCCGACGGATTGAGCAAGGGCAGGGCCCGCCAGCATCAGGCAGCCGAGCGCAATGAGCGTGCGTCTCATGGATCGTTCCTCTCGTTTGGTTGCAGACCTAAACCGAGAGCTGACGCCGATGTTCCTTGCGAGACCCGCGACGGCCGTCGTGACCGGACGCATCTAATTGGCGTCGTAGCCGCAAAGCGTCGGCGGGAGCCGCACTCTTCTGGTCGTTGTCGAAATAGACGTAGACGTCGATGCCGTGGGCCGACCACGCACGGATGCGCTTGGCCCAGGCCCCGAGCGTTGTGTCCGGGTAGTTATCCTTGTAGCGGCCGCCGGGCCCGTGCCCACGCACATAGACGAAATCGGCGGTGCGTCGCCACGGCGCCGGTGCATCGTGATGGTCCGACAGGCACAGCGAGATGTTTGCATCCCGCAGCAGGCGCATGACGGACGGCGTGTACCAGCTCGGGTGACGGAATTCGAAACTGTAGCGTCGGTGGGCCGGCAGCAGTTTTAGAAAAGAGCCGAGACGGTCGGTATCAGCTTCGAATTGCGGCGGCAGTTGAAACAGCACCGGCCCGGCCTTTTCGCCCAGCAGGGACAACCTGCTCTCCAGCAGTTCGAGACTATTGGCCGAGCGGGCGGACAGCCGTTTCCAATGTGTGATGAACTTCGATGCTTTCCAGGCGAAGACGAAGTCCCGTCCGGTCTGGTCGTGCCAGCCCCGCACCGCCGCGTCCGTCGGCGTCCGGTAGAAGACGCCGTTCAGTTCCGTCGTGTCGAACTGACTGGCGTAGTAGGACAGCTGGTGTCGGATCAACAAGCCCAGGGGAAAAAAGGCGCCGCGCCAGGAGCCGTAGTGCCACCCCGATGTGCCGACCAGAACACGCGCCATTCACGCCTCACCGAGCGTCCGATCTCGGAAAGACGCACTCGAATGCCGCTCGTTCCAACAATGATTGGCAGGGAATATCAGGCGGGGGCAACATGTTCGACGGGAATATCCGCTCGTCAGCGCTGTGCAGCATGCATGACGGGTGCGCTCAGCAGCTCGTTGATGTGCGCGGCCGTCTCGGCCTGCATCGCCTTCTTCAACATCAGATCGCGTTCCGGGCCAGAGGGAAGTCGTGCCGCAGCCTGCCGCGCCGCGGCAGCCGCCCGTTGAAGTCTGTCGCCGAACGAGATCGTATGCTTCTGTCGGTTTCTCTTCATCACCATCGCGGATCTCCTGTGTCGACCCCCACAGAAGCTTCCGACGTTGGCGTGTCGCTGTCGCTAACCCACGTTAGTGTGCAGATCACGATCCGCGGAACGACAATCGAGCGCCGCGCAGCAAGAATTAGTTGTTCGAACGATCCGGATCGTTCCCGGGAATGCTCAGATGGACCTCATGGCCTTGCTTGATCGCCAGCGTTGCTGCCGCTGCCGCGGACTCGAAGGCCGCTTCCTTGGTGGCGTAGTCGCCATGCGCGTTGCCATCGTGCAGCACGCTCCAGTGATCGCCGACCGCGACGATCGCGTATTGTGCCAGTCCCATGCCGTTCTCCATTTTTTACAGAGAGTCTCTAGCTTCCGGACGTTGTGACGCGCCAGACCGCATTTCCGACGCCGTCGGCAATCATGCTCGCCGACGAAAGCGCCCGTTGCCTGCCCGCGGAGAACTTCGGGCATCAGCGTGCGTTCCGATCGCGCTTCCCAAATCGGTGATGCTGCGCCCAACAGATGGGCAGGAGACGCCTGCGTTTTGCGATTGCCTGCGTCCGCTCACAGCACGATGATCGACGATGGGCCGGAGGTTCTCGCGTATCGTGATGGTCAATCAACGCCTTTTCTCATTCGTCGGCGGAGCCGACGGAGCCTGGTCGGTGGTGGAGATTCGCGCCTTTCGCGGCGCGCCGCTTGCCACGGTCGACCGGATGCAGGTGTGGTCCGGCCGCGTTGCGGCGGAGCATGCTGTGTGGTCGCTGAGCGGCGTGACCAGCAACATGCGATATACGACGCGGACCGAGCAGGGCGCGCTCGGCTCTGTGCAGGCCGGCCTCGGACGGACCGAGGCGACCTGCGCGGCGCTGATCCCGATCCGCAAGTCCGGCGCCTGGTGGGATCTGCCGCAGGACGAGCGGCGGGCGATCTTCGAGGACCAGTCACGTCACACTAGCATCGGGCTGCGATATCTGCCGCCGGTCGCGCGGCGGCTGCATCATTGCCGCGATCTCGAAACGCCGGAGCCCTTCGACTTTCTGACCTGGTTCGAGTTCGCGCCCGAGCACGAGCGCGCCTTCGACGATCTCCTCGCCGAACTGCGCGCCACCCGGGAATGGGACTTCGTCGAGCGGGAAGTCGAGATCAGGCTGCGGCGGCAGCCGGCCGGGAGCGACTAGCGCCGCCTGCCTCGGTCATTGGCTCTTGGTGAGCGGGGCCGCGCCGCGCGCGCTGTCACTGCCGGTGTCATTGCGCGGCGCTGCCGGGGCCGGAGCGGCTGGCTGGCTCTGGTTCGGCGCGGCGCCCGTGGTCTGCTGGCTTCTTGTCTGCGGGGCGTTGCCCTCGGCAGCTTGGCGCGGGCCGCGGTCGCCGGCGAAGGACCACAACATCAGCGCAATGGCGCCGATGACCACGACGATCGGAATAAGCAGCGCATAGGGTGTGTTGCTCTGCATGCCCGGCACACGTGAGCCGGCGCCGCTGACGCGCTCCGCCTGGTCATGCGCGGCGAGTGAGTCCCGCGTCCGTTCATCGAGCCTGGCGCGTTCGCCGGGCCGCAGGCGCCCCGACCGTGTCGCCGCATAAGCGAGGATCAGGCCGAGGATGACGATGCCGATTCCCCAGCCCCAGAATGTCGCTGCTCCGCCGTCCATGTCCGCCTCCGCGCTGCTGCGCCCGGCGCGTCCATTGGGCCGAGCCAACGACCAACGGAAGCTGCTCGCATCCGTTCCTGTGCCGCCGGCCTGGGGTCTACCCGGCCGCGCGATAGCCTGTTAAGCACGGGCGCAGAACGGGGCAGGGTCCCCGCGGACAAGCGACGGAGAGGCAGCAGCAATGATTCAGACGGTCGGCATCATCGGGGCAGGCACCATGGGCAACGGTATCGCGCAGGTCTGCGCGGCGGCCGGCGTACCGGTCGTCATGGTCGACATCTCCGAGCAGGCGGTGGCGCGTGGGCTGGCGACGGTGGGCTCCAGTCTCGATCGCCTGGTCAAGAAGGACAAGATGGCCGCCGCCGACAAGGACAAGGCGCTTTCGCTCATCACGGGAACGACCGACAAGGGCAAGCTGTCGAGCTGCGATCTCGTGATCGAAGCCGCGACCGAGAACGAGGAGTTGAAGCTCAAGATCCTTAAGGACCTCTGTGCGGCCCTGAAGCCCGAAGCGCTGATCGCGACCAACACCTCGTCGATCTCCATCACCAAGCTCGCCACGGCCACCGACCGGCCCGACCGCTTCATCGGCATGCACTTCTTCAATCCGGTGCCGATGATGGCGCTGCTCGAACTGATCCGCGGCCTGCAGACCTCGGATGCCACGCATGCGGCGGCCGCCGATTTCGCCAAGCGCATCGGCAAGGTCGCGATCACCGCCAAGAACAGCCCGGGCTTTGCTGTGAACCGCATCCTGTGCCCGATGATCAACGAGGCAATCTTCGCGTATTCGGAAGGCATCGCGACGGCCGCCGATATCGACGAAGGCATGAAGCTCGGCTGCAATCATCCGATTGGGCCGCTCGCGCTGGCCGATCTCATCGGTCTCGACACGATGCTGTCGGTGATGGAGGTGTTCTACAACGGCTTCAACGATCCGAAGTATCGTCCGGCGCCGCTGCTGAAGGAGATGGTGGCCGCGGGCCAACTTGGACGGAAGACGGGCAAGGGCTTCTACGACTACAGCAAGTAACAATGACGCATGGGTCGTGCGCGATGGCTGCGGCCATCGCGCCACTCCGTTCTGGCAAAGAGCGTTGACGCCCGGATACACGAAGGGGGCCGGACATCCGGCGCGCCAGATTTCGGCTCGCGACGATCGTTGAAACGATCGCCTGGGCTGGATAGCTGGATAATGGACAGCTAACGCGATCGGGCTGACGAGGGGTGATTGACGAGAGGTGACTGCCGAGAGTTGATGCCTCGCGTCGAAGGACGGACGGCACAGCGCCGGGTGGGCAAGGGGCCATGCCTCGCTGATGTAGCCCGCTAAGCCGGGCCCGGCGTGCCGTTCGCGATGGGCGCTCTGCGATGGTCCGAAACGATAACCGTCGCGATCAGCGCGCTTGGTACTGAGGTGGAGTCATCGAGCCTCCTTGTCATCGGTTCGTTTTGTCATCGGTTCGTCCGTTGCACTTCGGACATCGCTCCCGCCATCATCGACGGCAGCGAACCAACCGACGCGCATAGCACGGTCCTCCTGCCGGCGGAGCATGTCAAGCTGCATCGTGACACGATGATGAATTCGGCGTTACATCCGCGTCGTTGCTGCCGTGCAACGCTTCCGGAGAATCCCGGATTTCACCCGATGACATTTTACGTGAGACGATTACATGCTGTCGACCGCGAGCCTGCGTGGATCGTTGCTGGCGAGGATGAGCGTCTTCGCTCGAACGGATGATGATCACTGGCGCGGCAAAGGGCCGCGTTGAGCTTCATGTGAAGTTCAGGTTCCGGGAACCAAAGAATTCGTGGTGTTTTGTTTGCCGCGAAGCGAAGCAGGAGAACAGCGATGAAGGCAGTTGGGATCACTCTGGCGACGATGTCGATTCTCGCGTCCGGTCTGCCCGCGCTTGCCGCAGAGCAGGGTACGGCGGGGATGGTGACCAGCATCAATCGTCTGAACGGCACCATTGCGATCAAACGCGTTCAGAATGGAACCGTCGGCGCGAATGCGGCTGGCGCGGCTGAAGAGTTCAAGGTCAAGGAGAGCGCGATGATTGAGAACATCCATGCCGGCGACCGCGTGACGTTCACGACCTCCGACAGCGGAGCGACGAAGACGATCACCAAGCTCGACCGGCAGAAGTAGTTCGCGATTGACGGCGATGACCCGGCTCGGCGTTCCGCGCTGGTGGATGTCGTGGTGTCTCGGGCTCTGGCTTGCGGTCGGAGCCTTCGGCATCGCGGGCGCGGAGACCGACAGTCTCTATCAGGCGCAGACCGTCGTGACCGGGCAGGGCGCGGACAATCGCCAGGTCGGTTTCGCAGCATGCCTGGAAGACGTGTTGATCAAGGTCTCCGGCGCCTTTCAGCTGAGCGGCGATCCGCGGCTTGCTCCGCTGAAGGCGCGCGCGGCTGAGTTCGTGACGCGCTTCGACTATCACGATCAGATGTCGGGCAAGCCCAAGCGCGATGAGCAGGGCACGCGCGACCGGCCATACGATCTCACGGTGATGTTCGACCGCCCGAAGATCGACGATCTGCTAATTGGCCTCCACGTCAAGCCGTGGCTGGCACGGCGCCCGATGACGGCGGCGATGATCGTGATGACGCCGGGCGGTCGGAGCTATGCCGTCGTCTCGGATGGCCGCCAATCCGATCTGCAGCGCGACGCGCTCTATGCCGCAGCCGGCAAGCGTGGTCTCGACGTCGTTCTGCCGAACTCTAGCGCGGTGGCGAATGTGGGCTTCGACGGCATCGATCTCATTCAGGCCACGCCGGCGGCCCTCACGGCTCACATGCCCGCGGCCGACGTTCAATTGTTCGGCCATCTTACGTGGGACGATGCCGAGCTGGCCTGGTCCACTCAATGGCGGCTCGACTACGCCGGCAAGTCGCACCGGTGGCAATTTCGCGGCGTAACGTTCGACGAGGCGTTCCGCCGCGCGCTCGGCGGCGCCGCGCAGATTCTATCGGACAACGGATCGCCGTGAGGTTGCCGCGATAGGCTGTAACCATCCCTCCTGCCGCATGCTCGAGCTCGCACAGCCACGATGACGTCCATCGTGGCTGTGGTGGCTCCGGACAACCATCAGGAGGATGCCGTGGTGAAGCTCAGGACATATCTCGTTGCAGCGCTGCTGATCGCTGCGCCGGCCTCCACCGCTCTGGCCGCCGCTCCAGGGCTGCTCCGCACCGCCGCCACGATGCGCGCCGGTCCGGGCCCCGGCTTTCCGGCCGTCGAACGCATTCCGGCCGGCGCGCGCGTCACGGTTCATGGCTGCATCGACGGCGGCGCGTGGTGCGATGTCAGCTCTGCCCGCGAGCGCGGCTGGGTGGCGGCGAGGACGCTGGCCTATCTCTATGGCGAACGCTACGTCTATGTGCCCGACTACGTCGAGGTGGTGCCCGTCGTCCCGTTCACGCTGACGACCTACTGGAGCAGTTTCTACATCGGACGTCCCTGGTTCCACCGGCACGCGTTCTGGCACCGCTACTGGCAGCGGCATCCGCCGGTCGTTGCGCATCATTCACCGCGGCCCGGCATGATTGGCGGAGCGCCCGGCGGCGTTGCTCACGGTGTTGGCGGCGGCGGGATGGCAGGTGGCCCGGCAATGCCCCCGCGCATGGCGACTGGGGCAATACCGGCGCCGGTGGCGGGGCCCGCCGGGCCTCGCATGCCGACAACACCAGCCCCTATGGCCGCAGCTCCTGCCCGGGCTCCTGCGCAAGTCATGCCTGCGCGGACAGTTGGGCTGGTCGGGGTGCCGCAGAGCGCTCGCGCCCAGATGGGCGGAATGCGGGTGACCGCCGGAAGCTCGGCGCCGCTCGGGATGGCCCATTTCGGCGGCGGTCCCGCGATGGGGGGATCGCGCATGGCCGTCGGCGCTCCGCGCGGCGGAGGTGGTCGCGTCGGCGGTTTCCGGCGGCACTGACGCCGGCGCCGCGCGCGGTGTCCGGATTGTGAATGTCGCGCACCGGTAGGGTCGATCGATAGCGCTGGCGGCAGCGGCCGTGATGACTACATGGGTCGTATTGCCGTTCGATCCATTGTCATCACCCGCCGTGAAGAAACTCGTGCTCGTCTTCCTGCTGCTCATCATCGCCCCCATCTCGATCTCGGCCGCCGCGTATCTGCGCGGCGACCACCGCGGCAGCTGGCAGACCGCGGACCGGTCCAGCGCCGGGCTGTTGCCGCCGCCTTCGCAGCATGCGGATGCGGTCATCCGCGTGTTCGCTGCGCGCACCGTGCGCTGGCGCGGCATCTTCGCGGTCCATAGCTGGATCGTGGTCAAGGAGAAGGGTGCTCAGCGCTACACCCGCTACGACTACACGGCCTGGGGCGAGCCGATCCGCGTGGACGGTTTTGCTCCCGACGGCCGCTGGTTCGGGGCCTTGCCCGAGACCGTGCTGGCCGTCGATGGCGAAGCGGCCGAGCGCGTCATTCCAAAGATCCGCGGCGTGATCGAGAGCTATCGTTTCCGGGCCTATGGCGACTACAATGCCTGGCCGGGACCGAACTCGAATACCTTTGTGCAGGCGGCGCTGAATGCGGTCCCCGAGCTGAACGCAGTGCTGCCGCCGACGGCGATCGGCAAGGACTTTCCTTACGATGGCTGGTGGGGCCGGACGGCCTCCCGAACGGGCGTGTTCGTGTCGCTCGGCGGCTATCTCGGCCTCACCATCGGCTGGATCGAAGGGGTCGAGCTGAACTTCTTCGGCGGGGTGCTCGGGATCGACATGAGGCGGCCGGCGCTGAAGTTTCCGGGGATCGGCCGCGTCGGGATGTCCTTGGTCTGAGCGGAGTGTTTGACTCCAGGCTGGCATGCGGCTTGCTGCACCCGACCTTCAGGCGATCATTGTCGCGAATGCGCCAGAAGCGCCGGAGGAGCAGGTGATGAGTACGCTGTTTGCGATCTGCGCGACCTACGAGGTGGACGACGGCACGGCGCGGGGCTTCATTCTTCAGCGCCGCGAGCCGGACGGCAGCGCCAAGCCCTGGCCCATCCTGGTCACGCGCAAAGGCAACAATTTCTACGGTTTCGAAAATGCCTGTCCGCATCAGGGGGCCCGGCTCGACAAGAGCCCGGGTGAATTCATGGACGAGGAGGGCAATTTCCTCGTCTGCGGCCAGCATGGCGCGCAGTTCGATCTGGATACCGGCCAGTGCTTCATCGGCCCATGCCAGGGCAAGGCCCTCACCACCATCGAGCTGATCATCGATGACGGCGACATCTGCCTGTCAGGCATCGATCTCGACGAGGAGGACGGGCTGGACATCGACGATCCCGAGGACAACGTGCCCGAGGTGCAGATCACCTCGGATTAGCACCGGCGAATCGCCGTCCGGAGGTCAGCGTTTCTTCCGTTCGGCTCGGCTGAAATTGCTGAGATGCCCCTCGCGGGCTGCCTGGGCGCGTGCCGCTCGGATCAGGCCGGGGCTGCGCGCCGGCGGCGCCGGGAGCGAGGGCAGTCGCGTGAGCTTGCGGCCGCCACAACTCGGACAGACTGGCTTCTCGGACATTCCGATCAGCAGCTCGATGTCTTCCGCACAGGTGGCGCAATGAAAACTGTAGAACGGCATGGCGCAATCCCTCCTTGGCCGAGGGGGCATTGCACGAAGCGGGCCAGCGCCGCGAGGGCCGGAGTCGCCAAGAAAGCCGCGTCGGATGCAGCTCGTTTGCATGCGAACGGCTTGTCCGCAGGACTAACCGTGTTCTGAACGCGACGCGGCTCGCGTCGAACATCGGACATCGCTGGCGCCTTGCGCGGGGGCCGGATCCGGACACCCGGAGCCGGCCCGCCGCGACGGGCCGTCACACGCTGGTTCAGCCGTTGGTCTCAGACGTTGGTCTCACACGTTGGTCTTGGGGACGTACTTGCCGGCGACGCACTTGTAACTCTGCAGATGCCACTCGTGATAGGGACCCTTGGACATCCAGTCGGCGATGCCGATCTGCGCATTGACGGCACAGGACGCCATCGTGATGCCGGACATCTCGCTGTTGGTGACGACCTTCTCCATGCAGAGCTGGCCGTTGCAAAGTAGTGCGACGAGAGTGACGAGCACGTTGAAGCTGCCTCCGATGAGTGTGACCCGGTAAGGGTCGGGAAAGCAGAGTTCATGCCAAGTTATGAATCCAGGCCGTGCTGCTACGGAAGGGAGTGGTACGGGTGTTACTTCGCAGCGACAGAAGCGTGACGAGTTGGTTGCCGAGATCACGCAAGATTCAGCATCTTCAGATCGTGCGCTGCTGAAGAGGTTGGATCATCGTGGCTGCAGCGTTCGGTCATGTCACTCCGCCGAGGCCTCGTCGTACGACATCAAACAACAGGCAAAACAACAGGCAGCTTCTGTGCAGTCCCGCGGCGCCTGAACGAGATGTTCCATGCTCCAATACCTTTCGTCGTGAGTGAACTCCGAATGTGCTGGGCGTGAACGTCAACTCCACCGAGTGTCACGGGCTCGTGACGGTGCAGGCCCGCGCCGGTCTTGCGCGAGCGGCAGGCAGTTCCGTAGGAAGACGGAGCATTTCTGGGGGATATGATGACAATCGACGTCACGCGCCGCATGTTGCTCGAGCTCGCCGGCGCTTCATCGCTGACGATGGCAGCTATCGGCGCCGCTCGCGCCGAAGGTGGCGAGGGCGCAGCGGCCGGCCCGACCTTCGCGAGCCGTACGCCGATCCGGATCGGCATGGTCACGCTTCGCGTCAACGATCCCGACAAGGTGGCGGCGTTTTACCGCGACGTGATCGGTCTCACCGTCCTCCAACGCAGCGAGGCTGCGGTCCGTCTCGGGGCTGGCGGAGTGGCCCTGATCGAGCTCGAGCCGAAGCCCGAGGCCGCGCGCGAGTCGCCGCGGTCGGCCGGCCTGTTTCACACCGCCTTCCTGATGCCGACGCGCAAGGATCTCGCGCGGTGGCTGGTGCATGTCGCGCGCAATCGCACTCCGCTGACCGGCTTTGCCGACCACAATGTCAGCGAGGCCGTGTATCTCGACGATCCCGAGGGCAACGGCGTCGAGGTCTATGCCGACCGTGCGCCGGAGCTCTGGCAATGGCGCGATGGCTCCGTTCGAATGGGCACCGAGCAGCTCGACGTCGACGATCTCGTCAGTTTAACCGATACCCGCACCAGCAACTACGCCGCAGCCCCGGACGGCCTACGCATCGGCCATGTGCATCTGAAGGTCGGGGATCTCAGTCAGGCCAGTGAGTTCTACACCGGGTTGATCGGCCTCAATCCCACCCGCAGCATCGATCGCGCCGCCTTCCTCTCGTCGGGGCGCTATCATCACCACATCGGCGCCAATACCTGGCGCAGCGCGGGTGCCGGCCGTCGCGATGGCCGGACGACGGGCTTGTCGTGGTTCTCGTTCGAGGTGCGCGGCGAAGCGTTGCTGGCGGCGCAGGAAGAACGGCTGCGCAAGGCGGGGGCTGCCCTCACGACGTCATCCGATGGACTCGAGACGGCCGATCCCTGGGGCACCAGGGTCAAGCTGATTCGGATCTAGGCAGCTCAGGATTCGTTGAGGCCGGCACCGCGATCGGTCAAGACCTTCTGGCCTTTCGACGTCAGCTCGAAGACGTCACCATCCTTGGTGACGTATCCTTCGCGAATCAGGCCGTCGAGTTCGTCCTGTCGATCAGGTGAGAAGGCGATCGCCTGGCCGATATCTGAGAGCGTCGCGATCTGGTCGTCCGTCAACATGGCCATTCTCCCGTTGTCCATGCGAACGCCGCGGCGGTTCGAATGTTCCGGGACTTGGCCTAGGCCTTGCGGACGAACTCCGACTTCAGATTCATCTGGCCGATGCCGTCGATCTTGCACGCGATGTTGTGGCCGTCGGTCGCGTCCTGCAGGCGGATGTTGCGCACCTTGGTGCCGCCTTTCACGACCGAGGACGAGCCTTTGACCTTGAGGTCCTTGATGACGATGACGCTGTCGCCGTCGGCCAGAACGTTGCCATTGGCGTCGCGGATGCTCGTATCGTCCGCCGCGGCAGTGGCCGCTTCGCCGCTCCATTCGTGACCGCACTCCGGACACACCCACAGCGCACCGTCCTGATAGGCGTGCTCGGAACGGCATTGCGGGCAGGTCATCGCGTCGGTCATCTCGTCCTCGGGACTGCTGGAATTGGGTGCAGCGTTAGAGGCTCGGATGGAACCCGGCAAGGGAAATCCGGGAGGCGGGGCGCGCGCAGCGAAGCAGGCCGCGCGCAACCATTGTCGATCAGGGCGGACTTTACGCCGCCTTCTTCTCTGGCACCTTGGTCTGCTCGGTCTCGGCCGCCTCGATGGCGCGCAGATAGGTGTCGAGCAGCGTCTCGTGCTCGTCGCGCTCGTCCTGGTCCTGCTTCCTGAGCTTGATGATCTCCTTCAGGATCTTGACGTCGAAGCCCTCACCCTTGGCCTCGGCGAACACTTCCTTCTTCTGCTCGTTCAGCTCCGCCAATTCGGTATCGAGGTGCTCGATCCGCTCGATGAAGGACCGCAGCCGCGCGCCGGGAACGCCGATCTCTGACATGGTGACTCCTGTACTAATGGGAGCCTGAAAATGCGCGGCACTTCGTTGCCAATGTGTTAACGCGCGCGCTTTGCCCACACCTGCACAGCCGACGTGCTTAACGCCGATACGACCGGGCTGCCGATGTTGCCGGGCGCGTGTCATCCCCGCTCTGCAGCGCGCTTCTGGAACTGCTTCTTCATCGCATTGACCTTGCTGAGATAGAGCGCAACGGAATGATCGCCGCAGCGCTCGCCATCCTCCGGCTTGAAGCCGCGGCGCACGAAGCCGGCCGCGGGCCCGGCGCCGCAGAGATGGATCAAGGCTGCGAGATCCTGCTTCTGCTGCGCGCTTGCCTTGGCGGCAGGCTGACGTGCCAGCACGGCTGCGACCTGGCGGTCGAGCGAGATCACGGTCAGCGCCACCGCATGCGCCGGCCAGGCGCGGACATAGAGGCTCGGCGAGCCGCAGCCGTCGCCGACCACCTCGTGATCCCGGATGCAGAACCGCGCCGCGTCGGCGAAGGTGCCGTCGGTCATCTGGAACAGGCCGACGGCGCTGGAAGCCGGTTGGTACAGCGCGAACGGATTCCAGGCGAAGCGCCAGCGCCAATAGGTGCGCGCGACCGGATTGCCCGAGCTCTCGGTCTGCGCCAGCGCCGCGAGCAGCTCCGGCGTGATCGTGCGCGTCGCGTGGTCGCGGAACAGCGCGCCATATTGCCGCCAGGTCTCGTCCGGCGCCTTGTCGAGCGAATGCCCGGTCACGGCGAACAGCTCGGTCGGCTTGCGCACGACGTGATAGGTCAGATTGACGAGTGCGAAGGCTCCGAGGGCCGCCGCCACGCCGGCCGCGACCTTCAGCCATCGCGGCGCCGCGCCCGCCAGCCGCAGCATCCACCGCCCGCCGTGCTGTGCCATTCGTTTGACATCGCGCCGCCACGCGCGCCAGCTCGACGTGCGGTGCGGCTTACGCACTTTTTGTTGCGGCGGAGGAGGGCTGTTCGGCAACTGATTACCTCGGGGCTCCCGTGTGGCGGGTCATGGTTAAGGAAGAATTTGTGCAATTGCTCCATTCTGCCACTTTGTGGTGTGGGGAATTGCGTGATGAAGAAGTCGGTCAGTACGCTTTTGATGGTGCTGTTGTCGGTGCTCGCGGCGGGCATCCTGGTGTCGACGGCGATCCTGATGAGCGGCGCGGCCGGCCGCTATCGCGAGAGTGTCGCAACGGAGCAGCTGACCGCGGCCGACAAGGCGATCTTCCAGAACGTCCTGGTCATGCGCGCCCATCGCGGCGACATCCAGAGCGTCCTGCTGAGCGAGGAGGATCCCCGCGCCAAGCTGACCGAATACCAGGGCATCGAGGCCAAGGGCTATGACGGCATCGTCACAGCGCTCGCCGGCGTCGACATGCCCGAGCGCGACGACCTCACGGCCCGGCTGAAATCGAGCTGGGAGGCCACCGTGCCGCAGTTCAAGCTGCTGTTCGACGAGGCGGCCAAGCCCAAGGCCGAGCGCGTGCTGGCGCGCACGCAAGCCTGGTACGACGCGATGACCAAGACGCTGGATGCCGCCAACGCCGCCTCGCTCGCCGTGTCCAACCGCGCCTGGATGACCGATCCGGCGATCGCCAAGATGGTGCAGGCGCGGCGGCTGGCCTGGCAGGTGCGCGACCGCTATGGCCTGCAATGTTCGGCCTTGCGGCCCAACATCAACGCCTCCAAGCCGCTCGAGGAGGCGCAGAAGGCCTCGGTCGCGCAGTGGCGCGGCACCATCGGCGCCGGCTGGTCCGGGCTCGACGACCTGCTGGCCGGCGCCGGCAGCGCCGAGCTTGCCTCCGTCGTGAAAACCTCGCGCGGCGAGGTCGAGGCGGCGCATCAGCGCATGGACCAGCTCGTCAAGGGCTTCGACGGCAGCGGCAAGCCGGCGATGCCCGCGCCGGAGTGGAACGCATTCTGCCAGGGCCCGTTCGCCGGCATCATCGCCGTCGGCATCAAGGCGCTCGACGCCTCGATCGCGCGCGCCGAGGTGATCAGGACGGCGGCGCTGACCAGCCTCATGCTGCAGTCGATCGCCTTCGTCACCGCGCTCCTCGTCGCGGGCGCCGCGCTGCGCGCCGTCCGCGTGCGCCTGGTGCGCCCGGTGGCGGCGCTGATGCAGGCCATCCACCGCATCGGCCAGCGCGACTACCGGACGCCAGTGCCGCAATTCGCCCATGCCGACGAGTTCGGCGCCATGGCCGCCGCCCTCGAGGGCCTGCGCGAGAGCGCCGCCACCGCCGACCAGCTGTCGCGCGAGCGCGAGCTCGACCAGGACAAGCGGCTGGAGCGCTCGCAGGCGATCGACAGCGCCTGCCGCAGCTTCGACGACACCGTGCAGGCGGTCATCGTCAGCATGAGCAACTCCACCGGCCAGCTCGATCACAGCGCCTCCGACGTACGCAAGCTCGTCGACGACTCCACCGAGCAGACCGCGGCGGTGGCCAGCGCCGCGGAGACCGCGACCACCAATCTCGAGACCATCGCCGCCGCCACCGAGGAGCTGACCGCCTCCGTCTCGGAGATCGCGGCCCAGGTGCAGGCCTCCGCGGCGGAAGCGCGCCAGGCCGTCGAGCGCGCGGCGCAGACCAACGCCACCGTCGAGATGCTCGACCGCGCCGCCAACCGCATCGGCGAGGTGGTCAAGATGATCACCGCGATCGCCAGCCAGACCAACCTGCTGGCGCTCAACGCCACCATCGAGGCGGCGCGCGCCGGCGAGGCCGGCCGCGGCTTCGCGGTGGTCGCCGGCGAGGTCAAGAACCTCGCGTCGCAGACGGCGAGCGCCACCGACGACATTACCCGCCAGATCGCCGAGATCCAGGCCGCCACCGGCGAGTCGGTCGAGGCGATCCGCGCCATCAGCCACAACATCTCGGGGATCGACGAGAAGATGACGGCGATCGCGGCCGCGGTCGAGGAGCAGCGCGCCGCCACCACCGAGATCTCGCGCAACTTCCAGCAGGCCGCCCAGGGCACCCGCGCCGTCACCGACACGATCGGCGCGGTCGCGGCGCTCAACCGCCAGACCGGCAATGCCGGCGCCGCGATGGTCGAGTCCGTGCGCAAGATGTCGGGCGATGCCGATCGCTTCCGCGTCGCGGTGGAAGGCTTCCTCGGCACGGTACGCCGCGCGTAGACCGCAGCGCCGCGCAACAGACGCATCATCACGTTGTCAAACAGCGACGTGGTCGGCCGAGCGCGCAAGGGTGCGCGAACACGTTCCCGCGGCGCGATGCGCCCGAGTGCTGCCGGTCGTTCGCCCTCGATCAATTGAGAGGGCGCGGGGAATGCCGGGCGCTGGCCGCACCCATGGCCCGCCTGCAATAAGGAAAGCAGGCGGCAGTCACCACAGGTTCAGCCGAGTCATCCCGGCATTCCCCGCGCGATGGTTTTCACGCTTATGTCGCGATCTCCCCGGGGACCGGCTTGTTGACCCCGTCGCCAGCGGATCATCACCACCAGCTTGGCCTCGGCACCGGGAGGCCAGAACCACGCGTCTTCACGTCCGCAAACGGCTGTTCGTCGGCAGGCATCACACCCGCTGCAGCACGCCCACGGCCACCGCATCACCGGCCCCACGTCTCGTGACGATCGCGAAGCGCCCCTCTCGCGGACCGGGATGGCGAGAGATAATCACGGTTTCCGAAAAATCGCAAGACAATTATCTTTGTCGGAAGACTTGCCGAAAAGCCGGCCAATGATGCGCAGGGACTCTGCCCCGCGTCATTGCGAGCGCAGCGAAGCAATCCAGGGTCCCGCCCACCATCCTGGATTGCTTCGCTGCGCTCGCAATGACGGCAGGCAGAGTCAGCGGCTCGTCCTCGAAGGCCCGTGTCAGTCGGAACCCTTGTCCCGACCGTCGGTTTAAACAGCCTCACACCAGCCACGGAGTAGCTTCATGCAGGACATCAAGGAACATATGGAAGTCATCGGCGCCGACGGCGTGCATGTCGGCACCGTCGATCGCGTCGAGGGCAATCGCATCAAGCTGACCAAGAAGGACAGCGGCGAGGGCAGCCACAAGGGTCATCATCACTTCATCGATAAGGGCCTCGTCGCCGAAGTCGAAGGCGACAAGGTGCGGTTGTCGGCGGTCGGCTCCGTCGCGGTGACGATGGAGGAGGAGAAGTAGTCACGGCTCTCCGTCATTGCGAGCCGCGCGTAGCGCGGCCGGATGACAGGCTCCGCGAAGCAATCCAGGGCCCAGCAAGGATTCTGGATTGCTTCGCTGCGCTCGCAATGGCGCGCCGTGAATCGTACGGTGGGCAAAGCGGCGCCGTCAGGCGGCGCGTGCCCACCATCGGTGGCGGTGGGTTTGGACGGTGGGCACGGCGCGCGCAAGAGCGCGGCTCACAATCACGTCAGCGGCGCGCCTTTGCCCACCCTACATCCGCGCTATTCCGCTGACGCAAGGATCGTCTTCAACAGCTTCGGGAACCGCGCGTTCAGATCGGCCTCGCGCACGACGTTGCGGTGCTCGACGCCTTTTTTCGTGGTCTGGATCAGGCCGGCCTCGCGCAGGATGCGAAAATGGTTCGACAGCGTCGATTTGGGAATGTCGGGGCAGGGCGCGGCGGCAGTGCAGGACATGCAGTCGTTCTGCTCCATCAGGCCCTTGACGATGCGCAGCCGCATCGGGTCGGCGAGGGCGGAGAGCACGCCGGCCAGGGTAATGTCGTCCCGTGACGGGTGAAACAACTGCGCCATGAAAAAAGATATAGCGATGGCCTTGCGCCGGTTCAATAGTTCACTAGTTCTGAACTATTGAAGCAGGCGCCGCTGGCGCAGGGGAGATCGAGATGAGCAGACTGGCAGGCAAGGTGGCGCTGGTGACCGGCGCCTCGAAGGGGATCGGCGCGGCGATCGCGGCGCGGCTGGCGGCGGAGGGCGCTGCGGTCGCGGTCAATTACAGCGCCAGCAAAGAGGGGGCCGAGCGCGTCGTCGCCGCGATCACCGCCAAGGGCGGCAAGGCGGTCGCGGTCGGCGGCAATCTGACCGACCCGGCGCAGGTGACATCCGCCGTCGCCGACACCGTCAAGGCGCTGGGCCCGATCGACATCCTCGTCAACAATGCCGGCGTCTACGAATTCGCGCCGCTCGACGCGATCACGCCGGAGCACTTCCACAAGCAGTTCGATCTCAACGTGCTCGGCCTGCTGCTGGTGTCGCAGGAGGCGGCGCGGCACTTCAATCCGGCCGGCGGCAGCATCGTCAACATCTCCTCCGGCGTGTCGACGATCGCGCCGCCGAACGGCGCCGTCTACACCGCCACCAAGGCCGCCGTCGATGCCATCTCCTCGGTGCTGTCCAAGGAGCTCGCGCCGCGCAAGATCCGGGTCAATACGATCAATCCCGGCATGGTCGTGACTGAAGGCGTCGTCGCCGCAGGCTTCCACGAGGGCGACATGCGCAAATGGATCGAGTCCGTCACGCCGCTGGCCCGCGTCGGCAAGGCCGAGGAGATCGCCGCTGCTGTGGCGTTCTTCGCCTCGGATGATGCATCCTATGTCACCGGCGAGACGCTGCATGTGACGGGTGGGTTGCGGTGAGGGATGACGACCGCTGGTCGTAGTGTGCCGTGAATCGTAGGGTGGGCAAAGCGCCGCCGAAGGGCGGCGCGTGCCCACCATCGGCAGCGGTGGAGTCGGACGGTGGGCACGGCGCGCGAGCGAGCGCGGATCCCATCAAGGCCGGTGGCGCGCCTTTGCCCACCCTACGCATTCAGCGATTGCCCCCGCTCTATCAGCGTCATTGCGAGCCACCCGGTCCGCGCGAAGCGCGGCCGGATGACAGGCTCCGCGAAGCAATCCAGAGTCGTTAGCTCGGTCCTGGATTGCTTCGCTGCGCTCGCAATGACGGTCGTTAGAGGGCGAGGGCAATCGCACCTCACGCCACCACGATCACCGCGTCCCGCAACTCATAGCCGCTGCTCACCGGGTTGATGGTCTTCGTCGGCCGCCGCTCCAGCTTCAGTCCGGGGACGCGCATCAGCTCGCCGAGGAAGATCGCGGCCTCGTGCAGCGCGACCGCGGCGCCGGGGCAGCGGTGCGGGCCGTCGCCGAAGCTCATCAGGCTGGCGCTGCCCTTGGCGGGGCGGGCGCGGTCGGGGTCGAGTTGATGCGGGCGGGCGCCGGCGACGGCTTCGTCGCGGTTGGCGGCGCCGACATCGATCTCCACCAGGCTGCGCGCCGGAATCGTCATCGCGCCGGCATCGGTCCGCAGCGTCATCGCGCAGGCCGTGCGGCGCTTCAGCGTCGACACCACGGGCTCGAGCCGCAGCACCTCCTCGAGGATAGTCATGCGCTCCGGCTCACCGGCGGCGAGGAAGCGGGCGCGCAGCGCGTCGTCCTCGAACAGGCGCAGGGCGGCCATCACGATGAATTCGCGCGTGGTCGCCATGCCGGCGGCGCCATAGGTGAGGCATTCGGTCAGGATCTCGCGGTTGGAATAGCCCTCCGCGATCAGATGCGAGATCACGTCCTCGCGCGGCTCGGCGCGGCGGGCGCGAATGGCCGGGCGTACGTCGCACCAATGGAAGGCGAGGGTGCGGAGCTGGCCGAACACGGCGTTGCGCAATGTCGCGAGCGAGCCATGGCCCGTCGGCGCGGTGAAGAAGCGGTTCAGCCGCGCCGCCATCGCATCGCGCGGACTGTTGGTCAGCCCGATGATGTCGGCGGCCACGGCGACGGCGAGCGTCAGGCTCAGATCATCCAGCCGGGCCCGCCGCGCGGCGCGGAACTGCGCCACGAGATCGCGGCTGGTTGTCTCCATCAGCGCGCAATAGCGCGTCGCCACCACGCGCGGCGTGAAGAAGCGCGCGGTGGCGCTGCGCTGCTTCTGGTGCGGCTCGCCGTCCTGATACAGCACCGGCGCATGGCGCGGGCCGATGAAGCGATGCACCAGCTCGGCATTGAAGCCGGCCTGCCGCACGTCGGCCGAGCGCAGCACCGCGCGCGCGGCGGCGAAGCTGTCGATGCGGAT
The DNA here is from genome assembly GCF_051167855.1 of Bradyrhizobium sp. HKCCYLRH3099. NCBI lineage: Bacteria > Pseudomonadati > Pseudomonadota > Alphaproteobacteria > Hyphomicrobiales > Nitrobacteraceae > Bradyrhizobium > Bradyrhizobium sp. HKCCYLRH3099. Next base: position 44,682 of record NZ_JBNPTW010000007.1, read on the forward strand.
GGCGGGCGATGGTTCGCTTCGCTGCGCGTCGGTCGATCCGCCGGATGAGGCTGGTGCGGTCATGCTGAAGCTCACGTCGGTTTGGAACTCGTGATCGCCCTTAAGCGTGGCGGCTCGTGACCTGAGTTAGGGCGGTCGTGCGCCGGATCAATTGCTGCTCGCGGGATGATGATTGGCCTGCGAAAGATGGAACGAAATGGGCGGCGCGTGTTGAAGGTCGCGCGCGCGGGATGGCGTTTGCGATCACCCGTCGCACTCTCCACGTCATTGCGAGCGCAGCGAAGCAATCCAGAGGCCCGCCCACCACCCTGGATTGCTTCGCTGCGCTCGCAATGACTGACGGGAGCAAGATCAAGGTGCAGAGGTAAAACAACTTTAGGTTGATTAATCGTTGGAGATCGGTTCAAATCCGTCCTGCCGAGTCCACTCTGCCATCACGCGTTTACGAAGACGTTTCGACCTTTCATGTCGCGGACAGGGCCGTTGACCATGCGCCAGTTCGCTTCGATCTGATTTCACATCACCAAGGAGTTTTTCATGCGCACCGGCTTTGCCGTCTCGACCCTCTCCATCGTCATCGGATCAGCCGTTCTCGGCTTGACTCTCACCACGCCGCGCCCGGCGCAGGCGTTCCTGGAGGACATCTGCATCCCCCGCGTCAGGGACGGGCTGAAGAACTGCATCGCGCCGGCCAGCGCCTGCAAGGATCCGGCGGAGGCGCTCAACCGGAGCTGCCTGCTCGAGGCGGCGCAGTTCGCGGCGATCCCGCCCGGCCGCAGCATGATCCACGCGGATTCCACCTATTTCATCGCCCAGGCGCTCGGCTATCGTGCCGACGTGGCCTATTGGATCGCGGCGTACAATGAGAACTCGGACTACGGGCAGTATCTGCCGATCGATCAGTGCGGCGGGCAGGCGACGTCGAACAATTCCGGTGCCAGCTACATCACGGCTGCGTTCAACGGATTCAAGCGCACCAACAACACCACCGACGGGCCGCTGTATCATTACCTCCTGAACTTCTCGCCGAACGGGCAGGGCACCGACGTGCACGGCGCCAGCGGCGTCCAGGCGGTGTATCCGTTCCACTACCCGCCGCCGGGCTATCCCATCACCATCGACAGCGTCTATCAGGGCACGCTGTATGATCTCCGGCAATGGGCGATGAAGGGCGACGAGGCGCCGGGCCTGCTGTGCACGGCCGGCTACACGGTGCCGAACGGCTCTTCGAATTTCAGCGGACCAAAATGCCTGGCGAACGTGCCGCTGAGCGGCAATGTGCCGCTGCTGGAGAACTACGCCATCGGGCCGGCGATCAATGTGATGTCGGGGCCGAAGATTCTCGACAACAGCGACACCAGCAATGTCGTCGACTACACCAGGCTGAAATCCTGGCTCGACGACAAGACCCGCACCACCGGCGTGCTGTTCGACGACCCCAAAAAGCCGCCGGTGCCGGTGCAGATCGCCCGCATCGGGCTCTATCTGCACAGCCTGCAGGATGCCTCCTCGCACGGCACCTTCTGCGGCGACGACGCGCCGTCGCCGCCGGGCGGCTCGGACGTCGGCAGCTACATGTTCATGAGCTCGGGCAGCATCAAGCTGGTGTTCGGCACCTATTGCGCGACGGGACCGCATCTGGCGAGCCACGTCCAGGAGACCGGCACCGGCGACACCAGCCTGCCGCTGCGCGACTATGTCGCGCTGAACAACACGGTCGACGAGCTGATCCTGTTCGGCAACAATGTCGCCAAGCCGCGCGGCTGGATCGTCAATCCGAGCCTGCTGCCGCCGAACGTCGTCGGCGGAAAGAGCGCCGCCGGGGACAGCGCCGCCGACCTGAAATCCCGCCTGGTCGGCCGCATCGTCCAGGGCGTGCAATGGTCGCGCGCCGAGGTCTACGCGTCAGGCGTCATCACCGCGCCGCTCCAGCGCACCGACGCCCAGGACCGCCTGAACACGATGAACGCCGCGCTGGGGGCCTATTCGAAGCGGCTGACGAATGCCAACCCCAAGCTGACACCGCTGCGGCCGATGCCGGGGAATGCGTTCGACCCGAACGACAAGTCGGTGTGTTTCAAGTAGCGCCGCGGCCCGAGTCGGCAGAAAGGTTCGCGCTCTCTCCCCACGTCATTCCGGGGCGCGCGCAGCGCGAGCCCGGAATCCATAACCACGATCGGGTATGAGTTGCGAGATGCAGGCCGCGATCATGCGCGTCCACCATAGCAGCCGGTGAGTATGGATTCCGGGCTCGCGCTTTCGCGCGCCCCGGAATGACGGAGGAGAGAGCCTGCCCAGCCACGTGCGGGGTGCAGCGATGCGTCGCGTGCACCTCTTTGCCGACCGACGTCACGGCAGACCACACTCAACGCGTTAACCCTCTGGAGTCCAGGGTTGTGCCGCTCCGGTCAAGCGGCGGATTACGCTCCGCTAATCCGCCCTACGCGTGCTGTCCGCATCGCTCGGGATGAGCGCAGCGACAGCCGGGATCGTCGCTCTGCTCGGGATGAACCCGGATGTCGCTGCGCTCATGCGGGCTACACGACATCACCCGACAGCCTTCAAGCCAGCGGAGCGGGAGAGCGGGTCCGAGCCTCGTGGGTCAGAATGGAAGCGCGGGCATGATGACACGCCACCGCCCCGGCAGATCGAACATCACTCGCTGCGACCGAACTCGCACCCCGCATGCGCGTAGGAGGCGCGGCGAATGCCGTACTCGTCGTGCCGATACACCGGCTTGCAATAGGCCTCCCACTTCGCCGCCTCGGCGTCCCTGGCTTCTTCTTCCTGGCGCGCGGCCGGCGAGGGGGTGAAGGACACGTCGCGAGAGGCGGGCGGCAGCTCGGTGTGCGTATAGGTGCAGCGGGAGTAGCCGTAGAACCGGGACCCCTGGCAGACGCTCCTGTCGACCCACGACCTCGCCTGCACTGGCGAGACGGACAGCGCGAGCAGCGCGGGAATGAGGATCTTCTCCACGGCCATTGTCCTGAACACGTGTGCCATTTGCAATCTTGTGTCCCGTATTGGGACGATCTTACACCGGAATCCGACGATGTAAGGTCTGATTTGCAAGGCACGGACCGGACGGGATCGTGGCCGTTTCGGCGCCGCAGTGGAGCTGGACGAGTGGTCGAGCGGCCGAAGCAAGGGTCACGGGTGACGTCCCAACTCTCTCCACTCGTCATTCCGGGGCGCGCGAAAGCGCGAGCCCGGAATCCATACTCACAGGCGGTCGTGGTGGAGACACATCGTCGCGGCCAGCATCTTGCGACCTCATGACCGCTCGTGGCTATGGATTCCGGGCTCGCGCTTCGCGCGCCCCGGAATGACGGCGGAGAGAGACGTCCCAGCGACGCCGAGGGGGACTACGCGACCTCCACCACCAGCGCCGGATCGAAATCCGGGTTCTCGCGGCCATAGCCGTGCGGGTTGCAGATCACGCGGGTGGCGCCGAGGAAATAGTCCGATTGCGTGTGGATGTGGCCGTGGATCCACAGCGCCGGCCGCGTCGCCAGGATCAGCGCCGAGAGGTCGGAGGCGTAGGCGGCGGTGACGCGGTCATTTCGATATGTCTCGGCGACCGAGCCCCAGCCGGGGGCGTGGTGGGTGACGACGACGGTCGGGCCGTCGAACGGCGTCTCCAGCAGGCCGGTGAGCCAGGTGCGCGATTTCAGGTGCAGGCCGGTGATAGAACTCATGGTTGCCCATCACCATGACGATCGGCACGTCGTCGGCCACGATCTCGCGCAGCCGCGCAAACCCGTTCACCGCCCCCTCACAGACATCGCCGGCGACCACGACCACATCGACCCCGGGCAGGGCGTCTATCGGCTTGATGTCGGCCATGTCAGCGTGGAGATCGGAGAAGATGTGGAGGTGCATGGGGGCAGGGAGGTGGAGCCCAGGCTCGGTGCGTAGGGCGCGTTAGCGGAGCGTAACGCGCCGATCCGGTCAAAGCGGCGGATTACGCTCCGCTAATCCGCCCTACGCGCTGCCCGTCACATATTGCCGTAGCGAAATGTACCGACGAGGGCGGTGGATTGCGACGCAAGAAATCGAGGCATCCTTCTTACAAAGATCTCTGAGTAAATGATAGAGTATCCCACGTGTGATTCATTCTATGAATGATTCTATTTATCAGAATTCATTATTGACTATTGCGCAAATCTAAGCGTGCGCATTCGTGTGGTCGAGTTAGTGTTTTGGAGGGGTATTGTGATTGATCTCCATGAACGGCTATCAGAGTTTTCATTCGGCTATGGTGTGACTCGAGAGGTCGAGAGCCTTCTGGCGACAGTTGGTCTTCACCCAACTCCGTTTATGCCAAGCTTGTTGCATGAGAAGGAGCTCGGGTTTGATGTTCAATTTAAGGACCAAGGACGAATTGTCGTCCTGCAATTCAAGCTTGGAGAGGAGTTGAAGCGCTTTCACCGAACTAAGCCTAACCAGTCCATTCCTCTATTGGACCATCCGTTCTGGAGATATCAGATCGACACAACGGCTCATCAATTCCGGCTCTTAGCGGAGCTTGAGGACGAGGATGTGGATGTCTACTACGTAGCGCCGCGCTTCTCGACCTGGCAAGCATATGAGAAGGCCTTTCAAGATGGAGCGGTGCTTGAAAACTCACTCTTGCTGAAGCCGTCAGAGATTTCGCGGGGATTGGCCTCTATTGAAGCCCCGGATGGGGTCCATCGAGTGGTGTACGATAGATTTCGAAGATATGTTTGTTCGGATCCTATTGAGATCCACGAAGAGCTTCCAAGGGACCTTGTGGAAAAAATCGCTCATAAAATTCGCTCAGGCGAACTTTCCCTGAGTGCGCAAATTGAACACATATTTCGACGGCCGGAGCGCGTGAGCGGACCTGGGTTGATCGACCCGGTTCGGAGTCGGCAACTGTTTCAGCGAGCGAGGAGTCCCATCGAAGCGATGGCTGCGATAGTCGGTGTTCAGGCTTGGAGTCAGGGAGCGCAGTTATTGTTCGTGACTGACTAACCCCGCCGAGACAGCCCGCAAAGTGCAGAGGCAGCTAGTCAGCGAAGCTTAACGCACCGTTCCCGTTAAGGGCGGAGTACGCTCCGCGAATCCGCCCCGCGCTTGCTAGGCGATGCTCACGCCGACTCCCTCTTTCCAATGTGGTTTCTCCGCGAGCGCCTTTATGGCAAACGCAAAGTTGTCATTCTGGCACGCAATGTAGCGGACGGAGCTGCGTATTTGTAGGGAGTTTAAGAAGAGCAAATTTTCAGAGTTCATCGGAGCCACGCGTTCGTTCAAGATCATCGATTGGTATGACTTCGCGCGCTCGAGCTCAGCGCGTGCCCTTTCAAGTATGAGCTTGTCTGAAGCAGTTATTCCGGTCGATGAAAGAAAGAGCCTTCCAAATGTAGCCCCAATTTTGCTTTCCGCCTCCGTCTGCTCGCGCCGAATTTCCTCGACGGATGAGCGGCACATGTAAGCAAGTGCGATTTCGGGCGAGAGTGGAAAGTAAATCTCGATATGGGGTACAAGCAGGCCGATGTTTCCGTAAGGTCCGTACTGTTTGCTGTTGTGAAAAACGATGGGATCGTCGGATATGTAGAGATCGCCTGCGCAATCTCGTATCATCAAGTAACAATGCTTTGACAGAAGCGTGGACGTAAAGTCGTCCAGCTTCGAGAATGTAAAATCCAGTGAAAATAGCTTCTCAAGCTCTTCGTCGTCTATTTTCTCCTTAACGGGATTGGTGTGAATATCTGGCCATCTTCGCCGTATATTTGCAGTAACGGTCATCTGATCGATGCGGCGCCGTTTGGACCGCAAGAGCTGAACTATGACGAGCCTGTGAAGCATTTCCGCTTCTGTCGCGCTTAGCGGCGACAAAGATTGCTCCCGAAGAAGCTTCGAAACGACCGGAGCTGCCTTGTCTTCTATCGAAGTGAATTTGTCTTCAAATGATACTAGTCGGTTAGTGATGTTTACGTTCGTGAAATCCTTCTCTCCCATCGCGCGATAGGGAGGAAGTTTGAAACGTTTCTGCGTGTGCTTGTCGAAAATCGACAGTTGTCCCTTATGCGCGAAGTTCTCCAATATGAAGCGTGGAACGTAATGGTTGAATCGTGGAAAGTTCGTGCGGGGTCCCTTCATTGACTTGAAGCCTCCTGAGTGTGGAACTCAAGGTGTGAAGAGGCACTATATTGAAGGCCGCCTTGTCCGGCGGCCTTCTTCGGCTGCGAAAATGGCAATTATTCACGACGATCGTGCATCACCGCCCCCGCCCTTCGTCAACGCCTTACGAACACCCCGTCGTGCTGCCGCACGTATCGCACTTCATGCAGGTGCCGTTCCGGACTAGCGTGAAGTTGCCGCACTCCGAGCACATCTCGCCTTCGTAGCCCTTGGCCTTGGCTTCGGCGCGGCGTTCGGCCTTGGAGGCGACTTGCGCGTTGGCGGTGCCGGCCTTGCTCCATTGCAGGGCTTCGAGCTTCTCGGTGGGCGAGAGGTCGTGTTGCGCTTCCTGCTTCAGGGCGACGGCGCCTTCGATGGCGTCGCCGGCGCGGGAAGAGGAGAGGGCGGTGACGCGGCCGGACGGGCTGCCATCATGCGGAGCCGAGACCGCCGCCGTGCTCGACGACGAGCCGCCGCGCATCACGACGAGGTTGTCGGTGCGGGAGCGGGTCAGGCCGCGCGAGACGTATTTTGCGGCCTGCTGGCTCGGGCCGTCCTCCGACGGCTTGCCTTCGTCGACGCCGCGGCCGAGCGCATCGAAGTTGCTCTCGGACGGATCGACATGGGCGAGGTCGAAGCGCGACATGTAGCTGACGGCGAGCTCGCGGAACACGTAGTCGAGGATCGACGTCGCATATTTGATCGAGTCGTTGCCCTGCACGGGGCCGGCCGGCTCGAAGCGGGTGAAGGTGAAGGCGTCGACATACTCCTCCAGCGGCACGCCGTATTGCAGGCCCAGCGACACCGCGATCGCGAAGTTGTTGATGAAGGAGCGCAGTGCCGCGCCCTCCTTGTGCATGTCGATGAAGATCTCGCCGAGGCGGCCGTCATCATACTCGCCGGTGCGCAAGTACACCTTGTGGCCGCCGACGACCGCCTTCTGGGTGTAGCCCTTGCGGCGATCCGGCATCTTCTCGCGCTCACGCATCACCACGATGCGCTCGACCAGCTTCTCGACGATCTTCTCCGAGACCTGGGTGGCACGCGCGGCCATCGGCTTCTCGTAGAAGGACTCGACCGCATCGTCCTCGTCCTCGTCGTCCGAGATGAGCTGCGAGTTCAGCGGCTGCGACAGCTTCGAGCCGTCGCGGTACAGCGCGTTGGCCTTCAGCGCGAGCTTCCAGGAGAGGAGATACGCCGCCTTGCAGTCCTCGACCGTGGCGTCATTCGGCATGTTGATGGTCTTGGAGATCGCGCCCGAGATGAACGGCTGTGCCGCCGCCATCATGCGGATGTGGCTCTCGACCGAGAGATAGCGCTTGCCGATCTTGCCGCAGGGATTGGCGCAATCGAACACCGCGTAGTGCTCGGCCTTGAGGTGCGGGGCGCCCTCGACCGTCATCGCGCCGCAGATGTGCACGTTGGCGGCCTCGATCTCGCGCTTGGTGAAGCCGATGGCGGCGAGCAGCTCGAAGGTCGGGGACGCCAGCGCGTCCGCCGAGACGCCGAGCTGCTTGGTGATGAAGTCCTCGCCGAGCGTCCACTTGTTGAACACGAACTTGATGTCGAACGCGGTCGGCAGCGCCTTCTCGACCTTGGCGATGGCTTCATCGGTGAAGCCCTTGGCCTTCAGGGTCGACGCGTTGATGCCGGGCGCGTTGGACAGCGAGCCGTGACCGACGGCGTAAGCCTCGATCTCGGCGATCTCGCTCTCGCGATAGCCGAGCGCGCGCAGCGCCTCCGGCACGGCGCGGTTGATGATCTTGAAGTAGCCGCCGCCGGCCAGCTTCTTGAACTTCACCAGCGCGAAATCGGGCTCGATGCCGGTGGTGTCGCAATCCATGACGAGGCCGATGGTGCCGGTGGGGGCGACCACGGTGACCTGGGCGTTGCGATAGCCGTTGACCTCGCCGAGCGCGAGCGCGTCGTCCCAGGCCTGGATGGCGTGGCTGACGAGCGAGACCTGCGGGCAGTGGGCGTGGTCGAGCGGCACCGGGTTGACCGAGAGGGCCTCATAGCCGGTGGCCTCGCCCTTCGCCGCGCGGCGATGGTTCTTGATGACGCGCAGCATGTGCGCGGCGTTCTTCTTGTAGCCGGGGAAGGCGCCGAGCTCGCCGGCCATCTCGGCCGAGGTCTTGTAGGCGATGCCGGTCATGATCGCCGAGAGCGCGCCGCACAGCGCGCGGCCTTCCTTGCTGTCGTAGGACAGGCCCATGGTCATCAGCAGGCCGCCGATATTCGCGTAGCCGAGGCCGAGCGTGCGGAACTCGTAGGAGAGCTCGGCGATCGCCTTGGACGGGAACTGCGCCATCAGCACGGAGATCTCGAGCACGATGGTCCAGAGCCGGCAGAGATGCTCGTAGGCGCCGACGTCGAAGTGCTTGGTGGAGGTGTTGTAGAACGTCAGCAGGTTGGCCGAGGCCAGGTTGCACGCCGTGTCGTCCAGGAACATGTATTCCGAGCACGGATTGGACGCGCGGATGTCGCCGGACGCCTTGCAGGTGTGCCAGTCGTTCATCGTGGTGTTGAAGTGCAGGCCGGGATCGGCCGAGGCCCAGGCGGCGTGGCCGATCTTCTCCCAGAGGTCCCTGGCCTTCAGCGTCTTGACGACCTTCTTGTTGGTGCGGCCGATCAGGCTCCAGTCGCCGTCGGTCTCGACCGCGCGGAGGAAGTCGTCCTTCAGCGACACAGAGTTATTGGAGTTCTGGCCGGAGACCGTCAGGTAGGCTTCCGAATCCCAGTCCGTGTCGTAGATCGGGAAGTCGATGTCCTTGTAGCCCTGCTTCGCGAACTGGATGACCCGCTTGATGTAGTTGTCGGGCACCAGCGCGCGGCGCGCGAGCTTGATCTCGCGGCGCAGGGCCGGGTTCTTCTCGGGATCGAAGCAGTCGTCGCCGGAGCCCTCGCAATTGACGCAGGCCTTCATCACGGCCTTCAAGTGCTTCTGGTTGATCTTGGAGCCGGTGACGAGAGCGGCGACCTTCTGCTCCTCCTTCACCTTCCAGTCGATATAGGCCTCGATGTCCGGATGGTCGGCGTCGACCACGACCATCTTGGCGGCGCGGCGGGTGGTGCCGCCCGACTTGATCGCGCCGGCGGCGCGGTCGCCGATCTTGAGGAAGCTCATCAGGCCGGACGAGCGGCCGCCGCCCGACAGCTTCTCGCCTTCGCCGCGCAGCCGCGAGAAGTTCGAGCCGGTGCCGGAGCCATATTTGAACAGGCGCGCCTCGCGCACCCACAGGTCCATGATGCCGCCGTCATTGACGAGATCGTCCTCGACGCCCTGGATGAAGCAGGCGTGCGGCTGCGGGTGCTCGTAGGACGATTTCGACTTGGTCAGCTTGCCGGTCTTGTAGTCGACGTAATAATGGCCCTGGCCGGGGCCGTCGATGCCATAGGCCCAGTGCAGACCGGTGTTGAACCATTGCGGCGAGTTCGGCGCGACCATCTGCTTGGCGAGCATGAAGCGCAACTCGTCGTAGAACGCGACGGCGTCTTCCTCGGAGGAGAAATAGTTGCCCTTCCAGCCCCAATAGGTCCAGCAGCCGGCCAGGCGGTCGAACACCTGCTTGGCGGAGCGCTCGCTGCCGTAGCGCTCGGATTCGGGCAGGGCGGCGAGCGCGTCGGTGTCGGGCACCGAGCGCCACAGCCAGGACGGCACGCTCTCTTCCTCGACCTTCTTCAGGCGCGCGGCGACGCCAGCTTTCCGGAAATACTTCTGCGCCAGCACGTCGGAGGCGACCTGCGACCAGAACTCGGGCACTTCGACATTCTCGAGCCGGAACACCACCGAGCCGTCCGGATTCCTGATCTCGGACGTGGTCAGGCGGAAGTCGATCCCTTGATAGGCCGACTGCCCTTCGGTGGTGTTGCGCCGTTCAATCCGCATCGCGAGCCCCAATTGTTCTTGCCGGACCGCGTTTGGCGGCCGGGATCATTGCATCCAAAGGCGGTGGCGAGCGAGTCCCATCCCCGAGATCTCGTGTGCCGCCGCAGTTCAACCGGTCGCCCGGTCCCGTCTCTCTTCAACGCCTCACGCGTGCCGTCCGGCTCCATCGCCGCTGCAAGACAGCCCCCACATCTAGTGGGGGCCCTCGCAGCCCCGTCTTCACGACCACCCCGCCGCGGGACAGACGACGAGCCGCACGCCGGGCCTGTTGGCCTTCTGGCGCGGTCATCCTCAAAACCCTTCTGGGAGCGGCCGGCGAAACGAGACACACGATGAAGCGCCGAACCGGGCCGGAAGCTAGGACGACTCCGCTTCCCCCGTCAAGGACTAGTGGGGGTTCCCTAACCAAACACTAAATATGGGGGAAAGTGCGGGATAACCAGGGCGCGTGCCGGTATCGTGATGGCCGTAACTATCGACGAGTCCTCACGGATTCGAAACCAAAAAAATTTGCTCCAGGTGCTGTCCACAGGGCTTCGTCCCGCTGTTCACAGGGGCAAATTTATTCGCGGCATGCGGGTGTGTTTTGCTTGCATCGGCGGGACTCACGGCGGCTTACGGGCAGGGCGCGGGGCAGGCATGCCCCACAATCCCTGGTGTGGTCAGGAAAACGCCGGCAAGCTGATGGTCCCACAGACGGCGCCGGTTGATTCCATGACAGACAAGCCAACGGCCAGCGGGCGGATCACGCCCGCCGGGCTGATGTTTCTCGCCATCACCTCGCTCGGCTGGGGTTTCAACTGGCCGGTGACCAAGCACCTCGTCGGCGTGCTGCCGCCGCTGACCTTGCGCGGCACCACCGGCGTGGTCGGCGCGCTGCTGCTGGCGCTGCTCGCGGTGATCCGAAGCCAGAGCCTGGCGGTGCCCCGCGAAATCTGGCCGCGGCTGATCCTGGCGGGGATGCTCAACGTCACCGCCTGGATGGTGCTGATGGGGCTGGCGCTGCTGTGGCTGCCGGCCAGCGAGGCGGCGTTGATCGCATACACCATGCCGGTGTGGGCCTCGCTGCTGGCCTGGCCAATTCTCGGCGAGCGGCCGACGGCCTTGCGCGTGCTGGCGCTGGTGCTGGCCTTCGCGGGGCTCGCGTCGATCATGGGCGCCAACGGGCTGAACGCCAGCCGCGACAAGCTGCCGGGCATCCTGATGGTGCTGGGCGGCGCGTTCGGCTTCGCGCTCGGCACGGTCATGGCCAAGAAGCTGCCGATCAAGCTGCCGCCTTTGTCGGCCGCGGCCTGGCAGATCGGCATCGGCTGCGTGCCGATCGTGATCGCAGGCTTCGCGCTCGAGCATTCCGACTGGACGAAGCTCGACCAGCTCGACTGGGCGCTGATGTTCTACTCCACCGTGATCCAGTTCTGCGTCGCCTATGTCGCCTGGTTCGCGGCGCTGTCGCGGCTGCCGGCCTCGGTGGCAGCGATCGGCACCATGGCAGTGCCGGTGATCGGCGTCGTGGCGTCGGCGATCGCGCTGCGCGAACCGCTCGGGGCCGGGCAGATCGCCGCGCTCGTCTTCACGCTGGGGGCGGTGGCGCTGGCGACGCGGGGCTAGCGCCAGCGGCCGGCGCCTCGTCGAGGGCGCGGCGGACCATCTGGGCGAGTTCGGCGCGGCGGTAGGGCTTGGTCAGCAGCAGCGCATCGGGCACGAGCAGCCGGTTCTCGATGATCGCATTGTCGGTGTAGCCGGAGGTGTAGAGCACGCGCAGCCCCGGCCGCGTCGCCCGGATGGTCTCCGCGAGCTGCTGCCCGCTGATGCCGCCGGGCATGATGACGTCGGTGAACAGCAGGTCGAACGGCTCGGCCTCGGCGATGCTCAGGGCTTCCGCGGCGTGCGCGGCGGCGAGGAGGGTGTAGCCCAATCCGCGCAACTGCCCGAGCACGAAGTCGCGCACCAGCGGATCGTCCTCGACCACGAGAATGGTCTCGTGGCCATTCGGCAGCGTGTGTTCGAGCTCCGGCTCCGACGGCTGCTGGACCCTGGATGCCGGCAGATACAGCCGGATGGTGGTGCCGCTGCGCTCCTCGCTGTACAGGCTGATATGGCCGCCCGACTGCTTGACGAAGCCATAGACCATGCTGAGCCCGAGGCCCGAGCCCTTGCCGGCCTCCTTGGTGGTGAAGAACGGCTCGAAGGCGCGGTTCTTGACCTCGGGCGGCATGCCGGCGCCGGTGTCGCTGACCGCGACCAGGACATAGCGGCCGGGCGCGACGCCCGGATTGGCCGCGGCATAGGCCTCGTCGAGCGAGGTGCTCATCGTCTCCAGCAGCAGCTTGCCGCCGTCCGGCATCGCATCGCGCGCGTTGATCGCCATGTTCACGATGGCATTTGCCAACTGCGCGGAATCGACGTGGGCCACGAGCTCCTCGTCGGCGAGACTGGTCCTGATCTCGACCTGCTCGCCAAGCGTCGGCCGCAGCAGCTTGGCGATGTCCTGCACGGTGGCATTGACGTCGATGTCGCGCGGCCGCAGCGGCTGCTTGCGCGCAAACGCCAGCAGATGACGGATCAGCTCGGTGCAGCGATCGGTAGCTCTGCTGATCAGCGCGGCGAGCTCGGCCGCCGCCGGCCGGTCGCGGACGATGTCGATCAGCATCTCGATCGAGCCGGTGATGATCGTCAGCATGTTGTTGAAGTCGTGCGCGACGCCACCGGTGAGCTTGCCGATCGCGTCGAGCTTCTGCGCCTGCTGCAGCAGTCGCTCGATCTCGCGGACATCGGTCACGTCGTGATACACGAGCGCAGCGCCGTTGATCGCGCCGTCGGAGCCGCGCAATGGCCGGCCGCTCACCATCAGGCGGAAGTGCGGCCGGCCATCGGTGGGCTTGACCACGACCTCGCGGCGATCGAAGGACAGCCCAAGCAGAGCGCGCGCGATCGGCAGCTCGTCATTCGGGATCTGCGTGACGCCGTCGCTCTCGTAGAACAGATTTTCGACGACCATCTCGGCGAAAGTCTTGCCGACGTCGGTTCCGAGAAATTGTCCCACAGCCTGGTTCGACAGGAGGATCGTGCCCCCGGGATCGATCACCAGCACGCCCTCCGCCATGCTGTTGAAGGTGCTCTCGAGAATGGCCGAGGAGCGGCGCAGCTCATCATAGGCGGCGGCGAGATCGCCGCGCTGCTGCAGGGCCTGAGCCTCCAGCGAGGTCGCGACAGCTTGGGACCGGGAGAGGGACGAGCGTAGCGCCCGGTCGGACAGATAGGCACGGCGCACGAGATAGGCTGCGATCAGGAGCAGAAGGCCGATACCGGCGAGGTCGATCGTCAGCAGCCACGCTCCCGTTCGGCGCGAGATCGCGGCCCGCTCCGCAAGTAGCCGGCGCTCCTCCTCGGTGAACGCGTTGAGCGTCTGGTTGATCGTCGTCATCGCTGTGAGTCCGGCCGAACTCGCCGCCAACGCCTGCAATCCGTCGCGATCATGTGCGGCATGGCGGCGAATGAGTTCACCGGCCAGCGCGATCCGCCGCTGCACGACATCGGCGACCTGTCCGAGCCGTTCGGCCTGGCCGGGATTGTCGCGCACCAGTTGCCGGAGATCCGTCCAGGCGGACGGAAGCAGGTCTCTCGTCGCCTGAAACTCGGAAATGAAGTGCTCGTCGCTCGTCAACGCAAACCCGCGCGAGGCGGCCTCGGCCTGCCGGAGCAGGACGCGCAACTCGGAGGCTTTCTCAAGGACCTCCATCGTGTGCTCGACCCAGGCGTTTTCCTTGCGGGCCTTGATGTCAAGCGCGGTTGACGCGGCTCCGATCGCCAGCAGCGTACCAAGGCCGAGCCCGATCGCCACGCGCCGGCGAATCATCGGCAAGCTCCAAGGGCGCGCAATGCGCTCGGTGCGTCGAGCATCATCGTGATGATGAGGTACCTATCGTGAATGGCGAATGTTTCGGTTGGCAAATGTCATGAGTTGTAATCAACGGCAGGCGTCCTGCCAAACTCATTTTTGAGTTCCAACTAATTCCATCGCTCTGGCTTCATGCAGCGACGGATGCCCTTCGTAGTTCCAATTCCGCGACGCGGTCAGGCGGAGTGTGCCTGCTGCTGGGTTGGCGAGACGTCCGCAGAGCCGTTCAGCGCAAGGCGGACCATTTGAGCGAGCTCCGACTTGCGATAGGGCTTGGTGAGAAGCAAAGCGGTCTGATCGATACGGCCGTGCTCGATCATGGCATTGTCAGTATAGCCCGACGTATACAGAACCTTGGTGCCGGGCCGCTGCCGGAGCGCTTCCTCGGCGAGTTCCTTGCCATTGACCCCGCCGGGCATGATGACGTCGGTGAACAGCAGATCGAACGACTGGCCGGCTTCGATCTTGGCCAGCGCCTCGACGCCCGTCGACGCCGTGACGGTCTTGTAGCCGAGACTCTGAAGCTGCGACACGACGAAGTCCTGCACCAGAAGATCGTCTTCCACGATGAAGATCGTCTCCTCGCCACGCGGCGGCGGCAGCTCGGGTGCAGCCGGCGTCACGACCTGCTCGGGAGGAGCGGGGATGTAGAGGCGGATGGTGGTGCCCCGGCCTTCCTCGCTATAGATCTTGATATGACCGCCGGACTGCTTGACGAAGCCGTAGACCATGCTGAGGCCGAGCCCCGAGCCTTTGCCGGCCCCCTTGGTCGTAAAGAACGGCTCGAAGGCGCGGTCGCGCACTTCGGGCGACATGCCGGTGCCGGTGTCGCTCACGGCCACCATGATGTAGGAGCCCGGCGCCACGCCGGCATTGGCCGCGGCATAGGCCTCGTCGAGCACCACACGGCGGGATTCCAGCAACAGCTTGCCGCCATTGGGCATCGCATCGCGCGCGTTGATCGCCATGTTGACCAGCGAATTGGCGAGCTGCGCGGAGTCGATATGGGCGATCAGCGTCTCCTCTTCGAGGATCGAGTTGATCTCGATCTGCTCGCCGAGTGTCGGGCGCAGCAGCTTGGAGATGTCGAGGATCGTGCTGTTGACGTCGCTGTTGCGCGGATGCAGCGGCTGCTTGCGGGCGAACGCGAGCAGATGCCGGATCAACTCGGTGCAGCGGTCGGCCGCCTGGCCGATGAGCGCCGCGGTGGCGGCGGCGGCCGGCCTGTCCCTGACCTCGTCGGCCAGCGTCTCGATCGTGCCGGTGATGATCGTCAGCATGTTGTTGAAGTCGTGCGCGACGCCGCCGGTCAGCTTGCCGATGGCGTCGAGCTTCTGCGCCTGATGCAACAGCCGCTCGGTCTCATGAGCCGTGGTGATGTCGTGATAGACCATGGCCGCGCCGGTGATGTTGCCGGCCGTATCGCGCAGCGGACGGCCGCTGATCATGAGCCGCAGCGTCTCGTCGCGCTCGGGCAGATGGACGATCAGCTCGCGGCGGTCGAACGACTCGCCCCGCAGCGCGCGCGGGGTGGGCAGGTCCTGCGGCGCAATCGGCGTCATGCCGTCGCTCTCGTAGACGCGGAGCTTTGACCGGACCTCCGTGAGATTGCTGCCGGGATGGTAGCCGAGCAGGCGCTCGACGGCGGGGTTGGAGAACACGACGGTGTCGGCGGCATCGATCACGAGCACGCCTTCGGCCATGCTGTTGAAGGTGCTCTGCAGGATTTCCGCGGAATGACGCAGCTTCTCATGCGCCTCGACGAGGTCGAGGTGCTGCTGCTCCGCCTTCTCGGCCAGCGACATGGCTTCTGCCTCGGACCGCACCAATGATGCGCGAAGCGCCCGGTCGTGGAGATAGGCCCGGCGAATGAGATAGCCGGCGAGCAGCAGCAGCAGGGCGAGGCCGGAGAGATCGATTCCGAGCAGCAGCGAACCGGTGGTTCTCGATGTCGCCGATCGCTCCGCCAGCAGTTTTCTCTGGTCGGTGACAAAGCGGTCGAGATTGGCGGTGATCGCGCTCATGGTAGCCGGGCCCTCGCCGCTGCGCCGGAGCGCCGCAAGGCCCTCACTGTCCGACGCCGCGCGCAAGCGAACCAGCTCGGCGGCGAGCTCCACCCTGCGCGCGATGAGGGCCTGGGTTTCGGAGAGAAGCTTTTGCGGATTGGGATTGTCGCCGACCTCGCGCTGCAGATCGGCGACCGCGACCGGTATCTTGCTGACGACCTCGGCGAACTCGGTCTTGAATTGATCCTCCCCGACGAGCGCATAGCCACGCGACGTGGCCTCGGCCTCGCGCAGCAGCAGACGGAGATCGGAGGTCTTCTGCAGGATGTTCAGCGACGAGTTCACCCAGGCCGAGTCATGGCGCGACTTGATGTCCAGCGCCGTCGACGCGGCGCCGATCGCGAGCAGCGTTCCAAGACCGAGCCCCAAGACCGGGCGCTGACGGATCATCCGCATGTTGCCTTCGTCGACCTGAACCGGCTGCGCTCGGGCGCGCGACGGGCCAACCGGTGATTGGCTCGGAGCCGGGAGCGTTGGAGGTCATGAAGATATGTCGGCAAGGCGCGCCTCCTTGTTCGAAGTTCCCGGCGCGTTCGAGGGCAACAGCCCAGCCCGCGGGGAAGCGGTACTGCGCTGCGCGGATCTCGCGGAACTCAAGTGGTCTCTACGGAAAGCAAAAACTCAGGTGATATCGCCCACGAACAGAATCACGAGCTCAATGATATTGGACCGGAACGCACGGTTCCTCTGCACGTCGGGTAGCACAAATTCGAAATTTCGGCAAAAATCCGGTGGTAACGTGGCGTGACGGACACACGACGAACAAGCATCGGACACAAAATGAAAGCGGCGAGGGGAGGCCTCGCCGCTTTCGCTGTTTCAAACGTCGATGTCGGCGTTACGGGCAGGGATGGCGGTTGCCGTCATAGCCCAGATAGGTCCCCGACGCCGGATCGTAGGAGCGGTAGCGGCGTGCGCAGTAGCTCGCATCGCGACCCTCGGTGCCGACGACTGCGACGGGCTCGGAGTCATCGTAGTAGGAGTAGTCGGAGTAATAGCTCGGGCCGTAATAATACGGATCATTGTAGTAGGCGTAGCTGCTGCCAAGACCGATGCCGACGCCGACACCGACACCCGGCCAGAAGCCGCCGCCACGATGATGCCAGCCGTGGCCACCGCGCCAGCCGCCGCCTTGCCAGTTGCCTCCGCCGCCATGCCAGTTGCCGCCGCGGTTCCAGCCGCCGCCGCCGACATTGGCGGCAACGCTGCCCGCGCCCGGTCCGCCGCCGCCACGACCTGCGAATGCTCCTCCGCTGATTCCCGGACTACGGCCGGCAAAGCCGCCGCCCATGCTTGGGCTTGGTGCCGCCGACAGTCCGCCACGTCCGCCACCGCCCATGGCTGCGCCGCCACCGCCGCCGACGGCTGCACCTCCGCCACCCATCGCTGCGCCGCCACCGCCACCAATGGCCGCGCCTCCGCCGCCGCGCGCACCGCCAGGGCCGCCACCTTGTGCAAAGCTCGTCGTCGCCGTCGCGAGCGGCAGCATCAGCGCCATCGCCGCCACGGCGCTTAATGTCTTCAGCTTGGTCATCGATCTGACTCCATCAGGGAAAGTGATCCAACCGCCGGCGGGGGATGTCGTTCCCCGGGCAAGGCGGTGCAGGACCGCGGCCAATCGCCCGCAACACTGGACAAGTCGCAAGCGGGGTGGCATCAGAGCCCATCCTCACAGAACCGGCCTCGGCGCATGAAACAGTTCTTTCTCAAGCTCTTCACGTGGTGGAACGGCCAGACTTTCGGCACCCAGCTGTGGACCTGGCGTTTCGGCGAGCTCGTGGGGCAGGATGCGCAGGGCAACCGCTATTATCGGACCGCCGGCGGCAAGATCGATCCGGTGCTGCATTTCGAGCGCCGCTGGGTGATCTACAACGGCCTGGCCGAGGCCAGCCGCATTCCGCCGGAATGGCACGCCTGGATGCATCATACGGTCGACGTGCCGCCGACTCAGGACGGCTACAAGCCGCGCGAGTGGGAGAAGCCGCATCAGCCCAACCTGACGGGCACCGCGCTGGCCTATCGTCCGGCCGGCTCGACCTTGGCCAGCGGCCGCCGTCCCAAGGCGACCGGCGATTATCAGCCCTGGACTCCCGGCAGCTGATTCGAATTGCTGTGGATGATCGGCAACAGGCCGTCTGGCTCGCGGGCGGCCTTTTTGTTGCGCCGCGACCATTCCGACGAAGCGCTCCCGTTGCTGTGAGTGAATAGCCAGCGGCCGACGGTCACGATGGCAAGGCGCCGCGTCTCGGTCTCACCCTCCCCCTCCCCCTCCAGGGGAGGGTGGCAGCGGGGCTGACCTCGAAGCTGCACGCTGCGGAAGCGTTCGCGAGGCGGGCAGACGCGATTCCCTGGAAACACATCATGTTGAGGGGACGGCTGCCTTCAAGGATGTTGAGGGGACGGCGGTGTTCAAGGCGGCCGCGGCGCGCTCCGCCGCTTCGACACGCCGCGTCCGGAAGGGCGCGATCCGCTCCAGCATGCGTGACAGCACCTCCGGTGGCGCCGTGTCCGGCGAGCCCGCGGTGAAGGGCGGCTCGGGGTTGTATTCGAGCCTGAGCTGAATCGCTTCGGCCGTCGGCCGGTCGACGAGCTGCGCCACGACGGTCAGCGCGAAATCGATGCCCGCGGTGACGCCGCCGCCCGTGATGCGATTGCGGTCGATGCAGACCCGTTCCTTGCTCACGGTTGCGCCGAACAGCGGCAGGCACTCGCGCGCGCTCCAATGCGTCGCGGCGCGATAACCGTCGAGCAGACCGGCCGCGCCGAGTGCCAGCGAGCCCGTGCACACCGAGGTGATGTATTTGGCGCCCTCGGCCTGGCGGCGGATGAAGCCGATCACCTCGGCATCCCCGAGAATGGCGTCGACACCGAACCCGCCGGGAATGCAGATCACATCGGCTTGCGGGCATTCGGCGAAGGTCGTCGTCGGCATCAAGGTGAGCACGGAGTCCGTCGGAATCGGCTCGATTCGCTTCCAGACGAGATGCAGCGTGGCGCCGGGCACGCTCGAGAACACCTGGACCGGGCCGGTGAGGTCGAGCTGGGTCAGGTTGGGAAACAGGACGAGGGCGATGGACAGCGGTTCGGCCATGACGGCGCTCCCTGACGTTACGGGTTGACGGGAAACACCCTGCATGATCCGCTGCTTGTCTAATATGGCGAAGTTCCCTCGATTTCAGCCAAGCCATTCAGTACATCCCTTGGTGGAGCGACCCGCATGATCGGCGTGCTCATCTTTCCCGACTTCCAGCTGCTCGATGCCGCCGGGCCCATCTCGGTGTTCGAGATCGCGGCCCGCTACACGGGCGCCGCGCCTGCGATCAGGGTGGTCGCCGCGACGCCGGGGCCGGTGCGGTCGTCATCGGGCGCCGAGATGCTGGCGCGCAAGTTTGGTCGGGTGTCGGGACTGAAGACCCTGCTGATCGCCGGCGGCGAGGGCGTGGAGGCGGCCAGCCGCAATGCCTGCACGCTCAATTTCGTGCGCAAGGTCGCCCAGCGCGGCACCCGCATCGCCAGCATCTGCTCCGGCGCCTTCGTGCTGGCCGAAGCGGGCCTGCTCGACGGACGGCGGGCAACGACGCATTGGCAGCGCACCCGTCAATTCCTGCGCATGTATCCGAACGTGAAACTGGAGCCGGACAGCATCTATGTGCGCGACGGCCAGGTGTGGAGCTCGGCGGGCATCACCGCGGGCATCGATCTCGCGCTCGCCATGGTGGCGGACGACCACGGCGAGGAGATCGCGCGGAAGACGGCGCGGCAGCTCGTGCTGTATCACCGGCGCAGCGGCGGCCAGTCGCAATTCTCCTCGCTGCTCGAGCTGAAGGCGCCGAGCGGGCGTTTCGCCGAGCTCTTGACCTGGGCGCGCGAGCATCTCGACGAACCGCTGACGGTTGATGATCTCGCCGATCGCGCCGGCATGAGCACGCGCCACTTCACCCGTGCTTTCGTCGCCGAGACCGGCACCACGCCGTCAAAGGCGATCGAGCGGCTCAGGCTCGAGGTCGCGCGCGATCACGTGCAGGCCTCGCATCAGCCGATCGAGCTGGTGGCGGAGACGACCGGTTTTCGCGATCCCGAGCGGATGCGCCGCGCCTTCATCCGCGCCTTCGGCCAGCCGCCGCAGGCCTTGCGGCGTGCGGCGCGGGCCGGATAGGCTCAGCCGAGGTCCGTAAGAGATCGCGGAGGTCGCGCGATGGCCGGCACTTCGATGAGCTTGGGGATCATCGTCCCGTCGCCCTATGTGATCGAATTCTCCAAGCTGCGGCAGCAGCTGGAGGAGGCGCATCTCGCCTGGGCGCTCGAATGGAAGCGGCAGCAGCAGGACTTCGTGATCGAGAACATCCGCTTCGCGCATGACCCGCACTGGAAGCAGCGCGTGTTCAGCGTGCAGGCGGCGCGCGACGGTAACAATTGGGTCTGGCGCGTGACGCGCGTCATTCTCACGTGCAGCGGATTGTCGGTCTGAGCGGAGCGGCGTGGTCTCACCAGATGAAACTCGCAGCCGCAGAAGGTCCGCTGCAGGGCCGGCGTGCTTTGTAGATGTTCAGGAATGTCGGCGCGTGGTTTGCATCCGGCGATGCCGGACCTATAGTCCGCGGCTTGAAGATATCAGCAGATCGGGGTCATGCGCGTTTCCATCATCACCGGCAGCGGAGCCGGCATCGGCGCTGCCGTCGCGCGCCGTCTCGCAGGGCCGGGGCAGGGCCTGATGCTTCACGGCCAGGGCGCTGATGAAGCTGGGCTTGCGAGGTTGCATAAGGTCGCCGAGAGCTGCCGTGAGGCCGGGGCCGAGGTGGCCATCTATCGCGGCGATCTCGCTACCGCGGGCGCTGCATCTGATCTCGTCGGGGCTGCGCGTACCAAGTTCTGCCGTATCGATGCACTGGTCCATGCGGCGGGCTTCGCCGATCGCCGCGGCTTTCGCGACCTGCCGCGCGAGGGGCTGGAGCGCTCGCTCCAGGTGATGCCGGCGGCCTTTCATGAGCTCGCGAGCGCGGCGCTGCCGGAGCTGTTGCAGAGCGCGCAGGCGCGGGTCGTCGCGATCTCCAGCTTCGTGGCGCATCGCTTCGTGCCGGGCGGCACCTTTCCCGCGTCGGCCGCCGCCAAGGCGGCGCTGGAGGCGCTGGTGAAATGTCTCGCGATCGAATTGGCCGCGACCGGCGGTTCCGCGAATGTCGTGATGCCCGGCTATACGCGCAAGGACGAGGGCCGGCTCGGCTCGCTCGATCCGGCGGCGTGGCAGAAGGCGGCGGCGGCCAATCCGCAAGCGCGCTTGGCTGAGCCCGACGATATCGCGGCCGCCGTGACCTTCCTGCTGTCGCCCGACGCCGGCCACATCACCGGCGCGGTGCTGCCGGTCGATGGCGGCCTGACCCTGATGTAGATGGATCGATTGATGATGCAGAATGGACTTGAGACCGCCGACGTGGTCGTGCTCGGCGCCGGAATCGTCGGCGTCTCCACAGCCTTCGCCAACCGGGAGCGCGGGCTTTCGGTGGTGCTGGTCGACCGCAAGCTGCCGGGCGAGGAGACCTCCTACGGCAATGCCGGCATTCTGTCCTCGGGCTCGATCCTGCCGCTCAACAAGCCCTCGCTGTTCAAGGCGCTGCCGTCCTATCTCGGCAATCAGAACGCGGCGCTGCGCTGGAATCCGTCCTGGACGTTGCGCAACCTCGACTGGGTGCTGCGCTTTCTTGCGAATGCGGTGGAGTCCCGCGTCAAGCCGCGCGCGATTGCGCTGCATGGGCTGATCGGCGCCTCGCTCAAGCTGCATCGCGACTGGATCGTCCGCGCCGGCGAACCGCAGCGCATCCGCGAGACCGGCTGGCTCAAGGCGTGGCGCAGCGATGCGCTGGCTGCCGCCAAGGCCGAGCAGGCGTTCCTGGCTGAATACGGCATCAAGAGCGAGGTGCTCGATCGGCAGGGCATCTCGGCGCTCGAGCCCAACATCGTGCCGGTCTACAAGGTCGGGCTGCAGCACAGCCAGACGGCGTCGGTGGATTCGCCCGGCAATGTGACGAAAGCCTATGCGCGGATGTTCGAGGGCGCGGGCGGCGTGCTGCGGCAGTCCGAGATCCGGGCGCTGTTGCCCGACGGCGACGGCTGGCGCGTGCTGCTCGGCGACGGCGAGATCCGCGCGCGCAACGTCGTCGTCGCGCTCGGGCCGTGGTCGCCGGATCTTTTGCGGCCGCTCGGCTACAAGGTGCCGATGGCGTTCGAGCGCGGCTACCATCAGGAGTTCACGCCGAACCCGAACCGCACGCTGTTGCGGCCGATCAACGATGCCGAGGGCAGCTTCCTGATGACGCCGATGGAGAACGGTGTGCGGGTGACCTCCGGCGTCGATCTGACCGATCGCGACGCGCCGTCGAACTTCTCCCAGCTCGAACAGGTGGTGCCGCAGGCGCGCGGCGTGATCGAGTTCGGCGACGCGGTGGCGCAGCCCTGGCGCGGCGCTCGGCCGACCTTGCCGGACTCGCTGCCCATGATCGGGCGGGCGCCGCGGCATTCCGGCCTGTGGCTTGCATTCGGCAACCAGCACATCGGCTTCACCACGGGGCCGGCCACGGGTGCTGCGATCGCCGCGATGATCGCGGGCGAGGCGCCGTCCTTTGACGCCTCCGCCTTCGCGCCAAGCCGGTATCTCTGATGAGCCGCGACCGCGTCACGCCGGAGCCAAGATGAACTACACCTGGGACTTTGCCATCCTCACCAAGTACAGCCATCTGTTCTGGGTGGGGCTTGGCTGGACCATGGCCTACACGCTCGGCACGATCCTGCTCGGGACGGTGATCGGCCTGCTCGTCGGGATCATCCGGCTGCGCCGCCTCGCGGTGATCGACTGGCTCCTGATCGGCTATATCGAGCTGTTCCGCTGCACGCCGCTGCTGGTGCAGATCATCTGGTTCTACTACGCATTCCCCGTGGTGATCGGCGTCAATATCCCCGCGCATGTCGCGGCCGTGACGGTGCTGTCGCTGTATGCTGGCGCGTTTTATGCCGAGATCGTGCGCGGCAGCATCGAGAGCGTGCCGCGCGGGCAATGGGACGCGGCCCGGGCGCTGGGATTGCGTCCCTGGCGGATAATGCGGCTGGTGATCCTGCCGCAGGCGCTGAAGCCGATGCTGGCGCCTTACGTCAACCAGTCGGTCACGCAGCTGAAGAACACCTCGCTGGTGTCGGTGATCGCGGTGCCGGATCTCGTCTACAACGCGACCCTGATCAATGCTGATACCTACCGGCCGCTCGAGGTCTACACCATCATCGCGATCATCTATTTCGCGATCCTGTTCCCGGCGACGTTGTTGAGCCGCCGGTTCGAACGGGGGATGAGCTACGACAAGGCGTGAGTTCGTTGCATTTGCCCCGCCGTCATTGCGAGGAGCGAAGCGACGAAGCAATCCAGAGTCGCGCGCGCGGTCCTGGATTGCTTCGCTTCGCTCGCAATGACGGTGGAGAGAATGCAGCTTCCCTCAGATATTCACTTCCACCGGCACGTCCTCGGCCTTGACGCCGGCCAGGCCGAGGCCCTTGACGAACCATTCGCGCATCTGGCCGATGCCGCGGTTATAGTCGACCCACACCGCGAGGAAGTCGCGCCAGCGCTTGTCCGGCTCGCGGCGGACACCCATGCTGGAGGGGATCGCGACCGACGGCGATTGCAGGATCTTGTAGGTGCCGAGATTGGGGTTCTTGGCGATCGCCGTCAGCCCCAAAATCAGCGCGTTGACGACGACGTCGACACGGCCCGAGGCCATCTCCAGCATCACCTCGTCGCGCGACTTCAGCGACTTGATGGTGGCGTTCGGCGCGAACCGCCGTGCCACGGCCTCGTTGGCGGAGCCGACGTCGACGGCGATCTTGACCTCGGGCTTGTTGATGTCGGCCCAGGTCTTCGCTTCCATGCCCTTCTTCAGCATGGCGCCGAACGGATGCGGGAACACCGTGCCGCAGAAGTCGATGACGAGCGCGCGCTGCGGCGTCGGATTGAGCGCGAAGCCGAGATCGATCTTGCCGGCCTGCAGGTCGAGCACCGAATTGCCGTAGGTGGATTCGACATATTCCAGCTTGACGTCGAGCAGCTTGGCGATGTCATTGGCCATCTCGATCGAGAAGCCCGACCATGTCCCGGAGGCGAGGTCCTTGTTGAAATAGGGCAGCTCGCCGGGCAGCACTGCGATGCGCAGCACCTTGTTGGCGCGGACGCGGTCGAGCGTGTTGTCGCCGGCCGCCTGTGCGGATGCGGGCGTCGTCGTCATCGCGGACGCGAGCGCCGCGCCGGAGCCGATGGCGAGCGCATAACGCAGCGCCTCGCGGCGGTCCTCGGAAATCTTCTGATCGTCTGATGTGGTCACATCAACCTCCTGCACCAATGGCGCGGAGCGTAGCGTCGGCGCCGCACGCCAGCAACAAGCATCTCGGTGCTGATAGCTGTCCTACGCACGACACGCAGCCGTGATGCTGCGCTGCCTCATTCGCGTGCAGGGCTGATCGCACCGTGATCAGTCCCGCCGGATGGAAGTGATGAGGATCGCAAGCGGTCGACGACAGGTCGCAACAGTTGCGGCGCGAGGTGAATGGGAAACTGGCTCATCGCAAAGTAGAGCCACGTCATGCCGGGAATTGCGCCGTCGGTCGCCGCGAGCATCAGCCCCATGTTGCGAAGCGACACCATCACGCCCAGCGCCATCGCCCGCTCGCGGCCAAAGCGGCGAAACAGCAGCATCGTGATACCCAGAAGCAGGAAGAACACCGCGAAGGCGAGCACGGCCAGTCCCAGCATGCGGAACGGGCTCGCGACCAGGTCGATCAGGAAATGCGCCATGATGGCGGAGGCGAACACGAACAGGATGAGGATATTGAAGCCGTCGATCGGCGCGCGGTAGCGGCGGATACGGTCGCTGCCGAAGGCGAGGCGGATCACGGCGGCGACCGCCAGCGCGGCCGCGAGGATGCCGGCGAGCTTCAGCCCCAGCGCGGCCGGCGACAGCGCCAGTGTCTCTCCGAGAAAGACATAGGCGAACAGCGGCGCCGTGAAGGGCACCAGCGCAGTCGATGTCACCAGCGTGATCAGAACAAGCATCGCATCCAGCCCCATCAGCGCCGCGAGCGCGGGCGAGGCCATCATCGGCGAGGCCGAGGCCTGCAGCATCAGCGCGAGATAGAGATCCGGGGCGGCGGCATCGGCGCCCGTGATGTGCCCGATGCTACCGACCAGGGCAGGGACCGCGATCGTGGTCCAGGCGGTTGCCAGGAGCACCAGCCGCGGCCGGCGCAGATGCGCCGACAGCATCGCGATGTCGACGCGCATGAAGGAGATGCAGAGCAGCAGGAATATCGCGTGCGTGACGTAGGGTCGCGTCAGTTCGCCGACCGGCGGCACGGCGATCGCGACCAGCAGCACCGCCGCAACGGCGCGGGTGCCCTGGTCTCCGAGCCAGCTCAGGGCCCGCAGCGGAACAGCGAGTGGCCCGGAGAACGGCATCGGAATTCCAGTCGATGTGAATCAATGAACGCGCGAACCATGGGCTGGCCGCGCGTTCATGCAAAGTCACATCTGGTTACGGACGATGTCGGCGCCTGATCTCACTGCGCGCTGGAGCCGCCGACCACGATCTTCTCGTTGAGTTTGAAGTCGACGGTCTGCACGGTCTGGTCGATCTCGGGATTGGGCATGCCGATCTGCTGCGCGATCAGCTTCACCAGCAGATCGACGCGCTCGATGAAGGGCGCACCGGCAGCGACCGCACGCGCCGCCGACGACGGCTTGAGCAGGCTCTCGGCCGCCTTGGCGTATTTCTCGAACGGCACCTGGTCGCTCGGATCGGCGCCGAGCTTGCGCGCGATCGCATCGACATGCTCGTAGATCGCCTTGGACTGCGCGAGATTGCCGTGCACGGCGTCGCGGATCGGCTGCGGCTCGCCGCGTGTGATGCAGCGGTAGTTGCCGGTCAAGAGCATCGACCATTTCGCCAGCGGCACGAACAGCGAGTCGAACACCTTCAGCTTGACCGGCACGTCCTGGCCGTCGAGCGTGACGGCATCGATGTCGCGCTCCAGCTCGCGCAGCAGCGCGTTGTGCTTGGCGTCCTCGAAGGCCGCGGCCTTGAAGTTCGTCGGCAGGCCGACATGCAGCACGTTGGCGCCTTCCTCCGGCGGACGAAACGCCTGCGGATCGGGCGAGCACAGCGTGACGAGGCCGGGCGTGAAGCGCTCCCACACCGAGGCATTGGTGTAGGCCTCCTCAAGGTCGACGTTGGCCAGGGCCGGAATGCGCTTCAGATAGGGCAGCGGCGGCATGTTCATGATCGACAGGCACGGCAGCTTCGCCTCGGCGATCTTGACCATCAGCACACGGATCGTGTGATTGGTGTATTGCGGCTCCTGCATCGCCAGGCCGACGAGATCGTAGCGGGAGAGATCGACGGCGTCGGGCGAGACGGCGTCGAGCTTGCCGGGCAGGTCGCGCGAGAAGATAGAGCGATGCGCGGGCTCGTCGCGCAGCTTGATGCGGACCTCCGTGCCCTCGCGATTGATCAGCTCGGCGGTCTTCTTGCGGCACACCAACGTCACGTTGTGGCCGGCCATCAGCAGCTTGGTGCCGAGCAGGGAGCCGTAGGAGGCTCCGAGAATCAGGATATTGCGTGCCATTCCTTGGTTTCCCCAGTGATTGGTTTGCGTTCGCGCTTTTTCATTGGCGATCATGTCGCTCAGACGCCGCCGGACGCCACGGGCCCGGCGAAGCGGTATCCCCGGCTTCGATGTCCGTGGCATACCACGGCTTTCATCCCATGGAATGGGCGATCTGGCAAGTGCAGCGCACCAAAACCGCGGGCCGGCGCGGCCTTCAGCTCAGCGCCATATAGCGCCCTGGCTTGTGGTTGATCGCGATGATGATGTTGACGATCACGATGCCGAGCACCGACAGGGCCAGCCGGTCGACCGGGATGACGAAGAACGCCGCGAGCATGATGAGCCCGTCGACGGCGAGCTGGAAGTAGCCGGCGCGGATCTTCCAGTTCTCCTGCAGATAAAGCGCCAGGATGTTGATGCCGCCGAGGCCGGTGCGGTGGCGGAACAGCATCAGCAGTCCGGTGCCGGTCAGGCCGGCGCCGATCACCGTCGCGTAGAGCGGGTCGATATGGCTGATGTCGACCCACAAGGCCGTCAGCCGCGAGAACAGCGCGACGAGCCCAACCGCGACGAAGGTGCGGATCGTGAACGGCCAGCCCATGCGCCGGACGGCCAGCGCATAGAACGGCAGGTTGATCAGGAAGAAGCTGACGCCGAAGCCGTAGCCGCTGACATAGCTCAGCAGCAGCGACAGGCCGGCGGTGCTGCCGACCAGCAGCAATGTCTTGCTGTAGATGAGCATGCCGAGCGACACGAACAGCGTGCCGAGCGTCAGCGCCATCGCGTCCTCGTAGAGCTTGTGACGCTCCTGCACCGCGGCCTCGGTCACGCCGGTCATCTCGACGCTCGCTGCCCTCAGAGCGACTTGAACAGGCCGGCGACGCGCGCGACGTCGGCGAGCTTCAGGCCGGCGATGTTGATGCGGCCGGAGGTGGGCATGTACACGCCGTGCTTCTCGCGCAAGGTCATGACCTCCGCCGGCGTGACCGGCAGCAGCGAGAACATGCCCTCCTGGACGCCGATCGCCACGGTGTTGGACCAGCGGCCGCCGAGCGCCTCTGCGAAGGCGCCGCGTAGCGCCGCCAGGCGCTGGCGCATCGTCTCGAGCTCGCTGCTCCAGTCGGCGTACAGCTCCGGCGTGCTGAGGATCGTCTTCACGATCGCCGAGCCATGGTCGGGCGGCATCGAATAGCTGGTGCGGGCGAGCGCGACGAGATTGGAGCGCGCGGTCTCGGCCGTGGCCTGCGCCGCGGCGACGGCGTACAGCGCGCCGGTCCGCTCGCGGTAGAGGCCGAAGGATTTCGAGCAGGACACCGCGAGCAGCGCTTCGGGAACGGCCGCGATCATTGCCCGCAGGCCGGCGGCGTCGCCGTCGAGACCGGCGCCGAACCCCTGATAGGCCGAGTCGATCAGCGGCACGAGGCCGCGGGTCGCGATCACGTCGGTGATGCGCGCCCAGTCCTGCGCGGTCAGCGGGGCCCCGGTGGGGTTGTGGCAGGAGGCATGGATGAGGACGGCATCGCCCGGCGCGGCGCGCCGCAGCGCCTCCAGCATGCGATCGAGCTGAAGCGTCTGCGAGGTGACATCGAAATAGGGATAGGTCTCGATCGCGAGGCCCGCGGCTTCGAAGATCCCGGCGTGATTGGGCCAGCTCGGCAGGCCCAGCCAGATCTTGCCGGTGCCGGCCTGGCGGATCAGGTCGGCGGCGAGCCGGAGCGCGCCGGAGCCGCCGGGGGTCTGCACGCCCGCGGCATGGACGGAAGAGGCCTTGCCGCCGACCATCGACCACAGCAGGTCGAGGAAGGCCTGGTCGCCTTCCGGTGCCACATAGGCCTTGCTGCTCTGGCTCTCCCAGATCAGGCGCTCGGCTGCCTTCACGGCGCGAAAGATCGGCGAATTGCCGGCCTCGTCGCGATAGACGCCGACGCCGAGATCGACCTTGTCGGCCCGCGTGTCGGCCTTGAAGATGCCGATCAAAGCGAGCAGGGGATCATCGGGCTGGCGGGTCAGTCGTTCGAACATCGGGGCAATCCTGTCGGCTGGCAGCCCTGCGGGCGGCCATTGCCGTCCTCGCGGGCGCGCGGACATTATCCGGGTTGCAGCGCAAAAACAGCCGGATTTTCCGCAACGCTCGGCCGCACCCCGCGAATGCGCAATCGGCAAACCATCATCCGCCCAGCGGGGTCAGATTCGCGGCTTCGGCGCGGGCACGCGGTCGGCGTCGCCGGAGTTCGGTTCGCCCTTGGGTTCGATGAGGAGCACCTTGACCTCCTTTGCCGCGCGCGGGCGGTGAACGACGCCTTTGGGGACGACGAACAACTCGCCGGCCTTCACCGTCCGCGACGGCTGCCCCTGGATGTCCATTTCCATTTCGCCTTCGAGCACGAGGAAGAAGTCGTCCGTCGTGTCATGCTTGTGGAAGGGAAATTCGCCGATGAATTTTACGACCATCACGTCATTGTCGTTGTAGTCGGCGACGACGTGCGGGTCTCAATGGCTCGTGAATTGGCTCAGCTTGTCGGCGAGGTTCACGGTCTTCATGGGGAAGTCTCCTGCTGCGAACAAGACAAATGTGAGCGGTACGGTCGGCTTGCACGGCATGTCGTCGCTGTTCACGCGCGAGCAAGCCGCTCTCGCACGAGCGGAATTCATCACATCCAAGAACGCACCCCGCGAAATCGCCGGGCGTGTGCCATCTCGAGCGCAGCGTGGGGATGC
Source organism: Bradyrhizobium sp. HKCCYLRH3099 (assembly GCF_051167855.1). NCBI lineage: Bacteria > Pseudomonadati > Pseudomonadota > Alphaproteobacteria > Hyphomicrobiales > Nitrobacteraceae > Bradyrhizobium > Bradyrhizobium sp. HKCCYLRH3099. Next base: position 74,035 of record NZ_JBNPTW010000007.1, read on the forward strand.
TCAGATGCCGCTTGGACGATCCAGCTGCTTCAGCCATGCGCCGATGTCTCGCGCGGCGACATTGGCCTGGTCGAGCAGCTTGCCCATGGTGAAGAAGCCGTGGAATTGGCCGGGATGGGTGCGATGCGTGACCGGCACGCCGGCCTCGCGCAGGCGGCGCGCGTAGTCGTCACCTTCGTCGCGCAGCGGGTCGGCGCCGGCGGTGAGCACATAGGCGGGCGGCAGGCCGGCGAGCGTCTCGGCCTTGGCGGGAGAAGCGCGCCAGTCATGAATATCGGCGGCGCTGTTGAGATAGTGATCGCGAAACCAGCGGATGACCGAATGCGTCAGCAGCACGCTGGTCTCGGGCTCGCTGTGCGAGGGATGGCTCATCGCGAAGTCGGTGGCTGGATAGATCAGCACCTGTCCGGAGAGCTTCGGGCCGTTGCCGTCACGTGCTGAGAGCGCGACCACGGCGGCGAGATTGCCGCCGGCGGAATCGCCGCCGACGCTGAGCCGGGACGCGTCAACGCCGAGCGAGGCGGCGTTGGCGGCGACCCAGCGCGTGGCCGCGACGGCGTCGTCGACCGCCGCGGGGAACTTGTGCTCGGGCGCGAGGCGGTAGTCGACCGACACGACGATCATTTCGCCCTCATGCGCGAGCGCGCGGCAGACGACGTCATGCGAATCCAGATTGCCGATCACCCAGCCGCCGCCGTGGAGGAACACCAGTCCCGGCGCGAGGCCGTCGGCGTGCCGCACGGATTTCGGCCGATAGAGCCGGGCGGGGATCGCGCCATGCGGCGCGGGGATGGAGAGCTCCTTGACGTCAGCAAGTTCGGGCGGCTCCGGATTGCTCACGACTCGTCCGGCGAGATAGTAGTCCCGCGCTTCCTGTGGCGTCAGCGTTTCGTAGGCAGGGCGGCCGGCCTCCTGGAACGCCTTGTAGACGGCGGCGGCATCGGCATCGAGTTGTACGGGCATTGGGAAGCGACCTGGTGTGTTGATTGATGATTGCGAGTGATCAGGCGGCGGTGCGGCCGCCGTCGACGGTGTAGGCGGCGCCCGAGACGTAGCTCGCATCGTCCGAGGCGAGGAAGGCGACGATTGCCGCCACCTCCGCGCCCTGTCCGAGCCGGCGTGCCGGCACGCGGTCCACGACCTTCTCGATCGGAACGGCAGGTCCGCTGCGCCCCTCGATAATCGCGCTGAGCATGCGGCTGTCGATCAGGCCGGGGCAGATGCAGTTCACGCGCACGTTCGTGCCGGTGCATTCCCATGACGCGCTCTTGGTCAGGCCGATCACCGCGTGCTTGCTGGCGCTGTAGACGGCGATCTGCGGCGAGCCGATCAGGCCGGCGATCGAGGCGGTGTTGATGATCGAGCCGCGGTTCTGCTTCAGCATCACCGGCAGCACGTGCTTCAGGCCGAGGAAGACGCCGACGACGTTGACGTCGAGCACGCGACGGAAGGCGTCGAGCGGATAGTCGGTGATCGACTTGATCTCGCCCTCGACGCCGGCATTGTTGAAGAACACATCGATGGTACCGAAGCGATCGCAGGCCTGGCGGACATAGGATGCGACCTGCGCCTCGTCGGTGACATCCGCCGTGATGGCGAGTGTCTCGGCGCCGGCGGGCAGGGCGCGCGTCGCTTCGTTGAGGTCCTGCTCCCGCCGGTCGACGGCGACGATGCGGGCGCCGCGCGCGGCGAGGAGCTGCATGGTCGCGGCCCCGATCACCCCGGCCGCGCCGGTGACGACGGCGACCCTGCCGTCGAGACGGATCGAATCAGGCATCTGTTTCCTTCCCGTGCGCCGCGGCTCGGGGCCGCGGTCTTGTCGCGTGTTGGTTTCACGCTATGTCTTGATCATGCAACTATCTCATTGGATGAACCAGATGGCCACCTCGCGGTGCGCTGGTAAGTCGCCCTTTCCCCGCCGTATTCGGCGTGTTAACGGGAGGGCTGATCGAGAGCGGCGGATGGGTCATGACGCGATTTGATTGTCCCGAACCCCGATTCGCCTGATAAAGCCGCGCGAGATGCACCGAACAATCGCCCTGACCGGTATCGCGGCATTGCTGGCCGCCACATCCCTCACGCTGGCTGCGCCTGCGCACGCGCAGATCGGCACCATTTTCTCCGATCCTGTTCCCCGGCCGCCCGGCAACATTCCGCGTCGCGGAGAACCGATGCCGCCGCCCGACGAGGAGGAAGAGGTTCCCGAGCTGCCGCAGGGGCGTGTGCTGCCGGCGCCGACGCGGCCGCCGCCAGGGCAGGGCGCCGCCTTGCCGGGACCGGTGCAGTCGCAGCCCTTGGCGCCGCCTCCGGGAACGACGATCCTGCCGCAGAACAATCCGCCGGTTGCGGCCGCGCCGCCGGGCGGCCAGCCCGGCGCTGCGCCCGGTCAGCGGCCGGCTCCCCGTGGCGCGCCCCAGAACGCGGCCATTCCGCCGAACGGTGCCGTGCCGCAGACGCCGGCGACCATTCAGCCGGGCGACGAGGTGGTCACCGAGCTGCCGACGCAGAAGATCGTGAACAAGAAGGCGAGCTTCTCGGGGCTCGACAAGATCACCGGACGGATCATCAATTTCGACGAGGATATCGGCGAGACCGTGCAGTTCGGCGCGCTCCGCGTGAAGACCGACGCCTGCTATACGCGGCCGGCCACGGAAGCCGCCAACACCGACGCTTTCGTGCAAGTCGACGAGATCACCTTGCAGGGCGAGGTGAAGCGGATCTTCTCCGGCTGGATGTTCGCGGCCAGCCCCGGCCTGCACGGCGTGGAGCACCCGATCTACGATATCTGGCTGGTCGACTGCAAAGAGCCGCAGAACACGGTTGCGAGCGCCGCGCCCGATCAGAAGCCCGCGGCAGCCCCGCAGCCGGCGCAGAAGCGCCCGCCGCAGCAGAAGCAGGCCGCGCCTCGGCCGCCAGGACCGCCGCCGCAGTACCAGACGCAGCAGGTGCCACCGCCGCCTCCGCCGCCCCAGTCGGGCGGACCGTTCGGCGGCGTGTTCCGATAGACGGCCTCAGCCGCGCGCGGCGATGATCGCGAGCGCGTCGGCTCCGGGCAGGGGCCGATCCACCGGCAGTCTCGCGAAGTTCGCCGCCGGTCCAGTGAGCGCCTTTTCCAGCAGGACCGTGTAGCGACGGCGCGGAATCTCGACCGCGCCGAAGGTCTTGAGGTGCTCGGTGACATATTGCGTGTCGAGCAGCTCGAAGCCGCCGGCGATCAGCCGGGCGACCAGATGCACGAGCGCGACCTTCGACGCGTCGCGGGCGCGGTGGAACATGCTCTCGCCGAAGAAGGCCCGGCCCAGGCTGACGCCGTAGAGGCCGCCGACCAGCTCGCCGTCCTGCCAGCACTCGACGCTGTGACAATGGCCCATCGCATAGAGGCCGCTGTAGAGCTCGCGGATGCGCCGGTTGATCCAGGTGTCCTCGCGGCCGGGCTGCGGCTCGGCGCAGCCATCCATCACCGCCTTGAACGCCTGGTTCACGGTCACCGTGAACGCGTCGGAGCGCACGGTGCGGGCGAGCCGGGAGGCGACGCGGAAGCCGTCCAATGGAATGAGGCCGCGCAGCTCCGGCTCGACCCAGAACAGCGAGGGGTCGTCGGCGCTTTCGGCCATCGGGAAGATGCCGCAGGCATAGGCACGCAGCAGGACCTCGGGCGTGATCTCGGACGCTGCGGAGTCGCGCGAATTCATGGTGTGAGCATAGCAGGCGGCGACGCGTCGCGCGACGGTCGCGTGGCGGCTAGCCGACGGCGGCGGCGGCCGGTTTCGGCGCATCCTTCACGAGGCGGAAGCGGACCACGATCTTGGTGCCGGAATGGCTCGGATCCGGACCGAACGTCGCATCGAGCTTAGTCGCCATGGCGCTGACGATGCGCTGGCCCATGCCGGTTGAGCGCGGGTCGCTGGTGGCGTTGAGGCCGACGCCGTTGTCGGCGATCGACAGCACGATGTCGTCACCGATGAGCTTCAACTCGACATGGATCGGACCGGGTCCATCGGGATAGGCGTACTTCACCGCGTTCATGACCAGCTCGTTGACGACGATGCCGATCGCCACCGCGCGGTCCGGATCGATCTCGACCGGCTCCGCCTTCAAGGTCAGCCGCGACATCCGGTTGCCCTCTGCCGAGCGGCGAAGGTCGTCGAGCAGGGAGTCGAGATACTGGTTCAGCATCACGCTCTTGAGATCCTGCGACGTGTAGAGCCGGCGGTGCACCTGGGCCACGGCGGCCACCCGGCCCATGGCGTTGGTGAGCGCGGCCTTGACGTCGTCCTGGGTGCTCGAATTGGCCTGCAGATGCAGCAGCGAGGCGATGATCTGCAGCGAGTTGCCGACGCGGTGGTTGACCTCGCGGAGCAGCACCTCGCGCTCGGCGGCGAGCGCGGCAAAGCGGTCGCGAGAGGCGCGCACCTCGGCCTCGGCCTCGTCACGCGCCTTCTGCAGCCGGGCCTGGCGCACCGCGCCTTCGGCCGCGACCTGCAGCAGCGGGACGAATTCGCCCTGCACGTCCTTGACGAGATAATCGGCGGCGCCCGCCTTCAGTGCGGTGACCGCGATCTTGGAATCCTGCGAGGCGGTGACGAACACCACCGGCGGCGCCTCGGGCAGCGCCATGATGCGTTCCAGCGTCTCCAGCCCGTCGAGACCCGGCATGTACTGATCGAGCGCGACGACATCGATGCCGCCGCTCTTGAGCCGATCGAGGCCCTTGCTGCCGTCGAGGGCGTGCTCCACCGTGAAGCCCAGGCGCTTGAGCCCGCGCTCCACCAGCCGTGCCAGCGCCGCGTCGTCGTCGATGTAGAGCAGCGTGGGGCCGGCGGTTGTCATGCTGCGGGCGGAACCTGGATGACGGAGAAGAACAGGCCGAGCTGGCGGATGGCGTTGGCGAAGCTCTCGTAGTTGACCGGCTTGGTGATGTAGACGTTGCAGCCGAGCTCGTAGCAGCGCTTGATTTCCTGGGAGTCGTCGGTGGTCGTGAGGATGACCACCGGCGCGCTCTTCAGGTAGCTGTTCTGCTTGACCATCTTCAGGATGTCGATGCCGGTCATGTCCGGCAGATTGAGGTCGAGCAGAATCAGGAGGGCATTGCCTTTGTGATCGAGGCCCGTGCCGTCAGCGCCCATCAGGTACTTCACCGCATCTGTACCGTTGGTGAACGGCTTGATCTCGTTGTTGACGCCGGAACGGCGGATGTTCCGCTCGATCAAGCGGGCGTGGCCTTCGTCGTCCTCGATCATGATGATCGTCACGGGCATGGTCATCTATCTGAGTTCCGGTTAGAGGCGTTCCAGTTGATCGGGAGCGTGATGGTGAACGTGCTGCCCTGGTCGAGCTCCGACGCGACCGACATGGTTCCACCGAGCCGGCGCACGAGAGCGCGCACATGGGCCAATCCGATCCCCTGACCCGGACGGTCCTGGGTCCCGGCGCGGCGGAACAGATCAAAGATACGCTGGTGGTCACGGGGATCAATCCCCCGGCCGTTATCCGTGATCTCGAAGATCGCAAAACCGAGCTTGGTGCGGGCGCGGATGGCGATGTCGCCGGGAACCCCCGGCTTGAGATATTTGATCGCGTTGTCGATCAGGTTCGAGAAGATCTGCTCCAGCGCCAGGCGGTCGCTGACGATGGCCGGCAGGGGTTCAACGCGGATCGTGGTGTCGGTTTCCGCCGCCTGATGCGCCATCGTCGAGACGATGCCTTCGATCAGCTCGCGGGTGTCGATGCGGATAGGCACGAATTCGCGGCGGCCTTCGCGCGTCAGATTGAGGATCGCGTTGATCAGCCGGTCCATCTTGCCGATCGAGGATTTGATGAAGCCGAGGGCTTCGGAGAAATCCTCCGACAGCTGCTTGTCGGCGCCCTCGAGTTCCGGCTCGCTGCCCTCGGCCGGCGGCGGCGCGTCGGACACGGCCCGCGCCAGGGTGGCGATGCGGCGGAAGATGTCGTTGCGCAGCTCGTCGAGCTCGCTGGTGAAGCCCATGATGTTGACCAGCGGCGAGCGCAGGTCGTGGCTCACAATGTAGGCGAAGCGTTGGATTTCCTCATTGGCCTCGCGAAGATCGGCGGTGCGCTCGTCGACGGTCGATTCGAGGTTCAGGTTGCTCTCGCGCAGCTTGGCCTCGGCCTCGTCGCGCGCCTGCGTCGAGCGCCGCACCAGGAGCACCGAGATGATGGCGAGCACGACGACAAGCGCCGAGCCTGCGACCGTGACGATGGTCGCGAGCTGCTGGCTGTGATCCGCCGCGGTGGTGCGCGTGGCGAGCAGGCGCTCCTCTTCGATGCGCATCGCTTCCGCCGCGGTCCGCATCGTGGTGCTGCTGTCGGTCGAGGCGGCGTCGCGTACCAGGGCGATTGCGGCCGGGAGATCACCGGAGGCAACGAGGGCCTTCTCGCGGTCGAACTGCGACAGCCGCATCTCGATCACGCTGCGCAGCCTGGTGAGGTTGTCGACCTGTACCTGGTTGTCGGCGACCAGCGTTGCGAGCTTGTCGAGCAGCGGCCGGATCGCGCTGACGGCGTTCTCGTGATCCCGCAGGAAGTCAGGGCTTTGCGTCAGTAGGTAGGCGCGCGCGCCGCTCTCGGCGCGGCGCACCTCCAGCAGCACGGCGTTGATCTGGTTCTCGGCCTCGACGGTATGGACGACCCATGCGCTGTCGCTGCGGGCCTTGTTGACCAGCAGGACCGACGCGGTGCTGACGATGACCAGCACGAGGAATCCCGCCGACAACAGCAGGATTTGTCCCAGCGTGCGCCGATGTCTGACCTCAGGCGCCACCGCTTACTCGCATGCCAATGAAAATACGTGCCCCCTCAGCGGAACCGCCGACACAGCCAAACGCGCGGCCGGTTGAAGAGTTCCCGGTCGGGGACGCGAATTTTGCGCTTCCGGCTCAGTCGGTCTTCTGGCCGGCCAGATACTGCTCCAGCCAGTGGATGTGGTAGTCGCCGTCGATGATCGCGGGCTCGCGCACCAGCGCGCGGAACAGCGGCAGGGTGGTCTCGATGCCGTCCACGACCATCTCGTCAAGTGCGCGGCGCAGCCGCATCAGGCACTCAACCCGGCTCTTGCCGTGGACGATCAGCTTGCCGACCAGCGAGTCGTAATAGGGCGGGATCACGTAGCCCTGGTACACGGCGGAGTCGATGCGGACGCCGAGGCCGCCCGGCGGGTGGTACTGCTGGATCTTGCCGGGCGAGGGGCGGAAGCTGACCGGGTTCTCGGCGTTGACGCGGCACTCGATCGAGTGGCCGTTGATGACGACCTGGTCCTGGGTCATCGGCAAATCGCCGCCGGCGGCGATGCGGATCTGCTCCAGCACGAGATCGATGCCGGTGATCATCTCGGTGACGGGATGCTCGACCTGGATGCGGGTGTTCATTTCGATGAAATAGAACTCGCCGTCCTCGTAGAGGAATTCGATGGTGCCGACGCCGATATATTTCAGCTCCTGCATCGCCTTGGCGACGGTGTTGCCGATTTTCGCACGCGCGGCTGCGTCCAGCACGGGCGAGGGGCCTTCCTCCCAGACCTTCTGGTGGCGGCGCTGCAGCGAGCAGTCGCGCTCGCCAAGATGGATGGCGCCGCCGCGGCCGTCGCCGAGCACCTGGATCTCGATGTGGCGCGGCTTCTGCAGATACTTCTCGAGATAGACCGAGGCGTCGCCGAATGCCGACTTGGCCTCGTTGGCCGCGGTGGTCAGCGCCAGCTGCAGGTCGGCCTCGGTGTGCGCGACCTTCATGCCGCGGCCGCCGCCGCCGGCGGCTGCCTTGACCAGCACCGGGAAGCCGATCGCCTTGGCGATGGCCATCGCGTCCTGATCGGGCGTCACCGCGCCGTCGGAGCCCGGCACAACGGGAATCCCGAGCCGCTTGGCGGTCTTCTTGGCCTCGATCTTGTCGCCCATCAGGCGGATGTGCTCGGCCTTCGGGCCGATGAAATGCAGATTGTGGTCACCGAGGATCTCGGCGAAGCGCGCGTTCTCGGACAGGAAGCCGTAGCCCGGATGCACGGCGTCGGCGCCGGTGATCTCGCAGGCGGCGAGCAGGGCGGGGATGTTGAGGTAGCTGTCCTTCGACGGTGGCGGGCCAATGCAGACGCTCTCGTCGGCGAGGCGGACATGCATGGCATCGGCGTCGGCGGTGGAATGCACCGCGACCGTGGAGATGCCGAGCTCCTTGCAGGCCCTGAGGATGCGAAGGGCGATTTCGCCGCGATTGGCGATGAGGATCTTGTCGAACATGGTGCCTCGGGCGCGAGTAGCGAAGCGTGATGAGCGGGCGGGGAATGGAGACCATTCGCCGCGCGCCATCCGCGCTTATTCGATGATGACGAGCGGCTCGCCGAACTCGACCGGCTGGCCGTCCTCGACCAGGATCTGCGTCACCGTGCCGGCGCGCGGCGACGGAATCTGGTTCATCGTCTTCATCGCCTCGATGATCATCAGGGTCTGGCCGACCGACACCTTGGAGCCGACCTCGACGAACGGCTTGGCGCCGGGCTCCGGCGCCCAATAGGCGGTGCCGACCATCGGCGAGGGCACGACCCCGGGATGCTTGGACAGGTCGGCGCCGGCGGCAGCCGCCGTGGCGGCGGCCATCACGGGGACGCCCGAGGCCGCGGCCGGGACCGCGGACGGCACGGCCGCTGCGATGGTCACGTTGCGGGCGACGCGGATGCGCAGGCCGGCCCGCTCCAGCTCGATCTCGGTCAGGCTGGTCTCGTCCAGAAGCGCGGCGAGCTCGCGGATGAGCCGGCTGTCTTCGGACTTCGCGGTGGTGGTGTCGTCGGTCTGGGGCGCCATGATCTGATCCGAAACGTTGGGTGGCGTGAAAGCGAGGACGTCAGGCTTGCGCTAGATGTCGGTGGTCGTGGTGGCCAAGGGAGCGGCTTTGGCACCGATCTTGGCGGCAAGGCCGGTGATCGCGAGTCGGTAGCCGTCGATTCCAAAGCCGCAAATCGACGCAAACGCGGCCTTCGCGGTGAAAGAATGGTGCCGGACGCCCGCGCGGGCGTGGATGTTGCCGAAATACACCTCGACCGTGGGGATTTTGACTCCCGTCAGGGCGTCATGCAGGGCGATCGAGGTATGCGAGTAGGTGCCGGCATTCAGGACGATCCCGGGCACGCCGCGGCTGCGAGCCTCATGGATGCAATCCACAAGCGCGCCCTCGTGGCTGGACTGCCGGCAGTCCGTCACCAGTCCGAAACGGGCCGCCGTCTCGACGCAGAGCCGTTCGACGTCGGCCAAGGTGGCACGGCCATGCGTCTCCGGCTCGCGGGTCTCCAACAGATCGAGGTTGGGTCCGTTGAGGACGAGAATCGTCTTTTCCGCGTCGTCGGCCATTCCTATCCCGGGCGGTGTGGCTGCAGTGGGCGGCGTTATAGGTAACAAACCCGCCAAGGGGAAGCCTTTCGGCGCCCGGCAGGGCTCGGGCCATGCTGCTCCGCCACGCGAAAAAATCCGGCCAAGCCTCGGAAATCGCTGGTTAACCAGACCGGCGGACAGGTCTGCACGTCTGGCGTGTGGCGGCGCGCCGCCGCTCTTTGCACAACAAAGGGGCGGGCATCGCTGCCCGCCCCTTTTTCTCGTCACCCGCCTGGTCGGGGATCAGGTGTCGAGGACTGCAACGATCTCGTGGGTTCGCGGATCGAGCACGATGATCTGCTCACGAACCAGGATGTAGTCATATCCGCGCCATTCCGGATAGATCGTGACCACTTCGGTCGGGAGCGGGTAGAAGCGGACGTCCCGCGGCACCCGGGTGCCGACGGAGATGTTGAAGTTGACGTTGGTCACCGGCTCGACGCGCTGGCTGCGGATCACGCTGGTGATCTTGGTGCGCTGCTCGGTTGTCAGCTTGGCGCTGGCGCCGGCCTGTCCGGTGGTGGTCTGCGAGCGGTCGCCGCCGGTCTTGGTCTCGGCATTGGTGCTGGTGCCGGTCTTGCTGTCGCGGCCCTCGGCCTTCATGTTGTTGTCACGGCCTTCGCGACCCTCGGCCTTCATGTTCTTGCCGCCGCTCTTGTCCATCTCGGAGCTGGCGCCCTTGGTGGCCGGTCCCTTCATGTTGTCCTCGGCGTGCTGACCCTTGGTCGCGCCGGACTTCTGCTCAGACTGGCTCGAGCGCATCTCGGACGAGCCGCCGGCCGACGGCGAGGCGCTGTCGCGATTCATGGCGCCGCCGCCGCTCATGCCACCGCTCGTTGCGCCGCCGGAGGCGCCACCTGCCGCGCCGCCCTGCATCGCCGCGCCGCCGGACTGACCGCCTGCGCCGCCTGCACCACCAGCGCCCTGCGCGTGAGCGAAGCTTGCGCCGGCCAGGAGCGCGATCGCGGCAACGGATACCATCAACCGATTAGTCATCCTCTATCCTCCTCTGTATTGGCACTGCCCGCGCCGACAACTGCAGGACATTGGAGTCGTTCCGCACTCAGCTGATGGTTCCTCAGAATTGTCGCGGCTCGCGACTTTATGAATGGATGCTCATCGTCATGAACGCAGCATGACGAGGCGCAGTCGGTGAGCTAGTCGCGCACAGCCGAGTGGATCTCACGCGGCGTGTGCGCCGCGCTCGTCGTGGTGACGTTCCCGCGCGTAGCGCACCAGCGCCATGAAGCGATACAGTCCGTGCACGAACTTGCCGTAGGGCAGCGTGACGAACAATGCGAACACGGCGCCGAGATGCAGGGCGAGCAACACGCCCATCGCGCTGGTTTCCCGCAGCAGCAGCAGGGCGAGACCGGTTGCGCCGGTCAGGGTCAGCATCGCGAGAAACGCGACGTCCATGCCGCGGCTGCCGCCGTCGAGCAGCGCCGGATCGCGCTTGCGCTTGGCAGCGTAAAGTCCGAGCGGACCGATCACGATGCCGATGCCGCCGAGCGTCCCGAGGACGACCGGCAGATCCCAGAGCGGGTAGGGCGCCTCGCGCTGCAGCAGGTAGTGATAGAGCGTCGCGACGGTGGTCGAGGCGAAGCAGAGCAGGAAGCCGTAGAACGTCAGGTGATGATAGAATCGCCTGGTGTCGTTGGGCTTTTCATCCTCGTTGTAGCAGCCGACACCGCCGCCATCGAGATAACGCAAGGTCGTGGCGTCGTGCATCGCGCGGAGCAGCGGTCGTGGCCGGACGAGCGTCGCGCCCGGCTCGCCGATGTCCTTCCAGAAGGCGCTGATGCCGATGATGAGGGCGACGATGGCCCACAGGAAGGCCGCGCCGAACAGCAGCGCCATCGCGTGATGCGGCATCAGCGCGTAGAACGATCCCGGACCATGGCGGACGGCGAACAACGCCGTGGAATCGTTGACGGCGACGAAGCCGAGAATGAACGCGGCGATGCTGACTGCGGCGATCAGCGCCACCGCCAGCCCGTTGCGCTGGAACAGGGGCGCGAGCGCACGCGGCCAGGCATAGTCGGCATAGCTTTCATGCCGCACGCGGGCGAGCACCGCGGGCACGCGGACGTCGAATTCGTGCGGCGGTGAGAACTGGCAGTCGACGTAGCAGGCGCCGCAGGAATGGCAGAGATTGGCGAGATAATTGAGGTCGCCTGACGTGAAGGCGCGCCGCATCTCCATCGCAGGAAACACCGCGCAAAGTCCCTCGCAATAGCGGCAGGAGTTGCAGATCGTCATCAGCCGATCTGCCTCGGTCAGGGCCTCACTGCGCTGCATGTGTCGCTGCTCCCACGCCGGCGATGCGTCCGAACACGCTGCCGATGGTCATGCCGATGCCGGCGGCGTAGCCGCGGCCAAGCACGTTGCCGGCCATGATCTCGCCGGCGGCATACATGTTGGCGGCGGGACCGCCGGATTTCATCATCATTCTGGCGGCGTGATCGACGCGCACGCCGAGATAGGTGAAGGTGATGCCGGGCCGCACCGGATAGGCGTAGTACGGGCCGGTCTCGATGCGCCGCGCCCAATGCGATTTCGGCGGCGTCAGGTTCTCGGTGTGACAGTCGTCGAGGATGTCGGGATTGAAATGCCCCTCGCGCACCGCCGCGTTGAACTCGGCAACCGTCGCCGACAACTGATCGGGATCGAGCTCGAGCTTGCCGGCAAGCTCGGTGATGCTGGCCGCCTGAATCGCCGGGTAGAGCGAGGGCATGAACAGCGTCGACGACTTCGCATCGAAGATGATGTAGGCGATCTGGTCCGGCTGCGCTGCCACAAGCCGCCCCCAGATCGCATAGCGCTTCGGCCAGACGTCCTCGCCCTCGTCGTAGAAGCGCTTGGCGTGCTTGTTGACGACGATGCCGAACACGACGCAGTCGAGCCGGGTGATGATGCCGCCGTCATATTTCGGCGCACGCGCGTCGATCGCGACCGCGTGGCATTGGGTCGGATCGCCGATGCTGTCGACGCCGGCGCCGAGCAGCATGTCGAGCACCGTGCCGCGATTGTTCGGCGTGCCGCGGATCAGGAAATTGCGGGCGATCTCGCCCCAGCCCTCGACCAGCTTGTCGATGTTGGATTCGAAGCCGCCGGCTGCGGCGACCAGCGCCTTGCCGCGGACACGCATTCTGCCGTCCTGTCGCTGGATGATCGCCGCGCGGAAGCGATCCTCGTCGACGTCCAGCGCGACGACCTCGGCCTCGTAGAGCACGTCCACGCCCAGCCGCTCCGCGGTCAGATAGAGCGCGTTGAGCATGGCGCGTCCGCCGCCGAGAAAGAACGAATTGGTGCGTCCAAGGCTCAGCGTGCCGCCGAGCGAGGGCTGGAAGCGCACGCCCTGTTCGACGATCCAGTCGAGCATCTGCTTGGACTCGCGGATCATCAGCCGCGCCAATTGTTCGTTGGTCTGGCCTTCCGTGACGCGCAGGAGATCGTCCCAGAACTCCTCCTCGGTGTAGGGGCCGCTCAACGTCGCGGTGGCCGCGTCATGGGCACAGCGCATGTTGCGGGTGTGGCGCGTGTTGCCGCCACGGTAGAATTTGGCGGCGGCCTCCAGCACGATGACCGAGGCGCCCGCCCGGCGCGCCGCAATGGCGGCGCAGAGCGCGGCGTTGCCGCCGCCGACAACCACGACGTCGTAAGTGGCGGGATAGTCGATGCAGTGGTCTTCCGAAGTCATCCGATCTGCCCAGCAGCCAAAACATGACGCGCCAGCCGCTTCCACCGTGCCGCAATGAATTTTGTATACTATTGTATACGAAGATATGCAAGAGACGCTGTTGTTCCGTCCGCGCATGTGAGACATTCGCCGCATGTCCTCAGAAGGCCCGCAACTCACCCTGGATCGCGACAACGTCTCGCTCGGCGAAGCGGTGTTTCGCGCCCTGTGCTCGGCGCTGGAGAAAGGCCTCTATCGGTCGGGCGACCGGCTGCGCGAGGACGAGGTGGCGCAGAAGCTGAATGTCAGCCGGACGCCGGTCCGCGAGGCTTTCGGCAAGCTCGTCGCCAAGGGCTGGGTGCAGCCGGGGGGCGGGCGCGGGCTGATCGTGAGGAGCCTCGACCCAAACGAGATCCTCGAGCTCTATGCAATGCGCGAGATCCTGGAGGGCGCCGCCGCCCGGCTCGCCGCGCAATATGCCGTGCCGGCCGAGATCGCCGCGCTGCGCGACATCCATGAGCGCTTCTGCCGGGGAGAGGCCGATGCGGCCGAGTTGGCGCGGCTCAACCGGATGATGCACAGCGCGATCCAGCGCGCCGCGCGCAACCGCTATCTCGACGCCGCCCTCGCCGACATGCATGTCGCGATCGCGCTCCTGGGCGCCACGACCTTCGCGGCAGAGGGACGCCCGGCGACGGCGGCGGCCGAGCACGGCGAGCTGATCGAGGCGATCGCGGCGCGCGATCCCGACCGCGCCGAGGCGATCGCACGCAGCCACATCCGCGAGGCGCTACGCACCCGGTTGGGCATGCGGCTGACGGGGTAGGAGCGCGGTCGCCGTCCGGCGTTGGCGTTGCCGCGAACAACCTTCATCAACGCAAAAGGCCGGCTGATCCAGCCGGCCTTTCATGGATGGTTCTGCGAGGAAGCGTGGCGTCAGCAGCTCGCCTTGCCGCAACGGGCCGTGCTGATCTTCTCGCGGAGACCTTCGACCCCGACGGCGCCGATCACGACCTGCTTGCCGATCACGTAGCTGGGCGTGCCGTTCATGCCCATTTCCTCGGCGAGCTTGAAGTTCTCCTCGATCGTCGCCTTGGCCTCGGGGCTCGCCATGTCCTTCTCGACGCGAGCCATGTCGAGCCCGAGCTCCTTGGCGACGGCGAGCGCGTGCGCCTTGTCGGCCTGGCCGCGGCCGCCGAGCAGCTTCTGGTGGAAGTCGAGATATTTCTGCGGCGCCTGCATGCGGACGGCGACGGCCACCTGCGCGGCCTCGACCGAGCCCTGGCTCAACACCGGAAACTCCTTGAGCACGACCTTCAGCTTCGGGTCGCTCTTCATCAGCTCCATCATGTCGTTCATCGCGCGCTTGCAGTAGCCGCAATTGTAGTCGAAGAACTCGACGAAGGTGACGTCGCCGTCCTTGTTGCCGAGCACGACGCCGCGCGGCGAGTTGAAGATGGTGTCGGCGTTCTTGGCGACGCCCGCCGCCTGCTTGGCCGTCTCGGCCGCGGTCTGGCGCTTCTGCAGCTCGGCCATCGCCTCCTCGAGCACCTCGGGATGGGCGACCAAATAGTTCCGGACGATGGTCTCGATCTCGCCGCGCTGGCTGTCGGAGAAGCTGTCGGCCGACGCCACCTGCGGCACGCCACTGAGCGAGAGCGCGAGCAGCGCCGCGGGAATGAGCGTGCGGAGTGACGGCATGAAGGAGGTCCTTTGGGTCAAAATGATCGGGTCCTTGTCGATGATCGCGGGTATTTTGATGTTCCGGTCCAGACTATAGCAGCTATCCCAGGCGCCGCACCCTGCGCCAAACGCCGCTCTCCGACACCTACTGGTTCGAAAGCGGCTTTGACGTGACGATGTCGTCGGCCTTGACCCAGCCCGGCGAGCCCACGGCAAACCGCGTCTTCGCACGGGAAGCCAGTTCGCGCGCCGTCTTGTTGTCGCCGCGCAGGAATGCCGCCTGGGCCGAGGCCAGATCGGCCTCCGCATAGTCGCCCTTGCGGCCATAGGCCATCGCGAGCTGGGAGTAGCCGAGCGGCGCCTCGGATTCGCGTGCCACGGCCGCGCGCAGGATCGTGATCGCTTCCTCAGTGTAGGCCTTGTTCTCGGATGCGACCAAGGCTTGGCCAAGTAACATGTTGATGAGCGGCGCGTTATTGGAGAGCTGGGCAGCCTTGCGCAAGGGCGCGATCGCCTCGGCCGGACGGCCGCCCTCGAGCAGGGCCTGGCCGCGAACCTCGTAGAAATAGGGGTTGTTGGGCTGCGCCTGGATCAGAGTGTCGATCTGGGTGAGGGCGCTGCGCAGGTCGCCATGCAGGTAGGTCGAGATCGCCCGGGCATAGCGCGCGGGCATGCTGGCATCGGACAGCGGATACCGCCGGGCGACCGTGTCCGGCCGCTCCATGAAGGCCGAAATCTTGGCGCGCACCATGTCGTGACGCAGTTGCAGCGCGGCGTCATCCTTCTTGTCCCAATAGGGGCTCTGGCGCGCCAGGCCTTCCAGCGCCTCGACGCGGTCGGCGGGCATCGGGTGCGACTGGAGGTACGGATCGGCGCCGCGGGCGGCGAACAGGCTTTCATTGGTGAAGCGCTTGAACGTCTCGTACATGCCCTTGGGCGACTGCGCCGTCGCCGTCAGGAACTTCACGCCGGCGCGGTCGGCATTCTCCTCCTGCTGGCGCTGATAGGACAACAGCGAGCGGCGGATGACTTCGCCTGGCGCCGACAGCGTCGCGGCACCGGCATTGGCGAGGCCGCTGCTGCCGCCGCCGCGCGCCCCCATGGCCAGCGCGCCGGCGCCGAGAATGGTGGCGATGATCATCTGGGTCTGCGCGGTGGCGAGCTGCTGGCGCAGCTTGGCGAGATGGCCGCCGGCGAGATGGCCGGTTTCGTGCGCGAGAACGCCGATCAGCTGGTTCGGATTCTCCGACTGCATGATCGCGCCGTAGTTGACGAAGATGCGACGGCCGTCGGCCACGAACGCGTTGAAAGACGCGTCGTTGATGATGACCATCTGGATGTTCTGCTTCTCGAGACCGGCGACGCGCAGGATCGGCCGGGTGTACTCGCGCAGCAGCACTTCCGTCTCGGTGTCGCGCAGAATCGGCGGCCCCTTGCCCTGCTGCGCTAAGGCGGGCGCGACCGGCGACAGCGTCATGGCGGCAGCGACGATCGCGGCAAGCCCGCCGGAGAATGTCTTGCGAAGCACGATACGGAGCAACATCAGGCGATCTTTGCAATTGGCGCGAGGCCGAAGACGGGCTATTGCCCACCAACCGGCGGAATGCGGCTCATCTGCGGCGAATGAGGCCCAAGTGCGGCCCATCGACCGGCTCAGAGAGCGGGTCCGAACAGCCGGGGTCAATAGCAGATATCGATGGTGGATGCGACAGTGATACCGACGTTGGAACAGCGGATCGCCAACCTGACCGCGCCGTCCGCGCGCAGCAATGTTCCGCCGTTCATGGTGATGGACGTCATGGCGGCGGCCGAGCGGATCGAGGCGGGGGGAGGGCACGTCATCCACATGGAGGTGGGGCAGCCGGCGGCGCCGGCGCCGCGCGCCGCGATCGTGGCAGCCCATGCCGCGCTCGATCAGGCGCGCATCGACTACACCTCCGCGCTTGGCCTTTTGTCTCTGCGGCAACGCATCGCGCGGCACTATCGTGAAACCCATGGCTGCGAGATCGATCCGGCCCGGATCGTGATCACCACGGGATCCTCGGCCGGCTTCATTCTGGCCTTCCTGGCCATGTTCGAGCCGGGCGATCGCGTCGCCGTCACGGTGCCCGGCTATCCGCCCTATCGCCACATCCTCACGGCGCTCGGCTGCGAGCCGGTGCTGATCGAGACCACGGCCGAGAACCGCCACGCCCTGACCGGCGAGGCGCTGCTCGCCGCCCACCGCAAGACGCCGCTCAAGGGCGTGCTGGTCGCAAGTCCCGCCAACCCCACGGGGACGATGAT
Organism: Bradyrhizobium sp. HKCCYLRH3099; assembly: GCF_051167855.1. Taxonomy (NCBI): domain Bacteria; kingdom Pseudomonadati; phylum Pseudomonadota; class Alphaproteobacteria; order Hyphomicrobiales; family Nitrobacteraceae; genus Bradyrhizobium; species Bradyrhizobium sp. HKCCYLRH3099. Next base: position 91,057 of record NZ_JBNPTW010000007.1, read on the forward strand.
GTCGCGCGAGGCGCTCGGCAGCGTCATCGCGGCCGCGCGCGACGCCGGCATCCGCTTCATTTCGGACGAGATCTATCATGGTCTCGACTATGCCTTCCCTGCGGTGACCGCGGCCGAGCTGTCGGCCGAGGCGCTGATCATCAACTCCTTCTCGAAGTACTTCTGCATGACCGGCTGGCGCATCGGCTGGATGGTAGTGCCGGAGGCGCTGGTGCGGCCGATCGAGCGTCTGCAGCAGAACCTGGCGATCTCGGTTCCCACGCTGTCGCAGATCGCAGCGGAAGCGGCGTTCGAGGGACGGGCCGAAATGGAGGCCATTAAGCACGGCTACCAGGAGAACCGCCGCATCCTGATCGAGGGTTTTCCCAAGGCCGGCCTGACCCGGTTCCTGCCGGCGGACGGCGCATTTTACCTTTACACCGACGTTTCCGACTTTACCTCCGACAGCTACGCGTTCGCCAAGCGGATGCTGGAGGAAACCCATGTCGCCGCAACACCGGGCGTCGACTTCGATCCGATCCATGGCCGCAGCTATGTGCGCTTTTCCTATGCACGCTCGGCTGAGGATATGCGCGAAGCCGTTGCACGGATCGCACGCTGGCTGGGTTAACGGGTCGGATTAGCCGTAAACGGCCGATCCTCCCATCGCCAGCATTGACTCCGCCGCGGATTTGCCCGAGTTGGCCGCGGCAGGGCTGGGACATCGAGCCCGTTGGTCTAAGGTGGATGAGGAAGGGCCCATGGTGGCAGCGACTGAAGTCGGGACGAAAAGCGTTCCGCCGCGAACGGGCAAGAAGCCCTGGTACAGCATTCTCTATGTCCAGGTCCTGATTGCCATCGTGATCGGCGTCCTGGTGGGGTGGTTGTTTCCCAACTTCGCCACCAACGACTGGATCAAGGCGCTCGGTGACGGCTTCATCAAGCTGATCAAGATGGTGATCGCGCCGATCATCTTCTGTACCGTCGTATCCGGCATCGCGCATATCGAAAGCGCCAGCAAGGTCGGTCGGGTCGGCATCAAGGCGCTGATCTATTTCGAGATCGTCTCGACTTTCGCCCTGGTGATCGGTCTCATCGTCGGCAATCTGGCCCCAATCGGGCACAATCTCGCCGAGAAGCAGGATGCCGCGGCGGTCGCCGGCTTCGTGAAGCAGGCCCAGGCGCAGAAGTCGGTCGACTTCGTCCTCAACATCATTCCCGACAGCGTGGTCGGCGCGCTTGCGCGCGGCGACATCCTGCAGGTGCTGCTGTTCGCGATCCTGTTCGGCTTCGCGCTGATGGCGCTCGGCGAGCGTGGGCATCGGCTGCGCGACGTGATCGACGATACCGCGCACGCGGTGTTCGGAGTGATTGCCATCGTCATGAAGGCGGCGCCGGTCGGTGCGTTCGGCGCCATGGCCTTTACGATCGGCAAGTACGGTCCGTCGGCGCTCGGCGACCTGATCGGGCTGATTGCGGTGTTCTACATCACCGCGGCTCTGTTCGTCGTGATCGTGCTCGGGCTGATCGCGCGCTTCGTCGGCTTCAGCATCTTCAAGTTCATTGCCTACATCAAGGACGAGCTGCTTATCGTGCTCGGCACCAGCTCCTCCGAGAGCGCGCTGCCGCAGCTGATGGAGAAGCTGGAGCGGCTCGGCTGCTCCAAGCCGGTGGTCGGCCTGGTCGTACCGACCGGGTACTCGTTCAACCTCGACGGCACCAACATCTACATGACCTTGGCGACGCTGTTCATTGCCCATGCGCTCGGCGTCGAGCTCACCTGGGGACAGCAGTTCACCATCCTCGTGGTTGCGATGCTGACCTCGAAGGGCGCGAGCGGCGTCACCGGTGCGGGCTTCATCACGCTGGCTGCGACGCTGACCGTGGTGAACCCGGCGCTGGTGCCGGGCATGGCGATCGTGTTCTCGATCGACAAGTTCATGAGCGAGGTGCGGGCGCTGACCAACATCACCGGCAACGGCATCGCCGCCGTGTTCGTGTCGTGGTGGGAGGGCGAGCTCGATCACGATCTGCTGCAGAAGCGGCTCAATCAGGAGATCGATCCTTCCGACGTCGAGACGGCGATCACCACCGGCTGAACCGCATCGCAGCCGCGAACCCGACACCAAATGAAAACGCCCGGCCGCAAGGCCGGGCGTTTTGCGTTGGAGCATCGGTCGAGCGCGCGGGCCTTACTGCCCGCCGCCGAAGCGACGGGACCACCAGCCGGCGCGCCGTGGCGCCGTCGGCGTCGTGGTTTCCGGAGCAGCCGGCTCGGTGGTCGCCGGTTCGGATGCCACCTGATCGGTCACCGCTGCGGGTGCGTTGTTCTCGGCAACGTTCACGGCCGAGATGGCGCTGTCCGGCTTGGGCTCGGTGACAAAGCTCACCTTCTCGCGAACGGTGGACCGCCGCGGAGCTTTCTCGGAGTCGGATTTCGGCACGTCAGCTTCCTGAGCCGCCGGCTGCTGCGCAGCCTGAGGCGTGGGTGCCGCGGCGACGAGTTCGTCGCTCTCGGCGACGACCGGTGCTGCTTCCGCTGCCGTCGTGGGCTCCGCCGGCTCGTCATCATGATGCGGACCGCCATTGCCGTCGAAATCGGCCACAGCCGCTTCCGCTTCCGATGCCGAAGCGGGCGCGAGTTCGTCACCGATCGAGGCGGCGAGCCCTTCTTCCGCTCCACCGCGCCGGCGGCGGCCGCCGCGACGTCCGCGGCGGCGGGGACGCCGTTCGCCGTTCGGCTGGTCCGCCTGTTCGCCCTGGGCAAAGGCGGGCTGTTCCTCGGCTTCGTCGTCCTCGACGTCTGAATCCTCGGTCGGCTGCTCGGAAGCGAGACCCGGTTCGGATGGCTGCAGTCCGGCGGTGCCCTCGGGCAGCGCCCCTTCGCGAGTCTCGCCGCCGCGGCCACGCCGGCGCCGCCGCCGCTTGCGGCGGGAGCCTTCGCGCTCGCCGTCGCCTCCGCCGTTCTCGGCGGCTTCCTCGGCGAGACCTTCGGTTTCCTCGGTCTCGACCTCGGACTCCGTCTCGACGTCGAACGGCTCCTCGTCGTCAAAGATCTCCTCGGCCACCAGCGGCGGCGCCGACGCCTGCGCCGCGAGCAGCGCCTTGGCGGCCTCGAGCGTATGCACCTGCTCGCCGCGATCGATGATGAACGACTGCTGGCCGCTCACATGCGGATCGGCGATGACGGCGAGCGACACCTTGAAGCCGTTCTCGAGGTCGCGCAGATGGCCGCGCTTGTGGTTGAGCACGTAGAGCGCCACCTCGGTGCGGGTCCGGACCACCAGATTGTGGGTCGCGCCCTTCATCAGCGCCTCTTCGAGGCTGCGCAGCAGCTGCAGCGCCACCGAGGACACCGAGCGGACATGGCCGGTGCCGCCGCAATGTGCGCACGGCTCGGTCGAGCTTTCCAGCACGCTGGCGCGGATGCGCTGGCGGGACATCTCGAGCAGGCCGAAATGCGAGATGCGGCCGACCTGGATGCGCGCGCGGTCCTGCCGCAGGCAGTCCGACAGCTTGCGCTCGACGGAGCGGTTGTTCCGCTTCTCGTCCATGTCGATGAAGTCGATGACGATCAGACCCGCGAGGTCGCGCAACCGCAGCTGCCGCGCCACCTCCTCGGCGGCTTCCATGTTGGTCTTGAGCGCGGTGTCCTCGATGTGATGCTCGCGCGTGGCGCGGCCGGAGTTCACGTCGATCGAGACCAGCGCCTCGGTCTGGTTGATCACGATGTAGCCGCCGGAGCGCAATTGCACGGTCGGCGTGAACATCGCATCGAGCTGGCTCTCGACGCCCATGCGCGAGAACAGCGGCTGGCCGTCACGATACTGCTTCACCGCCCGGACGTTGGTCGGCATCAGCATCTTCATGAAGTCGTGCGCCTCGCGGTAGCCGGCTTCGCCGGCCACCAGGATCTCGTCGATCTCCTTGTTGTAGAGGTCGCGCAGCGAGCGCTTGATCAGCGAGCCTTCCTCGTAGACCAGCGTCGGGGCCTGCGACTTCAAGGTCATGTCGCGGACGGTTTCCCAGAGGCGCAGCAGGTATTCGAAGTCGCGCTTGATCTCGGGCTTGGTACGGTTGGCGCCGGCGGTGCGCAGGATGACGCCCATGCCCTCGGGCACGTCGAGATCCTGCACCACTTCCTTCAGGCGCGAGCGGTCCTGCGCCGAGGTGATCTTGCGACTGATGCCGCCGCCACGCGCGGTGTTGGGCATCAAGACGGCATAGCGGCCGGCGAGCGACAGATAGGTCGTCAGCGCGGCGCCCTTGTTGCCGCGCTCTTCCTTGACGACCTGCACCAGCATCACCTGGCGACGCTTGATGACTTCCTGGATCTTGTACTGGCGGCGCGGACGGAAGGTGCGCTCCGGCACCTCCTCGAGCACATCGTCGCCGCCGACGGATTCGACGACCTCTTCCTCGATTTCCTCGCCGTCCTCGTCGTCGTCCTCATGGTCGACGGCCGCCGGCTCGGCGCCATGCTCGTCCGCGGGCACGAGGCCGACGTCGCCGCCGTCATGCTCGGCGACCGGCGCGAGGTCCTCGTCGTGTTCGTGGTGATCGTGCTCGTCATGGTCGTGATCATGGTGGTCATGATCGTGATGATCATGGTCGTGCTCGCCATGATCATGGGTCTCATGGTCGTCCGCCTCAGCCGCCGGGGCGGATTCGCCCGTCTCCGCGACGGGAATTCCCGCGGCCTGAGCGGGCTCCTGACCTGCAACGTCGCCGACGGGCTGTTCGGCAGCCGCGGCGTGTTGCACGTGGTCGTCGTCAGCGCCGACAGCCGGGGGCTGGTCGACGTGATCGTGCGATTCGGCGGCCGGGTGCGCAGCCTCGGCTGCGTCGTGACCCGCGGCCTCAGCGAAGCCATGCGCCTCCGAATGCTCGGCGGCTTCGGCATGCGGCTGATCGGGATGGTCGTCGTGGACGTACCCCTCGTGATCGTGCGTCTCGTTCTCGGCCTCATGGCCTTCCGCGTGCGCGGCGAGGCCGGTCTCCGCGGACTCGACGATCTCGCTCTGCACCCGCTCGCCGCTGCCACGGCGGCGCGAACTGCGATGACGGTTGCGCCGACGGTTGGAGCGGTTCTCGCTCTCTTCCTCGGCTTCGCGATGGGCGCGTTCCTCGGCTTCGATCAGCGCCTGCCGATCGGCGACGGGGATCTGATAGTAGTCGGGATGGATTTCGCTGAAAGCCAGGAAGCCATGGCGATTGCCGCCGTACTCGACGAAGGCGGCCTGCAGCGAAGGCTCGACGCGGGTGACCTTCGCCAGGTAGATGTTGCCCCGGAGTTGCTTGCGCTGGGCAGTTTCGAAATCAAATTCCTCGACGCGGTTGCCGCGGACGACAACCACCCGGGTCTCTTCCGGGTGGGTAGCATCGATCAACATCTTGTTGGGCATATTGGAACTCTTGGAGGCGACGGACGCGGTTGGCCGCGAGCGCGTGGCGCGCTGTCGGATGACGCGACGGTCCACCTGATTCGGGGGTGAGGGGAAGGCCTAAACGCAGCTGGTCGCGCCGTGCCCACCTTGCCGGCGGGGCGATTGGCCGGGCGGGGGTCTGGCCCCGCATCGGCGCGGATCGTCCGCTGGTCTTGGTTGGCATTTCAGTCTGGCGCATCAAGCGTCGGCCCGTCTGGAATATGTGGGCGGCAGCGGGTGCCACCTGTCTCTTGCCGAAGGCCAGATCGCGCCGAGACGCTTGCCCTGGGATCAAATACCCATCCCGGCAGGGATGCGGTATTAGGCTACGCCGTGTCTGACCTTGGCCAAATCTGACCTCGTGCCCGGGCGGTCGTTGCGAGCAGAGCCCTTGGCAGGGACCACTCGTCGGACCGGCTCTCCGCCGTGGCCGCGCGGGAGCGCGCAGGCTTGGTGGAGCGTCGGAAAGTCGCTGGAATCTTCGCTTGAGATCAAAGACCCGATCACGAAGCTTCCGGCGTTTCACCGGGAGGTTGAACGCGACACAACCGGCAGTAAGGAATAGCCTTCAGCCATTCGTACATACGTGGATTGGTCAGGCCGTGCAAGGGAAGCGTCGCGGAACCGCAACAATCGGTGGCCTTTAACGAAAATGACAAAATTAGGCGATTAACCCCTGGGATTGGTTGCGGTAAGACGATCCCGCGGAGGCATTGATTTGGCATCTGGCCGGTCAGACTACCTATCTTTGCTGGGATGCGCGTCGCTCTGCGTCACGCAAATGTTATATGCCGTGCCTTCGCCTGCGCTGGCCCAGAGTGCCGCCGTCGGGCAGGGGGTGCCGGCAATGGCCGGCCCGGGGTTCCCGATCGCGTCAGATGCGAGGGTGGCAGGTGATTCCCGCCAGACCCGCTTCGTGCTCGACCTGGACCGTACGGTTCCCTTCCGGGCGTTTCTGCTCAGCGAGCCCTATCGTGTCGTCGTCGACCTCCCGCAGGTCAGCTTTCATCTGCCCACCGGGGCGGGTACGGCGGGGCGCGGGCTGGTGAAGGCCTTCCGCTATGGGCTGGTGATGCCAGGCGGGTCGCGAATCGTATTCGACCTGACGGGGCCTGCCCGAATCGCGAATTCCACGGTCCTGGACGCCGCCAACGGTCAGCCGCCGCGACTGGTCCTGGAGCTCGAGGAAGTCGACGAGGCGACCTTTGCCCGGGCGATCGGGGTCGACAGCCGGATGGCCGCGAAGCCTGCCGAATCGAACACCGCGACCGTGCCTTCGGTCGCCGGCAGCGGCGGCGCTGTGCCGCCCGCGATCCGGCCGCCGGCAACCGCCGTTGGCGCTGCGACGGCGCCTCCGGGCGGACCGCCGGATCCGCGGCCGGTCGTCGTGATCGATCCTGGCCATGGCGGCGTCGACTACGGCACCCAGGGCGGCGAAGTTCCCGAGAAGAATATCGTGCTCGCCTTCGGTCAGGCGTTGCGCGACCGACTGGAACGGACCGGCAAGTATCGCGTGGTCATGACCCGCGACGACGATACGTTCATTCCGCTGGGCGACCGGGTGCGGATCGCGCAGAAGCAGTCGGCGGCTTTGTTCGTTTCGATCCATGCCGATGCGCTGCCGCGCGGCGAGGGCAATGCCCAGGGCGCCACGATCTACACGCTCTCGGACAAGGCCTCCGACGTCGAGGCGGAACGGCTGGCGGAAAGCGAGAACCGCGCCGACCAGATCGGGGGCGTCAACCTGACCGAGGAACCGGCCGACGTGGCCGATATCCTGATCGATCTGGCCAGGCGGGAAACGCGCACGTTTTCCAACAGGTTCGCCCGCCTGCTCATGAACGACATGAAGACCGCGGTGCACATGCACAAGCGGCCGCTGAAATCGGCCGGCTTCCGCGTGCTCAAGGCGCCGGACGTCCCTTCGGTGCTGGTCGAACTGGGCTATGTCTCCAACAAGGGCGACATGGGGAACCTGGTCTCGGACACGTGGCGGTCGCGCACAGCGGAGGCGATGGCGCGGGCGATCGACGCCTTCCTGGCCAAGCGGGTGGCCACCGTGGGTGGCGAGCGGGCCGACAAGCCAGCGGCGGCGGCGCCGCGCGCAAAGCCCTAGTTTGGCCACAGCAACCGCCGTATAAACGCGCTGCGAGGCACCAGGAATCAGGTGAGGATTCCTTCTCTGCAGACTTGTGATAGGCTTGACCGCTGATGGGCTTGACCGTGCGGTTCTCTGGCATGGATCACGCGGCATTATGGCCGAACCGGGTTGATTTGGCGGCGGCGCCCGGGGGCGCGCCGCATCCGAGCCGAGAGACGAACAAGAGTTAGGACGGATATTTGCCGATGCGCTTTCTGGTGCGATTTCTCGGATTCCTGTTTGCGGCGGGTACCGTTGTTTTCTTGGTGGGTGTGGCGGCGGCAGCCGGCCTGATCTGGCATTTCTCCAAGGATCTGCCCGACTATTCGCAGCTGCAGGATTACGAGCCGCCGGTCATGACCCGCGTGCATGCGGCGGATGGCTCGCTGGTCGGTGAATACGCCAGGGAACGCCGGCTGTATCTGCCGATCCAGGCGGTTCCCAAGCTCGTCATCAACGCCTTCCTGGCCGCCGAAGACAAGAATTTCTACGAGCACGGCGGCATCGACTTCACCGGCATGGCGCGCGCCGCGGTGGTCTACGCCCAGAACTTCGGCTCGAACCGCCGTCCGCAGGGCGCGTCCACGATCACCCAGCAGGTCGCCAAGAACTTCCTTCTGACCAACGAAGTGTCGTTCGCGCGCAAGATCAAGGAAGCGCTGCTGGCGATGCGCATCGAGCGCACCTATTCCAAGGACAAGATCCTCGAACTGTATCTGAACGAGATCTATCTCGGCTCCGGCGCCTATGGCATCGCCGCGGCGTCGCTGGTCTATTTCGACAAGTCGGTCAACGAGCTCACGGTGGCCGAGGCGTCCTATCTCGCCGCGCTGCCGAAGATGCCGGGCAGTCTGCATCCGATCCGGAACCGCGACCGCGCCATCGAGCGCCGCAACTATGTCGTCGACCGCCTCCTGGAGAACGGCTGGATCAAGCAGGCCGACGCCGAGAAGGCACGCAAGGATCCGCTGACGATCGCGACCCGCAACACGGGCGCACACGTCTTCGCCGGTGAATATTTCGCCGAGGAAGTGCGGCGCGACATCTTCGAGCGCTACGGCGAGAAGAAGCTCTACGAAGGTGGCCTCTCGGTCCGCACCACGCTCGATCCCAAGGTCCAGGTGATGGCGCGTAAGGCCATGGTCGCCGGCCTCGTGCGGTATGACCAGGAACAGGGCTATCGCGGTCCCGTGTCCAAGCTCGACATTTCCGGCGACTGGGGCCTCAAGCTCGCCGAGATCAAGTCCCTGTCCGACATCTCGCCCTGGCGGATGGCCGTGGTGCTGGAGACCAGCGACCAGTCCGCCCGCATTGGTTTCCAGCCGCCGCGCGAGCTCGGCGGCGCCGTCAGCAAGGAACGCCAGACCGGCCTGATCACGCTCGACGGCGTGAAGTGGGCGCGCGCGGCGACCGGCAACGGTCGTGGCAAGGTGCCGACGTCCGTCGCGCAGGTTCTGCAGCCCGGCGACGTCATCTACGCCGATCCGCTGTTCAAGGAAGGCAACCCGGTCGAAGGCCAGTACCGCCTCGAGCAGCTGCCGGAAGTCTCCGGCGCGATGGTCGCGATGGACCCGAACACCGGTCGCGTGCTCGCGATGGTCGGCGGCTTCTCGTTCGACCAGAGCCAGTTCAACCGCGCGACGCAGGCCTACCGGCAACCCGGATCGTCGTTCAAGCCGATCGTCTATTCGTCGGCGCTCGACAATGGCTACACGCCGTCGACGCAGGTCGTCGATGCTCCGATCGAGATCGACCAGGGGCAGGGCGGCCAGGTCTGGCGCCCGGACAACTTCTCCAACGGCAAGTATCTGGGACCGACGACTCTGCGCAACGCGCTGAGGCTGTCGCTGAACACGGTGACGGTGCGGCTGGCGCAGGACGTCGGCATGCCCCTGATCTCGGAATATGCACGCCGGTTCGGCGTCTACGACGAGCTGCCGAACTATCTCTCCTACGCCCTCGGCGCGGGTGAGACCACGGCGATGCGCATGGTCACGGCCTATTCGATGATCGCCAATGGCGGCCGCCGGGTGAAGCCGACCTTGATCGACCGCATCCAGGACCGCTACGGCCACACCATCTTCAAGCATGACGCCCGCGAGTGCCGCGGCTGCGACGCGCCGGATGGCTGGAAGAACCAGAGCGAGCCGCAACTGGTCGACCGCCGCGAGCAGGTGTTGGACACGATGACGGCCTACCAGATCACCTCGATGCTCGAGGGCGTGGTTCAGGCCGGTACGGCCACCGTGCTCAAGGAGGTCGGCAAGCCGATCGCCGGCAAGACCGGCACCACTAACGAGGCCAAGGACGCCTGGTTCGTCGGCTTCTCGCCGGACCTCGCGGTCGCGATCTACATGGGCTACGATAAGCCGCGTCCGCTCGGCAAAGGCAACGCCGCGACCGGCGGCCATCTCGCAGCTCCGATCGCCAAGGACTTCATGAAGCTCGCGTTGGCCGACAAGCCGGCCACCCCGTTCAAGATCCCGGCCGGCATCAAGCTGGTCCGTGTCGATGCCAAGACCGGCATGCGCGCGAGCCCGGGCGACGGCGGCCGGACGATCATGGAGGCGTTCAAGCCGGGCACGGCGCCGCCGGACAACTACTCGGTCATCGGCGTCGCCGATGCCGACGGTCGCGTGATGCCGTCGCAGAGCGGCGGGCAGCCGGATGCCGGCAGCTTCATCATTCGTCCGGGAACGGGCAGCCTGTACTGAGCGCGTTGAAACTGGTGCCGACGCGGTGCATCGCGATTGCGCTTTGCACCGCGCGCCGCTACATCCCCCACCAGACGTGACCGCCGCGGCCGTTTCGGCCGGGGCCCAAAGAGAGCGACATGCGCGCCGAAATCGAAAAAATCGTAGAAGAGATAAAGCAGTCGGTCGGGCTGCTGAGGAGGCATCTTTGACGTCGAAACATCGACGGCAAGGCTGGCCGAGCTGAACAAGCTCGCCGAAGATCCCAATCTCTGGAACGACCCCCAAAAAGCTCAGCGGCTGATGCAGGAGCGGACCTCCCTGGAGGATTCGCTGACCGGCATCGGCAAGGTCGAACGTGAGCTCAGCGACAACATCGAGATGATCGAGCTCGGCGAAGCCGAGAACGATTCCGGGGTGGTCACTGAGGCCGAGAACGCGCTCAAGGAGCTGAAGAAGGAGGTCGCGCGCCGCGAGCTCGAGGCGCTGCTGTCCGGCGAGGCCGACAAGTTCGACACCTATCTTGAAGTGCATGCCGGCGCTGGCGGCACCGAGAGCCAGGACTGGGCTCAGATGCTGCTGCGCATGTATGTGCGCTGGGCTGAGACCCACGGCTTCAAGGTCGAGTATCTCGAAGAGTCCTTGGGTGAAGAGGCCGGCATCAAGTCGGCGACCATCCAGATCTCCGGTCACAACGCCTATGGCTGGCTGAAGACGGAAGCGGGCGTGCATCGCCTGGTCCGCATCTCGCCGTTCGATTCGAATGCGCGCCGGCACACCTCGTTCTCGTCGGTGCAGATCTTCCCGGTCATCGACGACTCGATCAAGATCGACATCAAGGAGTCCGACGTTCGCGTCGACACGATGCGGTCCGGCGGCGCCGGCGGTCAGCACGTCAACAAGACCGAATCGGCGGTGCGTCTGACGCACATTCCGACCGGCGTTGCGGTGGTCTGCCAGGCCGGCCGATCGCAGCACAAGAACCGCGCCCAGGCCTGGGACATGCTGCGTGCGCGCCTGTACGAAATCGAGCTGAAGAAGCGCGAGGAGAAGGCGGCGGCGGACCAGGCGGCCAAGACCGAGATCGGCTGGGGTCACCAGATCCGCTCCTACGTGCTGCAGCCGTATCAGATGGTGAAGGATTTGCGCACGGGCGTGCAGACCTCCGACACGTCCGGCGTGCTCAACGGCGACCTCGACGAGTTCATGGCCGCGACCCTGGCGCAGCGTGCCTTCGGCACGTCGCCGGGCGCCGTCATCGACGACGTGGATTAGCCGGTGGCGCGCGTCGCGTTCATCGGGCTGGGGCGGATGGGCCATGGCATGGCCGGCCGTTATCTCGATGCCGGCTATTCGGTGGCGGTGTGGAATCGCAGCAGGTCTAAGGCCGAGGACCTGATCGCGCGCGGCGCGCGCTGGTCGACCTCGCCGGCCGATGCCGCGATCGATGCCGACGCGGTCGTCACGATGGTCGCCGATGACGAGGCTTCGCGCACGGTATGGCTCGGGCCCGATGGTGCCGCGGCCACGATGCGGGTCGGCACCATCGCGATCGAATGCTCGACCGTCTCGCGCGACCATGCGCTGCGGCTGTCGCGCGAGCTGAATGCCCGCGGTGTCACCTATCTCGATTGTCCAGTGACGGGTCTTCCCGACGCCGCCGCGAGCGGCAAGCTCACGCTGCTGGTCGGCGCCGACTCTGCCGATCTCGACCGTGCTCGTCCGTATCTGACGCCGATCGGTTCGACCATCCGCCATTTCGGTCCCGTCGGTGCCGGCACCGTCTACAAGCTGATCAACAACCTGCTCGGCGCGATGCAGATCGCGGGTCTCGCCGAGGGGATTGCGATCGCCGAGCAGGCCGGGCTCGACATGAACCTTGTCCTCGAGGCGATCCAGAGCGGCGTGGCAGCGAGCCCGCAGGTACTGCGTCATGCGCCGCGGATGATCGCGCGCGACTTCGCCAATGCCAGCTTCACGGCGGCGCTCCGCCACAAGGATGCGGCCTATGCGCTGCGGCTCGCCGAGGAGCTGCTCGGCACGCGGCCGGTGATGGCGCAGGCGGCGGTCGAAGCGTATGCGCAGGCAAAGGCGGCGATGCCCGACGAGGACGAGGGCCGCATGATCGAGCTGGTCTCGCGGCCAAAGGGCTGATTTGGGCTGCGAGCCGTTGCATCGACGGAAAGCGGGTGGACAGTTTTCGGCGGCCGCTGCAACGATCAGGCAATATTCTAACAGCGGCGGGCGGTGATGGCAGTTCCCAACGACAGGATGGACCCGCGCGACTGGTCGCTGCTCGGCCTGCTGTCGCTGCTGTGGAGCGGCTCGTTCATCTTCAATGGCCTCGCCCTGAAGGAGCTGCCGCCGCTGACGCTCGTGCTGCTGCGCATCGCGCTGGCGGCCGCGATCCTGCTGCCGGTCTCGCGGCTGAGCGGGATCCGCATGCCCAGGGGGATCGGCGGCTGGCGGCCTTATTTTGCTGTCGCGCTGTTCAACAATGTTGTGCCGTTCTGTTTGATCGTGATCGGCCAGACCTACATCACGTCGGGTCTTGCCGCGGTTCTCAACGCCACCACGCCGCTGTTCACGATCGCGGTGATGGCTGCGGCGGGAGAGGAAAGCCTCTCGGCGCGCCGTGTCGCCGGTTTGATCGTGGGCCTCGCCGGCGTCGTGATCCTGCGGGGCGGGTCGGACATGGATGCCGGCTATGGCATTCTGTTCGGTCTCGGCGCATCGCTCAGCTACGGCATCGCCGCCCTGCTGGTGCGGCGTCACCTCGCCAACTCGCCGCCGCTTGCGACCGCGACCTTCCAACTGTCCGCGTCGAGCGTGATGATGCTCGTGATCGCGGGGATCGTCGACCAGCCCTGGCAGCTGCCGATGCCCGGATTGCAGACCTGGCTTTCGATCTGCGCCCTCGCGGCGCTGTCGACGGCGTTTGCCTACATCGTCTTCTTCCAGGTCCTGCGCCGTTCCGGTGCGACCAATGTGACCCTGGTGACGCTCATGATCCCGCTGACCACCATCCTCCTCGGATATCTCGTGCTCGCGGAGTCCATTGCCTTGCGGGAGATCCTCGGCGCGCTGGTGATCGGGAGCGCGCTGCTGGTGATCGACGGACGCATCTTCAATGTTCTGCGCGTCGCGCCGCGCGCGTCCTGACACTTCCCTGTGCAAGTCGTCACGCGGTCGCATCGATCGCGGCGTCCTACTTCGTGCCGAACATCCGGTCTCCCGCGTCGCCGAGGCCCGGCACGATATAGGCGTGGTCGTTGAGCTTCTCGTCGATCGCCGCGGTCCAGATCGGGATGTCCGGGTGCTCCTTTTCGAACTGCGCGATGCCCTCCGGCGCGGCGAGCAGGCAGACGAAGCGGATGTCGCGGGCGCCGCGCGCCTTCAAAAGCTCGGCCGCGGCGCAGGCCGAGTTGCCGGTGGCCAGCATCGGGTCCATCAGAATCACGGTGCGGTCGGTCAGGTCCTGCGGCGCCTTGAAATAGTACTCCACGGCCTGCAGCGTGTTGGGATCGCGGTACAGGCCGATATGAGCGATGCGCGCGGATGGCATCAAGGCCAGCATGCCGTCGAGGAAGCCGACGCCGGCGCGCAGGATCGGTGCGAGCGTCAGCTTCTTGCCGGCGATCTTCGGCGCCTTCATCGCCGCGATCGGGGTCTCGATGTCGACGAGCTCGAGCGGCAGATCGCGCGTGACCTCGTAGGCCAGCAGCATGCCGATCTCGTTCAACAGCTCGCGAAACCCCTTGGTCGAGCGGTCGCGCTCGCGCATCAGCGAGAGCTTGTGCTGTACCAGCGGGTGATCGACGACGTGAACGTTGGAATTGGCCATGATGTGGGTCTAACGGGCTCGGAGGTGGGGGAGGTGGGGAGCGAAGCTGTCAGCGCGTCTCACGGCAGCACCTCGCGACGGTCGGCCAGCATCGCTTCGGCCTGGCTTCGACGCTCGGACAACAGGCCCGCGCTGGAATCCTGGATCAGATTGAGCAGCACCTGCGCATCGCTGAGCCGCGGCACGGTCACGTAGTCGGCGCCGGCATTGTAGAGGTCGTTGACGTCGGCGAGCAGGTCCGCGGTGGCCACGATCTTGGCCTTGGCATTGATGCTGCGGACGTGCCGCACCAGCTTCTCGTTGTTGGCGCCCTTGAGCAGCGAATCCGGGATGCTCAGGATGATCAGCTCGGCCTGGCCGACGCCGGCATGGACCAGCGTGTCGACATTGCTGATGTCGCCATAGGTCACCTGGATGCCGCGGTCCGACAGCGTGCGGAACACCACGGGATTGAAATCGACCACGCCGATCTGCTCTAAGAGCGCCGGCTGGTTGCGCTCGATCTCGCTGAGCAGGGCGCTTGCCGTGCGGAAGAAGCCGAGCAGCACGATCGGACGGCCCGCGCCGTGCCCGCCGCCTTCATGGCCTGCCTCACCCTCCTTGCTGTCGTCGAGATCGTTCAATCCGACCCGCTTCAACAGCGGGATGGTCCGGCGTGCGATCGGGTCGGAGCGGACGATGACGAAGGTCGAGAGCACCGCCAGGAGCACGAAGGCGAAGGAGGCCGCGCTCGATGTGCCCGGCTTGAGATGGCCGGCGGCGGCGCCGGTCTGGATGATGACCAGCGAGAACTCGCTGATCTGGGCGAGGTTGAGCGCGGGCAGCAGGCTCGCGCGCAGGCCCTGCCGCATCATGTAGAGCGGCGTGAAGGTGGTCAGCAGCCGGCTGGCCACGGTGAACCCCGCGATGACAAGCGCCAGCCCGACCACCGACATCGTCGGGATCGGGATGGTCATGCCGAGCGCGACGAAGAACAGCGTGATAAAGAAATCCCGCAGGGTGGTGATCTTGGCGGTGACGTCGAGCGCGTAGGGAAAGGTCGACAGCGAGACGCCCGCGATCAGCGAGCCCATCTCGCGCGACAAGTGCAGCCGCTCGGCAATTTCGCCGATCAGGAAGCACCAGGCGAGCGCCCCCAGCATGATCAGCTCCGGCGTCCGCGCAATGCGGTGGAACAGCGGCGGCAGCACGTAGCGGCTGAGCAGCAGCGCGATCGCGACCAGCGCGCCGGCGCGGGCGAACGACAGCAGGATCACGCTGACATGCAGATCGTCGAGGCTGGGCTGCACCGCCAGGAACAGGATCGCGAACACGTCCTGCAGCACCAGCACGCCGAGCGTGATGCGGCCGGGCAGGGTGTCGAGCTCGCGCTTCTCGTACAGCACCTTGACGATGATCACGGTCGAGGACAGCGCGCAGGCGACGCACAGATACAGCGCGTCGTAGCTCTCGGCGCCCATCCGCATGCCGATGGCGACGAAGAACAGGATGCCGAGCGCGGCGCCGCCGAGCAGCTGGACGCCGCCGGCGATCAGGATCACCGGGCCGGCGCGGATGATCTTCTTCAGGTCGATCTCCAGCCCGATCATGAACAGCATGAAGATCAGGCCGAGCTCCGAGATCACCGAGATCGATTCCTGGGACTTGACCCAGCCGGTGCCGAAGGGGCCAATGGCGAAGCCCGCGACCAGATATGCGAGAATCGAGGGCTGGCGCCAGTAATGCGCCGCCAGTCCAAGCACCCACGCAAACAGGATGCAGAGCGTGATGTCGCCGATCAGTTCATGCATGAAGCAACCCCCAAGGTGGCAACTTATGTCGCACCGCCGCGCAAGGAAACCCGCAATCTGTCACATCTTGACTGCGGTCCTCGCGCTGGGGCTCGCCGGCACCGCCGTGATGGGCGCGGCCCGGGCCGCCGACGCCATCACCACGACCTTCGCGGCCTCGCTGACCGCGGTTCCAGCGGATGCGGCGACCGTCAGCGGCGCGGTCTATGTTCCCGTCTATTCCAGCGTCGCGATGACCCCCGGCAAGATCCAGGCGGATTTCTCGGTCACCCTGAGCGTCCACAACGCCTCCGAGCAGCGGCCGCTGATTCTCCGGCGCATCAACTACTATGACACGGCCGGCAAACTGGTTCAGGCGCATCTGACCGAGCCGGTGGCGCTGAAGCCGTTCGCGACCATCGAGGTCTTCGTGCCGACCAAGGACACCCGCGGCGGCACCGGCGCCAATTTCGTCATCGACTGGGCGGCGACCGGCGAGATCGCCGAGCCGGTGGTCGAGGCGCTGATGGTCGGCGGCATCGGCGCGGGCCACTACGCCTTCATCAGCCAGGGCCGCCCGATCCGGCTGAGCGGCGGGCCGCGATAGACGCGAGGCGGCCGGATTGCTGACACGCCCGCTGACAACGTCGGTGAGAGCCTGCAGAGCCATCCGTGGACCATCGACGGGCCGCCGTGGGCGGGCGCACCTCTTCATTGCCGCGGCACCAGCGTGCCCGGGATCTGCGGGAGGCTCGGGCCCTCGACAACGAGGGCGCGGGGAATGCCGGGTGAAGGCCTCACCCATGTCTTTTAAGAAATTGGCCCGCCTGCAGAAGAATAAGCAGGCGGCAGTCACCACAGGTTCAGCCGGTTCGACCCGGCATTCCCCGCGCGATGGTTTTACGGCTTATACGCGATCTCCCCGGGGACCGGGCTTTCTTGCCCCGTCATCGATGCCTTGCGTCTGCCGGCACCGACTTGACCTCAGCGTCGGGAGGTCAGGACCACGCGACTTCGCCGTCCGTGCCACGATGCCCGTCATGCACCGCCAACACGTCCACCGCATCCCCGCCCCAACGTCCGTGACGACGCGTACGCCCCTCGCAGCGGGACAGGATGGCAGGCATCATACATGTTTTCTGGAAAAGCGAAAGTAAAATCTTTCGGACCCGGCCTTGTCAGGTCCACCCGAACCTATCCGGCCGCGACCGAGGCAGTCCGGCGTCATCAGGGGATCACGCGAGCATCTCTGACGCCAGTTCACCAAGACGCTCCACGCTGCGCTCGACGCGGGCGTCCCAGTCGTGGCTGCAGCTCAGCCGCAGGCAGTTGCGATAGCCGCCGCTCGCGGTGAACAGCCCGCCGGGCACGAAGCAGATGCGCTCGCGCATGGCGCGGGTATAGAGCGCATCGGTGTCGAACCCCTTCGGCAGCTCCAACCAGAGAACGAAGCCGCCTTTCGGGTCGGTCATCCGCGTCGCTTTCGGAAAGCTGCGATCGACCACGCGGCGCATCCGGTCGACATTGCCGGCGAACACCTTGCGGATGCGCCTGAGATGGGCGTCGTAGCCGCCCGAGCCGAGGAAGTCGGCCATTGCCTTCTGCGGCAGCGCCGCGCCGCTGAGCGACAGCGCGAACTTGGCGGCCAGGATCTGATCGTGACGGCGGTTGGCGGCGAGCCAGCCGATGCGATAGCCGGGCGCGATCGTCTTGGAGAACGAGCTGCAGAGGATGATGTCGGCCTTCGGACTGATCGCGGCGAAGGGGCGCGGCCGGTCCTCGCCGAAGCTGATGTCGCCGTAGATGTCGTCCTCGATCAAGGGCACGTCGTGACGCGTGAGTACCTTGGTGATGTCGGCCTTGCGTGTATCGGCGGTCCGATATCCCAGTGGATTGTTGAAGCTCGACGCGAGCAGGCAGGCCGACACGCGCCGTGCGCCGAGAGCCTTGTCCAGCGCGGCAACGTCGATGCCGCTCACCGGATCGGTCGGCAGCTCCAGCGCGCGCAATCCGCGCGCCTCGAGCACCTGCAGCAGGCCGAAATAGGTCGGAGACTCGATCGCGACGGTGTCGCCGGGCCTGGTGGTCACGCTCAGAGCGATGTTCAACGCCTCGGTGCAGCCGTTGGTGATCAGCACGCCGTCGGGCGCCACCGCGTGCCCCTGTCGCAAGGCGCGGTCGGAGATCTGGGCGCGCAGCTCGGCATCGCCATGCGGATCGGCGTACACATTGTAGCGGCGGCCGTGGACCCGCGCACAGCGGGCGAGATGGCGGTCGAGCCGTTCAGCTGCTAGCAGGCCGGCGCTGGGAATGGCACAGCCGAGCGGCGCATAGGATGGATCGCCAGCATAGGACAGCACGCTGAACACGGGATTGCTGACCGAGACCTGCGTGGCGCGCGACGGCGGCTGCGAGACTGTCGGCAGCGCGCGCTGCTGGTGCGGCCTGACCATGACGTAGAAGCCGGATTTTGGCCGTGCTTCGAGCACGCCGCGATCCTCCAGCAGGCGATAGGCCTGCAGCGCCGTCGTCAGGCTGACCCCGTGCTGGGCTGCGAAGCTGCGGACCGACGGCGCACGCATCCCTGCACGCAGCACGCCGTCATCGACCAGCGCCGCAATGCGGGCGGCGAGTGCTTCGTATAGGGGCAGAGCGAGTGTGCGATCCTCCATACAGATGATCCAAGCGCAAATCTGTTCTGGTGACAATCGCCACCGTCTGTATCTGTCATCCAGGCTCGTCGCGGCGGTAGCGTCCCTTGCAGGTTTTCCCGGAGGTCTCCGATGACTTATGTGCCGCGCCGCTTTCCGCATAACGACATCATGTCCCTGACCTCACAGCCGGTCCGTTTCGATCTCGCCGAGAGCCTCGGTCCGGATCTCCGGCTCGGCGATGTGTTTGCAGATCGCCGAGGTGACGAGCTGCAGGATCTTGCGCTCGCCTATGGGCCGACAGAGGGCCGGGCCGAATTGCGTGAGCTGATCGCAGCGCGCCATGGAGTCACGGCGGACGACGTCGTTACGACCGCCGGCTGCATGCAGGCGCTGTTCCTGATCGCCTTCGTTTTGAGCGAACCGGGAGCCGAGGCGGTGATCGGGCAGCCGGCCTTTCCCAACGCGCGCACTGTGCTTCAATCCGCCGGCATGAGCGTTGCCGACCTGCCGGTCAGGTTCGACGACGGGTATCGTCTCGAGCTCGATCGGCTGAGAGCGCTGCTGACGCCACGGACGCGGCTGGTCAGCCTGGCGTCGCCGCAGAACCCTTCGGGTGTCGCCCTGACGGATCGCGAATTGCGCGATCTGCTCGCAACCCTGGACGCGATCTGCCCTGGCGCTTTCCTGCTGCTGGACGAAACCTACCGCGAGGCGGTGTATGGCGAGGCGGAGGTCCGGCCGGGCCTCGTCGGGCGCGACCGCCGCCTTATCAGCTGTGCATCGCTTTCCAAGTCCCACGGCGCGCCTGGCATCCGCATGGGATGGCTGATCACGCAGCACCCGGGGCTGCGGACACAGCTCATCCTGGGCAAGTTCAACACGACAATCTCCAACTCCGTGGTCGACGAAGCGCTCGCGTTCCGGATTATGCAGCGAGGAGAGACGATCATGGAGGGCCGGAGGCGGCATCTTGCGTCAGGACTGGCGCGGACCGCGGCGTTCGTCATCGCTCATGCGGACCTGATCGAATGGGTCAGGCCGGATGCCGGCGCGCTTTGCTGCGTCAGGCTCAAGCGCAGCGTGTTCGGCGATGCGGACGTCACGCGCTTCCATGACGAACTCGCGGTTCGCGAGACCCGCGTCGCTCCGGGATCGTGGTTCGCGGATGAGCCCCACGTGGTCCGCCTCGGATTTGGCCTGCTGGGATTGCCGGATCTCGATGAGGCGCTGGGGCGGGTGTCGGAGGCGCTGATGACCGTCGCAGCGTCGAAGCAGTGACCTAGGATTGATCCGGCACCGTGCGCGTTGCTGAGGAGCCGCGGCGATCGAGCGGGCCGGCTCTGAATCGCAGTCATCAGAAGGAATGCCGGAGGCCACGCCGGTCCATGTTCCACGCGGGAACAATCAACTGAACGAGGGAACTCACTCTTTTTGCAGTTAGTTGCGATGTTCGCGTTGTGCTCGTTTACAGTTACTCAACGAGGTTGTGCAAATTGTTTGCAGTCGTAGATGGCCACTACGGCTATCGGCAATGTGGGGGATGCCGGACGTGTTCACTCTCTATGGCAAGGCGGTGAAGCACGCGCTGGCGGAGGTCAAGGCGATCGACCGCTCCCAGGCCGTCATCGAGTTCGACCTCGACGGCAATATTCTCGACGCGAACGAGAATCTCCTGAAGATGAGCGGCTACACGCTCGCGGAGATCAAGGGCAAGCATCACAGCATCTTCGTCAGCCCGGCGGAGCGCGATAGCGCGCGGTATCGCGATTTCTGGGCGAGCCTCCGGCGCGGCGAGTTCCGGACCACACAGTACAAGCGGTTCGGCAAGGGTGGCAGGGAGATCTGGGTTCACGCGTCCTACGCGCCGCTGCTCGACGACGATGGCAACGTGGTCAGCTTCATCAAGTTCGCCACCGATATCACCGCCGACAAGATCAAGGACATGGAGGACGCCGGCAAGATCGCGGCGATCAACCGCGCCCAGGCCGTGATCGAGTTCAACATGGACGGCACCATCATCACGGCGAACGACAACTTCCTGTCCGTGATGGGCTACACGCTGGACGAGATCAAGGGCAAGCACCACGGCATGTTCGTGACGCCCGAGGACCGCGCGAGTCCGGCCTATCCGGCGTTCTGGGCCAAGCTCAATCGCGGTGAATTCGAGGCGGCCGAGTACAAGCGGATCGGCAAGGGCGGCAAGGAGGTCTGGATTCTCGCGACCTACAATCCGATCCTCAACGAAACGGGCAAGCCATTCAAGGTCGTGAAGTTCGCAACCGATGTCACGGCGCAGAAGATGCGAGCCGCGGATAGCGGAGGTCAGCTCGCGGCAATCCAGAAGTCGCAGGCGGTGATCGAGTTCAACATGGACGGCACCATCCGCACCGCCAACGAGAACTTCCAGCAGGCCATGGGATACACGCTGGCCGACATCGTCGGCCAGCATCATTCGATGTTCGTCGAACCGGCCGAGCGCCACTCGGCGGCCTATCAGGAGTTCTGGGACGCGCTCAGGCGCGGCGAATACCGCGCGGCTGAGTACAAGCGAATCGCCAAGGGCGGCCGCGAGATCTGGATCCAGGCCTCCTACAATCCGATCTTCGACCTGAACGGAAAGCCCTACAAGGTCGTGAAATACGCCACCGACATCACCGCGCAGGCGATCGGCCGCAAGAAGGCCGACAACGCCCGGGAGCTGATCGATGCCGTCGCCGCCGGCAGCGAGGAAATGAGCGCGTCGATCCGCGAAATCTCCGAGACCATGGCGAAGTCGCGCGAGAATTCCAAGGTCGCGACCAGCCGTGTCGAGGCCGCGGACGGCCAGGCCCAGCGGCTGAATGCGGCATCGCAGGCAATGAGCGGCATCGTGGAGATGATCGCGGGCATCACCGGGCAGATCAATCTGCTCGCCCTCAACGCTACGATCGAATCGGCCCGTGCCGGCGAGGCCGGACGCGGCTTCGCCGTGGTCGCCTCGGAGGTGAAGAGCCTCGCGAGCCAGGCCAAGCATGCGACCGACACGATTTCCTCGGAGATCGCAGCGCTGAACACGATCGCGGGCGACGTCACGGGCTCGCTGACCATGATCAAGGCAGCCATCACCAGCGTCAACGAGTTCATCGCCTCGACCGCTGCGGCGGTCGAGGAACAGAGCACGGTGACGGCGGATATGGCCGCCAACATGCAGCGCGCATCGGCGGAATTGGCCTAGCCTGTTCGCCGGCCCGGGGGGGAATGACCGCGCATTTCAATCTGCGCTCGGCGCGCCGGGCTCGCCACGTCAAAATTGCGGGCGTAACGCACACGGCCCGCGCGATTGTGGTAGCACGGCTTCCTGTCCTTGCGAGGTTCCCATGCACGATCTCACCCGCTGCGTTCAGCATCCCGCCGTGTCCCAGGACGGCTTCAAATCGCTCTCGGTCCCGACCTATCGCGCCTCGACCATTGTCTACGATGACCCGCAGGCCTTCGCGCGGCGGGTGGAGCGCGGGCTCGACGGCTACACCTATGGCCTGCATGGTACGCCGACCACGCGGACGCTCGAGGCGCAGCTGACGGCGCTGCATGGCGGCGAGCGTACCGTGCTCGTGCCCTCCGGCCAGGCTGCGGTGGCACTGACGATGCTCGCCGTGCTCAAGCCCGGCGACAAGGTGCTGATCCCGGACCACGTCTATCCGCCGGTGAAGGGGCTGTGCGCCGGCTATCTCGCGGACCGCGGCATCGCCCACCAGATCTATGATCCCCTGATCGGCGGCGGCATCGCCGAGCTCATCGATTCCGCCACGCGGCTGATCTGGATGGAGTCGCCGGGGTCCGGCACGATGGAGGTGCAGGACGTTCCGGCGATCGTGGCGGCGGCAAGAGCGCGCGGCGTGCTCACGGGATGCGACAACACCTGGGCCAGCCCGCTGCTGTTCAAGCCGCTGGCCCATGGCGTCGACTTCGCGGTGGAGGCGCTGACCAAATATGTCGGCGGCCATTCCGACCTGTTGCTCGGGTCGATCACGGTCAAGGATCTGAGCTTGCGCAAGGCGCTGAAGGATGTGCTGGGCCCGCTCGGCATCGGCGTGTCGCCGGACGAGGCGGCGCTGGCGTTGCGCGGCATCGAGACCATGGGCGTGCGCATGGCGCATTCCAGCCGCGTCGCGCTGGATTTTGCCAAGCGCCTGCAGGAGGCGCCCGCGGTGGCGCGCGTGCTGCATCCGGCGCTGCCATTCTGTCCGGGACATGAGGTGTTCGCGCGCGACTTCGCCGGCGCCAGCACCGTGTTCAGCATCGTCATCAAGCCGGAGCGCACGCCACGTATCGATCAGGCGCTTGGCAAGCTGCGGCTGTTTGCGATCGGCGCGTCATG
This sequence comes from Bradyrhizobium sp. HKCCYLRH3099, assembly GCF_051167855.1. Classification (NCBI taxonomy): domain Bacteria; kingdom Pseudomonadati; phylum Pseudomonadota; class Alphaproteobacteria; order Hyphomicrobiales; family Nitrobacteraceae; genus Bradyrhizobium; species Bradyrhizobium sp. HKCCYLRH3099. The sequence goes on from NZ_JBNPTW010000007.1 coordinate 113,919, forward strand.
GGGCGGCACGCATAGCCTGATCGCGCCGATGGACGTCGTGGCCGGCCGCACCATCAGGCCATGGGATGAGCGCGAGGGATTGGTGCGGCTGAGCATCGGCCTGGAGGAGCCGGGCGAACTGTGGGAGGACCTGTCGCGCTTTCTCGAAGCCCTCGGCGTGTCGACGTCCGCGAGCGCATAGCGTTGTGGCCGGTCTGCATCAGATGCTGACGTGGTGCAGCAGTCCGGAATGCTACGGTCTCGCCGCCGGGCTGCCGTAATGGTGTTTGTCGAACACGAATGATATGGGCGATTCGCGCGCCATCGACATGATGAGGGACGGACCGACGCATGATCTTGAACGGCAAGCCGATGGTCGGGGTCATCCTCGGCGTGGCGGCGCTTGCGGCCTCCGCCGCAGCTTTCGTGTTCGTGCTCGGTCCGATCTCCAATCGTGATCCCGCGATCAGGGCGCAGGACACGACAGGCACGCGGGAGCCGGCAAATGCGGTCGCCGGAGCGCCGCGCGACGCCGGGCCCAACCAGACAACGGCGCAAGTCCTACGCGGCCAGGAGCAGGGGGCAAGTGAGCAGGCTGCAAGCCCGCTCGCCAGGGTGCAGAAGCAGGCCAGCGGCCTTGCCGACGTGCTGGGTTCGCTGGCTCCGCAAGCGGCCGTTCAGACCGATCTGCCGGCCTTCGACGTGGTCAATGTCGATCCCTCCGGGGACGCGGTCGTTGCCGGGCGCGCGGCGCCGGGCACGACGGTCGAGCTGCTGCGCAATGGCGAGGTGCATGACCGGGCCGTCGCCGATCGGGCCGGTCAGTTCGCCATGGTGCCTTCACGGCTTCCGGCTGGCAGCTACGCGCTGACGCTGCGGTCGAAATTGGCCGACGGCCGCGAGGTGATCTCGAAGCAGAGCGTGGCCGTGAATGTCGAGGTGAGCCGGCAGCCGGCGACGGTGGCGCTGCTGGCGCCGGATGAGCCGACGCGCGTGCTCTCCAAACCGAGTGCCGCGATCCCGCAGGCGCTGGCGGTCGACGCGGTCGATCATGAATCGGACGGCGTGCTGCGCATCAATGGTCGCGCGCGTCCCGGTGCAACGGTGCGCTTGTATCTCAACGACCGGCTGATCTCCTCGACGGTCGCGGGCGCCGATGGACGTCTCGGCATCACCGTCGGCAAGGGCGTCAGCCGGGCCGGCGACGACCGCGTCAGGCTCGACGAGGTCGACGCCGCCTCGGGCTCCGTCCAGGCGCGCGCCGAAGTGCCGCTGAGCCTGCCCGACGACACGTTGACGACCGCATCGGTGGCTTCGGCCGCGGCTCCGACCACGGCCGACACTGCGCGCCCGGCGGCGCAGCCGACGCTGCTCGCGGCCGCGGGTGATCCGGGGGAGGCCATCGCGCCTGCAGCGAAGACCGAGTCCAGGATCTCGACGGTGACGGTCGCGCGCGGCGACAGCCTGTGGCACATCAGCCGGCGCGTGCTCGGCGGCGGCATGCGCTACGCCGTGATCTACAAGGCGAACCGCGAGCAGATCCGCAGTCCGGATCTGATCTATCCCGGCCAAGTCTTCACGATTCCGGCGAAGCCGTAGAGGGTGCGGCCCGCAGCCTGCCGCTGCGGGCCGGCACATCGTCAGAAGCTCACGCTCAGCCGTGCATTCAGCGATCGCCCCGGCCCCTTGACGGAATAGCCATAGGCGGGCGACGAGCCCATCATCGACACCGTCTTGTAGTCGACCAGATCGGCGCCGCCGAGCGGCAGATCGTAAGTCCGGTTGAACAGGTTATCGACGCCGAGATCGATCCGCACGTGCTGCCATTCATAGCCGGTGCGCAAATTGACCAGCGCGTAGGACAGCGTGGTCAGCTCGTTGCGGACCTGGTTGACGACATCCTTGGCTCCGACGAGTTGCAGCTCGATGGAGTTGGTCCAGCCGCCGAGATGATGGTCGAGCGCCAGCTTCGCGTTGATCGGCATCATGTGATAGAGATCGACGCCATCGGTGCGGCGGCCCCTGATATAGCCGATCAGGCCGCGGATCTGGCCGTGACCGTAGGTCAGGTCATCCCACACGGTCACGCGGCCCTCGACATTGACGCCGACGAGCGTTGCGTCGTGATTGGCGAACTGCAGGAAGACGAAGCCGGTATTCGTCGTCAGGTTGGCCGGGTTGCTGGCGAGGCAGGCCGCGGTGCCGCAGCGGTCGACGTCGATATAGTCCTGCACGTAGCTCGCATAGGGCGTGACCTTGATGTCCCAGAGCTTTTGCGCCCGATCGTGCCAGCCCGCGGTGAAGCTCACGGTGTGCGCCTTCTCCGGCTTGAGATCGAGATTGCCGACATAGCCATTGCCGTCGCCAAACCAGCCGATCATCTGCATCGCCATCGCATTGGTCGACCAGGCGTAGCGCTCATAGAGATTGGGTGAGCGCGTCTTGCGGGCGAAGCCGAGCTCGAACTGGCTGAGCGCGTCGGGCTCGTAGCGGACCAATGCCGAGCCGTCGAGATGCACGTCGGTCCGCGCGCGGTCGGCGGCGTTGAAGGCTGTGGCATCGGCGCCGTACATCATCGCGTTGTAGCCCGCGACGTTGCCGGTGTTCATCCAGACGACGTCGTTGCGCAGGCCGATGATCGACGTCCATTGCCGGTCCCAGCGCCGCTCCCATTCGACGAACGTGCCGACGCGGTTGCGCTGCCCGCCATTGATGTTGATGAAGCTGTTCGGGCCCATCATCATCGACCCGGCCACCGGATTCCACCAATCGTCGAGCCGGTTCATCGCGAGCTCGTTGCCGACGCGCAGCAGGTCCGCGCCCGACACCGGCATCGTCGCCTTGATCGCATAGCCGCCGTCGAGGCCCTTGGTGTCCATCGGCATGTCCGAGACCTTGTCCGGCGCGATGAAGCCCATCGTGTGCCGGATCTGGTGCACGAAGGCCGAGGCCTCGAGAGTGCCCCAGTCGAACGCGCCTTCGTAGCGGCCGTTGGCGAACAGGCCGCGGTTGTAGACCATGTCCATGTACTGGTTCACATAGCCCTGATAGGGGATGAACTGGCCGCCGATCTGGAACGTGAACAGATTGCCGAAGCTCTGCTTGGAGATGCTGATCGCGTGGTTTTGCGTCTCGTACAGCGTCGACTTCACGGTCGAGCCGTCGCCGGCCTTATAGTTGCCGGAGCGGACCCAGCCGCCGGTGTAGGTGACGCTGGTGTCGCGATTGGCAACCGTGGCGGTGGCATCGACGCCATAGCCATTGCCGTTGCTGCGGAAGAAGCTCGACAGCCGCGTGCTCGAGACCCAGCCGTCGGTCGCCGCGAAGGCCGGCGGCGCGGTCGTGACGTCGATGCGACTGCCGATGTAGTCGCCGCCGACCGAGACCGGCCCGATGCCGAGATAGGCGCGCATCTTCGCGACCATCGCCGGATTGACGAAAGACAGCGGCGGATTCATCTCGTTGGGACAGGCCGGCGAGATCAGCATCGAGTTGATCGCGACTTGCAGCCGGTCGGCGCCCATGCCGTTGATCGCGGGCAGGCTGGAGACGCCGCCGGCGCCCCACGCCGCGCCGCCCGGCAGATCCCCGACCAGAGCCGCCGAATCGCTCGCGGACAACGCGCGATCGAAAGCGGTCCGGGCCGGCAGAGTCCTGCTCGCGGCGGCCGGCGCCGTGTCTTGGCGTGCGGCCGGTTCGGCCGGGCGGGTGGCCGGCGCACGGGTCTCGTGCGCCGGATGGTTCGCCGCAGGCCGCGGCTTGGCGGCGCGCGGACGCGCCGGATCGACGGTCACGGTCGGCAGCGACTCCGCGGGGCGGGCGAGGGCGGACGTGGCGGTTGAGCACAGGAGTGCAGTTGCCGCGAGCAACGCGGCAGAGGATGTGGGCCGCTGCGGACCCGATATGGCGTTCGACATGAGAAGCTCGAAAGAATGCTGCGCAGAGATCTGCGCATGAGGTCAGGAGCTGGGCGCGCGCAGGCGGCGCCCGGCCGGTGATGCCGAGAGGGGGCGCACCATCACGCTGCGGCTCCGTGGACACGGAGGCGGCATGGGACGCATCTGTTATGGGAAGGTGCGGCGAGCGCCGCTCAGGCGGCCTCGGGCGGCGCGCGCGCCCGATGGGCGGCATCGATCTCGGTGATCGCGATGTGCAGCGGCGCGATCGGTTCAAACGCAATGCCGAGCACGCGCCGCAGCGTGACGGCAGGCGCATCGGGCGGCGGCAGCAGCGCAAAGGCGGGTGTGACGCAGAGCGGACAATGCGCCGCCGAGGCGGTGGCGGGCGCCTCCGTCGTGTCGGTGCGGTCCGCCAGCCGCGCATCGCCGTCGATCCGCTCGTGGCAGATCTCACCAAAGGCGAAGGCAAAGCTCGGCGGCAGCCAGGCGTTCAGGCTCACGGCAAGCGTGACCTGCAGCGCCAGCACATAGGCCATCGCACAGGCGACGACGCCTGTCAGTTGGCTGCGATGTGATGCGATGCGATGCACGGCCTATTCCCCGCGGCATGATTAGCATAGCTGCGGAGGAGGACCAGTTGCGATCGCGCAACGCCGACGCGCGTCAGTCGCGCGCCGCGCTGGTGTCGAGATGATGGTCTAGCCGGCGCTCAGCCGCACACCGGCGCGCAGAAACTTCTGCGGGTCGACGGCTTCGCCATCGATGCGGGTTTCGTAGTGCAGATGCGGGCCGGTGGAGCGGCCGGTCGAGCCGACCTCGCCGATGATGTCACCGATCTTCACCTGCTGGCCGATCTTGACGTTGATCTCCGAGAGATGGCCGTAGCGGGTCGAGAGGCCGTTGCCGTGGTCGACCTCGACCATGCGGCCATAGCCGCCGGCCCAGCCGGCATTCACCACTTTGCCGTTGGCCGTGACGCGGACCGGATCGCCGGTGGCGGCGCGGAAGTCGAGACCGGTGTGCATGGCGGGGCGGCCGAGGAACGGATCGGTGCGCACGCCGAAGCCCGAGGTGAACTCGACCTCGCCGATCACAGGCTTGCGATAGGGCACCAGCGACAGCGTGCGGTTCATCTTCTCGACCTGCGCGCGGGTGATGCTGATGCGATAGAGCTGGCGCTCGAACGGGCCGGACTCGGCGCCGAGCTTGACCGGCACGAACGGGCCGCCTATGCCGCCCTTCGGCGTCGCGGCTTCGAGCTGGCCCATGTCGAGGCCGAGATCGGTGATCACGCCGCGCATCCGGCGCAGTTTCGATTCCAGCGTTTCCTCGGCCGAGGCCAGCATCGCGATCTGCCGCGCCTCGACCTGGTCGAGCGAGCGGGTCAGCCGCGTCAGCACGTTGTCGACGCCGGCGAGCTTGATGGATGGATTCGGCTGCGCATTGGCGAGCACGGGGCTGCGCGATTCGAGGCGTGCTTCGCGGTCCGGCGGCGCGGTGAAGATGACGGTGTCGCTGATCGGCGAGGGCTTCGGCGTCGCCGGCGCGGCCGACGGCTCGATCGCCGGCGCACGCGCCGGCGGGCGGATCGAGCCGGTGATGTCGGGCATGCTGCCGAGCGCGGTGGCGCGTCCTTCGAGCGCGGTCTGGCGCTTCAGGATCTGGTCGAGCTTCTGGTCGAACTGCTCCTGGTCGAGCAGTTGCCGGCTGGTGGCGCGGTCGACCTTGGCGCGCAGCTCGGCGATGCGGTCCTCATAGGCATATTGCATCTCGGCCTGGCGGGCGATCAGCCGCGTCAGCACGTCGTCGCGAAACGCGAAATAGGTCGCGGTCGCCGCCGACCAGATGCCGAGCAGGCTGACGGTGCCGACCACGATCCAGAACACGACCGGGCCGATGCGCACCTGCTTGCCGGCATGCACCAGCGTGTAGTCGCTCTGCGACGCCGCCGGTGCCGGGGCAGGGTGAGTGACCGGCGTCCGCCGCTGCTGCACAGCGCGTCCGCGATCATGAGGATGGTGCTGGGGATATTCGGCGTACTGGCCGGAACGATGCGACATCGACACTCCCGCGCCGGCCGGAGATCGTCGGTCCAGCGGCGTCATTTACGGGAGCGATTTGACCCCTGCATGGTTAATTTTTCCCCAACACCCAATCCCGCAGTCCTACAGCTGCTTGGCCGCCGCCAGCACCGCATCCGCATGGCCATCGACCTTGACGTTGCGCCACACCTTGGCGACGCGGCCGTCCGCGCCGATCAGCACCGTGCTCCGGATGATGCCGAGAAACTTGCGGCCATAGAGCGATTTCTCGCCCCAGGCGCCGTAGGCCTCCAGCATCTCGTGGGTCTCGTCGGAGATCAGGGGAACGGCGAGGTCGTGCTTGTCGCGGAAATTGTCCTGCGCCTTGACCGAATCGGCCGAGACTCCGAGCACGGCGGTGCCGGCCGCGGCGAAGTCCTTCGACAGGCGGGTGAAGTCGATCGCCTCCTTGGTGCAGCCGGGCGTGTTGGCCTTGGGATAGAAGAACAGCACGAGCTTCTTGCCGGCGTAGTCGGCGAGCGAGGCGGTACCGCCGCCGTCGCGCGGCAGCTTGAAGGCGGGCGCCTTGGCGCCTTCGGCGAGCCCGGACGCGGTTGCCGCTGCAGCGGCGGGCTTCGCCGTCGGGGCCTTAGGTGTCTTGGCCGCCTTGGGGGCCGCCGACTTTGCAGCGACAGGCTTGGCGCTCGTCTTGGCGCCGGCCTTGCTCTTCGGCGCCTTCGCCGAGGCGCTCTTCTTGGCCGCTGCCGGCTTGGCGGTCTTGGTTACGGCCTTCTTGGCGGCGGTGGCGAGCCGGTTCCCGCCGGCTTTCCCGTATGACGCCGGATTGGAGGATTTCTTTTGTGATTCCTTTGACATACGCCTTCCTTTCGTCGCTTTCGGCGGCTCAAAACTGAAACCGTCCCGGTTCTTGTCCGGTGTCCCGGGATCGCTCTGGCATTCGTGCTTTGCCGCGCGCAGAGGAGAGCCTCTTGCGACGAGGGGAACATCACGGCTACGAGCACGGACCAGCGCAATTGAGCACAAGTGCAATGACGATTCTCGTACTGTCTCCGGATCAGACGTCGCCGTCACAAATTTCGCGGGATGGTCGCGGCGCGGGCCGCTGGCGCGGGCGGGTGGGCAAACCCGACAGCGGCGGAGTATAGTGAAAGGGATTTGCGGCCGACCGTCGTGTGACGAGACAGGCGGCCGGGTCGACGGCGTGCGTTGTTGACAGCGTGCGTGGTTGACAGCCCCCGTCGAAGCGTGACGGGATCATTGGGGATCGGGCAACGCCGGCCAGTCGGCCTGCGCGCCCGTTGAACGCGCGGGGCCACACCGGCGACCAACCTGGCCAAGGCCGGATTGGCACGAATGTTTCGGACACGAGGGGCCGGCACCGAGAGGCAATGGCAAGACAGACATCACCCCACCGGCCCCATCTGCAAGCGGACATCCAGGGCCAACAGTGGGATGACGCGGACTGGGACGTGGCTGACCAGTACGAAGACGCGCCCCATGAGCACGATGAGGCGTATGATCCGGCGGCGGGACAGCGTACCCGCCGGCTGCTGTCGCATGCCGATTCGCACGACGGAACGAGCCGCGGCGGTGGTCTGCGGTCGCGCGCGCCGGGTGGACGTCTGATCAAGCGCGTCGTCCTGACGCTCACCGTTCTGATTCTGGTTCTGTCGGTCGGGTTCGCGGGCCTGTGGTGGCGGCTCGGCGCCGGACCCATCAATCTGGATCTGGCGACGCCGTGGCTTGCGGCGGCGATCGAGGACAATATCGGACACGGCAACACGGTCGAAGTCGGCGGCACCCAGATCGAGCGCGCCGGCCGGATCCGGATCGCGGTGCGCATCCGCGACATCATCGTGCGTGATCAGGATCACGCCATCGTCGCAAGCGCGCCCAAGGCGGAGGTGCGGCTGTCCGGCGCGGCGCTGCTGATGGGTCAGCTGCGGGCCGAGAGCCTCAAGCTGGTCGATGCCGAGCTTGCGATTCGCATCACTCCGGACGGCACCGTCACCGTCTCGACCGGCGAAACCAACAAGCCCTTGGCGACCGGTGTCGCATCCAAGCGTGACGCCGGCCTGCCGCCGACCTTCCCGCGGCCGGGGCAGCCCATCACCGTGCCGAATGCTGCGGCGCCGCCCAGCAGCGCGCCTGTCGCGCAGTCGGCAGGGACATCCCCGGCAGGGACGCCGCCGGCGCCCCCCGCGCAGAACGGCCTGCTGGCGGGCCTCGACTGGCTCGACAGCCTGAGCCTGACCGGGCTCGACGGCCAGAACCTCAACGAGATCGGTCTGAAGAACGGCGTGCTGATCGTCGACGATCAGCAGCGCGGCAACAAATGGACCTTCGAGAACATCAGCCTCAGCCTGCGCCGGCCCTCCGGTGGCGGCGTGGCGCTCAGTCTCGGCGAGGAGGGGGCCAAGCCCTGGTCGCTGCGCGTGCTGGTGGGACCGCAGACGAACGGCGTGCGCTCGATCGACATCAAGGCCGACAAGGTGTCGACCAGCAACATCCTGCTGGCGATGCGGCTCAAGGATCTCACCTACATGGCGGACCTGCCGATGACGGGCGAGATCAAGGGCGAGCTCGCGCGCGACGGGCTACCGACCTATCTGCGCGGCAAGATCAACATCGGCGCCGGCAAGATCATCGATACCGACACGCCCGATTACCCGATGGCGATCGACTCCGCCGAGATCAGCATGGACTGGGACGCCGGCCGCCGCGTGCTGGTGGCGCCTTTCAGGGTGATCTCAGGCGCCAACCGCATCACCTTGAACGCCAATCTCGAACCGCCGAATGACGCGGTGAACGACTGGCGGCTCGGGCTGAACAGCGGCACCATCGTGCTCGGCGCGATCGCCGATGAAGCCCCGCTGATCTTCAACCGCATCTCGATCAACTTTCGCTTCGACACCGAGGGCAAGCGCGTGCTGCTGACCCAGGCCGAGGTGTCCAACGGCGAGATCGGCGTCGCCGGCACCGGCAGCGTCGACTATGCCGGCGAGCCGCGGCTGAAGCTCGGATTCGCAGCCACGCCGATGCCGGCGCTGGCGATGAAGCGCATCTGGCCGGCGCTGATCGTACCGGAGGTGCGAGCCTGGATGATCGAGCGCATCGAGCGCGGCAACGTGCAGCGGATCGACATCGCGGTGAATTCGCCGACCCGCAACCTGCCGCGCAAGGGCCCGCCGATTCCCGACGACGGTCTCGACGTCAACGTCGTCGCGACCAATGTGACGGTGCGTCCGGTCGACGGCCTGCCCGCGGTGCGCGATGCCGACATGAAGGCCCACGTCACGGGGCGCACTGCGACGGTGACCGTCGGGCAGGGCGTTGCCGATACGCCCGCGGGTCGCAAGCTGAACTTCTCCGACCTCGTGTTCGAAGTGCCGGACATGGCGCCCAAGCCGTCGCCGTCGCGCGTGCGCATGCGTGTCGATGGTCCGGTCGCCGCCGCGGCCGAAATCCTGTCCTCGGACCGGCTCAACGATCTCTCGTCCTTTCCGATCGATCCCAACCAGACCAAGGGTGAATTCAAGGCGAGCATCAATCTGGCGATGCCGGTCAAGGGCGAGTTGACCAAGGCCGACACCAACTACACGGTCACTGCCGATCTCAGCGGATTTTCCGCCGACAAGCTGGTGATGAACCAGAAGCTCGAGGCCAACACGCTCAAGATCGTCGCCAACACGCAGGGCTACCAGGTCAAGGGCGACGTCAAGATCAACGGCCAGCCGGCGTCGCTCGACTATCGCAAGCCGAACGAGGGCGATGCCGACATCAAGATGCAGGCGATCCTCGACGACGCCAGCCGGGCGCGTCTCGGCGTGGATCTGGGCACCGCGATCTCCGGCAACGTGCCGCTCAAGCTGAACGGCAAGATCGCCGGCTCGCCCGATCGCGACAGCCGGCTCGGCGTCGAGGCCGATCTGACCCAGCTCAAGCTCGACAACCTCCTGCCGGGCTGGGTCAAGAACCCCGGCAAATCGAGCAAGGCGACGTTCAACGTGGTCGCCAAGCCGCAATCGACCCGCTTCGAGGATATCAACATCGAAGGCGGCGGCGTCTCGATCAAGGGCTCGCTCGAGATCGACCAGAACGGCGACCTGATGAACGCGAACTTCCCGACCTACTCGCCGTCGGAAGGCGACAAGACGCAGCTCAAGGCCGAGCGCGGCCAGGACGGCGTGCTGAAGCTGTCGATGCGCGGCGACGTGTTCGACGGCCGCGGCTTCCTGAAGTCGGCGATCTCCGGCAGCAACAAGGACGCCGACAAGAACAAGGCGCGCTCGAATCTCGACTTCGATGCCGAGGTCAAGCTCGGCGCCGTCGCCGGCTACAATGGCGAGGCGCTGCGCAGCGTCGACGTCAAGCTGTCGCGGCGGGGCGGCGCGTTCAAGAGCTTCAACCTGAGCGGCAAGGTCGGCCGCGACACGCCCGTCACCGCCGACATCCGAGTCGGCCGCGAGGCGCCGAGCTCCGATCCGCGCGCGCGACGGCAGGGCCGCGAGGTGATCTATCTCGTCACCAACGATGCCGGCGCGCTGCTGCGCTTTGCCGACACCTATTCGAAGATGGCCGGTGGCGAGCTGGAGCTCGCGATGGAGCCGCCGACGGCGGACACGAGCCCCAAGGAAGGCCTCGCGATCGTCCGCAACTTCACCGTCAGGGGCGAGCAGGCGCTCGATCGCGCCGCCTCCGGCGCCACGCAGCCGGCGTCGCAGGGCATCGCCTTCACGATGCTGCGTGCGGAGTTCACGCGGCAGAACGGCCTGCTCTCGATCCGCGACGGCGTGGTCAAGGGGCCGACGCTCGGCCTGACCATCGAAGGCAGCATCGACTACAACGTCAATCAGGTCCGCGCCTCCGGCACGATCGTGCCGCTGTACGGGCTAAACAACATGTTCAACCAGATTCCGATCGTCGGTCTGTTCCTTGGCGGTAGCAACGAGGGCCTGTTCGGCGTCACCTACGAGGTCGTGGGCACGCCGAGCCAGCCGGTGGTGCGCATCAATCCGATCTCGGCGATGCTGCCGGGCGTGACGCGCAAGATCATGGATTTCAACACCGGCAAGCAGCAATACCCGCCGGGCGAGCTGCCGCCTAACAACTGACGCCGCTATCAGAGTCCCTTTGGGCTCGCTTCCCCCCCCCCCGATGATTGCTATCGGTTGTGATGTGCACGTCAGGCGCGAGGCATCTCGCCCAAGCTGGTCGAGAGCGATCATCGGACGGCCAGCGCACATGCGTGTCTCTGTGGCTCGCGTGGCACACCCTTTAGATTCAGGGGGGCCGTCGTCGCACGATCAGATTGTGGCACGCGAGAAATGGGGGTTATGCTTCAGGTAGTTTATTACTTTCCTGAGGCTCCATTTTGAAGCACTCGGTTGTTCTGGTCGCGCGGCGTGCCAGCTTTCTCGCGCTGTCGGGGCTGATTGTTGCGCCCGTCTCAGTCCGCGCCGGCTGCTCGATCAGCGGAACTGTCGAAACCTGCACCGGAGATCTGTCGGCGGGCGTTGCGGTCGGTTCGCCCGTGACCACGCTTTCCGTCAATTCGCTGACGAACAATATGACCCCGAACGCGGGCACGGCCGGGATTTCGATGGGACAATCGGGTCCCGACATTTCGGGCACCATCGATCTCGGCGCATTTCAAATCACCACCCAGGGTGCCACCGGCGTGTTCTTCAGCACTCCGGGCAACATTGATCTCACCTTCCGCGGGGCGATCTCCGCGACGGGAGGTTCAGGAATCCTGGCCTACAGCGCCGGCGAGCCGGGCCTTAGCGCGCATGTCCGGTCGACCGGAAACATCTCGACCAGCGGGACCAATGCATCCGGAATTGCCGCCATCACCAGCTGCTGCGGAGGAGTGACCCTCGACTCGACCGGCGACATCTCGACCAATGGAGCAGGTTCTTACGGCCTTCTCGCGCAGGCTCTAACTTTCTCCAGCCGTCTCACCTCGAATGGGAACGTCGTCACTGCAGGCGCGAATTCCGCCGCCATTGCCGCATTCAGCTACGGCTCCCTGACGACGATCTCATCCGGAGGCAACCTGACGACGTTTGGAAGCAACTCGCCCGGCATCAGCGCTGCGGGCCGTGATATCACCATCGTTTCAACCGGCGACATCGTCACCAGCGGAAGCGGGTCGGATGGCATCCTGGCCCGACTACCCTTTTTCGGCCAAGGCACGACCATCACTTCGAGCGGCAACATCACGGCGTCGGCCGACGGCTCCTATGGCATCCATGCCTTCGCGAGTGGATATGGCAATATCCTCGTTGCCAACCTTGCAGGCACGATCTCGGGCGGTCAGGGGGCGGGGGCCGGAGTCTGGTTCGAAGGAGGCAACTCCAACGTCCTCACGAATGGCGGCACAATCACGAGCGCAGGTGGCGTCGCAGGCACCGCCATCCGCGGGGATGCCGGGAACGACCTCATCAATAACTCCGGAACGGTCATCGGCAGCGTGAATCTCGGGACGGGGACCAACAGCTTCAACAATCTGGCGGGTGCCGTGTTCGCGCCGGGCGCTTCGGTTGTCCTCGGCGATGGCAGTACGCTGACGAACGGCGGCGTGCTTGCTCCGGGCGGAAGCACCGCGATCCAGACAACGAGCCTCAGCGGCAATCTCATCCTCACTTCGGGCGGAACCTATCTGGTCAAGGTATCGCCCACCGCGTCCGACCAGATGGTTGTGTCGGGAACGGCAGCGCTGTCGGGCACAGTGAATGCGGTTTTCAGTCCAGCTTCCTACGTGACAAAGAGATACACGATCTTGTCAGCGGCAGGTGGTCTGAACGACACGAGATTCTCGACACTGGTGACGACCGATCTGCCGGCGAATTTCCATACGGCCCTGAGCTACACCCCCAAGGACGTCTACCTCGATCTGATCCTCAATTACGGACTTCCCGGCGGGCTCAACGGCAACCAGGCGGCAGTGGGGAATGCGCTGGTCAATGTGTTCAGCAGCAGTGGAATCCCGTTCGTCTATGCCGGGTTGACGGCCAACGGGCTGACCCAGGCTTCAGGAGAGATCGGGACGTCACCGCAGCAGACCACGTTCGATGCCATGGGCCAATTCGTGGGGCTGCTCACCGATCCTCTGACACAACGCACGCCGGCGTTTCCGGCGTCTTCGTCCGGTTCAGCGCGGTTCGCGGGAGAGAGCAACACAAGCCTGGCGGATCGGCGGACCGATGCGTTCGCGATGGTGACAAAAGCGCCATCGTTGTCCTTTGCGCAGCGCTGGAACGTGTGGGCCGCTGGCTTCGGCGCTTCGCAGTCGAGCAACGGACGTGCGAGCGCAGGATCGAATGACACGACCAGCCGGATCTACGGCGCGGCGGCCGGTGCCGACTACCTGTTCTCGCCGAATACGCTGGCGGGCTTCTCGATCGCCGGGGGTGGCACGAATTTCGGCATCAACGTGCTCGGTTCGGGACGTTCCGACCTTTTCCAGATCGGCGGATACATGCGCCACACGGACGGACCGGTCTATCTTTCCGCGGCCCTGGCCTATGGCTGGCAGGCCATCGTGACCGATCGTTACGTGACGGTCGCGGGCGTTGACCATCTCCGCGCGGAGTTCGATGCCAACGCCTATTCCGGTCGGGTCGAAGGCGGCTACCGTCTCATCGTGCCGTGGAGTGGCGGCGTTGGCATTGCGCCCTATGCGGCGGCGCAGGTCACCACCGTCGCTCTGCCGTTCTATGCGGAGCAGGTGGTCTCAGGTGCCGCAACCTTCGCTTTGAACTACGCCTCGAGGAGCGCGACCGATACCCGCAGCGAGCTCGGCTTGCGCGCTGACAAGTCGTTCATTGCGGCGGATGGTGTGCTTTCGCTTCGAGGCCGTCTCGCCTGGGCGCATGATTTCAACCCCGACCGCACAGCTGCCGCGACATTCCAGGCAGTGCCGGCGGCGGGTTTTGTCGTCAACGGCGCGGCGCAGGCAGCAGAGTCCGCGCTGACCAGCGCCGCTGTCGAGATGCATTGGGCGACCGGCTGGACCGCGGCCGCGACGTTCGAAGGAGAGTTTTCGAACGTCACACGCTCGTATGCCGGCAAGGCCGTCGTGCGCTGTGCGTGGTAACGGCTGCGCGTAGCCGTGCTGGAGGATTGTCTCCACGATCTTTGCGCCAGGCCGAGCCGGCTGCCGATCATGATCGTGCCGTAAATCGTACCGGAACGTCTACTGCGTATGATCTTCTTCGTGGTGGCCGCGCGCATTGCTGTGTCTTGGGACGCATAGGGTCTCGATCGGCCGAAGATGGCACGGCAAAGCCCCAGCGTCAGTCTGCCGTAACCATCCGACGCTTAATGGCCCGCATCTCATCGGGCGCCACCTGGTGAGCTATCCAGCAGGTCGCATGCTGATCTGATCGGATGCCATCTGATCGAAACGCGGCGGCATCCTGGATGAAACGGCCCCTCCGTTCGCCCCGCGCGACGCCACGGACGGACGATCGACAAGGAGACATCTTATGAAGAACACGCCGCTTCTGCCTCTCGCCGCGCTCTTGATCGTCGTCGGCCTGAGCGATCGCGCCAAGGCCGCCAGCGTCGAGGGCTATGCAGGGGTCAATCTCAACGTCCGCGCCGGACCGAATGTACGCTTCCCCGCGGTCGGCGTCCTCGGCGCCGGCTCGTCGCTCACGATTCACGGCTGCCTGCGCGGCTACACCTGGTGCGACGTCAGCGCGTCTGGACTTCGCGGCTGGGCGTCGGGCGCCCTGATTCAGTTCAGCTACGAGACGCGGCGCGTCTATGTTCCCGCCTATGCGCCGCGCGTCGAGCTGCCGATCGTGACCTTTCACATCGACACGTATTGGCGTGACTATTACCACGAACTGCCGCTGTACGGTGATCTGCCACGATGGGTCGATTACCATTGGGAAGAGGATGCGCGGCCGCCCGGATGGCGAGACAATTGGGAGAACGACTACGACGGCCATGAGTACGAGTAGCGACAGCCGATGCACTCGTGCTCGACACCGGTCCGCTCGGCGCCGCAAGGCGTCGAGCGAGCCGCTCCACCGGGACGGAGCAGCCGGCAAGCGCTACGATCGAAGCGCAGGAACGACAAGGAACGGGATCATGCCGATGACGACGCTGACCAGCGCCAGGAGGATCACCGCGTCATAGCCGTGCGTGAGGTCGTGGATGACGCCGCCGCTCCACGATCCCAGCGCCGAGCCGAGGCCGCTGCCGATCGTGATGGTGCCGTAGATCGTGCCGAGGCGCCTGCCGCGGAAGATCTTCATCGCTGTGGCCGACAATAGCGGGCCGCGCGAGCCGATCATGCTGCCGAAGCAGACGACGAAGCCGGTGAGCAGAAAGATGTTGGGCCAGAATTGCAGCGCCCACAGCATCAGGATGCCCACGATCGAGACCGCGTAGGAGAACAGCACCGATGGCCTGCGCCCGATGAGGCCGTCGAGCGCGGAGACGCCGAGCATGCCGAACAGCAGTACGACGCCGGAGAAGCCCCAGGCGGTTGCGGCCTGCAGCGGCGCAAAGCCGGCATCGATCAAATAGGCGACGACCTGCGGGGCAATCGCATACATGCCGATCGCGGTGAAGAAGAAGGTCGAGAACAGCGCCCAGAAGGCGTGGTGACGCAGCGCGCGGGACAACGTCCAGACGTCCTCGGCGAACTCGTCGGCGATCGGCTTGGTGATATGAGGAGCGCCGGCGGCAAACAGCCGCCAGGGCAACAGCGCCAGCGGCACCAGCAGGATGAAGGTCGCGGCGCCGAACGATTGGTAGGCGCTGCGCCAGCCGATGACATCGATCAGCAGCTGCGAGCCCGGCAGCAGCAGCAGCACGCCCGCGCCGGTCGCCGAATAGATCACGGACATGGCCGTCGAAAGCTTCGTTCCGAACCAGCGCCCCAGCAGGATCGAGTTCGGCACGTTGCCGATCAGCGCGATGCCGATGCCGACGCACAGGCCGATGCTGAGCTGGAACTGCCACAGCGCCTGCGCATGCGCGGCCGCGGTGAAGGCCGAGCCCAGCAGCAGAAGTCCGAGGGCGTAGACCGCGCGTGGTCCGGAATGATCGAACAGCCGGCCAATGAGCGGCGCGGCGAGGCCGCCAGCCAAAGCGGTCATCGAATAGATCGAGACCACCTCGGCGCGATCCCAGCCAAAGCTTTCGGAGATCGGTTTGAGGAAGACGGTGAAGCTCTCGCCGAGGCCTCGGCCGAGCACCGACAATGCGAAGCACAGGCCCAGCACCACGAACGCCGTCCGCCCCGCCCTGGTCGGCGGGATCGGCGTCTCCTCGACTTGCGCAGGCTCTGGCGGCGCGCTGATCGTCATGGCCGCCAGGGAGCGCCTTGAGGCGCGCCCTGACAAGCCGGCAAAAGCGAATGCCCCTATGCAGGCTTGACCAGCACGTGCCGCTTCTTGCCCAGCGAGAGCTTGATCACGCCCTCGCTGGTCAGCTCGTTGGCGGTCAGCGCCATCTTCTCGTCGGTCACGGCGACGTCGTTGACGCGCAGCCCGCCGCCCTTGATCTGGCGCCGTGCCTCGCCATTGGAGGCGACGAGGCCGGCCTTGACGAAGGCGTTGAGCACGCCGAGGCCGGCGTCGAGCTCGGCCTTGGCGACCTCGACCGTCGGCAGGTTCTCCGCGATGGCGCCTTCCTCGAAGGTGCGCCGCGCCGTCTCGGCAGCCGTGCGCGCGGCCTCTTCGCCATGCAGCAAGGTTGTTGCCGCGTCCGCCAGCGCCTTCTTGGCCTCGTTGATCTCGGCGCCTTGCAGCGCGCCGAGCTTCTCGATCTCGGACAGCGGCAGCGTCGTGAACAGCTTGAGGAACTTGACGACGTCGGCGTCCTCGGTGTTGCGCCAGTACTGCCAGAAATCATACGGGCTGCACTGGTCGGCATTGAGCCAGATCGCGCCCTGCGCGGTCTTGCCCATCTTGGCGCCGGAGGCGGTCGTGAGCAGCGGCGTGGTCAGCGCGAACAGCTGCTCGGTGCCCATGCGGCGGCCGAGCTCGACGCCGTTGACGATGTTGCCCCACTGGTCCGAGCCGCCCATCTGCAGCCGGCAGCCGGTGCGTCGCGCCAGCTCGACGAAGTCGTAGGCCTGGCAGACCATGTAGTTGAACTCGATGAAGCTCATCTCCTGCTCGCGCTCGAGGCGGAGCTTCACGGAGTCCATGGTGAGCATGCGGTTGACCGAGAAGTGCCGGCCGATGTCACGCAGCATCTCGATCCAGTTCAGCTTCGTCAGCCACTCGGCATTGTCGAGCATGATGGCGTCGGTCGCGCCGTCGCCATAACGCAGCACTTTTGCAAACACGCCGCGGATCGAGGCCTTGTTGCCCTCGATCTCCTCGACGGTGCGCATCGCACGGGTCTCGTCCTTGCCGGAGGGGTCGCCGACCATGGTGGTGCCGCCGCCCATCAGGGTGATCGGCTTGTTGCCGGTCTGCTGCAGCCAGTACAGCATCATCATGGTCAGGAAGTTGCCGATGTGCAGCGAGCGCGCGGTGCAGTCATAGCCGACATAGGCGGTCGCCTGGCCGTTGGCGGCGAGCGCATCGAGGCCCTCGAAATCCGAGCACTGATGAATGAACCCGCGGCTCTGCAGCACGTTCAGGAAATCAGACTTGAAGCCAGTCATGGTTGGGCTGCTCTGAGCTTTTGTTTACGGTATTGGCCTGATGTCGCGGCCGGGTATGGGAGGGCGGCTGCCGCCGGTCCGGGCGTTGTGGCATTATAAGATGCGCCCGGCTTGTACAAGGTCATGTACAGACGCCGGCGGGACCTCAAATCAGCCGCACTTCCAGGCGAGGCCAGGATTTTCGGGTTCGACTGCAATGATTCTGACCGCACTTGGCCTCATGAGTGGCACCTCGCTGGACGGGGTCGACGTGGCCTTGATCGAAACCGACGGGCGGCTGGTCAAGACGCTCGGTCCCTCCGGGTATCGGCCCTACAGTCCCGCCGAGCGCAGCCTGCTGCGGGAGGCGCTCGCCGATGCCGTGCAGATCGAGCGGCGCGAGGCGCGGCCGGGGCGGGTTCGCGACGCCGAGCAGGCCGTCACGGTGGCGCATGCCGAGGCGATCGCGGCGTTCCTCGCCCAGCACCGGCTGATGCCGGAGGATATCGACATCATCGGCTTCCACGGCCAGACCGTGCTGCATCGCCCTGAGCGCCGCCTGACGGTGCAGATCGGCGATGCCGGCGCGCTCGCCAAATCCGTCCATATCCCCGTGATGCACGATTTTCGTGCCGCCGACGTCGATTTCGGCGGGCAGGGCGCGCCCTTCGTGCCGGTCTATCACCGCGCGCTGGCGCAATCGCTGTCGCGGCAAGGGCCGATCGCCGTGGTGAACATCGGTGGCGTCTCCAACATCACCTATATCGACGGCGACGACGTCCTAATCGCCTGCGACACCGGGCCGGGCAATGCGCTGCTCGACGATTTCATGCACCGCACGACCGGGCAGGCGTTCGACCAGGACGGCCGCCTGGCGGAGCAGGGCGCGCCGAACGAGGCGTGGATCGCCGATGCGCTGGCGCTGCCGTTCTTCGCGCTGCCGCCGCCGAAGTCGCTCGACCGCAATGATTTTGCCGCGCTGAAGCTGGACGCCGCGAGCCCGGCGGATGGCGCGGCCACGCTGACGGCGTTCACCGCGGCCGCCATTGCCCGGATCGTGCCTTTGCTGCCGAAGCCGCCGGCGAGCTGGATCGTCTGCGGCGGCGGAGCCCGCAACCACACCATGATGCGGATGCTCAGGGAACGCGTGGCGCCGGCGAGCGTCGAATCGGCGGACGCGCTCGGCTGGTCGGCCGACGCCATCGAGGCCCAGGCGTTCGGCTTCCTGGCCGTGCGCGGCATGAAGGGGCTGCCGCTGAGCTATCCGGCCACGACGGGGGTGCCGTTTCCGATGACCGGCGGGGTGATCGCGAGGCCCTGATCCATGCAGATGCATCGTCCTTGACAGGTTCATGCAAGTGCATCTAGTTTGATGCATCTGCATCAAACTGCCGAGGATGTCATGTCGCCCTCCCTGAAGCTGATCAGCCACACGCTTTGCCCCTATGTGCAGCGCGCCGTCATCGCGCTTACCGAGAAGGGCATCGCTTTCGAGCGGATCGATATCGATCTCGCCAACAAGCCCGACTGGTTCTTGAAGCTCTCGCCGCTCGGCAAGGTGCCGGTGCTGGTGGTGCCCACGCCGCAGGGCGAGGTGGCGCTGTTCGAGAGCAATGTGATCTGCGAGTACATCGAGGAGACGCAAGGTGGCGCGAAGCTGCATCCGCAGGACGCGCTGGCGCGCGCCCAGCATCGCGCCTGGATGGAGTTCGGCTCGGCGATCCTGGGCGATCTCTGGGGCCTGGAGACGACGCAGGACGCTCAGGTGTTCGCGGCCAAGCGCGAGGCGCTGACCGCGAAGTTCGCGCGCGTCGAGGACGCCTTGGGCGAGGGACCGTATTTCGCCGGCGCGCAGTTCAGCCTCGTCGACGCGGTCTTCGCGCCGGTCTTCCGCTATTTCGATGTGTTCGATGCTTACGGTGATCTCGGCATCTTCGCGTCGACGCCGAAGGTGCGGGCCTGGCGTGAGCAGCTTGCCCAGCGGCCGAGCGTGAAAACGGCTGTTGGCGAAGACTATCCGCAGCTGCTGCGCGCATTCCTGATGCGGCACGATGCTTATTTGTTGAAGCAGGCCGCATAGGGGCGTTCTGCGGAGCGTCGCTCTTGTCGTCCCGAGCGCTCACCGCGCTCTCAGTGTCATCGCCCGGCTTGACCGGGCGATCCAGTACTCCGAGACGCCTGTGGGTCGACCGAGAAGCCGCGGCGTACTGGATCACCCGCCTGCGCGGGTGATGACAGCGGAGGATGACACGCGCGTCCATCTAAACAATGGACGTCTCGCGCAGCCTCACCTTACATTGGCGAGGCGCATGTCCAGATAGGCCGTGATGGTCTCCATCAGCGGCTCGAGCTTGCCGTCGAAGAAGTGGTTGGCGCCGGGAATGACCTGCTGGTCGATCACGATGCCCTTCTGCGTCTTCAGCTTCTCGACCAGCGTGTTGACGTCCTTCGGCGGCACCACGGCATCCTTCTCGCCGTGCACGATCAGGCCGGAGGACGGGCAGGGCGCCAGGAACGAGAAGTCGTAGAGGTTGGCGGGCGGAGCGATCGAGATGAAACCCTCGACCTCGGGGCGGCGCATCAGCAGCTGCATGCCGATCCAGGCGCCGAACGAGAAGCCGGCGACCCAGCAGGCGCGCGCCTCGGGGTTGATGGTCTGCGCCCAGTCGAGCGCCGACGCCGCGTCCGACAGCTCGCCGGTGCCGTGGTCGAACGATCCCTGGCTGCGGCCGACGCCGCGGAAATTGAAGCGCAGCACCGAGAAGCCGCGATGCGCGAAGGCGTAGTAGCACTGATACACGATCTGATGGTTCATCGTGCCATGGAACTGCGGATGCGGATGCAGGATCATCGCGATCGGCGCGTTCTTCTGCTTCGCCGGATGGTAACGGCCTTCGAGGCGGCCGGCCGGACCGTTGAAGATGACTTCAGGCATCAGAGAATCCTTGGCAGAGCATCGACCGACTTCGTCCGTGCCTCATCTGGCGCCTCGCCGAAGACATCAGCTGGGGACATCAGCAGGAAAAGTGGTGATCGAGCGCCATCCGTGAGCTTGGACGGAACAGCGCTGGCGTGACTGGAAGTTGGCCTTCTAGCATGGAGCGCGGGGCAAAAAGCAAGGATTTTCAACGCCTGGCAACGCCCACAGCACTGCACCGAGCAGGCCGCGGGGCCGACCCGGACACCGCGGCGGTTGCTTCGCATCTTCCTGCAGTCAATTGAAAACCTTGGAATTTTCCTCGTCGGCGGGAGCGCCCGCGCGTGGCGGTGTCGGCGTCTGCTCCAGGTGTGGAACGGCGCTGCGGAAGCGGCGGCTGCCCTGCACCTTGTGGCCGCTGTCGAATGTCAGGGTGAAATCGCCCGTCGGCAGCGATGACAGCGCGGTCACGCGGGCGATGTTGACCAGCCGGCTGCGATGAATGCGGACGAGATTGAAGCGGGCCAACTCGGTCTCGGTGGCCGCGAGCGTGCCGCGGATTAGATGCTGGCGGCCGTCGGCCATGGTGTATTCGACATAATTTCCGGCGGAGGCGACCCACAGGATGTCGGACGGCGCGATCCGGATCCGGCTCGTGCCGTCACGCAGCCATAGAGCGGCGGGGACAGGGGTGTCAGTCGCGCTGGAGGACACTTCTTGTTTGGCTGCGTGAAGGCCGTCCCAGAGCCACAGCGTGGTGCCGATGAGCAGCGCGGTCATGGTGTCCTTGCGAAACTCGTACAGGACGGTCGGCCAGGAGAGATCGAAATCATAGCTGCCGCCCTGTGACCACATCACGAGGTTGCGTAGCGCCACCATGCCCAGCATGTGCAGCGCCGAGAACGCAATCAGCGTCATCGCCGGGATCACGACGCGATGCATGGCGCCGGATGAGGATCGGATCGATCGGACCGTCGCGACCAGCAGCGGGGTGAGCAGAATGATGACCAGAATGCTGGTCGTCTCCCACACCAGCGGCTTTGCGAGATCGTAGGTCGCGCCGCGCCGGGCGGCGTCATGGGCCGATGAGAAGGCATTGATGATGCCGACCCCGGCTGCCAGCGCGGCGGTCGTCGCATAGAAGGTCCGGTCGTTCGGACGCAGGATCAGACCGGTCAGCTTGCTCATGGGACCGCACTCACCATCTCAATCTCGCGTGCGACGATACCACCGTGCCGCCCTGGCGGCAGCAGGGCAGATCACAATCGACCGGCGTTGATGCGTGGTGGTCGATCGCGAACCGAGTTGATATGAGCGGGACATGGCGGACAGGGTCTATTTCGACTGGAATGCGACGACGCCGCTGCGCCCCGAAGCGCGGGCGGCGATGCTTGCGGCCATGGATCTCATCGGCAATCCGTCCTCGGTGCACGCCGAAGGCCGCAAGGCGCGCCGGCTGATGGAGGATGCCCGCGAGGTGATCGCGCGCGGGCTCGGCACCACCGCGCGACGCGTCGTGTTCACGGCGGGCGGAACCGAGGCCAATGTGCTGGCGCTCAGCCCGGGGCTGAAGGCGCCCGGCGGTGCGGTCGAACGTCTTTTGGTCTCGGCGGTCGAGCATGCCTCGGTGCTGGCGGGCGGGCGGTTCGCGGCCGGCGCCGTGCAGACCATCCCGGTGGGACCGTCGGGGGTGGTTGATCTCGGTCGTCTCGAAGCCCTGCTGACGAGCGGTCCGCCGGCGCTGGTCTCCGTGATGGCCGCCAACAACGAGACCGGCGTGCTTCAACCGATCTCGGAAGTCGCTGAGGTCGTGCGCCAGGCGGGCGGCCTGCTGCACGTCGACGCGATCCAGGCGTTTGGGAAAATCCCGCTTGATATCAAGCGGATGGGTGCTGACCTCGTGACCGTTTCTGCGCACAAGATCGGCGGCCCGAAAGGTGTCGGCGCCCTGGTGATCGGCACAGGCCTCGACGACCTCGTTCCGCTGCTGCGCGGCGGCGGGCAGGAGCGCGGCCGCCGGGCCGGAACCGAGAACCTGACCGGGATCGCCGGCTTCGGGGCCGCCGCCGGCGCGGCCATGGCGGCGCTGGAGGTGGATCTGCCTCGGGTCACGGCCCTCCGCGAGCGGCTGGAGGCGGGCTTGTGCCAGACGCGCGGCTTGACGGTGTTTTCGTCCGCGGCGGCCCGGCTGCCCAATACCACGCTGTTCACCGCGCCCGGGATGAAAGCCGAGACGGCGGTGATCGGCTTCGATCTCGCAGGTATTGCAGTATCTTCCGGCTCGGCCTGCTCCTCCGGCAAGGTCCAGCCGTCCCATGTCCTGGAAGCGATGGGCGTGGGTTCTGCGGCCGCCCAGGGAGCGGTGCGCCTCAGTCTGGGCTGGTCCACCACGGAGGCGGAGGTCGATCGGGTCGTCGAGGCTTGGCGAAAGCTGTCATTGACCCTACTTAAAGGTGGCAACGAAACCGTGCTTGAGCGATTCTAAGGGCGTGATTTCGTCCGCGAAACGTCGTAAGACGGTTCCAGAGATGTCCACCGCGGTCCTTGAAACCGCGAGCGGAGGATGGAATGCCAGCCGTACAAGAGACGGTCGACCGCGTCAGGCGGATCGACGTTGACCAATATCGCTATGGATTCGAGACAGTCATCGAATCCGAGAAGGCCCCCAAGGGCCTGTCCGAAGACACGATCCGCTTCATCTCGGGCAAGAAGAACGAGCCCGCCTGGATGCTCGAATGGCGCCTGGAGGCCTATCGCCGCTGGCTGACCATGCAGGAGCCGACCTGGGCGCGCGTCGACTACCCGAAGATCGACTTCCAGGATCTGTATTACTACTCCGCGCCGAAGCCGAAGAAGCAGCTCTCCTCGATCGACGAGATCGATCCGGAGATCCTGAAGACCTATGAAAAGCTCGGCATCCCCCTGCGCGAGGTCGCGATCCTCGAAGGCGTGGAGCCGAAGCCCGGCGCCGGCACTCCGGAGACGCGCAAGATCGCGGTCGACGCCGTGTTCGATTCGGTGTCGGTGGCGACGACGTTCAAGGAGGAGCTGAAGAAGGCCGGCGTGATCTTCATGCCGATCTCGGAAGCGATCCGCGAATATCCCGAGCTGGTGCAGAAATATCTCGGCAGCGTCGTGCCGACCTCGGACAATTTCTACGCCACCTTGAACTCGGCGGTGTTCTCCGACGGCTCGTTCGTCTACGTGCCGCCGGGCGTGCGCTGCCCGATGGAGCTGTCGACCTATTTCCGCATCAACGAGCGCAACACCGGCCAGTTCGAGCGCACGCTGATCATCGCCGACAAGGGCGCTTACGTCTCCTACTTGGAAGGCTGCACGGCGCCACAGCGCGACGAGAACCAGCTGCATGCTGCTGTCGTCGAGCTCGTCGCGATGGACGACGCCGAGATCAAGTACTCGACGGTGCAGAACTGGTATCCGGGCAATTCGGAAGGCAAGGGCGGCATCTACAATTTCGTCACCAAGCGTGGCGACTGCCGTGGCGCCAATTCCAAGATCTCCTGGACTCAGGTCGAGACCGGCTCGGCGATCACCTGGAAATATCCGAGCTGCATCCTGCGCGGCGACAATTCGCGCGGCGAGTTCTACTCGATCGCGATCTCGAACGGCTTCCAGCAGGTCGACTCGGGCACCAAGATGATTCATCTCGGCAAGAACACGTCGAGCCGGATCATCTCCAAGGGCATCGCCGCCGGGCGCTCGCAGAACACCTATCGCGGGCTGGTGACGGCGCATCGGAAAGCCTCCGGCGCACGCAACTTCACCGCCTGCGATTCGCTGCTGATCGGCGACAAATGCGGCGCGCACACCGTGCCGTACATCGAGGCCAAGAATTCCTCGGCCACCTTCGAGCATGAGGCGACGACGTCCAAGATCTCCGAGGACGTGCTGTTCTACTGCATCCAGCGCGGGCTTTCGCAGGAGGAAGCGGTCGGGCTCGTCGTCAACGGCTTCGTCAAGGACGTGCTGCAGCAGCTGCCGATGGAGTTCGCCGTCGAGGCGCAGAAGCTGATCTCGATCTCCCTGGAGGGGAGCGTGGGCTGATGGTCGAACCCGACAATCTTGTTCTCGAACATCTCCGGGCGATCCGCTCGGACATGAGCAAGATGGCGGATTGGATGCAGACCCTCAGCGTCGAAATGACGGCGATCCGCCAGCACCTCTCAGGTGTCGTGACCATCCAGGATCACGACCACCAGGATATCGCAGCAATCAAAGTTCGGCTCGATCGCATCGAAAAGCGTCTGGAGCTGATTGACCAGGATCAGGACTGACCCATGGCACTACTCGAAATCAAGAACCTGCAGGTCCGCGTCGAGGAGCGCGAGATTCTCCACGGGCTGACGCTTTCGATCGACGCCGGCAAGGTGCACGCGATCATGGGGCCGAACGGCTCGGGCAAGTCGACGCTCTCCCATGTCATCGCCGGCAAGCCGGGCTACGAGGTCACCGGCGGCGAGATCCTGTTCAAGGGCGAGGATCTCTTGGCCATGGATCCGGACGAGCGCGCCGCCAAGGGCGTGTTCCTGGCGTTCCAATATCCGGTCGAGATCCCCGGCGTCGCCACCATGACCTTCCTGCGCACCGCGCTCAACGCGCAGCGCAAGGCACGCGGCGAGGAGGAGTATTCGACCCCGGACTTCCTGAAGAAGGTGCGCGAGATCTCCAAACAGCTCAGCATTCCGCAGGACATGCTGAAGCGCGGCGTCAATGTCGGCTTTTCCGGCGGCGAGAAGAAGCGCAACGAGGTGCTGCAGATGGCGCTGTTCCAGCCGTCACTGTGCATCCTCGACGAGATGGATTCCGGCCTCGACATCGATGCGCTGCGCATCGCCGCCGATGGCGTCAACGCGCTGCGCTCGCCCGAGCGCTCGATGATCGTGATCACCCACTATCAGCGGCTCTTGAACTACATCGTGCCCGACGTCGTTCACGTGATGTCGAAGGGCCGCGTCGTGAAGAGCGGCGGCAAGGAGCTCGCGCTCGAGCTGGAGGCGTCCGGTTACGCCCAGTTCGAAGATGCGGCCTGAGCCCGTGAATGGATCTGTGATGAACGTAGCTCTGGTCAAGAACGACAGCGGTCCGGCGGCGAGCAGCGTATTCGCTGCCGCGCAGGGCCGGCTGCCCGGCGCCGGCAAGGTAGCGGATGTCAGGCGCGAGGCTTTTGCCGCCTTCGAGCGCACAGGCCTGCCGCACCGGCGCATCGAGGAATGGAAGTACACGGACTTGCGCGCGCTTGTGCGCGAGGTGCTGCCCTTGGCCGGCGCGCCGGATGCGGCGGCGTTGGCGCGGGTGACGGCTGCGATCGCCTCTGTTGCGATCGAAGGGGCGGCGAAGCTGGTGCTGGTCGACGGCGTCGTTGCCGCCGAACTGTCGGATCTCTCCGCGCTGCCGGCGGGCCTCAGCGTGCGGACGCTGAGCGCGGTGCTGGACGACGCCTCGAACGAGGCCCGCGGCGACCTGCTGCTCACCAAGGCCAGCGACCCCATGCTGTCGCTGAACGCGGCGCTCGCGACCGACGGCGTCGTGGTGACGGTGGCCGATGGGACGCAGCTGTCCGCGCCGTTGCACCTGATCCACGTCGCCACCGCGTCGAAGGCCGCACGCTACAGCCGCTCGCATGTGAAGGTCGGGCAGGGCGCGCGCGCGACACTGGTCGAGACGTCGATCGCCGCTGATGGCGTTGCCGCCTATCAGGCCAACGATGCCGCTGTCATCTGGGTCGGCGACGGCGCTCAGCTGTCGCATATCCGTCTGATGCGCGATGCCGCCGACGCGGTGAACGTCTCGTCGGAGCTGTTCACGGTTGGCGCCAGGTCCAAGCTCAGCCTGTTCAACATGACCAGCGGTGGCGCGGTCAGCCGGCTGCAGGCGTTCTTCACCCTCGCGGGCGAGTCCAGTGAGTTGATCGTCAACGGCGTCAACCTGCTGCGCGACAAGCAGCACGGCGACATGACGCTGGTGGTCGACCACGCCGTGCCGGGCTGCACCAGCCGAGAGAACTTCCGCGCGGTGCTCGACGATCGCGCCCATTCGGTGTTTCAGGGCCGCATCATCGTCCGTCCCGACGCGCAGCAGACCGACGGCAAGATGATGACGCGGGCGCTGCTGCTGTCCGACGAGGCCGAGGCCGACGCGAAGCCAGAGCTCGAGATTTTCGCCGACGACGTCTCCTGCGGTCATGGCGCGACCGCCGGCGCGCTCGACGACAGCCTGCTGTTCTACCTGCGCGCCCGCGGCCTGCCCGAGAAGCAGGCGCAGGCGTTGCTCATCCAGGCCTTCGTCGGCGAGGCGATCGAGGCGATCGAGGACGATGGCCTGCGCGAGCGCGTGATTGCGACTGCGCAGGACTGGCTGGAGGCCCGCGCATGAGCACGCATCCCGCCGTTTCCAACGGGTCCTACGACGTCGCCCGCATCCGTGAGGATTTCCCGGCGCTGGCGCTGCAGGTCTACGGCAAGCCACTCGTCTATCTCGACAACGCCGCCTCGGCACAGAAGCCGCGCGCGGTACTCGACCGCATGACGCAGGCCTACACCAGCGAATACGCCAACGTGCATCGCGGCCTGCATTATCTCGCCAACGCCGCGACGGAAGCCTATGAGGGCGGCCGCGAGCGGGTGACACGCTTCCTCAATGCAAGGCGCAGCGAGGAGATCATCTTCACCCGCAACGCGACCGAGGCGATCAACCTCGTTGCGGCGTCCTGGGGCGGCGCGAACATCGGCGAGGGCGACGAGATCGTGCTCTCGATCATGGAGCACCATTCCAACATCGTGCCGTGGCACTTCTTGCGCGAGCGCCAGGGCGCCGTGATCAAGTGGGCCCCGGTCGACGACGACGGCAACTTCCTGATCGACGAGTTCGAGAAGCTGCTGACGCCGAAGACGAAGATCGTCGCGATCACGCAGATGTCGAACATGCTGGGTACGCTCGTCCCGGTGAAGGAGGTCGTGCGGCTGGCGCATGCGCGCGGCATCCCGGTGCTGATCGACGGCAGCCAGGCGGCGGTGCATCTCGCCATCGACGTCCAGGACATCGACTGCGACTTCTACGTCTTCACTGGCCACAAGCTGTACGGGCCGACCGGCATCGGCGTGCTCTACGGCAAGTACGACATGCTTGCCGCGATGCGCCCCTTCAACGGCGGCGGCGAGATGATCCGCGAGGTCTCCCGCGATCTCGTCACCTATGGTGATCCGCCGCACCGGTTCGAGGCGGGCACGCCGATGATCGTCGAGGCGGTCGGCCTCGGCGCTGCGATCGACTACGTCAACTCGGTCGGCAAGGAGCGCATTGCCGCGCATGAGCACGACCTCGTGACCTATGCGCAAGAGCGGCTGCGCGAGATCAACTCGATCCGGCTGATCGGCACCGCCAAGGGCAAGGGCCCGGTGATCTCGTTCGAGATGAAGGGCGCGCATGCGCATGATGTCGCGACCGTGATCGACCGGCAGGGCGTCGCGGTGCGCGCGGGCACGCATTGCGTGATGCCGCTTTTGGAGAGATTCAACGTCACGGCGACCTGCCGGGCCTCGTTTGGCATGTACAATACGAGGGAAGAGATCGATCAGCTGGTACAGGCATTGATCAAGGCGCGGGATTTGTTTGCATGACCGACACGGCCGAAGTCAAAACTCAAACTGTCGAAACGCAGTCGGCGCTGCCGCCGGAGGAAACCGAACGGTTGTCCACCGAGATCATCGCGGCGTTGAAGACGGTGTTCGATCCGGAGATCCCGGCCGATATCTACGAGCTCGGCCTGATCTATAAGGTCGACATCAAGGATGACCGCAGCGTCGACGTGGTGATGACGCTGACGACGCCGAACTGCCCGGCCGCCGGCGAACTGCCGACGATGGTCGAAAACGCCATCGCAAGCGTCCCAGGGGTCGGCGTGGTGAACGTCAACATCGTCTGGGAGCCGCAATGGACCCCGGACCGGATGAGCGATGAGGCACGCCTCGTCCTCAATATGTGGTGAGGCACGAAGTTTGAATGACGGGCGGCATTGATCGACCGCCGGGATTGACCAGATGACCGATATGACCAACACGCCAGTTGCCATTAAGCCGAAGCCGCGGCCCCGTCCGCAGGTGATGCGGCTGACCGAAGCGGCCGCCGCGCGCATCCGCGAACTCACCGAGCGCGCGGAGTCGGAGATCATCGGCCTGCGAGTCGGTGTCAAGAACGGCGGCTGTGCCGGCCAGTCCTACACGGTCGAATATGCCCACGACATCCGTCCGACGGACGAGGTCGTCGAGGACAAGGGCGTGAAGATCCTGGTCGACCCCAAGGCCGTGCTGTTCCTGCTCGGCACCGAGATGGACTACCAGACCGACAAGATGCAGGCCCAGTTCGTGTTCAACAACCCGAACCAGATCAGCGCCTGCGGCTGCGGCGAGTCGGTGCAGCTGAAGCCCGCCGAGGTCTGATCGTCTCCTTTCCGCCAGGACGCATCCGGGACATTGTTGTGTTCCGGACATTGACACGCGCCGCCGTCCCGACCGACAACTTCCACCACAAGCGAGGTTGGGCGGGAGGCATCGCGATGGACCGAGAATTTCTGGCGGATCTGTTCGCCGGATTCGGTCCGGTCACGATCCGGCGCATGTTCTCCGGCTTCGGCATCTCCGCCGACGGCATCAACTTCGCGCTGGCCCTGCGCAGCGGGCTCTACTTGCGGGCCGACGAGACGAGCTTCGACAAGTTCGAGGCTGCGGGATCGAAGCCGTTTTCCTACGAAACCCGTGCCCGCAGCATGACCGTGCGCTCGTATTGGCAGGTGCCGGCGCATCTGTACGACGACACCGACGAATTTGCACTCTGGGCGAAAGAGGCATTCGCAGCCGCTCAGCGAGCCGCCCTTGCCAAGCAGACGAGGAAGAAGCGCGCCGTGCCGCGCAGCGCACAGGCCGTGAAGGAGGCGGGGCTACAGTCGAACAGGGCCAAGTCGAGCAAGGCCGAGTCGAGCAAGGCAAAATCAGGCAAGGCAAAGTCGAGCGGCACCAAGAGGGCCGTGAGCAAGGCCAAGGCAGCCAAGACTCGCAAAGCCGCCAAAAGTCCGACCAAGACGTCTGCAACAGGGCGCAAGGCCGCATCAGGTCGGACAACGCGCTCAGCGTCCTCGCGGACGCGCTGATTTCCGCGCTGTCAGGCGACCTGCGTGGCGGCGGCGCACTCCGGATCGTTCTCGCACACCACCCTGTTGCGGCCGTTCCGCTTGGCCGCGTAGAGGCAGGCGTCGGCGCGTTCGATCAGGGCGTCGGTATCGTCGCTGGCGCGCAGAACCGACACGCCGACCGAGATGGTGACGCGTCCAAGGATCTCTCCGGTCGACTTCTTCTTCAGCTCCTTCGCGGTCACGGCGCGGCGAATCTGGTCCGCCACCGTCAGCGCGTGCTGCAGCGACGTGTTCGGGAGCACGACGGCGAACTCCTCGCCGCCATAGCGCGCGGCGATGTCCTGGCCCTTGATCGCGTGCTTCAAGGTCATCCCGACCAGGCGCAGCACCTGGTCTCCGGTGAGGTGCCCGTAGGAGTCGTTGAACGACTTGAAATGATCGATGTCGAACATCAGGAGCGACAGCGGCTGCCTGGTCACGAGCCCCGTCTGCACGGTCGTTTCGATCATCCGGTCGAAATACTTCCGGTTGCCGAGCCCGGTCAGCGGATCGGTCAGGCTTTCGGCGCGGATCACTTCGAGGCTGTGCTGCAGGCCGCTGATCTCGTCCTTGGACAGCGACAGCCGCTCCTCCAGAATCCGGTTGGTCTCGCGCATCTCCTTGGTGGAGTGCGCCAGCGCTTCGATGATGTCGACCAGTTGCTCGCGATTGGTCGCCGACGCCAGCATGCGATCGGCACCGGCGAGACTCGCGTCATAGCTCGCGGTCCGGCCCAGGGCATCGGTGATCATGCCCATGAGGTCGTCGATCTCGCCGACGACCCGTGCGCCGACCTTGTCGATGCGATCCGATGTCTTGAGATGCGCGAGGTAGGATTCGTAGAGCTGATCGAGGTCGGATTGCGTCAGCTTGCCGTTGCGCGACAGCGTCTCGTTGATGACGTCGTTCAGCGGCGCATTGTAGCCGGTCGCGTAGACGTACCAGATCTCGTAGTTGCGCGGAGTGGCCGAGTGGCGAAGCGTTTTGATCTGGCTGAGCGCGACCTCGGCGAAGCCCATCGTGCGTTCGTGTTCGTCAAGCGCGTTGACCACAACAGGTTCTCCCCAATCGCCCGCGTCGCCGTCACAGCAATGAAATAAACAATGCCGGCCAAGCTAAAGGACGTTCGTGAACCAGGGGTAAATACGGCCGTAGAGTTGCGGAGCGGCTGCGCGCCGGTCGGCGGTATTCCACAGCTCATATGCTTGATGAGCTACATATGTGGTGAAGCGACGCGGTGCTGTGGCACTCCCCAGGTCGCTGTGCCGGCATCGTTCGATTTGAGCGGATCTGGAACGGCCTGACGACGACTAACCTAGGTTGGTTAGTTCACCGGAACTCATCTGAGAAGGCGGAACTCAGATGAAGCGTGAGAGTTCCGAGCGCGCTTCATCTCGAGCCGCTCGGAACATCGAGTCTTATCAAGGCAGCGGCGCGCGCACCGGGCGCAGCAGAAACGCCGGAAGATGTGAATGATCCGCAGGCTCATTGTCCTGATCGCGCCGCGAACGGCGATGCTCATTGCGCGGCTGATCGCTGCGGGGCGCGGGTGCGGGGCGCGGCGTGGCGGCCTGCGGTGCGCGCGGAGCGGCAGCGGCCGGACGCGGTTCTCGCTCACGTGGCTCGCGCTCCCGCTCACGGGGCTCGCGAGGTTCCCGCTCACGGGGAGCCTTGCCGCGGCTGCGACGTGAACTGTCGCGATCGCGCGGACGACGTTCACGCTGCTCGTCGTCGTGCGAGGAGTCCTCGACCTCGTAGTTGCCTTCGATCTGCGGGATGGGCTGACCGATCAGCTTCTCGATGGCGACGACCGATTTCTGATCGGCGGGAGACACGATCGAGATCGCGGTTCCGGTGCGGCCGGCGCGGCCGGTGCGGCCAATGCGATGGACGTAGTCGTCGGAATGATGCGGCACGTCGAAATTGAAGACGTGGCTGACTTCGGGAATGTCGAGGCCGCGGGCAGCCACGTCGGAGGCCACGAGCAGCGGCAGCTCGCCCTTGCGGAACTGATCGAGCGCGGCCATGCGCGCTGACTGGTCCATGTCGCCGTGCAGAGCGCCGACGCTGAAGCCGTGCTTCTGCAGCGATTTGTGCACGATCGCGACGTCGCGCTTGCGGTTGCAGAAGATGATTGCGTTCTTGAGATCCTTGGCCTCGCGCAGCAGGCGGCGCAGCACGTCGCGCTTCTGATGCGCCTCGCGTCCCGACGGCACCTGCAACTGGGTGACGGTGACCGCGGTCGTAGCCGGCTTGGAGACTTCGACCTTCTGCGGATTATGCAGGAAGGCGTCGGTGATGCGCCGGATTTCCGGCGGCATGGTCGCGGTGAAGAACAGGGTCTGCCGGGTGAAGGGCACGAGCTTGCAGATGCGCTCGATGTCCGGAATGAAGCCCATGTCGAGCATGCGGTCGGCTTCGTCGATGACCAGGAGCTCGACACCGGTCAGCAGCAGCCCGCCGCGCTCGGTGTGGTCGAGCAGGCGGCCCGGCGTGGCGATCAGGACGTCGACGCCGCGGGTCAGCTTGGCGTCCTGATCACCAAAGGAGACGCCGCCGATCAGCAGGGCGACGTTGAGCTTCTGTCCCACGCCGTAACGGTCGAAATTCTCTTTGACCTGGGCGGCGAGCTCGCGGGTCGGTTCCAGGATCAGCGTGCGCGGCATCCGCGCTCGGGCGCGGCCCTTTTCCAGGATGGTGAGCATCGGCAGGACGAAGGCGGCGGTCTTGCCGGTGCCGGTCTGGGCGATGCCGAGCACGTCGCGGCGCGCCAGCACATGCGGAATCGCCTGTTCCTGAATGGGAGTGGGCGTGGTGTATCCGGTTGCCGCTACTGCAGCCAACACCTTGTCGGACAAGCCGAGATTGGAAAAAGACATCGAGCCTCTATGTCACGCGCCAACAGGCGACGGGGCCTCTATTCGACGCCGCCGTTAGGAATCGAGGGGTAAAAGGCTGTGGTCGCGTTCAACCCCGAAACGGCATGCTCTAAGGAAGCTGGGGGTTTTCTGACTTACGCTGACCGGCGGCGAATTTCTCAGGAATCGGATTTCCCGGCCGCGCTGCTGCGGAAGATAGGGGCGAATCGCGCAAAGTCAATGGAAGAGGGTCGCGAAGTGCCGAAAAAGCTTAATGTTTTTGCATTTTTTCCGGGCAACTCGTCGTCTTGCCGTCGTACTTCGGGGTCACCGAAGTCGGCGCGCCGGAATGGCAAGGCGAGGCGCCGTCGAATTGTCGACGGAATTGCGGCGTGTGTTCGGCGCCAAGCCGCCGGGGCAGGGCGCGCCAGCCTGGCTGCGTGAACCGGCGGTGAGGGGCGGCCGACTATCGGAGGCGCAGCCTCATGCGACGAGGGCAGGGACGAATGATGAGATCGATGCGGACGGTGCAGGCGCTCCTGGTGGCCCTGCTGGCCATGGTCGTGGCTCCGGCCGCCCATGCCGAGAAGCGCGTGGCGCTCGTCGTCGGCAACAACGACTATCGTTACGTCCCGAAGCTGCAGAAGGCCGTCAACGACGCGCGCACCATGGGCGATACGCTGAAGCAGCTCGGCTTCAACGTCATGGTTGCGGAAAACCTGAATCGGCAGCAGTTCAGCCAGACGCTGCTCGCGTTCGACAACGCGGTCGAGCCAGGCGATACCGCGTTCTTCTTCTACGCCGGCCATGGCTTCGAGATCGCCGGCCAGAACTTCCTGCTGCCGACGGACGTGCCGGCCGCGACTGAAGGGCAGGAGGAGCTGGTGCGCGACGCCTCGATCCTTGCCGACCGCATCATCGAGCGGCTGCAGAACAAGAAGGCGCGCACCTCCATCCTGGTCTTCGACGCCTGCCGCAACAATCCGTTCGAGCGTTCGGGCACGCGCGCCGTCGCAGGTGGCGGCGGCTTGGCGCCGATGACGCAGCTGCCCGAGGGCGTGTTCTCGGTGTTCTCGGCCGGTCCGCGGCAGACCGCGCTCGACCGGCTTTCGAATGATGACGCCAATCCGAATTCGGTGTTCACGCGCACCTTCGCCAAGGAGCTGACGCAGCCCGGAGTCAACCTCGTCCAGGTCGCTCAGCGCACCCGGCGCGCCGTCAGCGAACTCGCCGAGACCGTGCGCCACAAGCAGATCCCGGTCTATTTCGACCAGATGGTCGACGATGTCTTCCTCAACGGGATGGCCAAGGGGCCGGTCGCCGACAAGCCGGCCGAGCCGCAGCAGAAGCTCGCGGCGCTGCCGCCGGTCTCCGCGCCGAAGATCCCGCCGGCCAACGAGATCCTGAACGCGCCGATCGCGATGTTCTCGCGCCACAATGGCGGCTGGACCGTCACGTTCTCGATCGCCGACCCGACGCTCGGCATTTCCTGGCGCATGGGTGAAAGCGGAGACTTCCGCGAGACCGGCTTCATGGACGTGCTGGATCCGCGCACGCGCAAGCGCATGCCCAATCCGTCGATCCAGCTGCCGGCGGACGAGCCCGCAGGCACCATCCAGGTCCGCTATGTCGATGCCTCCGGCGAAATGCAGGGGCCATTTCCGATCCGGTTCGAGCCGGAGACCGCGCTGGTGCGCGACCAGCGCAAGATCCTCGACATGACCGCGACGAGCTGGCTGTCGTTCCGCGAGTTCAACGGGCTGCTCGTCTACTACACGCACCTGATGTCGTATCGCTGCGCGATCCGCGAGGTGCGCATCGGCATCGACTCGGCCGTGCCGGACAAGGTGCTGAACATGCCCGGCTGCGACATGCGCGACCCCAGCGCGATTCCCTCCAACGCGACGCCCTATCTCAAGCTGCCGCCGGCGACGAAGTTCGTCTCGGTCGAGCTGACCTATCGCGACGGCAGCGTGTCGGAGATCAAGAGCTTCCGGCGCTGAGGCGCAACGTCAGGCCATGATCGAGTAGCCGCCGTCGACCGGAATCGCGGTGCCCGTGACGAAGTCCGCGGCCGGCGAGCTCAGGAACGTTGCGATGCCGGCGAAGTCGTCGATGTCGCCCCAGCGCCCGGCCGGCGTGCGTCCCAGCACGCGGTCGTGCAGGCCGTCGATCTGCTTGCGGGCGGCGCGCGTCAGATCGGTGTCGATCCAGCCTGGGAGAATCGCATTGACCTGGATGTTGTCGGGCGCCCAGGCGCAGGCACAGGCGCGCGTGTACTGCACGATGCCGCCCTTGCTGGCGGCATAGGCCGGCGCGAAGCTCGCGCCGAAGATCGACAGCATCGAGCCGATATTGATGATCTTGCCGCCGCCATTGGCCTTGAGGGCGGGGTAGGCGGCCTTGGAGCACAGGAAGGCGCTGGTCAGGTTGGTATCGATCACCTCCTGCCATTCCTCGAGCTCGAGCAGATGCGGCGGCTTGCGGATGCTCATGCCGGCGTTGTTGATCAGGATGTCGATTCGCCCGAGCTCGGCGGTGACACGCGCGACCATCGCGGCGACATCGTCCTTGTTGCTGACGTCGGTCTTGACGGCGATGGCGCGGACACCGCGGGCGGCGAGATCGGTAACAGCCGCCTGCGACTTCTCCTCGTTGCGTCCGACCACGGCGATATCGGCGCCGGCATCGGCCAGTCCGCGGGCCATGCCCAGACCGATGCCGCCATTGCCGCCGGTGACGATCGCAACTTTTCCACTCAGGTCGAAACGGCCTGCCATGCGTTCTCTCCAATATTGATTTCAATGAATCAGCAGGTGCCCTGCCAGATCATGACCAGGCCCAGCGCGCCCATGCCGACGCCATAGCCGGCCCATTGCAGCTGGTTGATCATGAAGCTCGTCCGCGGCCAGGCCACCACGCCGGTGCCCTGACCGACCCAGAACAGGCCGATCGCGAGCAGGAGCAGGCCGCCGATCATCAAGAATCTTCGCATGGCCACATCCTCCCGTGTCGACTGGCTGCACAGCATCGGAGACGCTGCTGCCGTCTTTTTTGTGGAGGTCAGCCTAGCGGCGCATCGTCACACTGACCAGCGCCGCATGTTGGCGCCCAAAACAAAAAGCCCCGGGGTTGACCCGGGGCTCTTCGCAAAGAATTCGGACAGTGCCGAGCGCCGATGGCTCAGTACTTTGCGACCACCGGGCCGGTCCAGTTGAAGCGGTAGACCAGCGAGGTCGTGATGGTCTGCACCCACGGCTTGAACGAGACGCTGTCGGTCGTCGCCAGGCCGGCGTTGGTGCGGACCAGGACGTCCTTGCGGTCGTAATAGGCCGCGCGGTATTCGGTCTTCATGAACCAGCCCGGCGCCGAGATGCCGAAGATGTTCAGGTTGTTCTCGACACCGCCGCCGACGAACCAGCCAGCGCGATCGAAACCGTCGGTGCGGAAACCGGAAGCAGCGCCGGTCAGCGTGGTCAGGTTGGTGCCCGACCAGTGCGAACCGGAGTAACCGGCGTTGACGTAGGAGAGAACGTTCGGCGCAACCAGGTAACCGACGCGAGCGCCAGCGGCCCAGGCGGTTTCCATCTTGATGCGGCCGGTGAGGGCAGCGAACTGATCCTGCAGGGTGCCGCGGAGGCTGCCGAACTGACCGTCGGCGAACACGCCGAACACCCAGGTCGGGTTGACCTGCCAGTCGTAGCCAGCACCCACGGTGCCGAGGAAGCCGTCGCCACCGACGCGCTGATCGATCGTCACCGGCACGCCGTTGAAGTTGGTGTGCGAGTCGGCATCCCAGAGACCGCCGCCAGCACCACCGAAGATGTAGAAGCCGGTCCAGCTCGGGGCAACCGGAGCCATCATCGGCGCCTTGGCATACGGGCGGGCGGCGAGGTCAGCAGCCGATGCTGCGCCAGTCATCACCACGATCGAAGCGGCAGCGAGCAAAAGCTTTTTCATATCAAAATCCCCAAGTCGTCGTGACGTAAGTGCCGGGCGGCGGCGATTCCCTCGCCTCATGTGTCCGGACTATAGCCGATTGGTGCCTAAAAGCTGTTGCCGCTTGAGCACACCCGCAGGGGAAAGTACGGTCCGGACCGCCGTTCGGCGCGTTAACATATTGGTTAGGAAAGAGAAAAGCAGGCCCACGCGAGCGCGTGGAACCTGCAATCGTCGCGAGAAACCGGCCAAAAACTAGACGTCGAGCAGCTCGTCGCTGGCAAATTCCGCCTTTTCAGAAATGAAGGCGAAGCGGGCCTCCGCTTTGGTCCCCATGAGGCGCTCGACCGAGTCGGCGGTGCCGTCGCGGTCGTCGGCGACCAGCGTCACCCGCAGCAGGGTCCGCTTGGCCGGATCCATGGTGGTTTCCTTGAGCTGCGCGGGCATCATCTCGCCGAGGCCTTTGAAGCGGCCGATCTCGACCTTGGCGTTGGCGTTGAACTCCCGCTTCAGCAACTCGTCCCGATGGGCGTCGTCGCGGGCGTAGAACGTCTTGCTGCCATGCGTCAGCCGGTAGAGCGGCGGCACGGCGAGGTACAGATGGCCCTCGTCGATCAGCCGCGGCATCTGCCGGTAAAAGAAGGTGATCAACAGCGAGGCGATGTGGGCGCCGTCGACATCGGCGTCGGTCATGATGATGATCCGCTGGTAGCGCAGATCCTCTTCGCGATACGCGGCGTTGGTGCCGGCGCCGATCGCCATCACGAGGTCGGCGAGCTGGGCGTTGGCGGTCAGCTTGTCCTTGCCGGCCGAGGCGACGTTGAGAATCTTGCCGCGCAGCGGCAGCACGGCCTGCTTCTTGCGGTCGCGCGCCTGCTTGGCGCTGCCGCCGGCCGAATCGCCCTCGACGATGAACAGCTCGGAGCCTTCGGTGCCGGCGTCGGTGCAGTCGGCGAGCTTGCCGGGCAGGCGCAGCTTCTTGGTCGCGGTCTTGCGCGCCGTCTCCTTTTCCTGGCGGCGGCGGATGCGCTCCTCGGCGCGCTCGACGACGAAGTCGAGCAGCCGGTTCGCCTGCACCGGATTTCCGGACAGCCAGTGATCGAACGGGTCCTTGACCGCCTGCTCGACGATCCGCTGCGCTTCGGCGGTGGCGAGACGGTCCTTGGTCTGGCCCTGGAATTCCGGCTCGCGCACGAACACCGAGAGCATGATGGCGGCGCCCGCCATGATGTCCTCGGAGGTGATGTTGGCCGAACGCTTGCCCTGGCCGACGCGTTCGGCGTGGTCCTTGAGGCCGCGAAGGAGGGCGCTGCGGATGCCCGACTCATGCGTGCCGCCATCGGGCGTCGGAATCGTGTTGCAATAGGACGACAGGAAGCCGTCGGCATCGGCGGTCCAGGCCACCGCCCATTCGCAGCCGCCATGGCCGCCGGTGCGGCCCGACTTGCCGGCGAAGATGTCGGGGTGGACCAGCGTGTCGGCGTGGATCGCGGCGGCCAGATAGTCCTTGAGGCCGCCCGGGAAGTGGAACGTCGCCTCAGGCTGGACGTCCTCGATGCCCTTGAGCAGCGACGGATCGCACTTCCAGCGGATCTCGACGCCGCCGAACAGATAGGCCTTGGAGCGCGCCATCTTGAACAGGCGCTGCGGCTTGAACGTCGCCTTGGCGCCGAAGATGGTCGGGTCGGGCTGGAATCGCACCCGCGTGCCGCGGCGGTTCGGCGCCTTGCCGACCTCCTCGAGTTTGCCCTTGGGATGGCCGCGCTCGAAGATCATGCGATAGAGCTTCTGGTTGCGCGCGACCTCGACCTCGAGCCGGGTCGACAGCGCGTTCACCACGGAGATGCCGACGCCGTGCAGACCGCCCGAGGTCTCATAGACCTTGGAATCGAACTTGCCGCCCGCGTGCAGGGTGCACATGATGATTTCGAGCGCCGACTTCTTCGGAAATTTGGGGTGCGGGTCGATCGGAATGCCGCGGCCGTTGTCGGTGACGGTCAGGAAGCCCTCGGCGTCGAGCTCGACTTCGATGAAGGTGGCGTGGCCGGCCAGCGCCTCGTCCATCGAGTTGTCGATGACCTCGGCGAACAGGTGATGCAGCGCCTTCTCATCGGTGCCGCCAATGTACATGCCGGGGCGGCGGCGCACCGGCTCCAGGCCTTCCAGCACCTCGATGTCGCGAGCGGTATATTCACCCTCGGAACCTGCCGCACGCGCGGCTGGCTTGGCTGGAGATTTGGCTTCGGGCTTGGTCTGGGCCTTGCCCTTGGCGGCGAACGCCGCCAGCGGGTCGGCGACGCCCTTGGCCTTGGCTTTTGCAGCTGATTTCAACGGCTTACCCATGGAATCTTGATGTTGCGCTTGCGCGAGATGGAACGAATCGTTGCGCCTGACTATGCCATGGACCGGCATAAGACAATGATCCCGGAAACGAGGGACCCTGCTGCGGACAGGCCATTCGGCCGCGTTCACGCGCGACAGCCGGTTGTTGTGACTTGAAGTCGGCCGGCTCCGTGGCGTACCAGTCTGCGCCAGGGAACCGCGAAGGCCTTCAAGCACTTAAGCGCCCCAAAGCAGAAAGGCGTCGAGCAGATGGAAGATTTTGGCCGCGCGGTTGCCGATTTCGTGCGCGACCATCAGGCCTGGGCTGCCCCGGTCGTCCTGCTGCTGGCCTTCGGCGAGTCCCTGGCCTTCATCTCGCTGCTGATCCCGGCGTGGGGCGCCCTGGTCGCGATCGGTGCCCTGATCGGCGCCACCGGCATCAGCTTCTGGCCGGTGTGGCTGGCGGGCGGTATTGGAGCTGCGCTCGGCGACTGGGTGTCCTACTGGTTCGGCTATCGCTACAAGGACCGCGTCGCCCAGATGTGGCCGCTGTCGCTCTATCCGGAGCTGCTGCCGCGCGGCGAGGCCTTTGTCCGCGACTGGGGCGTGCCGAGCATCTTCATCGGCCGATTCTTCGGTCCGCTCCGCGCCTCGGTGCCGCTGGCGGCCGGCATCTTCGAGATGCCCTACATGATGTTCCAGATCGCCAATTTCGTGTCGGCGCTGGTCTGGTCGGCGGTGCTGCTGCTGTTCGGCGACATCATCGGGCGCATCATGGAATGGCTGTGGCGCACGGTCTGATCCGCGGCACGGCGCGTTGCGACCTTGACGCAGGAACCGCGCGGTCTTATAGCCCTGCGCCCATGATCAACGCAGCGACCATTTTCATCGCCGACATGCGCCGTCGTACCCCCGCGGTACGGGCGATGGTCTGCGTCTAGATCATCACCCTTGCCGCCGGATCCGGTCCCGCGGCAGACCTTTCCCTTGCAGCGAGATTGATCAGGCGGCTCCTTCGTCCAGCAGGAGTTTCCGATGTACACGCCACCGCCTTTCAAGCCTGACCGCGCCGCGAGCCTCGGCTTCGCCGACGCGCGCGGCTTCGGCACGGTCTGCGCGTGGGACGGTGCCAAGCCGGTCGCATCCCCGCTGCCATTTCATCTGGGGGCGCTGAACGACGGTACGCCACAGGCGTTCTTTCATGTTGCCCGCAACAATCCGCTGGTGAAGCTCGCCGACGGCAAGACCCCGTGGCTGGTCGCCGTTAACGGCTCCGACGCCTATGTGTCGGCCGACTGGTACGTCTCGCCGGACCAGGTGCCCACCTGGCTCTATCAGACGGTGCATCTGACCGGCGCGGCGCAGGTGCTGTCAGAGGCCGAGCTGGCCGCACAGGCTGACGCGCTCAGTGCCAAGTTCGAGCAGCGGCTGTTGCCGAAGACGCCATGGACCTCGGACAAGATGACGGCCGGCCGACTGGAGGCGATGCGCAAGGCGATCGTCGGGATCGTGATGACGATCGACGAGGTCGAGGGCAGCTTCAAGCTCAACCAGCACAAGTCCGAGGCCGACTACGCCGCGGTGGCGACCCGGCTCGGCGAGCGGCCCGACATCGGCTCGCAACAGATTTCCTCTCTCATGCGGCAGGCGCGGCCTCAGGCCTTTGCCGGTGAAACCCAGACCTGAAGGAGCGTGTCATGACCGTGATCGATAGCAACCCGGCGAAAGCTCAGACCGGAGCGGGCGCCGCGATGCGTTCGGTGTTCGTCGACGGCGGCTCGGGCACGACCGGCCTCGGGATCGCCGAGCGGCTCGCGCATCAGAGCGACATCGTCGTGAAGACGATCGCCGAGGATAAGCGCAAGGATCCGGAAGCCAAGCGGACGCTGATGGCCGAGGTCGACCTCGTCATCCTTTGTCTGCCCGACGATGCCGCGAAGGAGACGGTCGCGCTGATCGACGGCATGGGCAGCGCGGCACCGAAGGTGCTGGACGCCTCGACCGCGTATCGGGTCGCACCGGACTGGGCCTATGGCTTCCCGGAGCTTGTGGTCGACCAGGCCGACAAGATCCGCAATGCCCGCAAGGTCTCCAATCCCGGCTGCTATCCGACCGGCGGCATCGCGCTGCTGCGGCCGCTGGTCGATGCCGGACTGCTGCCGCAGGATTATCCGGTGACCGTGAACGCGGTGAGCGGCTATTCGGGGGGCGGCAAGGCCATGATCGCGGCTTATGAGAACGGCACCGCGCCGAATTTCGAGCTGTACGGCCTCAGCCTCGAGCACAAGCATCTGCCCGAGTTGCAGCTCTATTCGAAGCTGACGCGGCGGCCGATCTTCATTCCTTCGGTCGGCAACTACCGGCAGGGCATGCTGGTCTCCGTGCCGCTGCAGCTCGACGCGCTGCCGGGCAAGCCCTCGGGAGCCGACCTGCAGGCCGCGCTGGCGAAGCACTATGCCGGCAGCAAATATGTCTCGGTGATGCCGCTCGACGGCGCGGCGGCCAAGAGTGGCCGGCTCGAGCCGGAGGCGCTCAACGACACCAACCAGCTCGAGCTGCACGTGTTCGCCAGCGACAAGCACCATCAGGCGGTGCTGGTGGCGCGGCTCGACAATCTCGGCAAGGGCGCCTCGGGCGCAGCCGTGCAGAACATGCGGCTGATGCTCGGGCTGCCCGATCTCGGCTGAGGTCGATCCGGGGTCATCCGGCCGGAACGATTAGAACATCATGCGAGGCCGGCGCTCCGCCTGCCTCGCCGCAAACCAAAGCTGGGCGACCCCCATGACCGCTATCGATCTGACTGCGCTGCCCGTCACCATGAACGATGTCCGCGCCGCCGCAGATACGATCGGCGGCGTCGTGCTCGAGACCGCCTGCAACCAGAGCCGGACGCTCGGCGAGATCTGCGGCTGCAACATCTGGCTCAAATTCGAGAACCTGCAGTTCACGTCGTCGTTCAAGGAGCGCGGCGCGCTGAACCGGCTGAATGCGCTGTCGGCTGAGCAGAGAGAGCGCGGCGTGATCGCGATGTCCGCCGGCAACCACGCGCAGGGCGTCGCGTACAATGCGCGGCGCCTCGGCATTCCCGCGACCATCGTGATGCCCGTGGGTACGCCGATGGTGAAGATCGAGAATACCAAGCGGCATGGCGCCGAGGTCGTGATCTCCGGAGCGACTTTGGAAGAGTCCGGCGCATTCGCAAGGGAGCATGGCGCTGCGCGCGGCATGACCATGATCCATCCCTACGACGATCCGCTGATCATCGCGGGGCAGGGCACGGTTGCGCTGGAAATGCTGGCGGTGGTGCCCGAACTCGACACGCTGGTGGTGCCGATCGGCGGCGGCGGGCTGATCTCCGGCATGGCGGTCGCTGCAAGGGCGCTCAAGCCGGACATGCGCATCATCGGCGTTCAGGCCGAGCTGTATCCGTCGATGTACAACGCGATCAATCACAGCAGCCTGCCGATGCGCGGCGACACGCTGGCGGAGGGCATCGCGGTGAAATCACCGGGCCGCATCACGACCGAGATCATCGGCCATCTCGTCGACGACATCCTGCTCGTGACCGAGCCGCAGATCGAGCGCGCGCTCGCCACGCTGATCTCGATCGAGAAGACGGTCGTCGAGGGCGCCGGCGCCGTGGGGCTCGCGGCCGTGCTCGCGCATCCCGCGCCGTTTGCCGGCCGCAATGTCGGCCTCGTGCTGTGCGGCGGCAACATCGATACCCGCCTGATCGCCTCCGTTCTCACGCGCGAACTGGCCCGCGAGGGCCGGTTGACGCAGCTGTCGATCGACATCGTCGATCGCCCGGGACAGCTCGCGGCCGTGTCCGCTCTGCTGGCCGATGCCGGTGCCAACATCATCGAGGTGTCGCATCAGCGCACCTTCTCCGCTCTGCCGGCGAAGGCGACCTTGCTGGAGCTGGTGATCGAGACCCGCGATCAAGCGCACCTCAATGAGGTGATGGCGAAGCTGGTCGCCGCCGACTTCAAGGCGCGCTGCACCTGACAGAGCCTCGCGCTCCAACTGACGTCGATTTTGGAATGCAACGATGTTCAAGACCATTCGGTATATTTCCGACGTCGAGCCCGCGGTCGCCGGGAAGAAGGAGATCCGTTTCCTCTCCCAGCCCAATGGCATCACGCTCGGCTGTTATCTGTTCATGGACTCCAAGACCTTCGACTCTCCCGAGGCGCTGGAGTGCCGCGGCATCGCGTTCGACCGCGCCGGCCACATCGTGTCGCGGCCGCTGCACAAGTTCTTCAATGTCGGCGAGAAGGAATGGCTGGCGCCGGACCGGCTGCTTTCGCGCGACGATATCGTCGCGATCTACGACAAGCTCGACGGCAGCATGGTCGCGACGGCCTGGGTCGATGATCAGCTGAAGTGGCGGTCAAAGAAGTCGTTCAACTCCGATGTGGTTCGTCTGGCGGCTCAGCTGCTGGACCGGCCGGAGCACGCCGGCATCGACGCCTTCGCCAAGGAAATCGCAAGTGCCGGCATGACCGCGATCTTCGAGTTGACCCATCCCGACGCCCGGATCGTCGTCGCGCAGGATCAGCCCGAGCTGCGGTTGTTGCATGTGCGCGACAACGTCACCGGCCAGTATGTCATGCTGGACAGCGGCCATGCCGTTCATGACTTGATCGGCAGCCACGGCGTTCCGCTGGTGCATCGTTTCGACGGGTTGTCGCTTGCGGCGGCCATCGACTCGCTCACTGATATGGAGGGCAGGGAAGGCTACGTCATCCAGTTCGCCAACGGCGACATGGTCAAGATCAAGTGCCCCTGGTACCTGCGCATCCATCGCAGCCTGTCGTTCTTGCGCGAGCGCGACATCGCCTGGCTGGCGCTCAACGAGGAACTGGATGACGTCAAGGGGCACTTGGTCGAAGCAGGCGTCGATCTGGCCGCGGTGAATGAGGTCGAGGCGCGTCTGAAGACCATGCTCTCCGGCTTCCTCGATGAGATCGAGGCCATCTATCAGCGCGACCGCGATCTCGACCGCAAGAGCTTTGCGATCGCCAACAAGGACCATCCGC
The DNA here is from genome assembly GCF_051167855.1 of Bradyrhizobium sp. HKCCYLRH3099. Lineage (NCBI taxonomy): Bacteria > Pseudomonadati > Pseudomonadota > Alphaproteobacteria > Hyphomicrobiales > Nitrobacteraceae > Bradyrhizobium > Bradyrhizobium sp. HKCCYLRH3099. The sequence continues at coordinate 157,721 of NZ_JBNPTW010000007.1, forward strand.
TGTTCGGCCTGGCGATGCAGCGCTATCTCGGCAAGGAGGTTACCTTGCTCGACTGGTACGGACGCACGCGTCTGAAGGACGATTTCAGCCTGCGTCCGCTGGTCGACGAAACGCTGATCGACGCCCTCGACGGCTGAGGCGGGGCCGGCCCCGCGCGTGCAGGGAGCCGGGCCGGCCGTTGGCGAGCGAAGCAGCACGCCCGCGCCAGCGCGGCGTGCTGCTGATTGTCGGGCATGCCCCTGGTCCTCACAGCAACAGTTCGACTGACAACGTCGGCACGATCTCGCGTGCGCATTGTGCATCGCGCAATCGTGCTGCACGCGCGAAGCTTCATCAGACGTGAGGTTGTCAGGTCAGAATTTTAGTTGCGCACCTCAAAAATTGAGGACAGGATTACCTCAACAAACAAAATGGTTGGGAGGATTCTGATGAGACTGCTCGCGAAGCTGGGAGTCGCTGCGGCCGCATGCGTGCTTGCGGGCACCGCCGCCGTTGCCGACACCACCGTCAAATGGCTGCACATCGAGGTCAATCCGGCCCAGGTGAAGATCTGGGAGGAGGTGGCGCGCGCCTACGAGGCGTCGCACCCGGGCACCAAGATCGAGATGCAGTTCCTCGAGAACGAGGCCTACAAGGCGAAGCTGCCGACCATCCTGCAGTCCAAGGACCGGCCGAACATCATCTATAGCTGGGCCGGCGGCGTGCTGAAGGCGCAGATCGAAGCCGGCGTTCTCGAGGACATCACCGACCAGGTGAAGGGCTACAGCGACAGCCTGACTCCAGCGGCGCTCGCGGCCTTCAGCGACAATGGCAAAGTCTACGGTCTGCCGACCGCGCTGTCGCAGGTCGGCTTCGTCTGCAACAAGGAGCTGATGGCCAAGGCGAAGGTCGATCCCGCAGCCATCAAGACGTGGGACGATCTGCTCGGCGCCGTGAAGACCCTGAAGGCCGCGGGTGTCACGCCGATCGTCGTCGGCGGCGCCGACAAATGGCCGCTGCATTTCTACTGGACGCATCTTGCGGTGCGCATCGGCGGCAAGCCGGCCTTCGATGCAGCGCTGCGCGGCGAGAATGGCGGCTTCGCCGGTGACACCTTCGTCAAGTCGGGCGAGATGTTCAAGCAGCTGGTCGATCTCCAGCCGTTCCAGAACGGTTTCCTCGGTTTCAAGAACCCGCAGGCCGTTGGCTATTTCGGCGACGGCAAGGCGGCGATGACGCTGGCGATCAGCTCGGTCTACAACCTGCAGCGGGCGCTCGCGGCCGACAAGGTGGGCTTGGGCGAGGACAAGATCTGCTGGTTCGACTTCCCGACCGTGGCCGGCGGCAAGGGCGCGCCGACCGATACGCTCGGCGGCATCACCGGCTGGCTGGTCACCAAAGGCTCGCCGAAGGAGGCGGTCGACTTCCTGAAGACCTTCATCTCGAAGGATGTGCAGACGCGGCTTGCGGCCGGCAATTTCATCGTCCCGGTGGTGCAGGGCGCCGACGCCGGCCTCAACAACGCCTTCATGAAGCAGATTGCGTCGAATCTGGCGAAGTCGAACTATCACCAGAACTTCTACGACCAGAGCCTCGGACCGTCGGTCGGTCGTGTCGTCAACGACGTTTCCGCGGAGATCGCGGGCGGCAGCATGAGTCCCCAGGACGCGGCGAAGGCGATCGAGGCGGCGCGCAAGCAGGGCAACTGAGGTGCGTCCGATCGCGAGTACGTCGTCGCTGCAGGTCGCGCGGCCGCCGCTGGCCGCGCAGGCGAGCCGCGGCCCGAGCTGGGATGGCCGTTTCACGGTGATCATCCTGTTCCTGCCACCGGCACTGCTGCTGTTCACGCTGTTCGTGGTGCTGCCGATCGGCGAGGCCGCCTGGTATTCCGGCTTCAACTGGAACGGCTTCGGCCGGCCGACCAACTGGATCGGCTTCGACAACTACCGCTTCGTGCTGGAGACGCGCGCGTTCTGGCTCGCGCTCCGCAACAACGGCCTGATCATCGCGGTTTCGCTGTGCGTGCAACTGCCGCTGGCGCTGACGCTGGCCCTGATGCTGGCGGAACGCTTTCGCGGCGCGGTGGCGCTGCGGATGCTGTTCTTCATGCCGTACATCCTGGCCGAGATCGCCACCGGGCTGATCTTCAGCTTCGTTTATGACGGCGATTACGGGCTCGTCGCCTCGATCTGGCGCAGCTTCGGCGCCGAGCCGCCGCATCTGCTCGCATCCACTGACACCGCGATGCTGGCCGTGCTGATCGTGATCGTCTGGAAGTATTTCGGCTTCCACATGATGCTGTTTATCGCTGCGCTGCAGAGCATCGACAAGAGCCTGATCGAGGCGGCGCGGATCGACGGCGCGACACGGACGCAGAGCCTGCGCCATGTCGTCATCCCCTTGCTCTACCCGACGATCCGGCTCTCGGTGTTCTTCGCCATCATCGGCTCGCTGCAGCTGTTCGACCTGGTGATGCCGCTGACGCGCGGCGGCCCGGCCGACTCGTCGAACACGATGGTGAGCTTCCTCTACAACAACGGCATCTCGCGCATGCGCGTCGGCTACGGCAGCGCCATCGGCGTCATCCTGTTCGTGATCTGCGTGACCTTTGCCTTCACCTACAAGCGATGGTTCATGCGCGATGAATAGGGCGGAGACGACGAGAGAGCCGTTCGATCCCGCCGCACTGTTCAAGGCGGCATTTATGGCACTCGTCGCCATCTTCGTGCTGGTGCCGCTGCTCGCGACCTTCCTCGGCGGCTTCAAGTCGCTGGGCGAATTGCGCGTCAATCCGTTCGGCCTGCCGCAGCACTGGGAGTGGCAGAACTATGCGGACATCCTGTTCTCCGGGCGCTACTGGCAGCTGCTGCGCAACTCGCTGATCATCTCGACACTCACGGTGATCCTGACCCTGATCGTCGCCTCCATGGCGGCGTTCACCTTCGCCCATGTCCGGTTCTTCGGCAGCTCGATGCTGTTGAGCTACCTGACGCTGGGGCTGCTGTTCCCAGCGGCCACCGCGGTGCTGCCGCTGTTCATCAAGGTGCGCGACCTCGGCCTGCTCGATACCTATTTTGGCGTGGCGCTGCCGCAGGTCGCGTTCAGTCTCGCGATGAGCGTGCTGCTGCTACGGCGTTTCTTCAAGGACATCCCCTACGAGCTGCTCGAAGCCGCGCTGGTCGACGGCTGCAGCTACGTGAAATTCTTCCGCTACGTGACCTTGCCGCTGTCGCGCCCGATCCTGGCCACGGTTGGCACCATCACCTTCGTCAACAGCTGGAACGCCTACCTGCTGCCGCTGGTGATGCTCAACACCGATGCGCTGTATCCCTGGCCGCTCGGCATCATGGTCTATCAGGGCGAATATTCGTCCGAATGGCACCTGATCCTCGCCTTCATCACCCTGACCATCCTGCCCACCATCATCCTGTTCCTCCTGGCCCAGAAGCACATCGTTGCCGGCCTGACGTCGGGGGCGGTCAAGGGATGAACCTGCCATCACGGAGAATGCAATGAGACGCGTCGGCATCGGCATCATCGGATGCGGCAACATCAGCACGGCCTATCTGAAGGCGGCACAGCGGTTCCCGGTCCTCGATATCAAGGCGCTGGCTGACATGCGCAGCGATGCAGCCGAGCGCCAGGGCGCCGCCTTCGGCCTGCCGGGCATGCGGGTCGACCAGCTGCTCAAGCGCGACGACATCGAGATCGTCATCAATCTCACCGTGCCGCTCGCGCATACTGATGTCAGCCTCGCGGTGCTCAATGCCGGCAAGCACGTTCATTCCGAGAAGCCGCTCGGCATCGACGTCACCGAAGCGCGCAAGGTGATCGAGTTGGCCGCGCAGAAGAACCTGCGCGTCGGCTGCGCGCCCGACACGTTTCTCGGCGGCGGGCATCAGACGGCGCGCAAGCTGATCGACGACGGCGCGATCGGCACGCCGGTCGCCGGCAGCGTCTTCTTCGGCTGTCCCGGGCATGAGCGCTGGCACCCGGCGCCGGGCTTCTACTACCTGCGCGGCGGCGGCCCGATGCTCGACATGGGGCCGTACTACATCACCGACCTCGTGCAGCTGCTCGGTCCCGTCGCGAGCGTGATGGGCTCGACCGCGCGCCCGCGGGCGGAGCGTCTGGTCACGAGCCAGCCGATGAACGGCACGCTGATCCCCGTCGAGGTCGCGACGCATGTTTCCGGCACGCTCGAATTCGAGAGCGGGGCAGTGGTGTCGGTCACGATGAGCTTCGATGTGCCGAAGCACCGGCATGCGCCGATCGAGGTCTATGGCGACAACGGCAGCATGCTGGTACCCGATCCCAATCGGTTCGGTGGTGAGGTGCAGGTCGCCAAGACCGGCGGCGACTGGGAGACGATGCCGCTGACGCACGGGCATGTCGACGGTGAATTTCGCTCGATCGGCGTGGCCGACATGGCCACCGCAATCCTGAACGACCGGCCGCATCGCGCCAGCGGCGCGCTGGCTTTCCACGTGCTGGAGGTGATGGAGGCGTTCCAGACCTCCGCCAATGAAGGCCGCCGCGTCAGGATCGAGAGCCGCGTCGAGCGGCCGGCGATGCTGCCGGCGGGACGCGACACCGGACAGATCGACTGAGGACGGACATATGCGCAAGGCAATGATTGTATGGGGCGGCTGGGCCGGGCATGACCCGGATCTCTGTGCGTCGATGATCCGGGGCTGGCTGAAGGCCGAAGGATTCGAGGTCCGGATCGAGACTACGACGGCGGCGTTCGCCGATCCGGCCATCCATGATCTCTCGCTGATCATTCCGATCTATACGATGTCCAAGATCGAGAAAGCTGAGGCACTCAACCTTTGCGCCGCGGTGCGCAGCGGCGTCGGCCTGGCCGGCCATCACGGCGGCATGGGCGACGCCTTCCGTGACTCCGTCGACTACCAGTTCATGTGCGGCGGGCAATGGGTCGCGCATCCCGGCAACATCATCGACTACCGGGTCGACTTGACCAGGCCGGACGATCCCATCATGAAGGGACTGACGAGTTTCGAGCATCGGTCCGAGCAGTATTACATGCATGTCGACCCGGCCAACGAGGTGTTGGCGACCACGACCTTCAGCGGCGAGCACGCCCCCTGGATCGAGGGTGTCGTGATGCCCGTGGTTTGGAAGAAGCGGTACGGTTCCGGCCGCGTGTTCTATTCCTCCCTCGGCCATCGTGCCTATGAGCTCGACGTGCCGGAGATTCGCACGTTGATGACCCGCGGCATGCTATGGGCGGCCCGCGAGTGACAGCCGGTGCGCCCCCGGCGCCCGTTCGCGCCACGCTCGAGGATGTCGCGCGGACGGCAGGCGTGTCGCTCGCGACCGTCGACCGCGTCATCAACCGGCGCGAGGGTGTCAGGGCGAAGACCGTGGCCCGCGTCGAGGCCGCGGTGGCGAAGCTTGGCTACCGCGCCGATATCGCCGCCGCGCGGCTCGCGCGCGGACAGAGCTTCCGCTTCGCCTTCGTGCTGCCGACCGGCGGCAACAGTTTCATGACCAGCCTGACCGAGCAGGTCCGGCACACCGCGGATTGGCTGGCCGGCCAGCGCGGCTTCATCGACATCCTCCACGTCGACGTGTTCGATCCGGACGTGCTGGCAAGTGCGCTGGAAACGCTGTCGCCGGCCTATCAGGGCGTTGCCGTCATCGCGCTCGATCATCCCCGTGTCCGCGCCGCGATCGACGAACTCACCGCGCGCGGCGTTGCGGTGGTGACTCTGGTGTCGGACGCGCCGAGTTCGCGCCGTCTGCATTATGTCGGCATCGACAATCCGGCCGCGGGACGAACCGCCGCCACGCTGATGGGACGCTATCTCGGGGGCCAGCAGGGCACCGTCGCGGTCATCGCCGGATCGCTGTCGCTGCGTGATCATGCGGAGCGGCAGTTCGGCTTCAACCAGATCCTGTCGAGCGAGTATCCCAATCTGCGCGCCTTGCCCGTAATCGAGGGCCGCGACGACAGCGAGCGCACGCGGGAGTTGACGTCCGCGCTGCTCGCGCGCCATGCCGACCTCCGCGGCATCTATTGCTGCGGCGCCGGCAATCGCGGCATCGCCGATGCGCTGGAAGCCTCGGGCCGGGCGCGCGAGGTGGTGTGGATCACTCATGAGCTGACCCAGCATACGCGACGCTTCCTGGTGCGCGGCACGCTGGACGCGATCATCAACCAGGATCCCGGCCACGAGGCGCGCTCGGCGGCGCGCGTCCTGCTCGCCCATTGCTCGGGCGAGCCGATCAGCCCCGATCAGGAGCGCATCCGCATCGACATCTTCCTACGCGACAATCTGCCGTAGAGATCACAGCCAGCCGAAGATCGCGATCGCCAGTACGGCCTGGGCGGCGAAACTAACCACGAAGGCGAGCGTCCGGAACACGGGCAGTCCGATCGCGTAGACGATGACGTGAGCCACGCGCGACCAGAAATAGACGGCGCAGGCGAGCACGGTCCATTTGGTCGAGTAGTCGATCGCGTTCAGGATCAGCACCAGCGGCGCGAAAATCACGAGGTTCTCGACCGCATTGTCGTGCGCGAACATCAGCCGATTCGCCCAGGCCGAGTGGGGCTTGTCGTTGCGGGAGGGGTTGGCCATGGCGCCGGTGAGGCCGCGGACCTGGCAGCGGTTCAGGATGTAGGGAACCCACAGCAGGCCGGTCAGAATGACCGTCAGCGTCAGCCAGAACAGTTCGCGCGTCATCGAGATCCCCTCAACTGATTACCGTCCCGTCCCGGCGGGACGGAGCGGTTATAGTCAATCGCGGCTGATGACGCTATGCGCGGACGCGGACATACGAGCCGGGCGCATCCTCGAGCGGTGGATAGGCCTCGCTGCCGATGCTGCGCGCGGGAACTTCTTCGGGATCGAGCTGGCCGAGCCATTCGCGCCAGTCCGGCCACCACGAGCCCTTGTGCTCCTGCGCCCCCTTCATCCAGTCCTTCAGCGAGATGTCGTGGATTTGGTCGTTGGTCCAGTACTGGTACTTGCCGGAGGAGGGCGGGTTGACGACGCCGGCGATGTGGCCGGAGCCCGACAGCACATACTTCACGGGGCCGCCGAAGAACTGCGAGCCGTAGAGAACGGAGTCCGCCGGCGCGATGTGGTCCTCGCGGGTGGCGAGATTGTAGACCGGCACCTTCACCTTGGAGAGATCGAGCAAGGTGTTGTCGAGCACCATGGTGCCCTGGGTCAGCCGGTTCTCCAGATAGCAGTTGCGCAGGTAGTAGGAGTGATTGGCCGCCGACATCCGCGTGGCGTCCGAGTTCCAGTGCAGCAGGTCGAACGCCTGCGGCGGCTGGCCCTTGAGGTAGTTGTTGACGACATAGGACCAGATCAGGTCGTTCGACCTGAGCATGTTGAAGGCCATCGCCATCTTGCTACCCTCGAGCACGCCCGAGGCCTGCATGTCGCGCTCCAGCGCCGAGATCTGCGTCTCGTCGACGAACACCAGGAGGTCACCGGCATGGGTAAAGTCGACCTGGGCGGCAAGGAACGTCGCCGAGGTCACGCGCTGGCGGCGCTTGTCGGCGAGCCAGGCCAAGGTCGTGGCCAGCATGGTGCCGCCGACGCAATAGCCCATCGTGTGGACCTTCATCTCACCCGTCACCTTCTCGATGACGTCCATCGCGGTGAGCGGACCTTCCTTCATGTAGTCTTCCCAGGTCTTGGTCCCCAACGACTTGTCGGGATTGACCCAGGAGATCACGAACACGGTGAGCCCCTGATCGACGCACCATTTGATGAAGGATTTTTCCGGGCGCAGGTCGAGGATGTAGAACTTGTTGATCCAGGGCGGCACGATCAGCAGCGGAGTGCGCAGCACGTTCTCCGTCGCCGGCGCGTACTGGATCAGCTGCATCATTTCGTTCTGGAAGATCACCTTGCCCGGCGTCGTCGCCATGTTGACGCCGACCTCGAGATTGGCCGGGTCGGACTGGCGGATCTTCAGCGTGCCCTTGCCGGCCTCGATGTCCTCGGCGAGCATCTGCATGCCGCGCACGAGATTGTCGCCGCTCGAAGCAACGGTCTGCCGCATCACTTCGGGATTGGTCAGGACGAAATTCGACGGCGCCAACGCATTGGTGATCTGGTTGACGTAGAACTCGGCCTTCTTGCGCGTGCGCGGATCGAGCCCCTCGGCATTGTGGACGAGGTCCTGCGCCCACTGCGTCGTCAGCAGGTAGGCCTGCATGACGAAATCGTAGAACTGGTTCGACTTCCACTCGGGATCGGCAAAACGCTTGTCGCGCGGCGACGGCGAGATCGCCGGCGGCGCTTCCTCGCCCGCGAGACGTCGCGCGGCCGAGCCCCAGAGGTCGAGATAGCCCTTCGCCATCTTGGTCTGGATTTCGCTGGCGCGATCCTTGTCCGACAGCCAGTAGTCGGCGACAGCCGTGAACGACTTGACGACCTCCGTCAGCTCCGTCGGCGGCCGGTCCTGAACCTCGCCGGTCTCGCGCGGCTTCAGGTAGGCGGACAACGCCTTTCCGCTGCTTTCCATGGCTTTCGCGATGTTCATCGCGAAGGCTTCCGCATCGAATGTCTTTTCTGAATTGGTCTTGTTCTGAACGTCGGTCATGGCCTGATTACACTATCGCGTCGAATTCGTTTCGTCACCGCGCGAGATCAACAATGCGGGAGTTTGCAGTTAATTCGATTTCTGCGTGTTGCGTTGCGGAAAGCTTCTTGCTTTCGTCACCTTTCCGTCGCATCTGGGCAAAAATCCTGTTCAGTCGCCAAGGTTTCGAGTGACAAGCGGTTGTGCTGCGGCAAAATGTGCCGGGTTGCGTGGGTGGCGTCGTGGGACGCCGAAGGGGAGCTGGGCGGGATGCCGGTGGGGCGGGGCTGGACAGCGGCGAGGCGTGCCGTGGCGGGAGTGGCGTTGATGTGCGCCGCGCTCGCGCTCGCCTCGTGCTCCAGCCAGATCGCGGATATGCCCTCGCTCGACGCCGAGGCGGTTGCCCGGCCGCGGGAGCCCGGGGACTATCTGCCGGTGAACGACGTGCCGCGCGATCGGGACGGGGCGACGATCTCGCCAGAGGAGCGGGCCAGGATCCAGAAGGAGCTGCTGGCTGCCCGCGACCGGCAGGCCTCGGCGGCCACGAGCGCCAAGCCGAAATGACCAAACGATGGGCAATCGGCCGGTCCTGACGGCGCAATTGTCTGGCGCGGCGCGGCGACCATGATAAAACACCGGAATCAACAGCGTCGCGTGTCGTCGCCAGCCCAGCTGTAAGCCCGCGCTAAACTTCTGATCTAGCGCTGGTTTATTTGCGCGGTCCGCGGCGACGCAGCACCAGCCTTGCTGGCTGACCCGCCCCCGGTTGCTGGAGCCGAGAGACCCATGGAAGATTTCTACCGCATCCGCCGTCTGCCGCCTTACGTGTTCGAGCAGGTCAACCGGGCCAAGGCGGCCGCGCGGAACGCCGGGGCCGACATCATCGACCTCGGCATGGGCAATCCGGACCTGCCGGCGCCGGCGCATGTGCTGGAAAAGCTCAAGGAGACCCTGGGCAAGCCGCGCACCGACCGCTACTCGGCGTCGCGCGGCATCGTTGGGCTGCGCCGCGCGCAGGCGGCCTATTACGATCGCCGCTTCGGCGTGAAGCTGAACCCCGACACCCAGATCGTGGCCACGCTCGGCTCCAAGGAAGGCTTTGCCAACGTGGCGCAGGCGATCACCGCGCCGGGCGACGTGATCCTGTGTCCGAACCCGAGCTATCCGATCCACGCCTTCGGCTTCCTGATGGCCGGCGGCGTGATCCGCTCGGTGCCGGCCGAGCCGACGCCGCAGTTTTTCGAGGCGGCCGAGCGCGCGATCATTCACTCGATTCCGAAGCCGCTGGCGCTGATCGTCTGCTATCCCAGCAATCCGACCGCCTATGTCGCGAGCCTCGACTTCTATCGCGACCTCGTCGCATTCGCGAAAAAGCACGAGATCCTGATTCTGTCGGACCTCGCTTACGCCGAGGTCTATTTCGACGACAACAACCCGCCGCCGTCGGTCCTGCAGGTGCCGGGCGCGATGGATGTCGCGGTCGAGTTCACCTCGATGTCGAAGACCTATTCGATGGCCGGCTGGCGCATGGGCTTTGCCGTCGGCAATGAGCGCATCATCGCCGCTTTGGCGCGCGTGAAGTCGTACCTCGACTACGGCGCGTTCACGCCGGTTCAGGTCGCGGCGACGGCCGCATTGAACGGTCCCGACGACTGCATTCGCGAGATGCGCGACGTCTACCGCAAGCGGAGGGATACGCTGGTCGAGTCGTTCGGCCGCGCCGGCTGGGAGATCCCGCCGCCCGAGGCCTCGATGTTCGCCTGGGTGCCTTTGCCGGAGAAGTTCAAGAGCCTCGGGAGCATGCAGTTCGCGACCCTGATGGTCGAGAAATCCGGCGTCGCGGTGTCTCCGGGCGTCGGTTTCGGCGAGCACGGCGAGGGCTATGTCCGTATTGCCATGGTCGAGAACGAGCAGCGCATCCGGCAGGCCGCTCGCGGCGTTCGCCGCTTCCTTGAAAGCGGCATCGAAACGTTGCACAACGTGGTTCCTCTCGCCAACCGGCGCTGAGTCCCCCGTTTTTCTTGCTGCAGGTTCTTTGATTCCATGGTCGCACCCCTCAGAGTGGGCATCGCGGGCCTCGGCACCGTGGGTGCCGAAGTCGTTCGTCTGATCGAGCAGCAGGGGCGCGTGCTCACCGAGCGGACGGGACGTCCCGTGAAGGTCGTGGCCGTGACGGCGCGGTCGAAGAAGAAGCGCGCCATCGATCTCGCGGGTATCAAGTGGGCGAAGGATCCGCTGGCACTGGCCGCCGATCCCGAAGTCGACTGCTTCGTCGAGCTGATGGGCGGTTCCGGTGATCCCGCGCTGTCGGCTATCGACACCGCGCTGAAGGCCGGCAAGTCGGTGGTCACCGCCAACAAGGCGCTGATTGCCAAGCACGGCCTCAAGCTCGCCAAGGCCGCTGAGAAGTCTGGCGGCGCGCTGAATTTCGAGGCCGCCGTCGGCGCCGCCATTCCGGTCATCAAGACCTTGCGCGAGGGCCTCGCCGGCACCGGCATCAGCCGCGTCTATGGCATCCTCAACGGCACCTGCAACTACATCCTGACCCGCATGGAGCAGGAGGGCCTGTCGTTCGACGAGTGCCTGAAGGACGCGCAGCGGCTCGGCTATGCCGAAGCCGATCCGTCGTTCGACATCCATGGCCATGACACCGCGCAGAAGCTCGCGATCCTGGCGAGCCTCGCCTTCGGCACCCAGGTGGCCGAGAAATCCATCTATGTCGAAGGCATCTCCTCGATCGCTCCCGAGGATCTCAAGGCCGCCGACGAGCTGGGCTACCGCGTCAAGCTGCTGGGGGTCGCGGTGCGCACCGCCAAGGGCATCGAGCAGCGGGTGCATCCGACCATGGTGCCGAAATCCTCCTCGATCGCCCAGGTCATGGGTGTGACCAACGCGGTCACCATCGACGGCGAAGGCATTCCGCCGATCACCCTCGTCGGGCCGGGAGCAGGGGGCGCGGCCACCGCGTCCGCGGTCGTGGCCGATATCGCCGACGTCGCCCGCGGCATCCGCGCCGCGCCGTTCGGACGCCCGGTGGACAAGCTGCAGGCGACCGAGAAGGCGCCGATGGAGCGGCACGAGGGCGGCTACTACATCCGCCTGATGGCGCGGGACCACGCCGGCACCGCCGCGACGATCGCGACCCGGCTGGCCGAGCAGAAGATCTCGATCGAGTCGATCGTGCAGCGCCATCCTCCTGGTAGCGAGCCACTCAAGACGGGCGCCAAGGGCGGTCCCGTGCCGGTGATCCTGATCACCTACGCGACGCATGAGGACGCCGTGCACAAGGCGCTCCAGGCGGTGCAGCGCGACAAGGTCATCAGCGGCAAGCCGCAGGTGATCCGGATCGAGAAAAATTAGCCTGGGATGCACAGGGAACCGGTTGTCCCTGCTCAAACAAACGCGTGGCGTTTGGGTTAGGTTCATGCTCAAACCGGTGGAATCGAGAGGCGAGGAGCGGCCATTCAGGCCATCCCGCTGAACCGTGAGCCGCCTGCGATGGCGACCTCCGGCTGGTAGAATTTGATGGCGCTGAGCCGCCTTGACGTCTTGAGGAGTTGACCGATGTCGACGCAGATTTCCGTCCCGCAACAATTGCTGCTCGAGCGCATCCTGACCCTGGAGCTGGTGCGCGTGACCGAGCGGGCGGCGGTGTCGGCGGCGCGGCTGCGGGGCCACGGCCAGGAGAAGCCGGCCGACCAGGCGGCGGTCGACGCGATGCGCCGCGAGCTCAACAAGCTGCCGATCGAGGGCACGGTCGTGATCGGCGAGGGCGAGCGCGACGAGGCGCCGATGTTGTATATCGGCGAGAAGGTCGGCCTGAACGCCGGCCCGAAGGTCGACATCGCGGTCGACCCGCTCGAGGGCACGACCCTCTGCGCCAAGAACATGCCCGGCGCGATCGCGACCATGGCGATGGCCGATGGCGGCACCCTGCTGCATGCTCCCGACGTCTACATGCAGAAGATCGCGGTCGGGCCCGGCTACGCCAAGGGCGTGGTCGACATCGATGCCAGCCCGGCCGACAACGTCCGCCGCCTCGCCAAGGCCAAGGGCGTCGAGCCCGGCGCGATCACGGTGCTGGTGCTGGACCGTCCGCGCCACGCCGACATCATCCAGGGCGTGCGCTCGACCGGCGCCGCCGTCCGCCTGATCACCGACGGCGACGTCGCCGGCGTGATCCATTGCGCCGACCCCGACAACACCGGCGTGGACATGTATCTCGGCACTGGCGGCGCCCCCGAGGGCGTGCTGGCGGCGGTCGCCCTGCGCTGCATCGGCGGCCAGATGCAGTGCCGCCTGATTCTCGACACCGAGGAGAAGCGCGAGCGCGCCCACAAGATGGGCGTCGGCGACCCCAAGATGATCTACGGCATCGAGGACATGGCCCGCGGCGACTGCCTGTTCGCGGCCACCGGCGTCACCACGGGCTCGCTGCTCTCGGGCGTCAAGTTCCGCAAGGACGGCGTGATCGAGACGGAGACCGTCGTCATGCGCTCGGTCACCGGCACCGTGCGCTACATCCGCGCCGAGCACCGGCAGCTCGAGAAGTTCCACCTCGACTAATCCTGGCCCGTCATACCGGGGCACGCGACGCGTGAACCCGGAATCCCGAGCTCGCAAGTCGCGATTCCGGGTCTGCGTGCTTCGCACGCGTCCCGGAATGACAAAGTCGGAGAGTGGTTCAGCATGTCCGATCTGTCCATGGTCAAGGCGCTGGTGTTCGACGTGTTCGGCACCGTCGTCGACTGGCGCACCAGCCTGATCAACGACTTCACGGCGTGGTCGGCCAAGCGCGGCATCCAGGGCGACTGGACCGCGCTGGTCGATGGCTGGCGCGGGCTCTATGCCGGCTCGATGGACGAGGTCCGCAGGCATCCCGAGCGCGGCTATCTCATCCTCGACGTTCTGCACCGGCGCTCGCTCGAGACGCTCGTCGCCAAGCTCGGCATCGCCGGCCTGACCGAGGCCGATCTCGACTATCTGACGCGCGGCTGGCACCGGCTGCATCCGTGGGCCGACAGCGTCGCCGGGCTGACCCGGCTGAAGTCCAGATACATCATCTCGCCGCTCTCCAACGGCAATGTCGCGCTGCTCACCAACATGGCGAAGTTCGCAGGGCTCCCGTGGGACCTGATCCTCTCCGCCGAGCTGTTCGAGCACTACAAGCCCGATCCCGAGACCTATCTCGGCGCAGCTCGTCTGCTCGGCCTTGCGCCCGGCGAGGTGATGATGGTCGCCGCGCACAACAATGATCTCGAAGCCGCCCAGCGCTACGGTCTGAAGACCGCCTTCGTCGCGCGTCCCACCGAATACGGTCCGCTGCAGAACCGCGACTTCGAGGCCACCGGCGCCTGGGACATCGTGGCCGCCGACTTCAACGGCATCGCCGACCGGCTCGGCTGCTGATCCTCCGTTCTCACGCGCCCGACATGATCACGCCGTACCAGCCGAGGCCCTTGTAGGTCTCGTAGCCTGGCGTGGCGTGGAAGGCGACCATGCGCCCGGATGCATCCTGGTAGAAGCCGCTGCGCTTGCCGTCGAGCTTCAGCGAGACGCGCTCGCTGAGGATGCCCTGGCCGTCGGAGGACGCGATGACACGATGGCTGGAATCCACCAGCAGCGCGCGGGCCTTGTCGCTCTCGCTGACGCGCACGCCCTGGACGATCGCGCGCGCCTGCGCCTCCCAATCGAAATGGACGGCAAGCACGCCAAGCGGCCTGCCATGGGCCTGGCCGTTCTCGCGCACCGACGCGCAATAGGTCGCGACCTGGGCGTTGCCGAGCAGCGGCTGGCACTCGACGTCGCCGGCGACGTAGTCGTCGCCGGAGCGCAGGCCGCGCGCCTCGCGAAACCATTTCGTGTCGGCCACGCTCTGGCCGACCACATTGTAGCGGTCGGCGCGGCCGTTCGCGATCACCTTGCCGCTAGGGTCGCACAGCCAGAGATCGAGATAGACCGTGTAGGCGGAGAGGATCACCGCAAGACGTTCGGAGACATGGGCGACGCGGTCTGCATCCGGCGCAGCGGCGCAGTCGACCACCGCGGAATCGGTCGCCCACCAGCGCACGTCGCAGGTCCGTTCATAGAGATTGCGGTCGATCAGTTCGATCGCGTTCAGCGCCAGGTCGACCATGCGTTCGCCGCGGGCGCGCTCCGTCATGCGCTCGATCGAGCTTTTGAGATTGCCGGTGCGGGTGGTGAGCTGGCCTTCGAGCTCGCGCGCGATGGTCTCGACCTGCTGGCCGACCGCGCGCACCTCCTGCGCCACGACCGCAAAGCCGGCGCCTTGGGCGCCGACGCGCGAGCTCTCGATCAGGGCGTTGAGGGCCAGCATCTTCATCTGATTGGTGATCTGCTGGATCGACTTGGTCTTCTCGCAGGCGATCTGGTTGACCTCCCCGGTGAGCCGCGCAATCAGCGCGGCGACGTCGGTTTCGTCCTGGGGAGCCGCCGGAGAGGGAGCGATCGAGGGCGAGTTCTTCAGCTCAGTCGCGGAAAGCATTGAAACAACTCCATATCATCGCTGTCTCGGTCGATGCGGAGACTGCGAGCAATCAGTCGGTATCATTTGATTGAAATGTCCGAGAGTTCGCCTAACGGGCGTTTAATGCACGTTCCCGAACACAGCTGTAATTTTAGGCAAGCCGCATTATATCTCATCAGTTGTCCCTCTCAGGTTGTGATTTCCCCGATGTTGCATCGCGATTCCAGTGGGTTCCCGTCTCGGAGCCTGTCGCGCGCAGCGCGTTGCTGTAGATTCGTGGCGCTCAATTTCGAATCGCCCATGCGATACGCGAGGCCCGTAGCCTGATGGCACCGTCCGCCCTTGCCTTGCCCCTGAGCGCCCCGCCGGCGTTCCTCGGCGTGCGGCTGTCGCTCACCAAAAAGCTGTGGCGCGACCGGCTGGACGCGCGCGGCGCGGCGCGGGCGCTCGCGATCGTGCAGCGCTATCAGTTGCCGGAGATGCTGGCGCGGGTGCTGGCCGGGCGCGACGTCGAGCTCGATGCGGTCAACGACTTCCTCGATCCCACCATCCGCAAGCTGATGCCGGATCCGTTCACGGTGACGCAGATGGAGGCCGCGGCCAAGCGCCTCGCCGATGCCGCCGTGAACGGCGAAAAAGTCGCGATCTTCGGCGACTACGATGTCGACGGCGCGACCTCGGCGGCGCTGCTCGCCTGGCACCTGCGGCATTGCGGGCTCGACCCGCTGATCCACATTCCCGACCGCATCTTCGAAGGCTACGGGCCGAACAGCGAGGCCATCCGTGGCCTCGCCAGCAAGGGCGCGACCTTGCTCGTGACCGTCGACTGCGGCACCACCAGCCTGGAGCCGCTGGCCGAGGCGCGGCGGCTCGGCATGTCCGTGGTCGTGATCGACCATCACCAATGCGGCGAGGAACTGCCGGAGGTCGATGCGCTGGTCAATCCGAACCGGCCGGACGATCTCTCCGGTCTCGGCCATCTCGCCGCGGTCGGGCTCACTCTGGTGACGCTGGTCGCGGTCAATCGCGAGTTGCGCGGCCGCGGCTTCTTCAGCAGCACGCGGCCGGAGCCGGATCTGCTCGGCATGCTGCATCACGTCGCGCTCGGCACCGTCGCCGATGTCGCGCCGCTGGTCGGCCTCAACCGCGCCTTCGTCGCCAAGGGCCTGATCGCGATGCGCCGCCGCGATCATGTCGGCCACACCGCGCTGATGGATGTGGCCCGGCTCAACGGCCCGCCCGAGGCTTGGCATCTCGGCTTCATGCTGGGGCCGCGGATCAATGCCGGCGGGCGCATCGGCCGCGCCGATCTCGGGGTGCGGCTGCTGCTGGAAACCGACGTGTCGGAAGCCGCGCGGATCGCCGCCGAGCTCGACCGGCTCAACACCGAGCGCCGTGTCATCGAGCAGCATGCGGAGGCGCAGGCCGAGGCCGAGGCGCTGGCCTCGCTCGGCCTGGAGGACAAGGGCGCGGTCATCGTCACGGCGTCCGAGGGCTGGCATCCCGGCGTGGTCGGGCTGGTCGCGTCGCGGCTGAAGGAAAAGTTCGCGCGCCCCGCGTTCGCGATCGCGCTGGAGCCGGGCGGCATCGGCACCGGCTCGGGCCGTTCCATTCCCGGCGTCGATCTCGGCAAGGCCGTGCGCCTCGCGGTGGAGCAGGGCCTCCTGATGAAGGGCGGCGGGCATGCGATGGCGGCCGGCGTCACCCTGCGCAAGGAGCGGCTGGCGGAGTTTCGCGCCTATCTCGAAAACGCGCTCGCCGCCGATGTCGCCGAGGCGCGGCACGTCAACGAGATCCTGATCGACGGCGCGATCAGCGCGCGCGCGGCAACGCCCGAGCTGGTCCACACGCTCAATCGCGCAGGGCCCTTCGGCAGCGGCAATCCCGAGCCGATCGTGGCGCTGCCGTCGCATCAGCTGGTCTATGCCGACGAGGTCGGGCAGGCGCATCTCAAGCTGCGCTTCAAGTCCGGCGACGGCGCCACCGTGAACGCGATCGCGTTTCGCTCGGTCGGCCAGAAGCTCGGCAATGCCCTGGTGCAGCATCGCGGCCAGGTGCTTCATGTCGCGGGCACGCTGACCGTCGACCGCTATCAGGGCGTCGAGCGCGTGCAGCTGCGCGTGCTCGATGTCGCCGTACCGGATCATGGTCCGGCGATGATCAGGTAGCAGTCCCAACACCGCTGTCGTCCCGGCCTCCGAGCCGGGACCCATACGCCGCGGCGGATGTTGTGAGAGCGAGATGCCCATTGCCCTTCTGCCTCACACTGCTCCCTGTGGGTATGGGTCCCGGCTCGGAGGCCGGGACGACGGCGGAGGGTGTGGCGCGTGTCGTGCCTCGCACGACCAAACGCAAGCGTGACCGTTCGATCTCGCCGCGCATTCGCGCCCGAGTGATGCTCGATCGAAGCCCTCAACGAAAAAAGAGGGCGCAGGGAATGCCGGGTGAAGGCCTCACCCATGGCCCGCCTGCAAACAAAAAGCAGGCGGCAGTCACCACAGGCAAAGCCGTTTCAACCGGCATTCCCTGCGCGATGGGTTTAACGCTTATACGCGATCTCCCCGGTGTCCGGCTTGATAGCCACCGTCGCCTCCGGGCTCATCATGACCAAGAGACTTGGCGCCAGCTTCGGGGCGCCAGGACCACGCGATTTCACGTCCGCCAACTGCCGTTCGTCCGCGCACATCGAGTACGCTGCGACACATCAGCGGCCACCGCATCCCATCCTCCACGGTCGTGACGATCGCGAAGCGCCCCTCTCACGAGGACAGGACGCGAGCAGTATTTCCGAATTTCGGAATAAAAGCAAGAGGAGATTTTATCGCGAGCAGACGCCTTCGATCATCCGCCTGATTGCGCGGGCGGATTCCGCGAAGTTGCGCTATGCCGAGATGTGGGGAACGATGCGGCAGGGGGAGTCATGCATGGCCGTCGCGCTCAATATCCGGTCAGATGATGCTTCTTCGGCAAAGATCGAAGAGCTCTGGGATCGGGTCGCTGCGTTCGAGGACGCGCCATCCATGCGCGGGCTCCGTTATCGGCCGCATTTCACTCTTGCGGTCTACGAAACGCCTGACATCGATACCGCGGTTGCTTGGCAAGTCATGCGCGAGGTCGTCAGAGGTGGCGGACCGCTCAAGATCGAGTTCAGCGGGCTCGCGTGGTTCGCGCATCCTCGCTTCGTGTTGTGGGCTGTCCCTGAATCGGTCGAGGACCTCCAGCAGTGGCATGCGGCAATCTCGGCTGCAATCGACCCGGCCTGCTGTCGAGAGCATTATCGACCCGGCGCCTGGACGCCTCACTGCACGCTGGGCACGCGGATCGTGGATGCTCGACGTGCGGACGCGATGGCATTTGCGCGCGCGTTCGACCAGCCTTTCTCGGTCGTGTTTGACGTCGCCGATTGTGTGACGTTTCCGCCGGTACAGATCGTGGCGGAGCACAGGCTCGTCTGATGCTGGTCTCTTTGGTACGATCAGAAATCAGTAGATACACTCACCGCCAGATCGGCTTCGGCAGCTGCTCGGGATTGAACTTCGGGGCCGGACGCGGCGCCGGCGGAGGCGCATTGTCCGGTGAGGAGTACAGCAGGAACGCCTCGAAGGGGATGTCGGGCGCTTCTGCGGCTCGGCCGGAGCAGGTCAAGGGCGTCGTGCGGCAGGAGCCTTCGAGGCAGAGGGTCAGTTCGTCCGGGCCGAACAACGACGGTTGTCCCGGGGCGTGCCGTTTCGTCCTGATGATGGCCGTGAACCGATCGCCGCAAGCTTCGTAGCTGCCGCTATAGCTCAGCACGCCGTCGCCGCCGCAGACCTTGCCCGCGGCCAGTTGCACGATGCCGGTCCCCTGGCCCCTCGGGGTCTTGAACCAGGCGGAGTAGGTACCTTCTTTCATCATGGGACGAGCACCCGGTCGAACGGTCGCCTCATCGTTGTGCATCGCAAATTAAAGGAAGGTGAAAACGGCCGCGCCAAACCCGTGGGAACCCGGGATTTATTCGTATACAAATGGTGAGCGGCGGGTAGCTGAGCCGCAGCTGGCGGGATGTTCTGCCATTTCTCGCATCTCGCCGTGATGTTTGTCAGGCTAAGCCTCTCGGGGCCGGGTATAAGGCAACCAGCTCAGAGTCAGAAGGACACGCAATGCCCTCCGAATCCCGTTCGCCGCGTCTTGCGGTGCTCATCGACGCCGACAATGCCTCGGCCAAGATCGTCGACGGGCTGTTCGAGGAGATCGCCAAGATCGGCGAGGCGAGCGTGCGCCGGATCTATGGCGACTTCTCCAGCCCGCGCTCGCGGCCGTGGGCGGATACGCTCGCCAAATACGCCATCGTGCCGCAGCAGCAGTTCGCCTACACCACCGGCAAGAACGCCTCCGACATCACGCTGGTGATCGACGCGATGGACCTGCTGCACAGCGGCCGCTTCGACGGCTTTTGCCTGGTGTCGTCGGACAGCGACTTCACCCGGCTTGCCGCGCGCATCCGCGAGCAGGGCATCGACGTGTTCGGCTTCGGCGAGCAGAAGACGCCAGAGAGTTTTCGCCAGGCCTGCCGGCGGTTCATCTACACGGAGAATCTGCGCGGCGGCGCAGCGAGCAGCAAGGATGCGGCGCCTGCCGCGAAATCATTGATGCCGATCAGCGCCGCGACGGAGATCATCGAGAAGGTGATCAGCCAGATCGAAAGCGAGGACGGCTGGGTCGAACTCGGCGTGGTCGGCACCCAGCTCGCCAACCTCGTCTCGGATTTCGATCCGCGCACCTATGGCTGCCGGAAGCTCAGCGATCTCGTGCGCAAGAGTGGAGCGTTCGAGATCGGCGAGCAGGCCAAGGGCGGCTCGATGCGCATCCGCGTGAAGACGGCGGATGGATCTCAGCCGAAGGCGAAAGCGTCGAGGACGTCCCGCGAGACAGCCAAATCGTGATCATGCCGGTGCCGGACCGCGCTCGGCACCGACCATTTCCTTCGTCATGGCGAGCCAAGCGAAGGCGCGGCGGATCACCGCGCCCCCGCAGAGCTGAACGGCAGCACGGTCGCTGTGCTGGTCGGCTTCAGACCTTGCCGATCGTTGCGATCAGGCCGACGACACCGCCGCGCGGCCCGCTGACGGTCGAAATCATGCGGTAGCCGTCGGTCGTCCTATCGACGCGCGTTTGCCGGTCATTGTACATGTCGCGGAAGAGTGTGGCGATGTTGACTGGGCCGCCAGAGAGTTTGCGCATGTTGGTGCCGTTGTCGTTGACATAGGGCACCGCGAATTGATGCGCGATGCGCACGTCGGCGGTCGTCGTTGAAGTGAAGATCATCACGCCCTCGGAGCCCCGCAGGCCGAAGTTCCTGTCAGCGAAGTAGAGGCCGCCAAATACCACGTTGTCGGGATCGTCGGGGCCGAGGTAGTAGCGGCTACGGATCTGGACGAGCGGGGAGTCGAGATCTCCGGTGGCACGATCAGCCATGAAATTCACCATTTGGCCGTGCTCCATGTAGAGGTCGCCGCCACTCCGATTCCAGTCCTTGACGACGAACGCGTCGTCGGTGTCGTTGTAGATCACGCCCAGAATCTTCTTGGGGTTCTCGAGGAAGAGATAAAGGAGGATGGCGGCCAGCACGATGATGATGACCGCGACCGCGGTCTTCAAACCGAGCGTGGTGATGCCGGTGCGGCAGGCTTGGAGAAGCGTCTGTCCACCGCGCCAAGCCGTCCATGTCAGCTTCGCCCACGCCGTGCCGACGGTGAAAAGACTGCTGCCGACGGTCTCGATGGCGAGCTGGCCGACGGTCTTCGCATTCGACATCGACTCCAGACGCTTGCTGAGCGTGAAGACATAGTCGGAAACGCTCGATCCCTGATATCCACGAATGATATTATAATTGTGCTGCGTCACGCTGACGTTGGGTTCGAGCTCGATGTCGTCGCCAGCCAGGGCCCGCCGGATCAGATCCTCGTTTTCACCTGGGGCCGATGCGAGACCTGCGTCCGCCTGATACGCATCGATGTCCGAGAGAGCGGCTTCCAGCATCCGGCTCCGAAGGCGCCGCAGCCGGTCGGGTTCGCTGAGCGCCTCGTTGGAAACGATGGCCCGCAAATCAGTATTCCAGCGTGCGTCGAGGCGATCGATGATCTCCAGAGCGACCTGTCGCGACGTCATATTCCCGTGGTTGATGAGCTGCATCTGATCTCTCCCTGCCATTTTCCGGTAAGACCAGACCGCAGGGTATTCAATCTCAAGAAAATGTACAGATACAAATGCACCCTTAGATTGTAACTTTCTAGCGAGTGGGTTGAGCGCACTCGTGGGAGGCGTGAGGCCGTCCGCATATCTCGCGCACATTCACACCGGCGCGCCGGCGATCGCCGGCGTGAGACCGAAGCTCCAAATAGTGCAATGAAGGCGCTGATGCTGCCGTAGCCGAGATCGAACGCCGCCGTTGTCACGGGGACGTCCTGGGCCAGCATCTCCAGCGCCCTTGGCCCGGCCTACGAACCTTGAACCATCACCCGCCTTGCCGCAGCTTCGCGAGCACCTTCAAGCCACCATAGCCATCGGCCGGCGTGATGCCCGCCTTGGCCTGGAAGTCGCGGATCGCCTTCATGGTGTCGTTGCCGACGCGGCCGTCGGTCCCGCCGGTGTCGAAGCCGGCGGCCGTCAGGCGCTTCTGCATCTCCTGGACTTCGGCCAAGGTCAGCGCGCGCTCGGAGCCGGGGAAGGGTTGCAGGAACGGCGGGTTGCCCAGGATGCGGTCGCCGAGATGGCAGATCGCGAGCGCGTAGCTCATCGCGGGATTGTAGGACTTCACCGAATAGAAGTTAGGACCCAACAGGAAAGCGGGGCCGCCTTCGACGGGGATCCAGAGCTGCGCCGACGCATTCGGCTGCGGGAAGGGCTGACCGTCGGCGCGGGTGACGCCGGCCGCCTGCCAGGCCGCGTAGGTCCTGCTGCCCGACATGTTGCCGGGCGCGCGCACCTCGTAGCCCCAATGCTCGCCGCGATGATACTTGCCGCGGTTGACGAGGTAGCGCGCGGTCGAGCCGAGCGCGTCGTCGGGCCGGCCGAACGGATTGATCTTGCCGTCGTTGTCATAGTCGAAGCCGACATTGAGCCAGACCTCGGGCATCCATTGGGTGTGGCCCATCGCGCCGGCCCAGGAGCCGCGCATCTCCTCCGGCGTGCTCCAGCCACGGTCGACGATTCTAAGCGCGTTGGTGAGCTCGGTCTCCCAATAGGCCTTGCGGCGCGGCTCGTTCCAGGCGAGCGCGGCGAGCGCCGGAAACACCGGGCGCATGTGGTTCTGCTGCACGAGGGGATCGCCGTAGGCTGACTCCACGCCCCACAGCGCGAGCAGCGTGCCGCGCTCGACGCCGAAATCCTTTTCGATGCGCGAAAACAGCGCCTCGTTCTTCGATAGCGCCGCCTTGCCGTTGATGACGCGCCAGTCGGAGACGCGGCGGTTGATGTACTGCCAGAGCTGCTCCTTGAACTCCGGCTGATTGCGCATCTCCTTGAACACGGTCATGTCGGGCTCGAGCCGGGACATCACGCGCGTCCAGGTCGCCTGCGAGATGCCCTTGGAAAGCGCGCGGCTGCGGAAGCCGTCGCGCCAGGCCTCGAACTCGGCCGGGGCGGCCGTGGCCGGCAGCGAGGGAACGAGCAGCGCTGCGGCGCCGAGGCCGGAGCGGAGCAGGGCGCGGCGGGTGGTGGAATCGGGCTGGGTCATGGTGGCCAGTGTAGCCGGTCGTGGCCGTCAGCGGCAGAGCCCAGGGCGTCGCGGGAACTCGGCTAGGCCTGGTGCAGATCGGCCGCGACATGCGCCAGCCAGCGGCGGATGGCGGCGAGGTCGCGCTGGCTCAGTCCGCGGACGAGCCGGCGCTCCAGCACCGCGGCCTGGCGCCGCGCCCTGGCCAGCAAAGCAAGGCCGTGGCGGGTCAGCGTCCACTGCAGCACCCGGCCATGCACCGGATGCGGCGACCGCGCAATGGCGCCATCGCGCTCGAGATTGCCGATGATCACGTTCACGGTCTGCGGCGTCAGCAGCGCGACGCGCGCGCAGTCGGCGCCGGAGAGTCCCGGATAGGCCTTGAGCATCGTCAGCACGATGAACTGCGGATGGGTGAGGCCGGTCGAGGCGAGCGCGCGTTCGAGCGACAGCCTGGCCGCCGCCTGCGCCTGGCGCAGGAGATAAGCGAGATGTCCGTCCTCGCCGCGCTTGCCCTCGCCGGGCGCCGGCGGACGCACGGGCTGGCCGGCGGGCGCCCGTCCTTGCCGCCGCGCGCGCGAAGGTAATGATGTCGCTGTCTTGCGCATGATCTCAGAGCTCTGATAAGTTGTCAGATATCTGATAACACGAGAGACGAACCATGTCACATGCGCGCAGCGAGTATGCCGATTTCACGCGTCAGGCGCCGGAGCTCTACCAGGCGATCCTCGCGGTGAGCCAGCAGGCGGCCAAGGCCGGCCTCGACAAGCAGCTGCTCGAGCTGGTCAAGATCCGGGCCTCGCAGATCAACGGCTGCGCGTTCTGCGTGCAGCACCACATCCTGGTGGCCGAGAAGCTCGGCGTCTCCGCCGACAAGATCAATCTCGTCGTGGCCTGGCGCGAGGCGCCGCAATTCTCGGATCGCGAGCGCGCGGCGCTGGCCTTCACCGAGGCGCTGACGCAACTGGTCGGCGGTGTGAGCGACGCGGTCTGCGATGAGGCCCGCGCGGTCTTCTCCGAGACGGAGCTGGTGTTCCTCACGTCGGCGATCGGCGTGATCAACCTCTGGAACCGGTTTGGCGTGGCGTTCCGCTGGACTCCCGCCGAGCGGCCGGCTGCGCGTTGAAGGAACCTGAAGCAGGCGTTCCGGGTTGTTCATTCAACATGCTTGCGGAGGAGGTTCCGATGACCGAGCAGGGCGAACAGCTCAAGCCGAAGGATTTTCCGCTTGAAGCGGAAAAGGACCGCGTCTGCCGCCGCGACGGCAAGCCGATCGCGCAGACGGATACCGATTCGATGGCGCATGAGATCGCGGAGCGGCTCAATGCCGACGAGGATCGCCGCGAAGAGGAAAAATGGTCGGCGTAGTCCCGTCGCAGCCGAGGCTTCAGTGTGGATTGTGTCCCGCGGCAGCATCGGCCTGCGGCCCCGACGGCGGCAGGCTGCCGGTGGTGGCCGGTGGCGCGAGACGCGAGGCGATGGCTGGCGCTGACGGCGCCGGCTGAGGTCCAACCTCCCGGCCGCGCCCGCCGATCAGCCGTTCATAGGCCGCGATGAGGGTGACGTAGGGATTGACCCAGATCCAGCCGTCGCGCGTGAACAGCTGGATGTCGAAATGCAGATGGCGCGTGGTGCCGTTGGGCCGGTCGAGATAGTTCGACACCACCCCCATCGGCTCGCCCTCGCGAAGGCTGCGGCCGTTCAGCAGGCCGTCCTTGTCCAGCGCCGCGGGGTTCATGTGCATGTAGCGGAAGCGGATGTGCTCGGTGCCGCTGTTCACCTGTAACGTCACCGCCTGCTGCTTCAACGACCGGATCACGACGCTGTCGCGCACGGCCAGCACGCGCTGCTGCCACGGATCGCAATTCGCAACACCGTCGCGTCGTGTGGGGCAGGTGCCCGGCCGGAGATCCTGGCCCTGGTGACCGAAGCCGCTGGCGCATTGGCCGACATTGAAGTCGCGCGCTTCGCAGAAGCTGTCGCGCCAGGGATACCGGCTCCACGGCTGATCGAGCTTGTCGCTCGTGCGCTGCCGGCCGAACGACTGCGAGTGGACGAAGGCCGGCGCGTCGAGCGGGAACAGGATCTGCGAATAGGTCGTGAGATCGGCGCGTCCGCCTTGGCCGCGCGCGCCTGATCGCGCGACGATGTCTCCGGGCGGACGGTAGGTGAAGTCGGCATCGTCGAGCGGCGGCCGCCCGGCGGCGAGCGGCGTGATGGCTGGTGCCCGGCGCGAGGGTTGCCCGCCTGTCACGCGCAGCGCCCGCAGGAAGCGCTCGGCCACGGGATAGGCCTCGCGGCAGGCCAGCCGGCGCGGCCGCGGCGCGCTGTCGAGGCATTGGATCGAGACGACATAGGGGATGCCGAAGCGCGTGAAGGCGTAGCGGACATAGCCCTCGCGGATGAAGCGGCGCAGATCGGGATATTGGGCCCGGAGCGCCTTCACGCTCTCGCCTTTGCCGCCGGCCGGATCGGCGATGTCGTAGGTCAGGGCGGAGCCGGTGATCTGCACCTCGATCGGCCTGGCGAAGATGCGCGACGGCAGACCGGCGGTGACCTCGACCGGCAGCGAGAACACGGCGTCGTAGCCGGAGGGGCCGGCGTCGAACAGGTCGGTGTGGAAATCGGACTGGTAGAAGGACAGCGCGTGCGGATCGACCGTGGCCCTGGCCCGGGCGCCGAGATAGGCGGAGGTGTCGAACGGCAGCAAAACGGGGACCGGACTGCGTCCGATCCCCGTGAAGATGGTCGAGGTCAGGCCGTTGAGCTGGACCAAAGCGGGACGCCGGCGCGGATCATCCGCAGTGAGATCATGCCTGCGTGCCGCGAGGGCGACATTCGCTGCGATCTCCGGCGCCTCGCCAAGCTCGGCGCGGAGCTGTTCGAGCGCCGCGCGCCAGTCGGCGCGATGCAGCGTGACGGCCGGGGTGGCGAACGTGTCGGCCGCGCGCCCGGCAGGCGCTGCAGCCAGCGTGATGACCGCCGCCAGGATGGCGACGATGTTGGTGACCCTTGCCCCCAATCCCCGCGCCCCCCGGCGTCAGATCATCCCAAACGCCAGGTCAGTCCTTGGCGCGCTCGCAGTATGAGCCGTCCTCGGTCATGACGACAATCCGGGTGCCGACGGTGATGTGCGCGGGCACGCCGGTGCGGACACCGTTGGACAGCACGGCCGGCTTGTAGGACGACGACGCGGTCTGGCCCTTGGTGACCGGCTCGGTCTCGACGACTTCGAGCGTCACACGCTGCGGCAGGGCGATCGCCACCGGCACCACGTCGTGCATCGACAACTTGACGGTCATGTTCTCCTGGAGATAGGCCGCCTGGGTGCCGACCACGTCCTTCGGCACCTGGACCTGGTCATAGGTCTCCGGGTTCATGAAATGGAAGCCGTCGGCGTCTTCGTACAAATAGGTGAAGTTGCGCTCTTCGATCGTCGCCTTCTCGACCTGGTCGGTGGTCTTGAAGCGCTCGGAGATCTTCACGCCGTCGCTGATTCGGCGCATTTCGATCTGGCTGACCGGGGTACCCTTGCCAGGATGGATATTCTCGGCGGTCACGACGACGTAGAGCTTGCCGTCTTGCTCAATGACGTTACCCTTGCGAATAGAGCTGGCGATGACTTTCAAAGCTGTTTTTCCTGAGTCTGGGGCCCGGCAACGGGCGGAGCCGGGCTGCGCGTGGGCGCCGGATGCGGTTTCGGGGCGCAACATACTGATTTTGTCCGAGCTTGCCAGCCTTTTGGCCAGTCTTTTGGCGATCGCCTGATGTCGTCAGAGCCATCCCCGTCACCCTGGTGGTCGCCTCAGCGGCACGCCGATGTCAGGCCGTTCCTGCAGGCGCGAGCTGCCGTGACGCGCGCCCTGCGGGCCTGGTTCGAGGAGCAGGGGTTTACCGAGGTCGAAACCGGCATTCTGCAGGTCTCCCCGGGCAACGAGACCCATCTGCACGCCCCGGCGACCGAGTTGATGGCGTCGGATGGAACCCGACATCGACGGTATCTCAGAACCTCTCCTGAATTCGCCTGCAAGAAGCTGCTGGCTGCCGGGGAGCGACGGATCTTCGAATTCGCCCGCGTCTTCCGCGACCGCGAGCGCGGCGACCTGCATCTGCCGGAATTTACCATGCTGGAGTGGTATCGGGCCGAGGCGTCGTACGACGCCATCATGGCCGATACGGTGGTCGTGATCGCCCATGCTGCCCAGGCCACCGGCATCAGGCAATTTGCCTTCCGTGGCCGGAGCGCCGATCCATTCGCCGAGCCGGAGCTGCTGACTGTGGCGAATGCGTTCGAACGGCATGCCGGCATCGACCTGCTGGCGACAATCCGGGACGGCGTCGGCGACCGCGACGCGCTCTGCGTGGCGGCGCAGGGCAAGATCCGCATCAGCGACGACGACACCTGGTCGGACCTGTTCAGCAAGCTCCTGGTCGAGCATGTCGAGCCGCAGCTCGGCAACGGCCGGGTGACGGTGCTGTATGAATATCCGACGCCGGAGGCGGCGCTGGCGCGGGTGGCGGCGGATGCCCGTGTCGCCGAGCGGTTCGAGGTCTATGCCTGCGGCGTCGAGCTCGCCAACGGCTTTGGGGAACTCACCGATGCCGCCGAGCAGCGCCGGCGGTTCGAGGCAGAGATGAACGAGAAGCAGCGGCGTTACGGAGAGCGCTATCCGCTCGACGAGGATTTTCTCGCCGCCGTCGCCGCCATGCCGCAGGCGAGCGGCGTCGCGCTCGGCTTCGACCGGCTGGTGATGCTGGCGGCGGGCGCGGCCAGGATCGACCAGGTGGTGTGGACGCCGCCGGCAGGTGAGCAGCGATGAACAGGATCGAACGGCCCACGACATTGCGCAGCGCCGACGACCTCGTCGCGCAGGGGCTCGTCGATGCCGCCGACAAGCCGGCGCTCGACCGCGTCGCCGAGCGCTATGCGGTGGCGGTGACGACGCATCTCGCCGATCTCATCGACAGCGACGATCCCAATGATCCGATCGCGCGGCAATTCGTGCCCTCCGCGGACGAGCTGATCGCCGCGCCTGGCGAGCGCGATGATCCGATCGGCGACGATGCGCATGCGCCGGTGCCGGGCATCGTCCACCGCTATCCCGATCGCGTGCTGCTCAAGCTCGTTCATGTCTGCGCGGTCTATTGCCGCTTCTGCTTCCGCCGCGAGATGGTCGGGCCGGGCAAGGACAATGCGCTGTCGGAGCCCGCCTATCGCGGCGCGCTCGACTACATCCGCGCGCACGATGAGATCTGGGAGGTGATCCTCACCGGCGGCGATCCCCTGATGCTGTCGCCGCGGCGGCTGAAGGAGATCATGACCGATCTCGCGGCCATCGATCATGTGAAGATCATCCGCATCCACACGCGGCTGCCGGTCGCCGATCCCGCGCGCATCACCTCGGCCTTGGTCGATGCGCTGACCGTGCAGGGGGCGGCGACCTGGGTCGCGCTGCACGCCAATCATCCGCGCGAGCTGGCCCCGGACGTTCGGCTGGCCTGCGCGCGGCTGGTTGACGCAGGAATTCCGCTGGTCAGCCAGTCCGTGCTGCTGCGCGGCGTCAATGACGATGCGGCGACGCTGGAGGCGCTGATGCGGGCGTTCGTCGAGACCCGTATCAAGCCGTATTATCTGCACCATGGCGATCTCGCGCCGGGCACCGCGCATCTGCGCACCACGCTGGCCGAGGGCCAGGCGCTGATCCGCGCGCTGCGCGGCCGCGTCTCCGGCCTGTGCCAGCCGGACTACGTGCTCGATATCCCCGGTGGCCACGGCAAGGCGCCGGTGGGGCCGCAATACCTCACTGCCGAGGATTCTGTTGAGCTGCATCATGCCGCAGCTGCGCAAACACGCTATCGTGTGATTGACTATTGCGGCGAGGCGCATCTCTATCCGCCCGCTGAGGAATGAGTGTCCGGCCGATTCCGCTGACACGGAGGAGCAACATGAAGAAACTTGCGATCGCGATGGGGCTCCTGATCCTGGTCGCCGATGGCGCGGCGCTGGCGCAGAGCACCGGCGCGGGCAGCGATCCGTCGACGCAGATGCAGAGGAAGCGCCGCCAGCCGCGGCCGAGCGACCTGCCGAAGACCGAGCAGGTCGAAGAGAATTCCATGGGCAATGTGAGCAAGGAAGACCGCGAGCTCGACCGCAAGATCAAGAGCATCTGCCGCGGCTGCTGAGCCCATCGGCGACGCGCCAGAGGCGCGCCGCCGCGTTGAGACTTACGCCGAGCGCTCGCGCAGCGAGTCGCGACGCTTCTCGCGACGCGCGGTGACGGCATCGGCGAGCTGCTCCAAAACCTCCACCGTCGTGTCCCAGCCGATGCAGCCGTCGGTGATGCTCTGGCCGTAGGTCAGCGGCACGCCGGGCTTCACGTCCTGGCGCCCGGCGACGAGATGGCTCTCGATCATCACGCCCATGATGCGCTGCTCGCCATTGGCGAGCTGGCCCGCGATGTCGGCGGCGACCAGCGGCTGGTTCTCCGGCTTCTTGCTCGAATTGGCATGGCTGGTGTCGATCATCAGCCGCGCCGGCAGGCCGGCCTTGACCAGCTCGGCGGAGGCCTGCTCGACATGGGCTGCGTCGTAGTTCGGGCCGGCGCCGCCGCGCAGGATGATGTGGCAGTCCTCATTGCCGGTCGTTGCCGCGATGCCGGAGCGGCCGCCCTTGGTGACCGCCATGAAATGATGCGGATGCGCGGCCGACTTCACCGCGTCGGCGGCGATGCGGATGTTGCCGTCGGTGCCGTTCTTGAAGCCGACCGGGCAGGACAGTCCGGACGCCAGCTCGCGATGGATCTGGCTCTCGGTGGTGCGCGCGCCGATCGCTGCCCAGGCGACGAGGTCGGCGATGTATTGCGGCGTGGTCATGTCGAGGAATTCGCATCCCGCGGGCAAGCCGAGATTGTTGACGGCCGACAGCACGTTGCGCGCCAGCCGCAGGCCCTTGTTGATGTCGAAGGAGTTGTCGAGGTCGGGATCGTTGATCAGGCCCTTCCAGCCGACGGTGGTGCGCGGCTTCTCGAAATACACCCGCATCACGACCTCCAGCCGGTCGCTCAGGCGCTCGCGCAGGGCGGCGAGGCGGCTCGCGTAGTCCAGCGCGGCCTTGGGATCATGGATGGAGCAAGGGCCGACGATGACCAGCAGGCGGTCGTCCGTGCCGGTCAGAATGGCGTGGATGGCGTTGCGGGCGGCCATCACGACGCGGGTGGCGGTGAGGGTGCGGGGAATCTCGCCCATCACCTCCACGGGCAGGCTCAATTCCTTGATTTCCTTGATACGAAGATCGTCTGTGGTGCTCAGCACGGCGGGCTCCTTCAGTCTTTCGATGGGCACCTGCCGGCATAAAAAAAGCCGCCAGGTCTGGCGGCTTGTTCGGATATCTTGCTGCAATGTGTCAGATTGAGCGCGATCCTCCCGCCGCCAGCGAGCTGTCGTAGGTAAAGTACCAATAATAGCTGGTGGCGGCGTTGATCATGGTCGTCCTATAGCGGCCGCACGGCCGCTTGTCATCCCAAAAAATGGAAGCGCCGGACTCAGCTGTTGCGGGCGGCCAGCGCCATGCCGATCATCGACAGGCCGCCGAACAACAGGTTGATGCCGACAAGGAGGCCGATCGCCCAGGTCGCGGTGCCCGGCAGGCCGGAAATGATGATCCCGGCGATGGCGATGTCGACGACGCCGGAGATCGCGAGCCACGACCATCGCCCGGACAATTCGCGCCGGTGCTCCAGCGCATACATGATGGTCGCCACGCCTTCGGCCAGGAAATAGACGCCGATCACGATCGTCAGTGTCACTGTGCCCTGGACTGGCTGGGCCACCAGGATCAGGCCCGCGACGATCGCGAGGGCGGCCGACAGCAGCGACCACCAGAAGCCCGGCATGCCGCGCGCCCAGAAGGTGATCGCAAGGCCGGCGATGCCCGAGATCAGAAACATCCAGCCGAGGAAGATCGTCACCGCGAGGCTTGCGATCGGCGTGAGGATCATGGCCAGGAGCCCGAGCACGGCCAGCAGGATGCCTTCGATCAGGAACGCCTTCCAATGCGCGCGCACGGCCGCGCTCATCTGCGACCTCATGCGCTCGAGGTCGGGGGGAATCATATCCTGGGGAAGGGTCATGCTCGTCACTCCGGCAAGCTCAGCGCAGGTAACGCCGCCTGCCCACCCCACATGGGATGGAACGGCGGTGGGAACAAGCGCGTGAGGCGCGTTTCGTTGCCAATTCGAACGCGGACAGCGCGGTCTACGCCGTCGTCCGCATCCGATTGCGGCCGAAGATATAGATCGTGGTCGTGACAACCAGGAGGGCGACCCCGAGCAGGATGGCCGTCAGCCCCAGCGGAACCAGGACGCCGGCAACGTTGCGGTCGGGGTTGAGCAGCCAATGCCGCACCGAGGTCAGCACGAAGCCGAGGCCGACAAAGCCGGCGGCGCCGCCCAGCAGCAGCATCGCCCACATCCGGCGCAACTGGCTGAGCTTGGCCTTGGCAACCTCGGTCCGCGGCGTGTGATGGTGGGCCACCCGGCGCACCAGCCGCACCGCGAGCCCGATCGAGGAGAAGCCGATCAGCACGCTGACCGCGCCGAGCATCAGCCGGGACGTCGGATCAAGGCTGGAGGCGCGCTGCAGCAGCAGCAGCGGATAGTCGAACGCCGCATGCAGCATCACCGGAGCGGCCAGCACCAGCGCCCAGCTCGACATCCGCGCCCAGTCGCGATTGTGGCGGTTGGCGCCGAGCGCGGTCGAGGTGCGGGCGATCGCGAGATAGGCGCCGGCGATGATGCCGAGCGCGCCATGGAATGGCACGGTGAGCACGCTGCGCAGGATCGCGAGGGACCGCCACATCTCGGCGTGCTGGACCAGATAAGCGAGGTTCTCATAGGCGGCAAAGCCGAGACCGACGGCTGCGCCATAGAACACGGTGTCCATGGCATTGCCCACCTGCCGCCGACGGGACCACAGCGCCGCGATGACCGCCACCTTGGCGATCTCTTCCGGCAGGGCCACGCTGAACAAGGCGCGGATCGCCTGCGCGATCCAGGGGTTCTCGATCGACAGCCCGACGTGCTGAAACGGAATCCTGATGATGCCGAGCAGCAGCACGCTGGCGGCGCCGAGCAGGAAGGCCGTCCAGATCTTCAGCGGCGGACCGGAATTGTCGCCTGCGGCAACGACGAGCCACAGGATCAGCAGCGCCGGCGCAATCGCCGCCGTGCCGACCACGGTCGCGAGCGCTTCGAGCAGGTTCATTTGCGACGGCAGGTAGGCCATGGTCTCCCTTCATCCAGAGCCGCTTGCGGAACCGGCTGTTCAGCTCCCGCTCTGGACATCAGCGCCATGAGCGGCCCGTGGCGGCGGGGCAAGACCACCATGTCGGCAGAAACGGCCGATCATCAAGACATCAATGGTGTTATGTAGCGCCCCGCGCGCTGTCGGTTCGCACCCCCTGGCCTTAACGCGACCGGGAGCCCCTGGATGCAGGGCTTTCACTGTCTCGCGCCGGGGTGTCGCGCCGCGGTTCCACAGGCATCCCCGCATCGGTTCGGGATGTCGGCGCCGCCTGCGCCGTGGTCGGCGTTTCCACGCAGCTCAGCCGCGGAACCGGATCCGCGACACGCCGGCATTCCAGGCCTTCCGCGAACGCGGCCTGGCTGACGAAGCACGCAACAAGGACAATCGAAACGCGTTTCATGGTGCCCCTCGGAGCAGGCTCGGACGGCCTGCCAAGCAGGAATCGACGTCGATGGTGTCGAACGATGATGCCCGGCCATCCATCGTCGCGAAAGTGTGCATTTCTTTGACCAATGTCGCCGTCATTCCAATTTTCTCCGCCAATCTGCGTGCAATATTGGCGCAATTCGCGAATTGCGAGAATTTCGTGCGGGAGACGGGCACTGCCGCTGCGGCGGCTCCGCCGAACGGTCCCGCTCGGCCGCGAGCGAGATGCGCGCGACGCTGTCGACTTTGGCTCAGTTGCCCCCAGCTTGCTCTCCGACCCGGGCCGGTGCGGGCTTGATGCGGCGCGGCGATCATGATCGGTTGCCGCGATGATGTCGCCGCCTTGGTCGCTTTCCGACAATTCCTGTGCTCCCCGCTATCGCCGCGGCTGGGTCGACGACGCCGTCGCTGCCATCGAGGCCGACCAGTGCCGGACCGCCGACACGCATCTGATCCGGCTGATCGTGCCCGCGCTCGCCGGCATCGATATCTACCTGAAGGACGAGTCGACGCATCCGACCGGCAGTCTCAAGCACCGGCTCGCGCGCTCGCTGTTTCTCTATGCCCTCTGCAATGGCCATATCCGCGAGGGCACGCCGGTGGTCGAGGCCTCCTCGGGCTCGACGGCGGTGTCGGAGGCCTATTTCGCGCAGATGATCGGCGTGCCGTTCTACGCGGTCATGCCGCGCACGACCTCGGCGGAGAAGATCGCGGCGATCACCCATTACGGCGGCAATTGCCATTTGATCGATGACGGCCGCTTCCTCTACGCCGAGGCGGCGGCGCTCGCGGCGCGGCTCGGCGGCCATTACATGGATCAGTTCACCTTCGCCGAGCGCGCTACCGACTGGCGCGGCAACAACAACATCGCCGAGTCGATCTTCAACCAGCTCCAGGGCGAGCGTTGCCCGCTGCCGGAGTGGATCGTGATGGGGGCGGGGACCGGCGGCACCTCGGCGACCATGGGCCGCTATCTGCGCTACCGCCGCTTTCCGACGCGGCTCTGCGTCGCCGATGTCGAGCACTCCGCGTTCTTCGATGCGTTCTGCAAGGGCGACTGCGCTCAGACCTGCGACCGGCCGTCGCTGATCGAGGGCGTGGGACGTCCGCGCTGCGAGCCGTCGTTCGTGCCGGGCGTGGTCGACCGGATGATGAAGGTGCCGGACGCGGCCTCGATCGCGGCGATGAACGTGCTGACGCGGCGCTTGCGCCGGCCGGTCGGCGGCTCGACGGGCACCAACTTCCTGGCGCTTTGCAGGCTTGCCGCGGAGATGCGGCAGCAGGGACAGACCGGATCTCTGGTCACGCTGATCTGCGACTCCGGCGAGCGCTATCGCCAGACCTATTACGAGCCGCAATGGCTGGCGGCCCGCGGCCTCGATCCTGCGCCCTACGAGGCGGCGCTGTCGGCCTTCCTCGACACCGGCGCGCCGCTGCCGATCGAGATTGCGGACGCCGTGAACCCGCAGCAGGCCTGACAAAGTCTCCATCCGGCCGTAGGGCGCCGGGCGGAAACGCCACCGCCATCGCCGGGATCCCTGATCTGGATCAACGAACGCGCCTGAGAACTGCGCTTTCGTCCGACCAACGCATGCTTCGAGGCGCGCCCTGAACGCCGCGTGCGGAAAGCAGGGCAGGGGAAGGACGGATCAGGTGATGAACTACGACAGCTATTTCGACCGCGCCCTCGACCAATTGCATCAGGAACGCCGCTACCGCGTCTTCGCCGATCTCGAACGCCTCGCCGGCCGGTTCCCGCGGGCGATCTGGCATTCGCCTGACGGTCCGAAGGACGTCGTCATCTGGTGCTCCAACGACTATCTCGGCATGGGCCAGCACCCCAAGGTGATCGGCGCCATGGTCGACGTCGCCGCGCGGATGGGGACGGGGGCCGGCGGCACCCGCAACATCGCCGGCACCAACCATCCGCTGATCGAGCTCGAGCGCGAGCTCGCCGATCTCCATGGCAAGGAAGCGGCGCTGGTGTTCACCTCCGGCTACGTCTCCAACGAGACCGGCATCTCGACGATCGCAAAACTGCTGCCGAACTGCCTGTTGCTGTCGGATGCGCTGAACCACAATTCGATGATCGAGGGGGTGCGCAAGTCGGGCGCCGAGCGGCAGATCTGGCGGCACAATGACCTCGCCCATCTGGAAGAGCTCTTGCGCGCCGCCGATCCGGACCGGCCCAAGCTGATCGTCTGCGAGAGCCTGTATTCGATGGACGGTGATGTCGCTCCGCTGCATCGGATCTGCGACCTCGCCGAGCGCTATGGCGCGCTGACCTATGTCGACGAGGTCCATGCTGTCGGCATGTACGGCCCGCGCGGCGGCGGCATCGCCGAGCGCGACGGCGCCATGGCCCGGATCGACATTCTCGAGGGCACGCTGGCCAAGGCGTTCGGCTGCCTCGGCGGCTACATCGCCGCCAATGCCAATCTGATCGACGCCGTCCGCTCCTATGCGCCGGGCTTCATCTTCACCACGGCGCTGCCGCCGCCGGTCTGCGCCGCCGCGACCGCGGCGATCCGCCACCTGAAGACCTCGCATTGGGAGCGCGACCGCCACCAGGACCGCGCCGCCCGGCTCAAGGCAGTGTTGAACGCCGCCGGCCTGCCGGTGATGCCCTCGGACACCCACATCGTGCCGGTCCATGTCGGCGATCCCGAGAAGTGCAAGACCGCCTCCGACCTGCTGCTGGCCGAGCACGGTATCTACATCCAGCCGATCAACTACCCGACCGTGCCGCGCGGCCTGGAGCGGCTGCGCATCACGCCGTCGCCGTACCATGATGACGGCCTGATCGATGCCTTGGCCGAGGCGCTGGTCGATGTCTGGGACCAGCTCGGCCTGGCGCGCGCCCCGCAGGCGCTGGCGGCGGAGTAGGCCGCCGGCTGTCCCCTCGATCGTTCTCCCCGCCTGTCAGGTGACCCTGTCAGTTTGATCTGCCGCAATGCCGCCCGCGCCCGCTCGGGCGTAGTCTTTTGCGATCAGGGGAGCATGCCGGCTCGGCACAACCCAGCCCGGCGCAAAGAGGCAGCCATGGCAAAGATCATCGAAGCGCTGCTGCAGGAGCACCAGAACCTCGAGAAGCTTCTTTCGGTGCTCGAGCATGAACTGGAGCTGTTCGATCACAATCGGCGGCCCGACTATGACATCCTCCAGAGCATCATCGCCTATTTCGAGGACTATCCGCAGCGCTGTCATCATCCCAAGGAGGAGATGATCTTCGGCAAGCTGCGTACGCGCGACCCCGCCGCAGCGGCGACCTATGGCGACGTCGACGACGAGCACGAGACCGAGGCGCAGCGGCTGCGCGGCTTCGCCGACGCGGTCAACGCCGTGCTGTCGGACCAGGAGATCCTGCGCGAGAGCTTCCACGCTGCCGTGCTGCAGTTCATCGACAGCCAGCGCGAGCACCTGCGCAAGGAGGAGACGCTGCTGTTTCCGGCCGCCCTGCGCGCGCTGCAGGCCGAGGACTGGGCCGATATCGACGCCCGCATGTCGGACCGCAAGGACCCGCTGTTCGACGGCGACGTCGCCGAGAAATTCCACAACCTTGAGCGCACCATCCTGCGTTGGGAGCAGGAGGCCGAGCAGGCGCGCGCCGCCGCCGCCGGCTGAAGGACGCTTTGTCTCACGGGCGCTTTGTCTCACCGACGTGTCGTCTCGATTGCGTCCGGCGGTCAGAGGGCTATAGTTCCCCTTCGGGGGTAGGTACTCACTCGCGGAGTTCACCATGACCGCTTCGAATACGGGGCTCGATCCTGTGAGGTCGCTGACCAAGGGCGGCCCTGAGATCGCTTCCCGTGACATCGCTGCCCGCGACATCGCCGCCCGCCGGGTGCAGATGCCGATGTCGCAGCAGAACGCCTTCGGCAGCCACGGCTACGACATGTACCAGCAGGAATTGGTGCGCCTGTCCGGTTGCCAGGAGCGCTCGGCCCGGCGTGAAAAGAAGCGCGCCCTGCTGCTGAGCTGATCGCGCTCGAGTCATCCGCCACTCCGCCGAGAACAGCTGCGGCGCAGGGTTGCGCCGACCGGCCTTGTCTATCGTCGTGGGAGCGCCGTGAAGTTTTGACGCCTTCGTCGCAACCCCCTTAACTCGTCGTTAACCAGACCGCGCGACCCTGTTCGCATACTCCCCCAGGAGTGCGCGACGGAACCGGACGGCCGGAGCCGGCAGTCGCGACAAGAAGCCGGCGGCGTAACGCCCGCCGGCTTTTTTGCGCGCGAAGGCTGGCTTGCGCTCGACGGTTCGGCCCGACAGTGTCTTTGGAGCGTGACACACCTGGCGTTGCCTCAGTTGCGCCGAGCCAGCGAGCGCAGGAAGCCCTGGTACTCCTCGTTGAGCTCCATATCGACCGCGGGCGCGAGCCGCAGCAGGACGTTGGCGATGAACGCCTGGTCGTTGCGCGGCTCTTCCAGCACCTCGCGCAGGACCGGGACGTTGTCCTCGATGTGATGCAGGAAGGCGACGCCTTTCTCGGCCGTTTCGGTCCAGCGCGCCCGGGTCCATTTCGCCAGCGGATACATGATCTCGTGGACGAAGTTGGATTTGCGCGCCTTCTCGAAGAAGCGCAGGCCTGCGCTCCAATACTCCTTCGCGCGCAGCGGCGGCGGCGGCAGATCTCCCGCGAGCATCTTCTTGCCGGCCTGTCCGACAAAATCATCGAGCGTGGTCGGCGCATCGATGGTGGTGCGGAAGTGCCAGAGGGCGAATGAGCCAGGAAAATCCTGGCCCATCTGATCGCGCAGGGCGGTCTCGACCTTGTCGACGGCCGCCTTCTCGCCCTTCAGCGAAGCCGTCATCGCGAAGGCGAACAGCGCATCATTGCCGACCTCGTGCACGCCGCCGTTCTGCAGTTGCGCGGCCGACAGAGCGGGGGTCTTGCCGTCCGCGGGCACCGTGGCCTCGCCCGCGCGCTGCGCCTTGATGAAGGCCGTGATCTCGAGCCAGCCCATCAGGTTCGCGATGAAGGCGTCGGGATCGACATGCACGATCGCGAGATTCAGCGGCTCCTTGCGTTTCCTCAGCTCCGTCATGTCGGTCATTTGAGCACTCCGCCGCACTTGCCAACGCGCGAGCGCTCTGTCGGCTTTGCGACAGCACCGTCCCGCTCACGTGATCTTCCGCAATGGGGCAGCAAGAAGGGTGCCAGGGCTTTTCAGACGTCTCGCGGCGCGCCTCGCACGGAACGAGTTTTGCTACGTGGTCCAGAGGCTGATTTCGCGACGAGGAGGAGGGCGGCCATGTTCACGCGCGTCTGCAAGGCCGACACGATCGACGAGGGCGGCATGCGTCTCGTCATCGCCGATGCCCAACTGATCATGCTCGCCTGGCCAGACAAT
Source organism: Bradyrhizobium sp. HKCCYLRH3099 (assembly GCF_051167855.1). Taxonomy (NCBI): domain Bacteria; kingdom Pseudomonadati; phylum Pseudomonadota; class Alphaproteobacteria; order Hyphomicrobiales; family Nitrobacteraceae; genus Bradyrhizobium; species Bradyrhizobium sp. HKCCYLRH3099. The sequence goes on from NZ_JBNPTW010000007.1 coordinate 195,532, forward strand.
GGTGAGCTCAAGGCCTATCAGGGCATCTGCCCGCACACGGCGGCGCCGCTGGAGGACGCGGGCTTCGACGGCAAGCTGCTCAGCTGCCCGGTCCACAACTGGACCTGGGATGCGCTGACCGGCATGCCGGTCCATCCGCTGGAAAGCGCCTTGGCCGAATACCCGGTCAAGGTCGAGGACGGGGTGGTCTACATCGACACGGACGGGATAACGCCGCTCTTTGCCCCCCGCTGAGCCCGGTGGATCGGATCGATGAAGACCGTCACGGGCGGCTTGCCCGTCCGAGAAAACGCCTCTATACGTTCGCCGCGCGCGGCACGGAATCACCCTGGTGGTTCAGCCGATCCCGCAAATCATCGTCTCAAACCGCTGATTTGTTACGGATTTTTACCAAGAACGTGCAAGCGACGGTGATACCGCAGGCTCAGGTCCGGTGTCATTGGACGTCTTGCTCCCTTCGTCTATCGGTTAGGACGCCACCCTTTCACGGTGGAGAGAGCGGTTCGATTCCGCTAGGGAGCGCCATCCGCGCCAGTTTTCTCCCCAGAATGCCCATTCGGACCTGCTCCTGCCGCCGGGCGTTTTCGCGCGTCAACCGCCGCTCCACGATCCGGTCAACGCTCCATTAGGGTCCTTCCCGTACTGCAACGGGCAATCAGGAGACGATGATGGCCGCGACCAAGAAGCGGGAAGCCCGTAAATCGATGAAGCAGCCGGCGTGGATCACGCTGGATGGCGGGTTCGCCGTGCGCCATTGTCTGGTCCAGGACATCTCGAGCGCCGGGGCCAAGCTGACCCTGCAGGACGCGGCCGCGCTTCCGGCGACGATCCGTCTGGCCTTTGCGCGCGATGCACGGACGGGACGGCTGTGCCAGGTGGTCTGGCGCCGCGGTGCGTCGGTTGGCGTGAAGTTTATCGGCAAGTAGCGCAACGCTGTCGCGTCGCGGCGAGCGTCACGCTATCAAGCGGCCATGACGAGATCTTTCATCCTCGCGGCGGCCGCATGGCTCTCGCTCGCAACGGCCGCCTGCGCGGGGTCGCCGGGATCATCGCTGCTGTCTCCGACAACGCCTGCAAGCAACACGGCGCCTCCAGCCAAGAGCGCGGCGGCAGCCGGCAAGCCGGCGCCGCGTTTCGGCGCCAATCCCTGTGCGTCCTATGGCGCCAATTTCGTCCGCGTCGAGGGGACCACGACCTGCGTCAAGCTCGGCGGAGCCTTGCGGGTCGAGACGGGCACATCCGTCGGCCGCTGAGATTTCACGACAGCGGCGGCGCGATGTAGCGGATGAAGGCCGGCCGCTGCGCGATCAGCCCGTACCAGCGCGCCAGGTTCGGCAAGTCCGGTTTGACGACGCCTTCGACCCCGAACCAGCGCCGCGCGTAAGCGCCGAGCGCGATGTCCGCCAGCGTGAAGCTCTCGGCCTCGATGCAGGTGCGTGTCGCCAGATGGGCATCGAGCATGCGCCACATCACCGCGGCCTCGTCGGCGGCCTTTTGCAGCGCCGCCATGTCGCGCTGCTCGGGAGGCGTTCGCACCAGGCCCCAGAACAGCGGACGCTCGGTCGGCTGCACCGTCGACAGCGTCCAGTCGAGCCAGCGCTCGATGCCGGCGCGATGCCGCGGCGCGCGCGGGTAGAGCGGGGTGTCTCCGCCATAGGCGAGGCAGAGATAGCGCATGATCGCGTTGCTCTCCCACAGCACGAAATCACCGTCCACCAATGTCGGAATGCGGCCGTTCGGGTTCATCGCGAGATAGTCGGCTTCGGTGTTGCGGCCGAACTGCATGCCGGCGTCGATCCGCCGATAGGGAAGGTCGAGCTCCGCGAGACACCACAGCACCTTCTGCACGTTCACCGAATTGGTGCGGCCCCAGATCGTCAATTGCTTGTCGGCGGACACCTGCGTCTCCTGTCTCGCGATCCCTGCGCGGATCTTAACGCATGTTACGCAAAAAGCCCCGCGCGACGGCGGGGCTTTTCGGTTGAGCGATATCGCTCGCGGTGATCAGCGGCCGAAGAACAGCCACAGCAGAATGATCACCGGGATCGGCACGCCCAACAGCCACAGCAGAATTCCACGACCCATCTCGGCCTCCTCGTATCGTCTGCGTCAATCGGAGCGACAACGCGAGGAGGGCCTCGATGTTCCGGGCGATGAGTTCGTCGGAGGACCTACCAGTGGCCGGTGTTCGGCATCGACAGCCAGGGCTCGGCCGGCGGCTTCGGTTCGCCTTTCTGCAGCAGCTCGATCGAGTGCAGGTCGGGCGAACGGATGAAGGCCATGTTGCCGTCGCGCGGCGGACGGTTGATGGTGATGCCGAGCTTCATCAGCCGGTCGCAGGTCGCGTAGATGTCGTCGACCTCGTAGGCGAGGTGGCCGAAGAAGCGGTCCTCGCCATAGCTCTCCTCGTCCCAATTGTAGGTGAGCTCGACCAGCGGCGCGCCGCGCGTCGCGGGCAGGCTCTTCAGCAGGTGTTCATCCTCCGGCGCGCAGAGAAACACCAGGGTGAAGCGGCCCTTCTCGTTGTCGATCCGCCGCACCTCCTTGAGGCCGAGTGCGTCGGAATAGAATTTGAGCGCGGCGTCGAGATTACGCACGCGCAGCATGGTGTGGAGATAACGCATCGTTCTTGTCTCCCTGAACTCGAGGCGGATGTTCGACGGCCGCCATTCGACGCCGATCCATAGCAGCATTCGGCTCTCGCGCGCATCCCGGCCCGTGCTGCGACCGCGCGATCTCGCGCGGAATTGTGGTTCGCACGGGGAGCGTGTCCTGTCGTTCTCGACAGCGCGCCGCAGGCCTTCCGGGGGCGCGCGAATCGCTATTTTGGCAGTGATTCGCGACCTGCATGAACGGACGCGATGCGGTCTTGCGCGGGATTTTCAGCGCTTTTCGGCTGTGATGTGCGGCCAAAATCACGCAGCCATGTCGAAAATGCCTAGAAATATAGGGGAAAATGAATCGCATGCTCCATTCGATCGGCATCGCAGCTTGACTTCTCCGCGCTCCGTTGGAATTTTGGCGCCACTGTAGGTGCTTCGGGGCCCCTTGAAATGCAGGAGAATCCCGAAAAATCGCGGGGTGTCACACCACCAGACGACTGAAGTCCCGGCTGTGCAATGCAGCCAGAAAGCCCCGACCAGTCTGCGCAGCAATGCGCTGATAGCCGCGCAGTCGTCACGTCATTCATCCGTACCAATCACATCGGTACCAATCACAAGGAGATACGATGGCTACCCAACTGTCCAAGTCGCAGCTCATCGAGAAGATCGCGACGACCACCGAGCTGTCCAAGCGTGACGTCAAGAACGTCATGGAGACGCTGACCGATGTCGGCCACAAGGAGCTGAAGAAGAACGGCGTGTTCCTGGTGCCGGGCTTCGCCAAGTTCGTCGTCGTCAAGAAGCCGGCCGTGAAGGCGCGCAAGGGCACCAACCCCTTCACCGGCGAAGAGATGATGTTCAAGGCCAAGCCGGCTCGCAAGATCGTGCGCGCCCGCCCGGTCAAGGCGGCCAAGGACGCCGTCGCCTGATCAGACCATCACGGTCGATCGATCAAAGGCCCCCTGGAAAGGGGGCCTTTTTGTTGGGGCTGTCTTGTTTGGATCTGTCGTGTTGCGGGAGATGACGGCCCGTCGCGGCTGCGGTGGGTGACGTTGCCATCTGAACGCTGCCGTTTGAACGACAGCAGCGCCAGCACGACGGAATATGCTCGTCGCGTGGCGCCACCCTCGAAGACTGGGCCCTGAAATCCCCAGTACTCATCTGTCTCGATGGACCGGCCGAAGGTTCAAGGGTTTTTACGGGGGAGAATGAAGGGCCGCAGGCGCATCCGTTCGAGGGCATCACGAACCGCGCGAGCGATCCACAGGGCTTGAGGAAAAATCCCGCAATATGGCGCAGCAAGCCGTTGATTCCGCAGCCTCGCGGACTGCATCCGGGACTGTGGATATGCTGCGGATGGGCTGTGGACGATATTGTGTGAGATCTCGTGCGTTCAACGGCAACCGCCGAGCCGAGGAGGCTCGCCGGCACCGAGACCCGGCGCTCCTTGCGCGTCGTCTGACCCATGGTGCAGCGAGGCGATCGCAACGAAGCCGCCATAGCCGAGAATGTTGAAGAAGAGTTCCAGCCAGGAAGCCATTACGCGTCACCTCAACAGACTGAACGTATGGCGGCCGCCGTGGTTCCGTCGAACGCGGTGCCGGCTCAGCCTGCAACCAATTCCTCCTCGTCTGCGTTGTTTGGACGCATGGAATTGGAGGACAACATGAGAAGAACATTGGCTGTACTGGCTGCCGCAGGCGCAGTCGCTGCCACCACGCTGGCTGCACCCGCGCCGGCGCAGGCGCGCGGTATCGGGCCAGGCCTCGCATTCGGTCTCGCGGCCGGCGCGCTGACGGCTGGCGCCATCGCCTCGTCGCATCCTTACTATTACGGTCCGGGATACGGCTATTACGACTATGGCCCGCGCTACGTCTACGGCCCCGGTCCCTACGCCTATTATGGCGGGCCGTATTATCGTCGCCACCACCACTGGCGCCATCACTGGTAAGCGCAAGCGCCAGCGGTAAGACCAAGAGCCCGGAAGGCATCGCCTCCGGGCTCTGCTGTGCGTGCACGGAGGATGCGCTACTCGGCAGCTTCGCCGCGTTGCGCCTTCTTCCAGGTCTGGCTCGCATAGGCTTCGCGCTCGCGTGCGAACTTCTCTTGTGTCGACTTGAACCGCGCAACGCGCGCGGCGATGTCGGCGCGCTCCTGGGAGCGCCGGTCGTCCTGTTTCTCGTTGTGTCTCACGGCTTCTCTCTGTTCCGGGTGCCATCCGGCGAGCCTCGCCCTGAGACGCGTGACAAACTTCCTGGCGAATCGCTGCCACGATGTGGGTGCCTGATTGAGGCGTGATTGCGGTGAAGGCTCCGCGGCTCGCGCGGTGGGCTGGGGAGAGTGGCGCCGTCCGGCCCGCTTTGCCTCTTCCGGTAGAACGCTGGCTGCCGACTCGCATCGCGTGTTGGCGGGCAACAAAGCTCAAGTGGGGAGGCGCATCGGACGCATGCCGAGACCCTGCGGCGCCTGCCGTGCTATGACACGGCCACGATGATGCGAGGTCGGATGGTTCGAGACAGGCGCGATGATGGCATCTGATCTGCACGATGGCGTGAATCGCCTGGGGGACCTGATCGCCGCGGCGCGGGTGATCGTGCCGTTCACCGGCGCGGGCATCTCGACCGAATGCGGTATTCCGGACTTTCGTTCTCCAGGCGGCCTATGGACACGCAACCGGCCGATCGATTTCAGCGAGTTCGTCGCCAGCCAGGATGCGCGGGACGAAGCCTGGCGCCGGCGCTTTGCCATGCAGGACACCTTCGCCGCTGCGCGACCCGGCCGCGGTCACCTGGCGCTGGCGTCGCTCTACCGGGCGGGAAAAATTCCCGCCGTGATCACGCAGAACATCGACAACCTGCATCAGGACTCCGGCTTCGCCGCCGACCATGTCGTCGAGTTGCACGGCAACACCACTTATGCGCGCTGCATCGGATGTGGGCAGCGCTACGAGCTCGGCTGGGTTCGCGAGCGCTTCGATGCCGATGGTGCGGCGCCGGATTGTCCGGCCTGCGCTCAGCCGGTGAAGACGGCGACGGTGTCGTTCGGTCAGTCCATGCCCGAAGCCGAGATGCAGCGGGCCGGCGAACTCGCGCAGCACTGCGATCTGTTCATCGCGATCGGGTCGTCGCTGGTTGTATGGCCCGCAGCGGGCTTTCCATTGATGGCAAAACAGGCGGGTGCACGCCTCGTGATCATCAACCGGGAACCGACCGATCAGGACGACGTTGCCGACCTCGTCATTCGCCAAGACATCGGTGAAGTACTCGGGCCCTTTGTCCGTAATTGAACGGAAATTGATGCATTTTTGTCGGCAAGTCTGTTCATATGCCTCACTGTAACCGATTTTTATCTATGCGCGGCACGAGGGAATGTTATCTTCGATTCGAGAGATTCGCGTGACTCGTCGAGGGTATAGGTGATGAGCGCGCGCATAAGACGCCGTTGCAGGGGTGGCGGCTCACAATTCATCTGTGAGGTCCGGGGTTATGGGGTCGGACGGATTTGAGTCCAAGAAGCTTGGAGTACCGGTTGTTGGTGTATCGACACCAAGCCGGCTCGGGGCAGACTATCAAGGCGGCGTCGCGCGAGACTCGGCGCTTCGAGACGCAGGGCTTCGAGACTCGGGGCTTCGAGATTCTGCGATCGACGCGCTGACCGGTCTCGGCGAGAACCTCGTCGAGATCAGCGGCGTCATCAAATGGTTCGACGCTTCGAAGGGATACGGCTTCATCGTTCCCGACAATGGTTGGCCGGACGTGCTGCTGCACGTCACGGTGCTCAGGCGCGACGGCTATCAGACTGCCTATGAGGGCGCTCGCCTGGTGGTGGAATGTGTCCAGCGCGCCAAGGGCTACCAGGCCTTCCGCATCGTCTCGATGGATGAGTCGACGGCGATCCATCCGGCGCAGATGCTCCCGCCGCGCACGCATGTCACGGTGACGCCGACCAGCGGGCTGGAGCGGGCCCAGGTCAAGTGGTTCAACCGCCTGCGTGGTTTTGGCTTCGTCACCTGCGGCGAGGGCACGCCGGATATCTTCGTGCACATGGAGACGCTGCGCCGCTTCGGCATGACCGAGCTGCGTCCGGGGCAGTGGGTGCTGGTCCGCTATGGGCCGGGCTCCAAGGGCATGATGGCCGCGGAGATCCATCCGGAAACGGGCTCCCCGGCACTGTCGTCGCACTGAGCGGCGCGAAATAGACCCATTCGGCGGCCTCGGAGGATCCCTCTGGGGCCGTTTTTGTAGGGCCTGCCTTCAGGTCGGAGCGTTCCGGCGGTCTTGCTGCGGACGCCGCGACCGTGTAGTGACGTGGCCTTCCCAGGAGATCGGGGTATAGCGCAGCCTGGTAGCGCGGCAGTTTTGGGTACTGCAGGTCGTTGGTTCGAATCCAGCTGCCCCGACCAATTCCACGGCGGCGACCGCCGTATCCGCGCTCGGACGCGCGCAAGACTTGCGACACTCGAACAACCGGCACCCGAACACATGATGCGCGATGGCTTCGGCGCGGCGCCGACGGCGACCTGCGTGGGCTCGGCCATGCCCGTGGTCCGCCACATAAAAATTCGGATGCTCCCGCAGCGGCAAGACCCGGGAGCATCCGAAGTGTGCGGCTGAATCCGGGGAAGGAACATCCGCTGGCCGTCACATCATCCGAATCCGGATCGCCGGTCTTTGCGCTAAATCAAATCGCGTGCAGGGGGGCGCCGCTGCTGCGGACACGGCTGCGGATCACCGCGCCAACTCGTCTTGCGCCAGCCGTCCGTCGATGATGTGGACGCGCCGTTGCATCTGCGCGGCCAGATGCAGGTCGTGCGTGACCGCGACCACGGTCTTGCCTCTGACCGTCACGAGGTCGCGCAGAATGCCGAACACCTGCGCGGTCGAGGCGGTGTCGAGACTGCCGGTCGGTTCGTCGGCGAGGATCACCGGCGGATCGTTGGCAAGCGCGCGCGCCACCGCCACGCGCTGGCGCTGACCGCCCGACAATTTGTCCGGCGTCTTGCGCAGATGATCGGCGAGACCGAGCGACGCCAGCAGCTCCTCGGCCCGCGTCGTGATGGCGCGCGGCGACAGCCGCCCGAGCGCGCGCATCGGCAGCGCGACGTTCTCGGTGATGGAGAACTCCGGCAGCAGGAAATGAAACTGGAAGACGAAGCCGAGACGCGACAGCCGGACCTCGGCGCGCTCGTTCTCGCTCATGGCCGTCGTCGAGCGGCCGTCGATCAGCACGTCGCCGCGGCTCGGCAGGTCGAGCAGCCCAAGCAGATAGAGCAGGGAGGATTTGCCCGAGCCCGACGGGCCGGTGATGGCGATGAACTCGCGCGCGTGGATCGCGAGATCGATGTCGGCGACCAGCGTGACCGGGACCTCGCCGGGCAGCACCTTCGTGACATCGCGCGCCTCGATCAGCGGCGCGCTCATGTCGCGCCCCGGATGATGTCGACCGGATGCAGCCGCGCCGCCGCACGCGCCGGGAAGTAGCCCGCGACGGCGCTCGAGACCAGCGCGACCGCGCCCGCGAGCAGATAGTGCTTGAACGAATACAGCACCGGCAGATGGTTATAGTCGGAGAACGGCGTCTTGAACTCGAGCGAGGCAAGTCCGCGCGTCAGCAGATAGCCGAGAACCCAGCCGAGCACGGCGCCGGTCACGCCGATGAACAAGGCCTCGATGATGAAGATGCCGCGCACCGTGCGATCGCGGAAGCCGAGCGACTTGAGGATGGCGATGTCGCGCGTCTTCTCATGGGTGATCGTCGAGATGATGTTGTAGGTGCCGAAGCTCGCGACCAGCAGGATGGCGCCGACGATCGTGTACATCAGCACGTTGCGCAGCGTGATCGCCGCCAGCAGGTCCTCCTGGGCCTCCTGCCAGGAGATCGCCTTGTAGCCGGTCTGGTCGCCGATCCGCTCGCTGATCAGACGCGCCTGCATCGGATCGTTGGTGCGGACGCGGATCTCGTTGATCACGCCGGTCTGGCGTTCCAGGATCTGCGCGGTCCGCAGCAGCACGTAGCCCGTGGTCTCGTCGGTGACGCGAAAGCCGGAATGGAAGGTGCCGACGACCGTGGCGTTCATGCTCGTGCCCTGGGCCGAGGCGAGCGTGATGTTGGAATTCACGCGGGCGCCGATCTTGGCGGCGAGACGGTCGCCGAGCAGGATGGCATGCGAGGAGCGATACAGCGAATTCAGGGTGCCCTGCCGCATATGGCTTGGCAGCGTCGACACATCGCCCTCCGTGCGCGGGTCGATGCCGATGATCGAGGCGGTCAGGTTGCGTCCGGCGAAGCGCAGCACCGCCTTGGACTGAACCGAGGGCGTCAGTGCGCCCGGCACCCAGTTCCGCAGTGACGCCATGGTCGCCATCGGGTTCTTGATGCCGGGGCGGCGGACATTGGGCGTCAGCCCATGGAATTCCGCGGCAGCATAGACTTGGTCCGCAGGCTGTCGGCTCGGCTGGCGCAGCTCGTCGGTGATGGAGATGTGGGGCAGCGCGTCGACCAGAGTCCGGATGAAGTCGTCCTGCGAGCCCTCCATCATCGCGGCCATCATGACCGAGAAGGCCACGCCGGTCATGACGCCGGCGATCGCGACCAGCGTCTGGCGGGCGCGATGGCGGACGTGAGTCCAGGCAATGGTCAGAACGAGAGTCACGGTCCGGAGGTCTCGGGCTCGATCGCGCGAACCCGTTCGCCATCCCTGATATCGGCGGTCGCAGGCGAGGCGACGAGTTCGCCTTCTTGCGCGCCGTCGAGCACCTCGACCGCGGCGGAGCCTCGGATGCCGAGACGGACCTTGCGCCGATGCACGCGCCCGCCCTCGATCACGAGCAGGGTGTTGTTGACGACGGCATTGGCCGGCGCCAGCACCGCATCGGCCTTTTCGCGGCTGACGATGTTGGCCTCGACGCTCATGCCGACGCGCAGCGGCGTGTCGTCCGGAAGGCCGATGCGCACGCGAAAGGTCTTCGCGATCGGGTCACCGGCCGGCGTGATCTGCTTCACCGTGCCCGGCAGCGCCTGGTTGCCGAACGCGTCCGTCCGAAGCAGCGCCGTCTGTCCGACCTTGACGCGGGGAATGTCCTCCTCGTTGACGTCGGCGACCACCCAGAGCGGCCTTTCCAGCCCGACGCGGTAGAGGATGGTGCCGGGGTCGACCATGTCGCCGACCTCGCCGTCTTCCTTGAGCACCACGCCGTCCATCGGCGCGACCAGCTTGTAGTAGTCGAGCCGCTGGGTCTGGGCCGCGATCTGGGCGCGGACGCGGGCCAGGTCGCTTTCGGAGCGCTGATAGGCCTGCGAGGTGGCGGCGCCGCGGGCCAGCAACTGCGTCTGCCGCTCGAATTCGTGGCGCTGGAAATCTTCCTGCGCGCGCAGATCGTTCAGCGTCGCCTGGGCTTCCTTGTCGTCGAGCCGCGCCAGCAGGTCGCCGGCCTTGACCGGCTTGCCCTCGCAGCGGCAGCGCTCGACGATGCGGCCGCGGACCAGCGGCGTGGTGCGCGACCACGTCTCCGGCTCGACCGCTCCGGTCGCATAGACGATCTCGGCTGCCGTGTCGCGGGCGATCCTGGCTGTCATGACGGCGGGGCCACGCAGCCACCACGCTGTGATGCCTGCGCCGGCGCCGAGAAGGACGACCAGCAAGAGCAGGGTCGACCAGGAAAAACGACGCCGGCCGCGATCGGCGGCCGGCGTCGCAGGAGTGCGATCAGGCGTCGTGGGCTTCACATCGTCCAGTGTGAGCATGTCCATGATCGACCGGACCTTGCGGCCAGACTGCCGCTGTCAGCCCGCGGTGCCCGTCGCCACCCGAGGCGGCGCCATCTTGAAGTGCTGCTTGGCGTAGGCGACGATCTGCCGGTCCGTCGGATGGTCGGCGGCCTCGACCGCCACGATGCGCTTGCCGACGGCGGGATGCTTCTCGTGCAGATATTTGGCCAGCTCGGTCTTGGCGCTGGCCGGGCCGATGATCAGGATCTCGCCGGCGTCGTTGAGCGCGTGAGCGATCTCCTCGAGAAAATGCTTGTCCGGCGCGGCGTGGCCGCTGCCGATCGCATTCGCCTTGTGGTGCAGATGCTTGGTCTGCAGATGCGGATGCAGCGTCACCTCGTCGGAGCCGGTGAGGCCGATATGAAACAGCTTGGCCTCGCTGTGATCGAGCCACACGACGGCGTGGAAATGGGTCGACATGATCTGGTCCTTGTCAGCAAACGTGCCAGCGGGATCGCCGCCTGGCGGCCTGCGCGCTTGCGACAAGCGCGCGCCGCAGTGGCGGCATCTCGTATGCTGCGGACCTTAGCGGGCCCGAGACGGGGACCCTTGATGCAGGTCAACGGGGCGGAGGCCCGTCGGCCGCGGCCGGTTTTGGCGGTGCCGGTTTCAGCGGCTTGTCCTGCCGCTTCGACCAGGAGATGTAATAGGCCACCGTGGTCATGATCGCGATGCCGGCGACGCTGACCAGGATCTGCGCCAGCAGCGAGCCCGAGCTCAGCATCAGCATGAAATGGCCGATGAAGGACAGGAAGACGCCGACGCAGAACACGGCGAGCGATTGCTGGCCGCAGACCACGAGCGGATCGAACGCCTTCCACTCAAGTCCCTTCCACTCCTTCGGCACGAAGCGGATGACCATGATCACGATCACCACGAAGTGCAGGAAGCGGTAGGGCGCCAGATTGGTCTTGTCGTTCGGATTGAACGCCGCATAGAGCCAGTGCGGAAACATCGCACCGAAGTCCGGGAAGCGGCCGGCCATGGTCATGATCAGGGCGAGCAGCAGGTAGCCGAGGCAGAAATAGAGAGTGGCCGGGGCCATGATGATGCCCATCGAGCGGCGGGCGCCGCCGAGCGCGCACCAGGAGCCGAACACGAACAGGACCTGCCAGCAATACGGATTGAAGTACCAGCTGCCGGCCGGATAGGCGGCGAAATTCCAGCCCATGTAGCGCGCCACGAGCCAGAGCACGATCGAGGCGATCATCGTCAGGTCGGGCTGGCGCAGCATCAGCCACAGCACCGGTGGGAAGAAGCCCATCAGCACGATGTAGAGCGGCAGCACGTCGAGATTGACCGGCTTGAACTTCAGGATGAGGCCCTGCGCCAACGTGTCGCTGGCATGGTCGACGAGACCGGCGACGTTGAACTCGTCGATGATCTCGGACACCCCGAACCGCGTCGCGAGATAGCTGATGGCAACGATATAGATGACGAACAGGACGATATGGGCGACGTAGAGCTGCCACACCCGCTTGAACAGCCGGGTGGCACCGACGATGAAGCCTCGGTCGATCATCATCCGGGCATAGACGAACGAGGCGGTATAGCCGGAGATGAAGACGAACAGGTCGGCGGCGTCGCTGAAGCCGTAATTGCGGGTGGTGATCCAGTTCACCACATTGTCGGGGATATGGTCGAGGAAGATCGCCCAGTTGGCGATTCCGCGAAACAGGTCGAGCCGAAGGTCGCGCCCTCTCTCGGGCAGCGTGGCATTGATTTTCATGGCCGCTTCAACGCACTGTTTTGAAAGGAAAACGTCCGGGGAGCAGGGAGGCGCCGTGACAGCCGAGCGAGATTGTCACGGGACGGCAGAATGACTATACGGAGCACGATAAACGGTCACGTCCTGGATGGGAATCACCGTTCCGTGCTGAATGTTGCCTGTACCCCATCCCGGCCGTCTCCGCCAAACGCATGACGACCGCCGCTCGAGAGGCTCTGCCAGCCATGACCGCACGTATTTTCAAGCCCGCCAAGAACGCGATGCAATCGGGCAAGGCCAAGACCCGGGACTGGCAGCTGGATTACGAGCCGGAGCAGCCCCGTTCGGTCGAGCCGCTGATGGGCTGGACGTCCTCATCCGACATGAAGCAGCAGGTCACCCTGCGCTTCGACAGCAAGGACGAGGCGATCGCCTATTGCGAGCGCAAGGGCATCCCGTACCAGGTGATCGAGCCGAAGGAGCCGGTGAAGCGCCAGATCGCCTATGCCGACAACTTCTCGTTCCGCCGCGGCGAGCCTTGGACGCATTGATCCGGCGCGATCGGCGACAGCGTTCTTGCCCTATTCGGGTGCGCCATCGGCGCCGGGAATCGGCAGCGGTCCGTCCTTGAACTGACCGAGCGATGGCAGGCTTCTGATCGTGCGGACGCCGGGCAGGGCGGCAAACTGCCGGAGTTGCCGGCTCATGCCCTCGACGCCGGTCGAGACGCATTTCAGCAGGAAGTCCGCATCCCCCGATAGCCGCCAGCATTGCTGGACCCAGGGCAGCGGTACGATCGCCGCCTCGAAGGCCCCAAGCGCCGCCTGGTTCTGACTGTCGAGCTGGATGGTGACGAACGACACCACTTCATAGCCCAGCGCCCGTTCGTCGATCGTGGCCCGGATCGCCGTGATGACGCCGCTGCCGCGCAGGGCGCGGACGCGACGCAGGCAGTTCGGATGCGAGATGCCGACGCGGTCCGCGAGCTCGTTGATGCGGATGCGTCCGTCGAGCTGGAGCTCGGCAAGGATCTTTCGGTCGATCGCGTCGAGGTCAGGGCGCTCTGCCATCGCCTTATACCTGTTCGACCCTTCTGCCGTCGTCACGGCTCGGCCGGGATGCCGCGCTCGACGGCATCACGCCCGAGAGCACAAGCTTCTCGTGAGCCGCGATGATCGCGTCCCTGGTCAGCCGGCCGCCCGGACGATACCAGCTGCACAGTCCGGTCAGCAGCGCGATGATGGCAAAGGTGGCGACCTGGATGTCCACGACGTCGAACACGCCTTCCGAAACGCCATCACTGAGGATGTCGGCGAGCCGCCGCTCATAGGCGCCGCGCAACGCCACCACCGCTTCATAGTTGCGCGGTTCGAGGCTGCGCAGCTCCGAATTGGCGATGAAGACCTCGCGCTTGCGGGTCATGTGATAGCTGACATGGAAGGCCACGAACGCCCTGAGGCGTTCGACGGCGCCCTGCTTGTCCCTGAGCGCCAGCTCCAGCTTGCTGAGGAGGTCGTTTATGTGGTCCTGGATCAGCTGCGACAGCAGCTCCTGCTTGGTGCTGATGTGATTGTAGAGCGAGCCGGGCTGGATGCCGACCTCGGCCGCGAGCTGGCGCAGGCTCATCGCCTCGTAGCCGTGCTCGAAGATCAGCCGCAGGCCGGCCTTGCGGATCGCCTCCATGGTCGTCGGACCGTGTGACCCGATCGTGCGCGCCATCTCATCCTCGCGAGACCCGCTCAGCGCCGCGCCCCAAGGATCGAAGCCGCGCGGCAACCGTGGTCGGTGTGAAAACACGTGTCGTCTCAAAGAGCTGCTGCTCAGATCGAACGCTACAACAATCCGCTTGAGAACTCGATATAAAAACGTATGATCGTTTAATTCGAGAACGACGGACGGCCTGAAACGGCCGCGAGAGGGCCAGGGAGGACAGCATGCCGGCAGAGGTGATAAACCGTTGGTTGCGGCGAATCTCCTGGTCACACGCAATCTGACGCGTGCTCCCGCGCGGCTTTCCCTCCAAGCTGAGACACGAAGACGCCGATCATGACGCTTCATTCCACGATCGATCCCTCGTCAGCGGATTTTGCGCGCAATGCCGAGGCCATGCGCGCGCTCGTTGCGGATCTGCGCGGCAAGCTCGCGCAGGTCGCCGATGGCGGCGGCGAGGCCTCGCGCAAGCGGCACCTCGCGCGCGGAAAGATGCTGGCGCGCCAGCGCGTCGACCTGCTGCTCGATCCCGGCACGGCGTTCCTGGAGCTGTCGCCGCTCGCGGCGCACGGGCTCTATGGCGGTGACGTTCACTCCGCGAGCATCGTGACCGGCATCGGCCGCATCGCGGGCCGCGAATGCGTCGTCGTCGCGAATGATGCGACGATCAAGGGCGGCACCTACTATCCGATGACGGTGAAGAAGCATCTGCGCGCGCAGGACATCGCGCGGCAGAACAATCTGCCCTGCGTCTACATGGTCGATTCCGGCGGCGCCTTCCTGCCGCTGCAAGACGAGATCTTTCCGGATGAGCGGCATTTCGGCCGCATCTTCTTCAACCAGGCGCAGATGTCGGCGCAAGGTATTCCGCAACTCGCGATCGTGATGGGCTCGTGCACGGCCGGCGGCGCCTATGTGCCGGCGATGTCGGACGAGAGCATCATCGTGCGCAATCAGGGCACGATCTTCCTCGGCGGCCCGCCATTGGTGAAGGCCGCGACCGGCGAGGTCGTCAGCGCCGAGGAGCTCGGCGGCGCCGATGTGCATTCGCGGCAGTCCGGCGTCACCGATCACTATGCGCAGAACGATGCGCATGCGATCGGCATCGCCCGCCGCATCGTCGGCACGTTGAAGCCGCCGGGCGCGCGCACCGTTCTGAACATGCGCGAGGTACGTGAGCCGCGCCATCAGGCGGAGGAGATCTACGGCGTGGTGCCCGCCGACGGCCGCAAGCCGTTCGATGTGCGCGACATCATCGCCCGCGTGGTGGACGGCTCGGAATTCGACGAATTCAAGAAGCTCTACGGCCAGACCTTGGTGTGCGGCTTCGCCCACATCTTCGGCTATCCCGTCGGGATCATCGCCAACAACGGCATCCTGTTCAGCGAGAGCTCGCTGAAGGGCGCGCATTTCATCGAACTGTGCTGCCAGCGCAATATTCCGCTGGTGTTCCTGCAGAACATCACCGGCTTCATGGTCGGCAAGAAATACGAGGCCGGCGGCATCGCCCGCGATGGCGCCAAGCTGGTGACGGCGGTCGCGACCGCCTCGGTGCCGAAGTTCACGGTCGTGATCGGTGGCTCCTACGGCGCCGGCAATTACGGCATGTGCGGCCGGGCGTACTCCCCACGCTTCCTCTGGATGTGGCCGAACGCGCGCATCTCGGTGATGGGCGGCGAGCAGGCGGCCATGGTGCTGAGCCAGGTCCGCCGCGACGGCATCGAGGCTAAGGGCGAGAGCTGGCCCGTGGAAGAGGAAGAGAAATTCCGCGCGCCCATCCGTGCGCAATACGAGGCGCAGGGCAATCCGTATTACGCGACCGCGCGGCTGTGGGACGATGGCGTGATCGACCCCGCCGATACCCGGCTCGTGCTCGGGCTCGGATTGTCAGCTGCCGCCAATGCCCCGGTCGAGCCGACCAAGTTCGGCCTGTTCAGGATGTGATCATGGCTCGTCCCGGATTGTATCGTCGTTTCCGCAAGCTACTGATCGCCAATCGCGGCGAGATCGCCGTGCGCGTCATCCGCACGGCGCGCGCGATGGGATTGAAGACCGTCGCGGTCTATTCCGAAGCCGATCGCAACGCACTGCATGTCGCGCTCGCCGACGAGGCCGTGCTGCTCGGGCCGGCCCGCGCCCGCGACTCCTATCTCAACATCGAGCGGCTGATCGAGGCTGCCAAGGCGACCGGCGCCGAAGCGGTCCATCCCGGCTATGGCTTCCTGTCGGAGAGCGCCGAATTCGCGCAGGCCTGTCTCGACGCGGGGCTCGTGTTCGTCGGCCCGACCGCGGCGATGATCACCGCGATGGGCTCGAAGTCCGGCTCGAAATTCCTGATGGAGCAGGCCGGCGTGCCGCTGGTGCCCGGCTATCACGGCGAGGCGCAGGACGAGGGCACGCTCGCCCATGAGGCCGCGCTGATCGGCTATCCCGTGCTGATCAAGGCCTCCGCAGGTGGCGGTGGCCGCGGCATGCGCGTGGTGAATGCAGCCGGCGATCTCGCTGACGCCGTCACGAGCGCCAAACGCGAGGCCAAGGCGGCCTTCAGCGACGATCGCGTGCTGATCGAGAAGTTCGTCCAGAATCCGCGGCACATCGAGGTGCAGATCGTCGGCGACAGCCACGGCAATCTCGTCTCGCTGTTCGAACGCGAATGCACCTTGCAGCGCCGGCACCAGAAGGTGATCGAGGAGGCGCCGTCGCCGACGCTGTCACCTGCGCAGCGCGAGACGGTCTGTGCGGCGGCGCGCCGCGCGGCGGGCGCGGTGAACTATGTCGGCGCCGGCACCATCGAGTTCGTCTCCGACGGCCGCGATGTGTTCTTCATCGAGATGAATACGCGGCTTCAGGTCGAGCATCCCGTGACCGAGCTGATCACCGGCGTCGATCTCGTCGAATGGCAGCTCCGCGTCGCCTTCGGCGAAGCGCTGCCGCTGACGCAGGACCAGATCAAGCTCAACGGCCACGCGATCGAGGCGCGCGTCTACGCGGAAAATCCGGCCAAGAATTTCATGCCCTCGGTCGGGGCCATCAAGACCTGGCGGGTGCCAGCAGAGACCGGCGGCCTGCGCATCGATGCCGGCTATCGCGAGGGCGATGCCGTGTCGCCGTATTACGACGCAATGCTCGCCAAGATGATCGCCTGGGCACCGACGCGCGAGGTCGCGATCGAGCAGCTCAACCGCGGCCTCGAAGACACGGATGTCCGCGGCATCGTCAGCAACATCCCGTTCCTGTCGGCACTGCTGACCCATCCAGATGTCCAGGCGAATGCGATCGACACCGGCTTCATCGAGCGCCATCTGGCGCAATTGACAGAGTCAGGGGCCAATGCCGGTGATGTCGAACTCTGTGCAGCGGTCGCGGCCATTCTCATCGACGAGCAGGCCGCGGCAGCGAAACAGCAGGGCTCGCCGTGGCGGTCCTCCGGCTGGATGCCGGTCGGCCTGCGCCAGCGCGTCTTCTCGTTCCGCCAAGGTGCGGGGGCAGAGCCGCAAACGGTCACGCTGGCCTATGGTCCGGGCGTGCAGACAGTGGCGATCGGCGGCCGGGTGACATCGTTCTCAGCCGTTCCGACTGAAGATGGCGGCTTCGACCTTGTGCGCGACGGGGTCAAATCCCATGTCGTGGCCGTGATCGAGGGGCATGAACTCTATCTGCGTACCCGCAACGGTCGCTTTGATCTGCACTGGATCGATCCGTTCGGCGGCGACGACGAGGAGCAGGGCGGCGAGGACAAGATCGTCGCGCCCTTGCCGGGCACCGTGGTGGCGTTGCTGGCACAGGAGGGGGCCGTGCTGGAGAAGGGCGCGGCGATCCTGACGCTCGAGGTGATGAAGATGGAGCAGACCCTGCGCGCGCCGTTCGCGGGCGTGCTCAAGGCGATCAAGTGCAAGGTCGGCGACATCGTGCAGGAAGGCGTCGAACTGGCGGAAGTGGAGCCTTCCGCCTGATCCTCCAACTCGAAGAGGTCAGCATGAGCGAGAGCGTGCGCATCATCGAAATGGGCCCGCGCGACGGCCTGCAGAACGAGAAGACCTCCGTCAGCGTCGCCGACCGCATCGCCTTCGTCCGTGCGCTAGTCGATGCCGGCCTGACCACGGTCGAGGTGGGCGCCTTCGTCTCACCCAAGGCGATCCCGCAGATGGTCGGCTCCGATGAGGTCATGCGCAGCGTCGCCGCGCTGCCCGGCGAATTCCACGTGCTCGTGCCCAACGTGAAGGGCTACGAGGCCGCGCATGCGGCGGGAGCGAAGGTGATCTCGGTGTTCACGGCCGCGTCCGAGAGCTTCTCGCGCGCCAACATCAATTGCTCGATCGGTGAGTCGCTTGAGCGCTTCAAGCCTGTCATCGCGCACGCCAAGACCGACGGCATCAAGGTGCGCGGCTATGTCTCCTGCGTGCTCGGCTGTCCCTATGAGGGCGAGATCAAGCCGCAGGCGGTGGCCGACGTCGCCAAGGCGCTGTGGGATCTCGGCTGCTACGAGGTCTCGCTCGGTGACACGATCGGCGTCGGCACGCCGCTCAAGGCCAAGCAGATGCTGCGCGCGGTCTGCGACGACGTGCCGGTCTCGCATCTGGCGATGCACTTCCATGACACCTATGGCCAGGCACTGGCCAATCTCTATGCCGGCATGGAGGAGGGCGTGCGCGTGATCGATGCCGCCGCAGGCGGCCTCGGCGGCTGCCCATTTGCGCCAGGCGCGACCGGCAATGTCGCGACCGAGGACGTCGTCTACATGCTCGAAGGCATGGGTATCCGCACCGGCGTGGACATGGCGAAGCTGCTGGCGGCGACCAACGAGATGAGCCGGCTGCTCGGCCGTCCGCCGGTCAGCCGTGTGGCGGCCGCGCTGAATGCGAAAGCGAGGCGGGCGGGTAGCGAATAAGGCAAGCCCGGATCGCTACTCCTCAGTTGCCATTCTCAGCCGCTTCAGCGGCTGAGATCCGGGCCCATCACGAGGTCCGGCAGCGCCGTCGAGATCTGCGGCACGAAGCAGAGCAGTATCACCGCGGCCATCATCAGCAGCACGAAGGGCAGGGTGCCCCAGATCACCTCGCGCAGCGGAATGTCCGGCGCGACGTTCCGGATGACGAAGATGTTCAATCCCACCGGCGGGTGGATCAGGCCCATCTCCATCACGATCGTCATGACGACGCCGAACCAGATGATGTCGAAATTCGCCGCGCGCAGCGGCGGCAGGATGATCGGCGCGGTCATCAGGATGATCGAGACCGGCGGCAGGAAGAAGCCGAGCACAACGACCATCAGCAGGATCGCGAACAAGAGCTCCCAGCGCGGCAGGTGCAGCGAGACGATGTACTCCGCCACCGACTGCGAGATGTGCAAATAGCTCATCACGTAGGAGTACAGCAGCGACATGCCGATGATCAGCATCAGCATGGTCGATTCCCGCAAGGTCGCCTTCATGATCGGCGCGAGATCGCTCGGGGTCCACACCCGGTAGATGATCGCAATCAGCACGAGCGCGAGGATGCCGCCGAGGCCCGCCGTTTCCGACGGCGTGGCCAGCCCGCCATAGAGCGCGACCATGACGCCGGTCAGCAGCAGCACGAACGGGATCACGCGCGGCAGCACCGAGAAGCGCTGCGCCATCGTGTACTCGTCCTTGACCAGAATATCCGACCAGGCGCCCGATTTCTCATAGACGACTTTCGCGCGCGCATATTCCTGGCGGAAGCGCACGACGGCATAGAGGCCGAACAGCGTGACCAGCAGCAGTCCCGGACCGATGCCGGCCAGGAACAGCCGCCCCAGCGATTTCTCCGCGGCGATCGCGAACAGGATCATCGTGATCGAGGGCGGCAGCAGGATGCCAAGCGTGCCGCCGGCCGCGATGATGCCGGCCGCGAAGCCGCCGGAATAGCCGCGCTTACGCATCTCGGGGATGCCGGCCGAGCCGATCGCCGAGCAGGTCGCGGGCGACGATCCGGCCATGGCCGCGAACAGCGCGCAGGCGAAGACGTTGGCGACGCCGAGGCCGCCGGGCACGCGATGCAGCCAGGCATGCAGCGCCGAGTAGAGATCCTGGCCGGCGCGGGAGCGGCCGATCGCGGCGCCCTTGAGGATGAACAGCGGGATCGACAGCAACGTGATCGACGCCATTTCCTCATAGACGTTCTGCGTCACCGTATCGAGCGACGCCGTCGGCATGTAGATCGCCATGAACACGACGGCCACGGCGCCGAGCGCGAACGCGATCGGCATGCCTGCGAACATCGCAAACAAAGTGGAGAGGCCGTAGGCGACCCCGATTCCAAACACGCTCATCGACGAGCTCCGGTCAGCGGGGCCACGATCTGCAGCAGCATCTGTACGCAGAGCAACGACATTCCGGCGGCCATCAAGGCGTAGGGAATGGCCAGCGGCGGCGACCACATTGAATTGGAGACCTGGCCATCCACCCATGCTTCATGCGTCAGGGTCCAGGACTTCCAAGTGAAGAAGGCACAAAACAGGAAGCTCGCGACATCGACCAGCCAGAGCCGGATCTTGTTGGCGAGCGGCGACATCAGGCCGACGAAGGCCTCGATGCTGACATGGCCGCGATGCTCCTGCACATAGGCCGCGGTCATGAAGGTGGCGCCGACCAGCAGGAATACGGCTGCCTCGTCCTGCCAGTAGTTGGCGGCCTTGAACAGCGCGCGGCCGGCGACGCTGTAGCTGAGGATCACGCAGGCCGCGACGAGGGCGAACGCGGCCAGCACGACGATGATGCGGTTGAGCAGCGAGACGAGACGTTGAATTGGCGCCAGCGGACCGCTGGCGCCAATGACTGTCGTGGTCTCGGTATCGGAGACGGGCGCGTGCATCACTCAGGCCGCGACGTCGGAGGCGAGCTTGAGGAGCTTGGCGCAGTTGGCGGACTTGTTGCCGTAGTCCTTCCAGGCGGTATCGCGCGCGATGTCACGCCACTTGGTGACGATCTCCGCGTCGAGCTCGGCGACCTTGGCGCCGGCCTTTTCGTAGACCTTCGCCACCTCGATGTCGTCCTCCTGCGCGCCCTTGCGCCCGAACGCTTCCATCTCGGCGCCGACGGTCAGCAGAATGTCCTGCTGGTTCTTCGGCAGCTTGTCGAACGAGGCCTTGGACATCATCAGCGGTTCGAGCATGAACCAATACGAGGCCTTGGCGCCTGAGGTGAGCGCCTTGGAGACCTCTTCCAGGCGGAACGAGATCAGGCTGGTCGAGGAGGTAATACCGGCATCGCAGGCGCCGGTCTGCATCGCCGTGTAGATTTCGTTGGAGGGAACCGAGAGCACCGAGGCACCGGCGCTCTGCAGCACCATGTCCATCTCGCGCGAGCCGCCGCGCACCTTCATGCCCTTCGCATCTTCGGGCGTGAGCAGCGGACGCGAGCGGCTGGCGACGCCGCCGGCCTGCCAGACCCAGGTCAGCAGGATGATGCCCTTGTCGGCGAGGAAGTCGCTCAGCGCCTTGCCGACCGGCTCGTTCTTCCAGCGCATGCCCTGGTCGTAAGTGGTCACCAGACCCGGCATCAGCGCGATGTTGGTCTCGGGGACCTCACCGCCGGCGTAGGGCATCGGATACAGGCTGATGTCGAGCGCGCCCTTCCGCATGGCGGAGAACTGCGCGACCGTCTTGATCAACGATGAGTTCGGATAGATCTCGGTCGCGATCTCGCCGCCCGAGCGCTTCGCGACCTCCTCCGAGAACACGCGGCAGAGCCGGTCGCGGAAGTCACCCTTGTCGATGGTGCCGCCGGGAAACTGGTGGGAGATCTTCAGCGTCGTTGCTGCATGAGCCGTACCGGTTCCGAAACGCAGAATCGCGGGCGCAGCAAGCGCAGATGCAAGGACGTGACGGCGTGAGAGCATGAGATTTCCCCTGGACAACTGGTGGTTGGGTTCCCGACCCGATACGTCAGCGTGCATAAGCCGCCGACCCTGCCGGATTCTCCTCTAGCCGAACAATCGCGTTCGTTCGAGGCCAAATGCATGGGAGGCGACATATTGCTGCGGCGCAATGCCCACCTGTGAATCCCCGTGCGCGAGATCTACTAACATTCGCTCGACGGGCGAAATTGTGTCGGTCGGTTCCGAACGCGGCAAGTTCGAGTCAAAATTGATCGAACAAAAATTCTTCGCGCCCCGCGTAACAAGCGCTGTGACCACAACGTCGATGTCAGGGAGCGGCGCATCCGCCGCCGTCGACCCGCATCTCAAGTCGACCCCGACCTCAAGGAGAGATCATCATGACCAATCGCAGCCGCTTCATCCTGGGCGTTTCCGCCGCCGCTCTCGCCTTCAACATGGCTCTCGCGCCGGTTGCCTTTGCCGAGGACAAGATGAGCAAGGATGACGGGATGAAGAAGGGAGCGATGTCCCACGACAGCATGAAGAAGGATTCGATGTCCAAGGACTCGATGAAGAAGGACGATGCGATGTCGAAGGACAGCATGAAGAAGGACGACGGCATGATGAAGAAGAACTAAGCCGCCGATCGCGTGCGATGGGATGGCGCGCGCCTCCCATCGCCGAACCTGTCGGGCAGCGCCTTTACCACGCCGCGCGCATGACGCGCCAAGCCTGGCGCGTCGCACTAGTCGTACAGTCTTACTTTTTCTTGCCGCGAGCCTTGCGCGCGGCATAGCGCGCATCGCGCTTCGCCTTCTGCTCGGCTTCGAGCTCGGCTGCGCGGGCGGCAGCTTCTTCTGCCTCGCGTGCGAGGCGTTCAGCCTCGGCCGCCTTGGCCTCTTCTTCCAGGCGCTTCTGCTCGGCCTTCGCGGCCTCGCGCTCAAGGCGCAACTGCTCGCGACGTGCCGCTGCGGCCTCTCGCTCCTGCCGGCGCTTCACGACTTCGGGATCGTCGGGTCCCGGCTGTGATTTGAACTTCTGTAAAATGCTCTGGCGTGCCTGCTGCGCGGCCTTCTGCCGATCGGCAAATCCAGGTTCCTTGAATCCTCTCATGGAGACGTCGTCACTTCGCTACTGGTGTGGTTCGGTGAGGGGCTGCCTGCGCCGCCAAGCAGTTCTTCCACGGTGACGTGAACACGAGCGAAGGCTGACGCGAGGGTGTGTGTATAGGATCGCATATGTCGATGACAAATGCTTTATCACCATCCTCCCCCAACCGCGGGGCTGAGCGCTTGCATGGGGCGCACCGATCGCTATGTAAGCCTCCCCCGTGACGCTGACGAGGTCAGCCGGATGTGAATTGCTTCACGCCTCGCGGGCCATGGCGTACCGCCAGGGTGCGACATCCGATGGAGTTTACCGGCATGACCTCTGTGTTTCGGGGGCGCAGGCGCCTTGCGCTCGCCCTGGCGCTGGCGGCCCTCGTAACCAGCGCTTGCGTGATGAGCGCCGTGCTCGCCAGGACGACGCCGGTTTCGGCCGGCGTGCTCGGCTCCGAATGGCAATGTGGGCAGTTTCTCGGCGTCACCAGCTGCACGCGGAGCGAGCCGATCTCGCCCGCGTCGCGCCACCAGCAGCCTCATGAGGAGGCGGCCGGCCTCCGCTCGGCCTAGGCGCAAGATGGGAACGCCGGATCAGGGGCACGGGCGCGGAGCGGCGATCGCGGCGCTCGTGTTCGCGGCGATCATGGTCGGTTTCGGCCTGTGGCTGGCTCGCCAACTGACCTCGGCCAGCCGGATGCAGGACTGCCTGATGTCCGGACGCTCCAACTGCGCCGTCATCGCTCCGGAGCGCTGAGCTGAGATCGGCGGGGCCGCTGTCCGTGCCCGCAGATGGAGTGCGCCGCTTTTCATCATTTGGCGACGAATCAGCGCGCTTTTCCGCTATTGGGGAGCTGTCTGACGCTTGGTCGCAAAAATGTCGCGATTCTTCCGGTTTCTCGCAAGGAGTGTGGCGCGGCAGGATGAGATCCGATCCGCGCGTCCGGCGTGTCCGAGGCGTCCGAAGCCGGAGCGCAATGCCCGCGATCGAGGGGTGATTGAAGATGTCATTGTTCAACCAGACCACGCCTCGGCTGCCGGCATTGGCGGCCCTCGCGGTGATCGCATTGCCCGCGCAGGTGTGGGCGCAAACCCAGGACCAGGGCGGTCCGGGGGCCGGACCCTCGCCGCAGGGGCGTCCGCCCGCGGTCCTTCGTCAGGGACCCGCTCAGGGCGGGCCGGCGGGAGGCCAGCCACATGTCCAAGGCCCGCGGCAGGGCGGAGGAGGGCCGGCGCAGGGAGCTCCGACCGCTGTGGCGCCTCCGGTCAGCCAGCCGGGCGGGCCTCAGCCGCGGACTGCCGGCACACCCCAGGTCCGTCCGCCCGCGCCCGTGGCGCAGCAGGGCCGTCCGCCGGGCGTTGGTCCGGGGGCCGGTCCGGCTTATGCCGGGCAAGGATACGGCCCGGCGCACAATCCTGGGCCTCGTCCCGCGGCTGCCGGACGAACGCCCGACGCGCGCTATGCCCGCGGCGCGGTCGCGGTGCGCGACTATGGCGGACAACCTTATCGCGGGCGGGTCGGCTGGGAAGGCGGCCGCTGGCGCCACGAAGTGCACAACGGCCGACCCGGCTGGTGGTGGGACGTGGGTGGCGTCTGGTATTACTATCCCGAGCCGATGGAAGGGCCTCCCACATATGTGTCGGAGGACTATGCCGACGACGTGGTCTACGC
Source organism: Bradyrhizobium sp. HKCCYLRH3099 (assembly GCF_051167855.1). Classification (NCBI taxonomy): domain Bacteria; kingdom Pseudomonadati; phylum Pseudomonadota; class Alphaproteobacteria; order Hyphomicrobiales; family Nitrobacteraceae; genus Bradyrhizobium; species Bradyrhizobium sp. HKCCYLRH3099. Next base: position 219,930 of record NZ_JBNPTW010000007.1, read on the forward strand.
CCCGGCGGCGGCCTACCAGGCCCCGCCGCCCGCGGTCGTCTATGAAGCCGCGCCGCCGCCCGCCGATCCGGACCCCGGCGCGAGTGCGCTCGGCGGTGCGATCATCGGCGGCGTGCTCGGCGGCCTGCTGACCGGGAAGGCGGGCGGCGCGGCTGCCGGTGCCGTGCTCGGCGGCGCCACCGGCGCGATTGCCGGCGCGACGGCAGCGGCACGTCCGGGCTACTATCTGTCCCAGGGCAATTGCTACTATCGCTATCCGTCGGGCGAGTACGTGGCGGTTGATCCGCGCTCTTGCTACTGATTTGAACGGACGCTGCAGCCCCCTTCCGCAAAGGTCCGGTGGAGGGCCTCGCAACGAATCCTGTAGGATCTGCCTGAAAGCGGTCGCGAGGTGAAAGTTTCCGGGCCATGGCGAAAGCGTCCAAGCTCGTTGCCGCCAAGGGCGGAAAGGTTCTGCTGGTCCGGCGTCGCATTGATGGACGCTGGATGTTTCCGGGCGGCCGCAAGCGGGCGCGGGAGACGGCGAAGGATTGCCTCAAGCGGGAGATCAAGGAGGAGCTTCCGAAGCTCAAGCTGGGACGGCTGCGGCTTTGGAAGGAAGTCACGGTCAAGAACAAGCGCTCAGGGCGCAAGATGAGCGATGCGATCTTCATCGCCAAGTACGCCAAGGGCCGGCTCGAGATTGGCGACAAGAAGGAAATCGACCGCGCCGTCTGGCAGAAGCCTTATGGCCTGAGCCTCACGCCGACATCGCGCTACATCCGGGACCGGCTGTTTCCGCGAAAATCCGACTGAGCCACCGGTACGAGGGGAACGGCTTCGCCCTTCGGGCGTTGACTGTGCATGACTTACGACAGCACAGACAGAACACCTCGCGTGCTTACGCCGGAAGAGCGTCGGGCGCGTGATGCCTCGCGCCGGGCGGATGCTGAGCAAGCCATGCGCGAACACGAGGCCGCTCAGCGGGCCTTTTATGCCAATCGCGAGCGGCTACGGGCCGAACGCTTGGCCCGCGAGGCTGCCAGCAAGCAGGGCTGATCCAAATCGTAGCCGACTCAGTTCGGCTTGCGGCTCTTGAAGGCGTTAGCCATCCGCAGGAATGCCTGATCCAGCAACGCGTACATGTCGCCCGTGATGTCGCAATCGAACATCGCGCGGCGCATGCACGTCATCCACTCGTCACGTTCAGCGTCACCAATCGGATAGGGGCGGTGGGCTGACATGATGCAGCGATGCTCTGGCCGCTCGAAATAAAGCGCAGGGCCTCCGAGCCAGCCGCTCAAGAACTCAAACAGCAACTGCTTGATGGGCGCGAGATCCTTGTCGTGCATGGCACGGATCCGGCTCGCTCCAGGCTCTTCATCCATGATCGTGTAGAAGCGTTCGGCCAGACGCCGCACGCCGGCTTCGCCGCCGACCAGTTCATAGGGCGTCGCTTCGGCCACGACTGCTTCGCTGCTGGGATTTGCTGCCGTCATTTTCCCTCGTTCCGCTTCCCAGTGCAGCCAACAAGCGGCGAGGGTATGGCGCCTTGATCTGCGTCAAGCGAAAATGCGGGGAGCACACGGCTCTTGCAGATGCGGTGGAGCGAGCGGGGATGGGCGGCGCGGGACTTGGCGCGCCGATCTCGACGTCAGCGGATGTTGGCTTTGACCAGCCGTTGCCGGTCGGTGTCCGCCGCAATCTGGCGCAAGGTCTGCCGCAACAAGGCCAGGTCGACCGGCTTGGAGAAGGGCGGATAGACGTTGAGACCAAGGATCTTGCCAGCGCGCACGGTGACGTCGCGGGTCTTGTCGTCGGAGCCGCTGATGATCAGGACCGGCGTGCGCGATTTCATGTCCGACAGCAGTTGCAGGACTTCCGTGCCCGAGCGCTCGCCAAGGTTCAGGTCGAGGGTAATGCACTCGAAGTTGCGCCGGCGCAGCACGTTGATGGCGCCGTCCACCGAATTCACGCCGGTCGTCGCAAAGCCCGCCTGGACAGCGATCTTGCGCAGGATCGACAGGTGAACGTCGGCATCTTCGATCACGAGAAGTTCGTTCAGCATGGTCCCCGCACGGTTCTGTGTCGGCTCTTGATGGGCATCTGGAGTTTAAAAGTCGGTTTCTGAGTTCCACGTAAATTTTCGTTTCCGTAGAATCACGGAAATATTTCGCGGCAATATCGGCTGCCGGCTGGACTTTTCCACCGGCGCGCCTCAGCACGGTGCCGGCCCCGGACCTCGTCCGGATCGCCAAGGACAAGAGGGTATTCTCAGAACTTGTGGCATTGACAGTCGGGTTTGCTCGCACCTACGGTCGTACCGACGGTTCCTTTCGAGGATTAAACGGGAACGCGGTGAGGGGAGACCCGAGGCCGCGGCTGCCCCCGCAACTGTAAGCGGCGAGCCTTCGCCATCAGCCACTGGATCTCGGTCCGGGAAGGCGGCGATCAGGCGCTGACCCGCGAGCCAGGAGACCTGCCGTCAGTCGTGGTCACACGTGAGCACATCGGGCGGGGTGTCCTGATGGAAGCCGTTCTGCCGCCTTCCGGCGGGGGAATTCTTTTGCTCGCGGTGACGTGCCACGTTGTCGCGAGTCCATTGATGACCTCCGCTCTGTCCGTCGCGTCGAAGCGACGCGTTCTCCTTCTGTCGTCCGTTGCCATCCTCTCCCTGTCATGGCCGTCCGCCGGCTGGTCACAGGCTGTCAAACCGGAGCGCATGCTCGATCCTGTCGTGGTCGACCCGCCCACGGCGTCGCGCGTCGGCCGATCCCTTTCGGCCGAGGTGAAGCGCACCGCGGTCCGGCGCGCTCGAGGTCCTGCGCGCCCGCCGACGGAGGTCGCGGCAGCGCCATCCGCCAATCCCGGCTTCGCGGCTCCGACATTGAACCTGACGGAGGCGACATCCACCGGAAGCCGCCTCGGCCTGACGCGTCTGCAGACGCCGGCGAGCGTCGACGTGATCTCGGCCGAGACGATCGCCGAGCGCGGCCAGCAGAATGTGATCGATGCGGTGACGCAGAACGCCGTCGGCTTCACTGCGAGCCCGGCGCCGGGCAATGGCGGGCTGTCCTTCAACACCCGCGGCTTCACCGGCAACGGCTCGGTGATGACGCTCTATGACGGCACGCGCCTCTATGTCGGCTCGGGCACGCTGACCTTCCCCTTCGACAGTTGGTCGGCCGAGCGTATCGAGGTGCTGCGCGGCCCAGCCTCGGTGATGTACGGCGAAGGCGCGATCGGCGGCGCGGTCAACGTCGTCTCGAAGTTGCCGCTGTGGGTTCAGCGCAACCAGGCGGAGGTTTCGCTCGACAGCAACATGACGCGCCGGATCGCCGTCGACAGCGGCGGACCGGTGAGCAGGGACGTGGCCTATCGCATCACCGCGACCGGCAACCTGTCGGACGGCTGGGTCGACCGTGACCGGACGTCGAACGTCGCGCTGCATGCGGCGGTTCAGGTCAGGCAGAACGAGGACGTCACCTGGACGATCTCGACCGACTATGGTGATCGCAGCCCGTCGCGCTATTTCGGCACGCCGCTGGTCAACGGGCGCATCCTGGAGACGCTGCGCTTCAAGAACTACAATGTCAGCGACAGCAGCATTCGCTATCAGGACAGCTGGAATCAGGTGAAGACGGAGTGGCAGGTCGCCGACGGCATTTCCGTTCGCAACACGCTATATTATCTGAACAGCCAGCGGCACTGGAAGGACGTGGAGAGCTACGCCTACAACGCCGCCACCGGACGCATCGACCGCAGCAGCTACATCGAGATCTTCCACGACCAGCAGCAGGTCGGCGATCGCTTCGATGCGACGTTCCGCGGCCATGTGTTCGGCATGGCCAACGAATTCGTGGCCGGGTTCGATGTCAACAACATCAGCTTTACCCACACCAACAACTCGCCCTATGGCGGCACGTCCTCGGTCGCGCTCTACGACTTCGATCCAGGCGTGTTCGCGAGCCCCAATCGCACCGTGCCGGGATTCGGCAGCACGACCAACCAATATGGCCTGTTTGCCGAGAACCGCCTGTCGGTGACCGACCAGCTATCGCTGATCGGCGGCATCCGTCAGGACGAGCCGACGATCGCGCGCACCGACTACGTCACGCCGGGCAACAGCTACGAGAAATCCTATCATGCCACGAGCTGGCGCGTCGGCGCCGTCTACACGCCGATCAAGGATCTGGCCTTCTATGGCCAGTACGCCGTGGCGGTCGATCCGGTCGGAAATCTGATCACGATGTCGGCGGCCAACCGCAATTTCGCGCTGTCGAGCGGCAAGCAGGTCGAGGTCGGCGTCAAGCAGTCGTTCTGGGGCGGGCGGGGGGAGTGGACCTTGGCGGCCTATGAGATCGTGAAGAACAATCTGTTGGCGCGCGATCCCGCCAATCCCGCCGTCACGGTCCAGGTCGGCCAGCAATCGTCGCGCGGCGTGGAGGCCGCGGTCGGCCTCGCGCTCGACCATGGCTGGCGGGTCGATGCCAGCACCGCGCTGTTGCGCGCCAGATATGACGACTTCGTCCAGTCGGTCGGCGGCGTCGCCGTCAACTATGCCGGCAACGTTCCGGTCAATGTGCCGCAGACGGTCTCCAACATCTGGGCGACCTGGGCGTTTGCGCCGAACTGGTCGGCCAATGCCGGCGTCCAGGTCGTGGGCAGGACCTTCGCCGACAATGCCAACACGCTGGCGCGGCCGGCCTACGGCGTCGTCAATGCCGGCGTGCAATGGAAGCCGGATGCGAACACCACGGTGTCGTTCCGCGTCTTCAATCTGTTCGACGCGATCTATGCGACGTCGGGCGGCACGACACAGTGGCTGCTCGGCCCGCCGCGCACGGCGCAGCTCGCGGTCAACGTCAAGTTCTGACCATGCGCCGCCGGATCGACATCGTCTCGGTCCCGCGGCCGTCAGAGCCGATGGCGGCTCGCCATCGATCCGGAGGGGCTCTGCAGGCCGTTGAGGGCGACCGGCTGCATCCCCGACGGGCGCGACTGGCGCCAGTGATAGACGTGCCGCACGATCCCGGCGACCAGCAGCGGCAGGATGGCGGCGACCGCCATCAGCGGCGACAGCGGCTTCGGTGAAATCATTTCCAGCGCCATCTCCGACACCATCCAAAGCGTGGCGATCACCAGGGCGCAATCGAGCGGAGGGATGCGCAGCCAGTACAGAAACCCGACGATGACCACCGCAGGCGCGATCGCCGGGCCGATCATGTAGAAGGTCAGCTCGGGCGGCGTCAGCGCGTCAAGAAGCATGGATGCCAGCAGCCAGAGGCTGAAGAACATCACCGCGCCGTCGACGTATCTCATGGAACACCTCCGCCGCGACATTTTGGCGCAATCTTTGTCCGGTTTGTGGCCCCTGCGCAAGGGTGGGCTGCCCTGACGGGGAATTTGTTCCCTTGGCACTGTCGCCGAGCCGCCGGGGACGGGGCGCTCGCCCGCCGACACGGAGAGCGCTCGCGCAGCTGCATCACGGCCGCGGTCCGGCCCTTGTCCTGTCTCCCATGGGCCACATTGCACATTACAATACATTGCTAACGGTATCTAATGATTGCTGTCTGCGTCTGAGCGTGTCACATCCCGTAAATCTACGGGAATTGCGGAGCTGGCGACCCGGCCGGCGAACAAGGAACGGCCGGGGGCATGGACCTGCGATTCCGAGCGGACATCGATTACCTCCGGGCCGTCGCCGTTCTCCTGGTGATCGGATTCCACTACGGCATCCCCGGCTTCCAGGGCGGTTTCGTCGGCGTCGACATCTTCTTCGTCATCTCCGGCTACCTGATCACCCGGCTGATCTGGGCGGGGATCCATCGCGGCGATTTCTCGTTCTGGACGTTCTACGACCGCCGCGCCCGCCGCCTGCTGCCCGCGCTCTACGTGATGGTGCTGGGCACCGGGATCGGGGCCTGGTTCCTGGCGCCGCCGGACGACTACCGCATGTTCTTCGGCAGCGCGGTCTCGACGTTGCTGTTCTCCTCGAACATCTTCTTCTGGTTCCAGGCCAACTATTTCGATCTGCCGTCGGTCGGCAAGGTGCTGATCCACACCTGGTCGCTGTCGGTCGAAGAGCAGTTCTACTTCCTTTTCCCGCTGCTCACCGTCGTCTGGAGCAGACGCTTTCGCGATCCGTCCTCGCGGGTCTCGCTCGGCCTGCTGCTCGCCGGCACCGTGGCGCTGTGCATCGCCAACGAGCTCCTGATCAGGAATTCCGCCTCGGCAGCGTTCTACCTGTCGGCGCTGCGCGGCTGGGAATTCCTGATCGGGGGGCTGGCCTATCTGCTCGATCGCTTTGCGCCGGCCGACATCCGCGCGCGTTGGACGATGGCGTTGAGCGGGGTGCTGCTGATGCTGGTGCCAGCCGTGACGTTCACGGAAGCCACCAAATTCCCCGGGCTGCATGCGCTGCCGCCGTGTCTCGGGGCCGCGCTCTTCATGATCGCCTTCAGCCGCGACGAGGGGCAGCCGATCTGGCTGCCATTCCGGCGCACCGGGCTCTTCCTCGGCAAGATCTCCTATTCGCTCTATCTCTGGCATTGGCCGGTGTTCGTGCTGGGCACGGCAGCAATGCCGATCACCTGGGCGGGGCCGGTCGCGACCTCGGCGATGCTCGCAGGCTCGTTCCTTCTTGCCTATGCCTCCTATCGCCTCGTCGAGCAGCCGGTGCGCACCCGGCCGGTGTGGCACGGAGTAAGGATGTCGGGCCTGATCGCGACAGCCGCGACGCTGCTGCTGGCGATCGGGATCGTCGGTGTGCTGCAGAACGGCTTTCCCGCGCGCTTTCCGCAGGCGGCGCAGCGCATGCTGCGTTTCAACGTCGGCGTCATGGCGCCGTTCTATGGCGAATCCACCTGCTTCCTGCAGCCGCATCATCCGTTCGCGAGCTATCGCCGCGACGTGTGCCTGACGCCTGTCGGCGATCGGCCGAACGTCCTGCTGTTCGGCGACAGCACCGCCGCGCACTATGCCTGGGCCCTGCGCAAGCATCTCGGGTCGAAGGTCAATCTGCTGCAACTGACGTCCGGAGCCTGCGCGCCATTCGTCGATCTGCACCAGCGCCAATCCAAGAATTGCGACGAGGTCAACGCGACATTGCGCGACGTGCTGCGCGAAGGCCGCATCGCCGCGGTCATCCTGTCCGGCAGCTGGCGCTCGTATCTCGAACTCTACGCGGTTCGGCCCGAGCGGGATGGCGCGGGGCGAAGCCGCAAATTCGACGGATATCTGACCGCGACCTTGTCGGCCGCCGAAGCCGCGCGCGTCCCGGTGCTGCTGCTGGGGCAATCGCTCGAGTTTGCCCTGCCGCTGGCCGCCAATCTGGTGCGCTATGAGATGACCCATCTTCCCACGAAGGGAACGCTGGAGGTCAGGCCCGATAGTTTCGCCGCCGATGCGCATCTGAAGCAGCTTGCCGCCCAGCAGCGCAATGTCAGCTTCATCTCGGTTCTCGACTCCGTGTGCGGCGACCGGCCGTGCCCGCTGAAGGTCGATGACGAAACGACCATCGTGTGGGACACGCTGCATCTGACGCCGGAGGGCTCGCTCTACGTGATGCAGCGGCTGGCGCCGGCACTGGATGCCTTTCTCGACAGGCTTCAGCCGACGCCCCAGCGCGTCAGCGGCAACCCGCCGGCGTCGCTGGATCGCTGAGGCCCCGGTCATCTCAATCCGCCGAGAAGCCGAACGGCACTGACGAGGTCCGGAAATCGTCCGGCAGGATCTCGCGGCCGATCGGCGGCGCCGACCGCGCGGCGCATTTCGGCCGGTGACAGACCCGGCAGGCGGTGCCGATCGGGGTGGGCGCGCTGGCGTCGGGGCCATGGCCGTCCCGCGTGTAGATCAACTGCCCGGCATGTTCGGCCGCGCAGCCCACCGCGATGGCGCGCTCGACGCGGACCGCGCCATAGGAGCCGCCGCCGGCGGTCACGGTGCGCGCGATCGAGAAGAAGCGGCGGCCGTCGGGCAGTTCCAGCCATTGCGTCACGATCTGGCGCGGCGTCTTGAAGATGCCGTGCACCGACCACAGCGGGCAGGCGCCGCCGTGGCGCGCGAACGGAAAGCCGGCGCCGTCGAGCAGCTTTGAGACATTGCCGGCGGGATCGATGCGGATCAGGAAGAACGGAATCTTCTCGGCGCCCGGTTTCTGCAAGGTCGTGACGCGATGCGCTGTTTGTTCGAAGCTGGTGCCGAACTGCCGCGCCAGGGCTTCAAAATCGTAGGCCCTGCTGTCCACGGCCTTGGCGAAGATCGAGTAGGGCATGATGATCGCCGCCGCGGCGTAGGCCGCGAGCGCGCGGCGCGCCAGGAGCTCGGCCGTCTTGCTGGCGAACTTGCCGTCCTCCAGTGCTGCACCAATCTCGTTGTCCAGCTCGAGATAAGCGAGTTGCCGCGCCAGTTCGAACTTCAGGCTCGCGCTGTCGAGCGAATCCTCGATCAGCAACTGCCGCCGGTGCAGGTCGAGCCGCCGGAGCGAGCCGAGCATGACGTTCGGCGGCATGTAGCGGACTTGCAGTTTGTGCTTCTCGCGAAAGCGCTCGATGAAGCCCGCGGGGCTCGCCGAGACCTGCGGGGATCCGGTGGCCGAGCCCTGAAAGACCGCCTGCGCCAGCCGCTCGGCGGCGTCGTCGAGCCCCGCGAAATAATTGCGGCGGGCGGCGAGGAAGCGCCGGACATCGGCGACGGGATCGTTGGCGTCAAAGCCTTCCGGCAGCGGCCCGCCGCCGGAGACCGCAGGCGCCCGCTCGGCCAGCGCCAGTTGCTCCTCGCGATAGGCGGTGTAGAGCCGCAGGAAGGCTTCGGCCATGCCGGGATAGCTGACGGCGAGGTCGGAGATTTCCAGCGCGGGGATGTCGATGTCCGAGAACATCGGGTCCTTCAGCACCGATTGCATCCGCGCCGTATGGTCTGCGCCGCCGTCGCCGGCCAAATCGGCCAGGTCGATCTTGTAGGTCCGGGCCAGCCGCAGCAGCATGTCGGCCGTGACCGGCCTCTGATTGCGCTCCAGGAGTGCCACGTAAGGCGCTGATATTTCGAGGTCCGCGGCCATGTCGGCCTGGGTCAGGCCGAGCTCGCGCCGGAGCCGGCGCAGGCGCGGGCCCATGAAGATCGAGCGCGCCGTGGCGGTACTCATGGCCGGTCATCTCCCCTCTGTAAGCTCCTTACAGCTATACACGAGATATTTGTAAAGTGTGACAAGTTTTCCGCGCAATGTCTGGTCCGCTGTCGCAGCGCGCTTACAACAGGTCCCAGGTTGTCCTTAACCAAGGGATCACGGACATGAACTTCCAACCGCGTGGACTGAACGACCAAGCTCTCCAAGGCTCCTCGTCCTACCAGGCCGAGGTCGAGGCGGCGCGTGCGCTGCTCGAGGCCAACCCGACCTGGAATGGTGTCACCGCCGAGGCCGTGGCGCGCATGCGCCTGCAGAACCGCTTCAGGACCGGTCTCGACGTCGCCCGCTACACCGCGTCCGTGATGCGCGCAGACATGGCCGCCTACGACAAGGACAGCACCAAGTACACGCAGTCGCTGGGCTGCTGGCACGGCTTCATCGCGCAGCAGAAGCTGATCTCGATCAAGAAGCATTTCGGCAAGACGGACCGCCGCTACCTCTATCTCTCCGGCTGGATGATCGCGGCGCTGCGCTCCGAGTTCGGTCCACTGCCGGACCAGTCGATGCACGAGAAGACCTCGGTCCCCGCGCTGATCGAGGAGCTCTACACCTTCCTGCGCCAGGCCGACTCGCGCGAGCTCAACGATCTCTTCCGCACGCTGGACGCGGCCCGCAAGGCCGGCGACAAGGCGAAGGAGACCGAGATCATCGCCAAGATCGACGGCTTCCAGACCCACGTCGTGCCGGTCATCGCCGACATCGACGCCGGCTTCGGCAATGCCGAGGCGACCTATCTGCTCGCCAAGAAGATGATCGAGGCGGGCGCCTGCGCGCTGCAGATCGAGAACCAGGTCTCCGACGAGAAGCAGTGCGGCCATCAGGACGGCAAGGTCACCGTGCCGCATGACGTCTTCCTGGCCAAGATCCGCGCCTGCCGCCACGCCTTCCTGGAGCTCGGCGTCGAGGACGGCATCGTCGTCACCCGCACCGACTCGCTCGGCGCTGGTCTCACGCAGCAGATCGCGTTCTCGAGCCAGCCGGGCGATCTCGGCGACCAGTACAACAGCTTCCTCGACTGCGAGGAAGTGACGCCCGAGACCGCGCGCAGCGGCGACGTCATCATCAACCAGAACGGCAAGATGATGCGTCCGAAGCGGCTGCCCTCTAACCTCTATCAGTTCCGCCCCGGCACCGGCGAGGACCGCTGCGTGCTCGACTGCATCACCTCGCTGCAGAACGGCGCCGACCTCCTGTGGATCGAGACCGAGAAGCCGCATATCGAGCAGATCGCCAAGATGGTCGACCGTATCCGCAAGGTGATCCCGAACGCCAAGCTCGCCTACAACAACTCGCCGTCGTTCAATTGGACCCTCAACTTCCGTTGGCAGGTCTATGACGCGATGAAGGAGGCGGGCCAGGACGTCAGCAAGTACAACCGCGCCGAGCTGATGAAGGCGGAGTACGACGACACCCCGCTGGCGAAGGAAGCCGACGAGCGCATCCGCACCTTCCAGGCGGATTCGGCCAAGCGCGCCGGCATCTTCCATCATCTCATCACGCTGCCGACCTATCACACGGCCGCGCTGTCGACCGACAACCTCGCCCGCGAGTACTTTGGCGAGCAGGGCATGCTGGGCTACGTCAAGAACGTCCAGCGCGCCGAGATCCGCCAGGGCATCGCCTGCGTCAAGCACCAGAACATGGCTGGCTCGGATATCGGCGACGACCACAAGGAGTATTTTGCCGGCGAGAAGGCCCTGAAGGCTGGCGGCGCGCATAATACGATGAACCAGTTCGGCTGAGCTCTGCCGGGTGAATCGCTGAACTGATGAGACCCGTCTGGAGCGGCAACGCTCCAGGCGGGTTTTGCTGTTGCGCGGAATTTCCAGGGCGCTCTTCGAATCCCTATCGACGAACACACTGCTCATCACCAAGGTGCTCCGGCTTCCGATCTCAACCCTCATGGTGAGGAGCGCCGCCCTTGCGGCGCGTCTCGAACCATGAGGCCACAGTCGGGCCTCGCCCTTCGAGACGCCCGCCTGCGGCGGGCTCCTCAGGGTGAGGAGAGAAGGCCGTGGTCCGGGTCGCCATCTTCCTCCTCGGCTGGACCTCCTCACCGCTCGCTCAGCGCCAGCCGAGCCCCGAGCAACGCAAAGCCACCAGCAAACGCCCGGCGCAGCCATGTCATCACCCGGGGCCGGGAGACGACGCGATCGCGCACCGCGGCCGCGAACAGGCCGTAGACCACGAACACCGCAAAGGTCATCGCCATGAACGTGGCCGACAGCTCCAGCATGGCGGCGAGCGGATGCGCCTCGTCGGCGGCGATGAACTGCGGCAGGAAGGCGAGGAAGAAGATCGACAGTTTTGGATTAAGGATGTTGATCAGGAAGCCGGTCAGCACCACACGCACGGCCGAGCGTGCATCCGCATCCTGCTTGTCATCATCCTTGGCCTCCACGGACAGCGCGCCGCGCTCGCCGAGTGTCTGCCAGGCCATGTACAGGAGATAGGCGACACCGCAATATTTCAGCGCGGCAAAGGCCAGCGCGCTGGTGTGCAGCACCGCCGCGAGGCCTATGATCGCAGCCAGCATCGCCGGGATGATGCCGAGCGTGCAGCCGAACGCCGCGGCGACGCTCAGGCGCGAGCCCCGCGTCAGCGCCACCGCGAGCGTATAGAGCACGCCGGTTCCGGGCGAGGCGACCACGATCAGCGAGGTCAGCAGGAAGGCAGTGGACATCGGAGGCTCCCGGGTTCGCGGCCGCGAGGGCGGCCGGCGTCTGTGAAATCAAAACCCAACATTCCATGCCGCGCCGTCGGACGATAGCGGGCCGCGTTTCACGTGGCCGAGAACCGCCCGGGCATGGCGCGGGCCGACACCGCGGCGCACGAGGGACATCAGGGCAGGGGACGCGTTCGACCGTCATCGCGGCGCGTTCGCGCCCGAATTTGTCCGGTCGTCTCGCCCTCCAACAAACAGAGGGCGCGGGGAATGCCGGGCTGCTGGCCGCAACCCATGGCCCGCCTGCAGACAAGAAAGCAGGCGGCAGTCACCACAGGTTCAGCCGACATCCGGCATTCCCCGCGCGGTGGTCTTAACATTTATACGCGATCTCCCCGGTGTCCGGCTTGATAGCCACCGTCGCCCCGAGGGGTCATCATCCCCCAGGACTTGGCGCCAGCATCGGGGCGCCAGGACCACGCGATTTCATGTCCGCGACCGGCTGTTCGTCCGCACGCAAGGCGCGCTGCAACCAGCTCGCGGCCACCGCTCCCCGCACCCTACGTCCGTGACGATCGCGATCCGCCCCTCTCGAGGAGCACGGGATGCGGACAGTCAATCATAAAATTCGGAAAAAGTGAAGTCAAAAATTTCTCGGAACGGGACTGGACAGGGGTGATCGTGTTGAGCGCGCTGGCGGAATAATTTTTCCGACGCATGCGGTCCGGTGCCGCCGCGGAGACCTTTGCCGGGCTCGCTCAGGGGCGCCACGTCGGAGGCTGCAACTAGGCTTGCCGCAAACACTCGGCCTCGGGTCGTCCGCGCGATTGGCAATCCTCATATTTGGCTAACAGGAGCAGGACTATCAGGACAGCGATCAGCGCCATGCACGCGAGTGCAAGACGATTGTCCGCCTTCATCGATGATCCTCTCAGCAGTTCGGCCTGCGCCCAACTATCACACGGGTCCGAAGCGCCGCCGGAGCAGTTTCGATACCGGGGCACGGTTGCGACTGTGTCCTGCCCGCAACGTCATCGGTTTTTGATAATCGCTCTATTCTCCCCGAGGTTGCGGCTATTGTTCCCCCGGACGGCCCCTGCTACCGCTGATCGACGACAGTAGGGGTACTGTGGGGGCTGAAATGAACGGTTTGCGTCGGATGGCCAGCGGGCTGGCCATCATGGGAGCGGCGTGTCTTGGCGGCTGTGCCGCGCCGCTCGCGGTCAACAACGTGACCGACATCAGGTCGACCACGGGTAGCCGAGGGATCGACGTCTACGAGACGAAGCGCCGAACGGATCCAAGCGCGCCCGATTTCGCCGGCGACCAGCTCGTGGAAGTGCGGACGTTCCACAATCCCGAACAGAGCGGCGAGGTCGAGATGGCCGGGGCCTCCTGCTCATTGGAAGCCTCCGGTTTCACCGCAACCATGACCAGCCCCGCCAAGGTGCGCGTGCCGCTCTACCGCGGCCAGTCGAGCACGCTGGCCGTGACCTGCCAGAAGCCCGGCTATCAGAAGCGCATGATCACGGTCGCGCCCTATGACGCAACACGCCAGGCGCGCCTGGCCAGCGGCGCCAACGGCGGCATCCTCGGCGCGGTCATCGTCGCCGGCATCGACGCCGCCGCCGACAACACGAAGAACGACTGGCGTTATCCCGTGGCGAAGGTGGTGTTGGAGGCTGATGCGCCGTCCGGGAGATGAGGGACGGAGCTGTCGTCGCTGAGGTGACGGCAGTTGCGGGCGGGCGGGTTACCGAGTTTCGCGCGACAACGCACTCGATCGAAGCACAGAAACGATTTCGGAATTACCGCAGATCTAAAAAAGCTGAGTACATTTCATCCCCCACTATTCCTACCACTCCGTGCGCTTGAGGATGAGCTTGGCCATAGGTCGACAGCTGCGAATGCAGCAGCGGCTACCCACCTTGAGGCTCCGTAGTTGGATTCACCGGGAAGAGCGGCAGCTTTAAAATAGCTCGGAGTGGGCCTGCGCGACGTACGAAAACGGAGATCTAGGCTTGCGTATCGATTGAAGACCGATGTCGGACGTGAATTTGAGAGCCGATTTAGCAGCCGCGACCGTACCAACAATGCCGGCAAGGATAGTCTGGGACGTACTCATGTTCATGTAGTCGGCGCCGAGTACTCCGCCGAGAGCCCCTGCGACAAGCTCAAATGGTTTAAGATCAAGTGCCATTTTCTTGCTCGCGAGCCGGACCGGAAATTGCCATTCGCTAGATACACGAAGAGCATCGCCACAAGCTTTATCTATATGCTTTGTTAGCTCTCTAAGTTCGGCAGCTGAATCGCTTGCGGATACCAATCTGGCGCCTAGAGCGTCGATTTCGGTCCGGAGTGCTTCGAATTCGGCGTGACGCTTCCGCTTGAATTCTAAGATCTCGTTAAGAGGTACATCCTTATCAGGCACTGGAATTGCTCGGATAAGCTCGATTCCTAGTCCGCCAAAATGCGTCGTCTCACCGGCTGATGCAAGAAGAACGCCAGTGTTTTGACACAGATCCCAGATTCCTTTGCCGGTACTTTCGCGCTTTTGAAACTCTTGAATTTGCGACCGAACAAACGGTTCAGCTGTATCTGTGCTGGAAACGAAGTTGTAGCGAGGTCGCTCGAGAACCCCAGTTGTTTCAAGAAATTTAGTGTCTGAGTTGCCGGCGGCAAAGATGAAGTTGTTGGAAGGCCAGACTAGCTTGTCCCAAAAGAGAAGGGCGTAACGTAGCTGCTGGGATTCAATGCTGGCGCTTACCCGCGTCCCTTCCGGACCCTTTATAATCTCGGAAGTTATGATCAGGCCGCGTATCGGCTTTCCGTAACTCGGATCTTGTTGTTTTCGTCGTTTCGACTCGCCCACTTCAATTTCTCTGCTGATAGAGGGGGAAGATGACAGTGCAATTGATAAGATCGCTAGAGATTGTGGAGAGTACTAACTTGCTCCTAATGCATTCGCGCCGTGCTATGGAAAGAGCTGATCCTGCCAAATACAACGAAGGGTCGGGGAAGAAAACAAAAAAAAGGCAACTTCAGATAGTGCCCCCCCTAGCGGCCATACAGTCCAGCGGTGTTTTGGACTAACGTCCGCTGGGGTCATGGCCAGCTCCATGACGGTGGCGGTGCATGAAAGTCTTGAGCTTAGAAGCCGAGCGCGCTGCGTCTTACTCGCTTACGACCGCTGATCAGGCTCCCGCCGCCTTGCCAAGGTCGCCAGCCGCGCCTTGATCTCCTCGATCGAGACCGGCGTGAAATCCCAGCAGTCGACGCTGACGTCGCAGCATTGGCTGTCACCCGGGAGGCGGCCGTGGCTGTGCCCGTAGAGGTGGAGGGCGCCGTGGTGGGACTTCGACCACACCCGCAGGCCGTAGTGACAGAGCGTGACGTGCGTGCCGTTGGGCAGCGTGATGTTGCGCAGGCTCTCGATGCTGGCCCAGAGATGGCGGGCGGCCTTGACGCGTTTCGAATTGTCGTGATTGCCGAGCGTCAGATGCATCTGGCCGTTGAGGCGGCGGAGGTAAGGCTCGTGGTCGGCGAAGGCGAAATCGCCGAGGTCGTGGACGATGTCGCCCGGCCTCACCACCTTGTTGTGGCGCTCGATCATGATCTTGTCCATCTCAGCGACAGAGGAGAACGGGCGCTTGGCCAGCTCGATGATACGGGCGTGACCGAAATGGCGGTCAGCCGTGAAGAAGATGTTGATGGTTGGTCGTCTCCGCATTCCTCCGCGTCGGGCGGGGGATCGTGGTGGGGATAAGGAAGGGTGGTGAGCGCGCCGGGACTCGAACCCGGGACCCCATGATTAAAAGTCACGTGCTCTACCGGCTGAGCTACGCGCTCGCTTCCCGTGGAAGCGGTGTGACGGCTGGACCGTCACTGTCCGGATCTTCGGCAGGTGTCCATCAGAACGCTGGAGGCGTCGCCGTGGTTTACTGCGGGTTTCGGGAACGGAGTGGTCAAACCCCGGCCGTGGGCCGCGTCCTGTCGTGGGCGCTGTGTAGGGGGTGGGTGCGGTCGGGTCAATAGGCGCGCGTGGCGACCCACAGACCGGCGGCGGGATCGATCGGGGCTGTGCAGGCGGGGTGCCGGGCGGCGGCGGTGTGGCCGCAGGGTGACAGGCGGACCCAAACAGGGGCTGGCGGCCGCGAAACGCTTCGATTGGCGGCCGTTCTCCCGTTAGCGTTTGTTTCCGAATGTGACTGTGCATGGCCCGTCCTGGCGTCCGCCGCCCGGCCATCGCTCGAGGAAACGACATGATCCAGCCCCATCGCGAATTTTGGCCTGTGCTGGGGGGCTTGCGATTCCTGCTGGCGATGTGGGTGCTGTTCGACCACACCTACAATTTCGGGCCCGCCGAGCGCGCCATTCCGGTCCTGACCCGGAGCGGCCTGATGGCGGTGATGTGCTTCTTCGTCATCTCCGGCTTCAGCATCCACCATTCGATCGCGATGCGGCCAGAGGGCTATCTCCGCCGGCGGCTGCTGCGGATCCTGCCGCTGAACGCGCTGGCGGTCGGCATCGGCTGGTTCGGCTGGTCGGTGCTCGGCCTGTCCGGCGGCTACGGCACGCCGCCGGTGCCGCCGAGCGTGTGGCAGTTCATCGGCTGCCTGCTGCTGCTGGAGGCGGTCTTCCCGATCATGATCGGGTTTCTGTATCCCGCATGGTCGCTGTCGATCGAGGCTGTGTACTACCTGCTGGCGCCGCTGTTCCGGAAGCTGGAGGGGCGGCCGCACGTGCCGGCGCTGATGATCGCATCCAGCGTGCTGTTCGTCGCCTGGCCGCTGTTCCGCAACGAATATGTCGCCGGCCGCAGCTCCTATTGGCTGACCGGCATCGTGATGCTGTGGGCGTGGCTGGCGGGCTGGATCGCCTATGCGCATCCCGGCCATCGGCGTTACCTGGCCTGGCTCGGCCTCGCCGGGCTGGCGTCGATCGCGACCCAGGCCCGGTTCTTCGATGTCACCAATGTCAGCTCGGCGGCCGTCAATGCCGTCGCCTGGATCGGCACCTTGATGCTGGTGTTTTATCGAATCGGCGATGCCGGCGGCCGGGTTGCGGCCATGTTCGACTATCTCGGCGAGATCAGCTTCCCGCTGTACATCCTGCATTACCCCGTGCTGTTCGTGGTCAGCAGCTCGCTGTTCAAGGCTTATCCGGACCTGAACTCCGGCGTGACCCACGTCGTGATCTCGCTCGCCGCCGCCGTGCTGGCCTATCACTTCGTGGACAAGCCGCTGCGCAAGCCCGGCGCGGGCGTGGGGCAGGGATTGCGCGCCTGGGCTGGCCGGCGGAGGGCGGCGGACAGCGGACGCGGCGAGCTGGCCGAAGCCGCGCCACGGCTCGGCGCGAGCTCCTGATCGCGCCTTTCGGCGGACGCCTCGCGCGGCTCAGACCTTCTCCGGCACCTTGGTGGCCGCCGCGCTCAGCGGCGCCGGCTGGATCGGCTGCAGCATGCCCGGGCCCGCCAGCTCCGGCACCCAGACCGGGCGCAGGCCGATCAGCTCGGCGGTGCGGACCCTGGTGTAGCGCCAGAACTCGAAGGAGTTGATGCGCGACATCTCCAGCACGGCGATCGCGACCGCGGACAGGAACGGCAGGCTCTCCAGGATCAGGACGGCGGCGAAGATGTAGAGCTCGGTGATCGCCAGGTAGTTGGTGGTGATCAGGATGGCGGCGCCGATCAGGAGCAGGGCGCCGATCACGGCCTCCCAGAACGCCTGGAATTCGATCGACATCCGCGACAGGCCCCCCTTGGACGTCCGGGCGAAGGCGAGGTGCTCGGTGATCAGGCCCTGCGCCACGGCGCGGCTGACCGTCCATTGCACCGACATCGCGGCGATCATCGCGCCGAACATCTGCCAGGGCCGGACCGCGACGCGCAGGCGGTAGAGGATCAGGAAGTGCGCGAGCGAGACCACGAAGGCGGCGATGATCGGGATGGTCAGGATCCTGTCGGGGATGGCGATGCCGGCGAAGGCCACAATCGGCACCCAGATCAGGTTGAGGATCGCCACGACCACGCCGAGGCTCTCGGCGCCGAGCCAGTTGAGCCAGCCGAGCGAGAACTCGCGCTTCTGGTCCGCGGTCAGCCGGCTCTTGCCGGGCAGGAAGCGGCGCCAGTGCTTCTTGACGATCTGGAAGCCGCCATAGGCCCAGCGATGGCGCTGCTTCTTAAAGGCCTCGTAGGTGTCGGGCAGCAGGCCCGAGCCGTAGCGGGTGGCGGTGTAGTGGGTCTTCCAGCCGAGCTCCTGGATGGCCAGCCCGAGGTCGGTGTCCTCGCAGATCGTGTCGCTCGACCAGCCGCCGGCCATGTCCATCGCGGCGCGGCGGATCAGGCACATCGTGCCGTGCACGATGATCGCGTTCTCCTCGTTGCGCTGGACCATGCCGATGTCGAAGAACCCCGCATATTCGCCGTTCATGATGTAGTGCATCAGCGACAGATCCTCGTCGCGATGCTCCTGCGGCGCCTGCACCAGGCCAACGGCGGGATCGGCGAAGGCCGGCACGAGGTCGGACAGCCAGTCCGGCGTCACGACATAGTCGGCGTCGATGATGCCGATGATCTCGGCATCGGCCGCGGTGCGCTCCATCGCGATGCGCAAGGCGCCGGCCTTGAAGCCCTTGACCTTCTCGGCGTTGATGAACTTGAAGCGCTCGCCGAGCATGCGGCAGTGATCCTGGATCGGCTGCCAGAACGCAGGGTCAGGCGTGTTGTTGATGATGCAGACGACCTCGTAGTTCGGGTAGTCGAGGCGCGCCAGCGCATCCAGCGTCTGCTTCATCATGTCGACCGGCTCGAAATAGGCCGGCACGTGGATCGAGACCTTCGGGCAGTAACCTTGCGGCATCGCGGCCCGGTCGCGGGCGACCTTGTCGCGGGTGAGCAGCCGGCGCGGCGCGCGGCCGAAGGCGATCGCGGCGATCTCCTCGATGCGGGCCATCGCGATCAGGATCAACGGCACCAGCAGGATCAGGCCGAGAGTCAGCGCGAAGGTCGAGCCCCAGACAAAATAATGCGTGTTCCAATAGGCGAAGACGTTGGAGACCCAGGCGCCGACGCCATGCGCCGTGATCGCCAGCACCATCGCCTGCATCATTGTCGGCTGGCGCAGCCGCACGATCGGCAGCGACAGCAGCACGCCGACGAGCAGCGCGATGGCCGCGAGCTTCCAATAGTCCGGGTTCACGATCGGGCCGGTCCAGGAGAACTTGGCCTCGCGCGAGGCGGTGAGCAGGCCCCAATAGGGACCGACGCCGCCCTCGAAATATTTCCAGGGCA
This sequence comes from Bradyrhizobium sp. HKCCYLRH3099, assembly GCF_051167855.1. NCBI lineage: Bacteria > Pseudomonadati > Pseudomonadota > Alphaproteobacteria > Hyphomicrobiales > Nitrobacteraceae > Bradyrhizobium > Bradyrhizobium sp. HKCCYLRH3099. Next base: position 239,052 of record NZ_JBNPTW010000007.1, read on the forward strand.
CGTCGATGCTCTCGACGATGTTGTAGTCCATGCCGATGGCTTCGGCGCGGGCGACGAAGTTCCGCAGCACCCAGGCCTGCTGAAACGGGCCGGGATCGGAGATGCCGCGATTGTAGCCCTGGCTGGGCCAGCCGAACTCGGCGATCACGACGCGCTTGCCGGGGAACTTGTCGCGCAGAACCTGGTAGCGGTCGACCGCCTGGTCGACGGCCTGGGTGCTGTTGAAGAATTCCCAATAGGGCAGCACGTGCGCGGCGATGTAGTCGACGTTGGAGGCGAGCTGCGGGTAATCGCGCCACAGGTTCCAGATCTCGCCGGTGGTGACCGGAACGGTGACCGACTTCTTGACCCGCTTGATGTAGTCGATCAGCTCGTCCGGCTTGAGCTCGCCGCGGTACAGCGTCTCGTTGCCGACGACGATGCCGATGACGTTGCTGTTGCGGCGGGCGAGCTTGATCGCGGTCGCGACCTCGTTCTCGTTGCGGATCGTGTCCTTGTCGAGCCAGACGCCGAGCGTGACCTTCAGCCCGGCCTCGGCCGCCAGCGGCGGCACCTGCTCGAGGCCGCCGGTCGACGAATAAAGCCGGATCGCGCGCGTCATCGTCGCGAGCTTCTTCATGTCCGCCCGGATGCGCTCCGGCGAGGCGACGGTGTCGACGTCGGGATGCGCGGTGCCTTCGTGCGGATCGTAGGAGACGCTCGGCAGCATGCCGGTGAAATCCGGCGCGCTCTGCTTGGTTTGCAGGACGCCCCACAGCGCGGCATGGGCTGCGGTGACGAACAGGATGACGGCTGCGATCAAGCGCATCTGGCGGGACACCGTGGCGGGCGGGAGAAAGAGGAGCGGCTGTTCCGGCGCGGGAACGCGCGGCGAACACCGGCAGTGCGCCCGTCCTGCGTGCTGCCCAGGCACGTCAGGCGAAGCGCGGCTTCGATCAGACACCGGCAGGTCCGTCATTGGCCTTGCCGGTGGTCACATTAAGGCGGGTTCATCACTGAACGAGCGCTGAACCGCCTGACAGATCGACGCCGAACCGCCTGCGACACGATAACGCTGCAGCGCGAATAGACAACTGCCGCAGGGCCGGATTCGTCCGGTCAGCCCTGCTGCGCGAGGCCGGGCAGGGGCCGCGCCCGGGGCAACCTATTGCTTCGCCGGCTGCGGCGAGGGCGCGGCCTGCGGCGCGGCCGGCTGGGCGGCCTGCGGCGCGGAGCCGGCGGGCGCCGGGGGCGCGGCCGGCGCCGGCGCGGCTGCGACCTGCGGCTTGGCTTCCGGGTTCACCCAGCAGGTGTGCACATGGTTGTTCAGCGAGTTCGGTACCTTGTCGTCGATCTGGCCGACGAAGCGCGTCAGGCAGCGGAACGACGCCTGGATGTGGCCGCCGGGGCAGCCGAAGCGGTCATAGAGGTCGAGGTGGCGGAAGGCGGTATCGAGGTCGTCGCGGTACATCAGCTGCACCACGCGCCGGCCGAGCCAGACGCATTCCGGATTGCCGGCCGGTCCGCCGCTCAGCGCCTGCGCGGCCTCGTTGAATTCATCGGCCTTGCGCTGGTTTTCCTTGAGATCGGCCGGGCTCGAGGCCTGCGGCTTTTGGTCCTGGGGGTGATCGTTGCCGCTCTGGGCGAAGGCGCCGGGGACGCCGACCAGGACCGCGAGGCCCACGGCCGCAACCAGGCGCGAAACCGAAAACTTGGACTGGAGCACGCGTCGACCCATAAATTCCCCGATTGTTGCCTTCATGCCGTCCCCTGGGGGACGCAGTATTGATGCCGATCAAATCGGCCCCGATTGCGGCGGGAGGTTGATTCCGTCCGTCCCATGCCGTTCCTAAAATGACGTTCCTAACGGGCGCATGAACGGCACCTCAGAACTTCGAGCGCGACGGGCAGATCAACCGGGGATTCCCAATGACCGGAATCTCGGATTTTGTCCAGCAACGCGCCAACTTTCTCGCCGCATCGTAAAGGCCTGATTGGAGACGGGGAGGGCGCCACGTCAGCCTCCGCGGATCGCCTAGCCGATCGCCTGTTCGATCGCCTACTTGGCAGATCGCCGCCGACCGGGTAATCGACACCACCTGCCTGGAGACACGGAACTGAAATCCCTCCCTACGCCGCTGGCGCTTCTGCTCGTATCCTTGGGTGTCATCGCCGCGGCCTGGTGGTGGCTGGCCAAGCCCATCACGCTCGCCCGCGCGCCGATCGAGCTCGATTCGAAGGTGCAGTGCGTCTCCTACGCGCCGTTCCGGGGACAGCAGAGCCCGCTCGATCCGACCACGCATATCGATGCCGAGCAGATCGAGCAGGATCTGGTGCAACTCGCCAAGATATCGGAATGCGTGCGCACCTATTCGATCGAGAACGGCCTCGACCAGGTGCCGGCGATCGCCTCCCGCGTCGGCATCAAGGTCATCCAGGGCATCTGGCTCGGCTCGAACAAGCTGAAGAACCAGCAGCAGATCGGCATCGCCGTCGACCTGATCAAGCGCTATCCGAAGGTCATCACCGGCGTGGTCGTCGGCAACGAAGTGCTGTTGCGCGGCGAGATGACGACCGCCGACCTCGCCGCGACCATCCGCAGCGTCAAGGCGCAGGTCCAGGTTCCCGTGACCTATGCCGACGTCTGGGAATTCTGGCTGCGCAACCGCGAGCTCTACGACATCGTCGACTTCGTCACCGTTCACATCCTGCCCTATTGGGAGGACATCCCGGTGCGCGCCAAATTCGCCGCCTCCCATGTCGACACCATCCGCCAGCAGGTCGGCGTGGCGTTTCCCGGCAAGGAGATCCTGATCGGCGAGACCGGCTGGCCGAGCGAGGGCCGCATGCGCGAGGGTGCGCTGCCGTCGCGCGCCAACCAGGCGCGCGTGGTGTCGGAGATCCTGTCGCTGGCCAAGCGCGAGAATTTCCGCGTCAACCTGATCGAGGCCTATGACCAGCCGTGGAAGCGCAAGCTCGAGGGCACAGTCGGCGGCTATTGGGGCCTGATCAGCGACGATACGCGCGCGCTGAAATATCCGCCGGGCGAGCCCGTCAGCAACTATCCGCTGTGGAAGATGCAGATGGGCGCCGGTATGATCCTGTCCTTCATCGTCTTCCTCGCCGGCTGGCTGACGGTGCGCCGCCGGCCATGGCCGCCGCACATCTCGGCCTGGATCGGGGTCGGAATTTCCGCGACCACCGGCGGCGTGCTGCTCGGCATGGCGGCCGACAAGATGTTTTATGAGAGCCTCGGGATCGGCGGCTGGCTGCAATGGGGCGCGCTGCTCGCGGCCGGCGTGCTGGCGCCGATCCTGGCGGCCAACGCCATCATGGCCGGCCGGCCGCTGCCGACCTTCCTCGACCTGCTCGGGCCGAATGACGGCCGCAAGCAGCTCAAGCTGACTTATGCGCTCGGGCTGGTGCTGGTGGTGACCGTGCTGATCGCGGCCGAGACCGCGCTCGGCTTCGTGTTCGATCCGCGCTACCGCGACTTTCCGTTCGCCAGCCTCACCATGGCGGTGGTGCCGTTTGCGATGCTGCTCGGCAACCGGCCGGCGGACGGCCCGCGGCCGATCGCGGAAGCGAGCTTCGCCGGCCTGCTGGCGATCTCCTCGGTCTATGTGATCTACAACGAGGGCCGCGACAATTGGCAGGCGCTGTGGACCTGCGCGATGTACCTGACCTTGGCGTTTACGCTGTGGCGGGCGCGGGCCGTGCAAAGCCGAGGATGAGCAGGCCGATCGCCAGGCCCGACAGCACGATGTTGTAGAGCACGATGCCAAGGCCGGCGGCGATCAGCCCGCCGGTCAGCAGCACGATCGACGGCCGCATCACGTGCAGCACCGCGATCACGAGAGCGGTGGCGCCGAACACCGAATTCTTGAACAGCGTGGTCGCGACCGCCCGGCTCTTGCAGGCGAGCGTCTGCATCCCTGCGTCGCAGGCAAGCGCGACGCTCGACAGCTCGATCGCGAGATAGCGCAGATAGAGGGCATAGCCGACGGTGACGAAGCCGACGATCAGGAGCCATTGCACCTGATACGGCGAGAGGCGGAACGGGGTCTTTTTCATGCGCGGGACTATGCTGCGGAACGAAGCTATCGACAAGCCGCAAAGCCGGTTCGCGGACTGCTTTCACAATCCGCTGCAACCGTCTTCGGAACCTCGATGATTTGAGCTTTCAGGAGCGGCGGAAGAACGACGACAGCGTCGAGGGCTGCTCGGGCTTCGGGGCTTCAGCCGGCGGCGGCGGAGGGGCCGCGGCAGGCGCCGGCGGCTCCTCGCGCTTGCCATGGCGCTGCTGGGCCTGCGGCGAGGGCGGGCGCCGGCGCTGCTGGTATGACTTCTGGGAGGCGGCCGCGGGGGTCGCCGGCTTGGCCGGCTCGGCCGCTTCGGGCTCGTCCCGGATGGCCAGGCGCTGGCCGTCATAGACGGTAGTCTCGCAAGGGCGCTGGCTCTCGGCAAGAGCGGCGCAGATCTTGGCTGCGCCCGCCGCATCGCCCAGGGGACCAGCCCCGAGCCGCAGCTGCATGCCCGGACCACTGCGGCCTTCCTTCAGGATGACGATGGGCCGGAGCGCGGCGAGATCGGCGTTGGTCTTGACGAGGTCCCGCCACAGCGCGCGCAGGCCCGCAAGCGAGTTGGCGCCTCCGAGATCGACCGCGAACTCGGTCTTTTCGACGGCGGTCACGGCGGTCTCGGCCGCATCGCTGCTTTTCGCGCTGGCAGTGTCCGCCGGCTCCGCCTTCGCGAGCTTGTCCGGTTCGGCCGGCTTGCCGGGCGCAGGTGCGACCGTCGCAGCCGAAGGCACGGGCGAAGCGGGGGCGGGCGTGGCGGCGGACGCGGGCTTCGCCGGCTCCCGGCCAGTCCGGTCCGCGCTCGCCATCGCCGATGGCGTGGCCGGCTGGCTCAGTCCGGCGGCTCCGCCTGGGATGGGCATGAACGGCGAGGCATTGGCAAAGGCCGGCAATGGAGCCGGTGCATTGGAACCGGGCGCCGGAGCGGGCGCCGGCTGCGTCTCCACGGTCGCGATCTGGGGGGCAGGCGCAGGCTTGCTGGCGGCAGGCGGCAGAGCGCTCGCCTGGGCGCTCTGCTTGGCGAGCGCTCCGGTGACGGAGTCCAGTCCCTGCTCGAGCACGGTGACGCGTGCGTAAAGCCGGTCGCGGTCGCTGTTCAGCGTCTCGATGGCCGCGCCGAGCTGGCGCGCCTCGCCCTGCGTCTCGCGGGCCAAGGACTGCAGCAGCTGCGCCTGGCGCGACAGCTCGGCCGCAGAAATACGGTCGTGCCGCCATCCCTGTGCGGCCTGGCTGGCGAACACGGCCAAGCCGACGGCACCGACCGCGCCCGCACCCCACCAGCCGAGCCGCCACATCGCGCGGCGGTCGAAGTCGTTTTCATCCGCAAACAGTCCGGACAGCGATCCGCCCGTCTTCTCAGCTCCATGCGCGACGACTGATTTGTGGGAGTCCTTAGCCATGAACCTGCCTTAATCGAATCACGAAGCGGACATTAACAGGAAAACCCGCATAGGTTTCAGCCGGTGCGGTTTGCCGCTGGCGGAAAACGCTTTATGACAGCGGCCGAAGACACCGGCCCAGGACTTCGACCCATGTGCCGCTCAGCTATCTCCCGGGGTGTTTGATGACCGCTCGTTCCAGTCTGACCATCGTGCTCGCGGCGGGAGAGGGCACGCGGATGCGCACGAGCGTTCCAAAGGTGCTGCATCCCGTCGCCGGCGAATCATTGCTCGCCCATGTCCTGGCGGCCACACCGTCAGGAGAGGGCGCCCGCGTCGCCGTCGTCGTGGGGCCTGATCACGCTGCGGTCGAAAAGGAAGCACGGCGGCTGCGCCCCGATGCCGACATCTTCGTCCAGCGTGAGCGGCTCGGCACGGCGCATGCGGTGCTGGCTGCCCGGGACGCGATCGCACGGGGCGCCGACGATGTGCTGATCGCGTTCGGCGACACGCCGCTGATCACAGCCGAGACGTTCGCCCGGCTGCGGGCACCGCTCGCGCAGGGCGCGGCGCTCGCCGTCCTCGGCTTCCGCGCGGCCGATCCGACCGGCTATGGACGGCTGCTGATGGATGGGACGAAGCTGGTCGCGATTCGCGAGCAGGCTGACGCAAGCGAGGCCGAGCGCGCGATCACGCTATGCAATGCCGGCGTGATGGCGATGGACGGCCGTCGGGCGCTGGCCATTCTCGACAAGATCGGCAACGCCAACAGCAAGGGCGAATATTATCTCGTCGACGCCGTCGCGATTGCGCGCGAGCAGGGCCTCGACGCTGTCGTGATCGAGACCTCGGAGGATGAGGTGCGCGGCATCAACACCAAGGCGCAGCTCGCGCAGGCCGAGGCCGTGATGCAGACCCGGCTGCGCCGCGCGGCGATGGACGCCGGCGTGACCTTGATCGCGCCCGAGACCGTTTATCTGTCCGCCGACACGACGTTCGGCCGGGACGTGACGATCGAACCGTTCGTCGTGATCGGGCCGGGCGTGTCGATCGGCGACGGCGCCGTCGTGCATTCCTTTTCCCACATCGTGCAGTCGACGCTCGGCCGCAACACGCTGCTCGGCCCGTTCGCGCGGCTGCGGCCGGGCACCTCGCTCGGCGACGGCGCGAAGATCGGCAATTTCGTCGAGGCCAAGGCCGCGGTGCTCGAGCCCGGCGTAAAGGTGAACCACCTGTCCTATATCGGCGACGCCCATGTCGGCGCCAACTCCAACATCGGCGCGGGCACCATCACCTGCAATTATGACGGCTTCAACAAGCACAAGACCCGGATCGGCGAGGGCGCCTTCATCGGCACCAACACCTCGCTGGTGGCGCCGATCAGCATCGGCGCGCGCGCCTATATCGGTTCGGGGTCGGTGATCACGCGCGACGTGCCGGATGATGCGCTGGCGCTGGAGCGCAGCCCGCAGACCACGAAGGAAGGCGCGGCCGCGCGTTTCCGGAGCGCGAAGTCGCGCTCCAAGAAATGAGATTCGCCCGTCAGTCCTTTTCGTCGAGGAACTCGGCGAACATCTCGCGCGTCAGCCGCCAGCCACGGCGGGTGGCGTGCTTGATCGGCTCATTGGTGTGATGCCTGATCGGCATCGGCTTGAGCTCATGCCCCATGGTCGGCGGCGGCCAGTGAGCCAGATGGCTTCCGGACGGGTGCGACAGGCTGAGCGAGGTGGTCCCCTTGGGATCAGTTGGGCGGCGGTTGTAGGTCATGGCGTCCTCTCCGACACGACAGTGTCGCCGTGGAAGCGTTGATCGGGCGTTAAGCCGGCGTTCAGCTACGCCTCCGCATCGAACCGGAGTTGCGCATTGGCCGGCGCGGTTAAGGCTTCCACTTAACCCTGTCGCAATCCGCAATAATTATTGAATCCTGAAAGCGCGCGGTTTTCGTTAAGACAATGCCACGCATTTGAATCTCTCTCGACGATTTGGGGACTAACGCGGATGTGCGGAATCATCGGGATCCTGGGACGCGGGCCGGTCGCCGAGCATCTCGTCGATTCCCTCAAGCGCCTCGAATATCGCGGTTATGATTCAGCCGGTGTCGCGACGCTCGAAGGCGATCATCTGGAGCGGCGGCGCGCCGAGGGCAAGCTCAAGAATCTCGAGAAGCGGCTGGAGCGGGAGCCGCTGAAAGGCCATGCCGGCATCGGTCATACACGCTGGGCGACGCACGGCAAGCCGACCGAGAGCAACGCGCATCCGCACGCGACCGCCAGTGTCGCAGTCGTGCACAATGGCATCATCGAGAACTTCCGCGAACTGCGCGCCGAGCTGGAAAAGCAGGGCGCCGCGTTCGAGTCCGAGACCGACACCGAGACGGTCGTCCACCTCGTGAACTCCTATCTCTCGAAGGGGCAATCGCCGCAGCAGGCGGTGGCTGCGTCACTGCCGCAGTTGAAGGGCGCGTTCGCGCTGGCCTTCCTGTTCAAGGGCCATGGCAATCTGCTGATCGGCGCCCGCAAGGGCTCGCCGCTGGCGCTCGGCTATGGCGACGGCGAGATGTTCCTCGGCTCGGACGCGATCGCGCTGGCGCCGTTCACCGACACGATCAGCTATCTCGATGATGGCGACTGGGTCGAGATCACCCGCGAGTCCGGCATCATTCATGATGCCTCGGGCGCGGTGGTGAAGCGCGACGTGCTGAAGTCGGGCGCGTCGTCGTTCCTGGTCGACAAGGCGAACTACCGCCACTTCATGGCCAAGGAGATCCACGAGCAGCCGGAGGTCGTCGGCCACACGCTTGCGCGCTACGTCGACATGGGCACCGAGCGCGTGATGTTGCCGGCGCGGCTGCCGTTCGACTTCAAGGACATTCAGCGCATCTCGATCACGGCCTGCGGCACCGCGAGCTATGCCGGCTTCGTCGCCAAATACTGGTTCGAGCGCTTCGCGCGCGTGCCGGTCGAGCTCGATGTCGCCTCTGAGTTCCGCTATCGCGAGGCGCCGCTGCGCAAGGGCGATCTCGCGATCTTCATCTCGCAGTCGGGCGAGACCGCCGATACGCTGGCTGCGCTGCGCTACGCGAAGTCGCAGGGAGTGCATACGCTGTCGGTCGTCAACGTGCCGACCTCGACGATCGCGCGCGAGAGCGAGATCGTGATGCCGACGCTCGCAGGTCCCGAGATCGGCGTCGCCTCGACCAAGGCTTTCACCTGCCAGTTGATGGTGCTCGCGGCGCTTGCGATTGCCGCCGGCCGCGGCCGTGGCGAGTTGTCGGAGGCCGACGAGACCAAGCTGGTGCATGGCCTCGTCGAGGTGCCGCGCCTGATCGCGGCGGCGCTGACGACCGAGCACCAGATCGAGAAGCTGGCGCGCGAGATCGCCAAGTCGAAGGACGTGCTCTATCTCGGCCGCGGCACGTCGTATCCTCTCGCGCTCGAAGGTGCGCTGAAGCTCAAGGAGATCTCCTACATCCATGCCGAGGGCTATGCCGCCGGCGAGCTCAAGCACGGCCCGATCGCGCTGATCGACGAGACCATGCCGGTCGTCGTCATCGCGCCGTACGACAAGGTGTTCGAGAAGACCGTGTCGAACATGCAGGAGGTCGCCGCCCGCGGCGGCAACATCATCCTGATGACCGACGCCAAGGGCGCCGAGGAGGCGACGGTGGAGTCGCTGGTGACGATCACCATGCCCGACATGGCCGCGACCTTCACGCCGATCGTCTACGCCATTCCCGTGCAGCTCCTGGCCTATCATACGGCCGTGGTGATGGGCACGGACGTCGACCAGCCGCGCAACCTCGCGAAGTCGGTGACGGTGGAGTAGGCCGCCGCATGCGGCTGGTTTCAGGACGATGCTCTCGCTTCGCCATGAAGCCGTGGGCGTTAGTTGCGACGCGGCCTCCGCACATTCAGTGTCATCCCGGCGAACGCCGGGATCCATAACCACCGCGCTTCATGGTTGGCTGCGCTGTCAGCTGCAGCCTGCCCCAAACCGCATCCTGGGAGTATGGGTCCCGGATCGGCGCCCGCCAACGCTGTTGCGTTGTCGGGCTTGTCCGGGACGACACCAGTTTTTATTCGAGCTCACCGGTCATCGAGGCGCGAGCGCGCGATCGTTTTTTGGATTGCGCAGCAGTCGCAGCAAACTCCGTCGCTTGCCATCTGATTGACAATCCGACATCAGCGTGTGCCGGATGACTCCGGCGGCGGGTCGCTCGGCCCAGTCCATCACGGGAAACACGATGGCTCTCGACACCTGGCTCTTGTTCCTGCTCACGAGCATCGGCATTTCGCTGACACCCGGGCCGAACGGCCTGCTCGCGCTGACGCACGGTGCGCTGCACGGCGGGCGCCGGACGCTGTTCACGATCACCGGCGGACTGATCGGTTTCGCCCTCATCATGGCGCTGTGCATGTTCGGCATCGGCGCGCTCGTGCAATCCTCGATCACCTTGCTGGTCATCCTCAAATGGGTCGGCGGGCTCTATCTCGCCTGGCTCGGCATCAGACTGTGGCGCTCGCCGCCGGTGGCGGTCGACTTCGGCCGCGAGAAGGTGACCGCCACCGGGCCTTCGCTGTTTCGCGCGGGCTTCCTCACCGCCGCGACGAACCCGAAATGCCTGCTGTTCTTCAGCGCGCTGCTGCCGCAATTCATCGATCCCGCCCGCAGCCTCGGCCTGCAATTCGCGATCGTGGCCGTGACCTATACGATCACCGAGTTCATCACCGAGGTCGCCATCGCCAGTGCGGCCGCCCGCGTCAGGCCGTGGCTCGCGCGGGTCGGCCGGCGGTTCAATCAGGTGTGCGGCGGTATCTTCGTCGCCGTCGGTCTCGCCCTGCCGCTGCGCAGCGCCTGAGTGCGGATGCCGGAGGGATTTGAGGGGGCCGTCGAGAACATGCTGCGAGCACGCGGGCCACTGGCGGCCTTGGGGCAGGGGTGGCGGGGTCACAGGCCAGCGGCAAAGCGTGCGGTGTGTCGGAAAGAGGGCCTTGGTCCTTCAAAAATCTGCTAAGACACCCACCTGAGATCTGATCCGACCCGGAAGTCCGCATGAGTTCCCGCGACGACCTGCCGCCAAAGCCTGATTCCCTGACCGAAGTCCCCCCGGAAAGCCACCACGGGTTGATGTTTCGGTTCCGAAACTATTTCCTGACCGGCCTCGTCGTCGCCGGCCCCGTCGCCATCACCCTCTACATCACCTGGTGGTTCGTGACCTGGGTGGACGGGCTGGTGCGCCCGTTCGTTCCGCTCGCCTACCGGCCTGAGACCTACCTGCCGTTCGGCGTGCCCGGGTCCGGGCTGATCGTTGCCGTGATCGGCCTGACGCTGCTCGGCTTCCTCACCGCCAACCTGATAGGCCGCACGCTGGTCGATCTCGGAGAGCGGCTGCTGGGACGGATTCCTGCGGTGCGCGCCGTCTACCGCGGCCTCAAGCAGGTGTTCGAGACGCTGTTCTCGGGCAAGGGCTCCAGCCTGCGCCGCGTCGGTCTCGTCGAGTTCCCGTCGCCCGGCATGTGGTCGATCGTGCTGATCTCGCAGCCGCCGAGCGAGGAGGTCGCGAACCGGCTGCCTGGCGACGAGGAGCAGATCTCCGTGTTCCTGCCCTGCGCGCCGAACCCGACCACCGGTTTCTTCTTCTATCTGCCGAAGAGCAAGATCATCGAGGTCGACATGAGCGCCGAGGATGCGGCGACCTTGATCATGTCCTGCGGCGTGGTGCAGCCAGGATCTGATCAGCAGAAGAAGGTCGCCGCGCTCGCGAGCACGGCCAACGCCGCCCGCATTGCCAACGCAGCGGCCCAACAGCCATCGCCGAAGCTGGAGCCGGAACCGGCCAAGGTCGACTAAACGAGCGTTTCCGAAGCCCCAGCACAGCGATCATGTCACCCCAGGCTGTCATCGTCCGCGAAAGCGGACGATCCAGTACGCCGTGACATCTCGGTGAATCTCTCACCTCGCGGAGTACTGGATGCCCCGCTTTCGCGGAGCATGCAGCGGTGGCCAGAACGCGCCCCGAAGACAACCTGTTTCAAGGAAGCGTTCGTCCTGGACCTTCGCATGCTTCAGCCCGCATCCTGCGGAACGAAGACGCGCAGGCGATGCCCGTCCGGATCGAGCGCGACGAAGGTCGTGCCGAAATCCATCCGCGTCGGCTCTTGAATGATCGGCAGGCCGCGAGCCTTCCAGTCCCGGTGCAGGCCTTCGACCTCGGCGACATCACCGACAGCGAATGCGACCTCGCCACAGCCCGGTCCGCCAGCGGCCGCCGGCTCGACCGTGTGCCGTGACCACAAGCCCAGCATCACGCCCTCGCGCAGCGGCAGCATCGCAAAGGTCGGCGACTGCTCCAGCACGGGCCGGTCGAGCAGGCCCGAATAGAACGCCGCGCTGTTCGGCGGGTTGTCGACATAGAGGATCAGGAAGTTGAAGTCGGGCATGGGTGTGTCTCCGCTGTCAGCGCCGGCGTCGGCGCTTCGGCGACGGACTTAGCGCGGCCTCCTGCCAGATCTTGTCAGCAGTGTTTTCTGACGTGCGGCCAGCGAGCAGTCGTGCGGAGAGCGGTGCTTTGCACCGCATGATGATGCCGCGAAGGCACAGCCTTTCGCCGTCCGCGGCCCTACAACCTAGGGTCGGTGGTGTCCTAATCCGCCGCTATGGAAACATCAGACAAACAAAAGTAAGGCGTAGGGAGTCGCGTGATGAGGCGTATGAGTCAGGCGTCGTTGGTGGGGGCGATCGTGCTGTCGGGGGCGTGGCTGCAACAGACGGAACCGGCATCGGCCCAAACAACCTACACGCGCATTCAAGCTTTCGGTGACAGCTACGCCGACACGGGCAATCTCTGGACCTTCACCGGCGGTCTCGGCAAGCTGCCGCTGTATCCGACGGGCCGCTTCAGCGGCGGCACCAATTTCGTCGATACGACCTCGGCGCTGCTCGGCATTCCCCAGCTCAACTACGCGATCGGCGGCGCGACCAGCGGCACCACCAATGTCGCCGGTCCCGGCATTCCCGGCTTTGTCCAGGAGTGGAGCGGGTTGACCGGCTTCTCCGGCAGGATCTCGTCGACCGACCTCGTCGAGATCTCGATCGGCGGCAATGATGCGCGGGCCTATTATCGCGCGGGCGGCTCGTTCGCCGGCGCGCCGGTCGCGGCTGCCGTAACCGCGCAGCAGGCGATGACCGGCATCAACGCACTGGTCGGCGCCGGCGCGCGCAGCATCGTGTTCACGGCCGGCGATGTCAGCACGCTGCCGGAAGCCGTCGGCAACGCCAATGCCCCGACCGGCAAGCTCTACAGCACGACCTACAATGCACTGATGCAGGCCTCGCTCGCGGGCGTCGCGCGCTCCGGCGTGCGCGTCGAATATGTCGACACTAGCCTGATCGGCTCGCTGATCCAGGCCAATCCGTCTCGCTACGGCTTCAGCAATGTCGGCGCCTGTCCAGTCGCCTGCATCGGCAATCCTGCGCTGCAGAACCAGTATCTGTTCTATGTCGACGGCGTGCACCTGACCTCGCACGGCTTCGAGGTGCTGGGCCAGTACATCGTCAACCGCCTCAACGCGCCGCTGACCTTCGCCCCGCAAGGGGACGTGGCGTCGATCACCGCGATGGGCTTTGCCTCGACCCTGTTCGGCAAGCTCGATCAGTTCCGCGAGACCGCGGGCTTTTCGCCGTCGACGATGAATTCCTATGCGGCTGTCACCAAGGCGCCCTATGTGAAAGCGCCGCCGCTCGCGGCGGTCAATCCGTGGTCGTTCTACATGCAGGGAAATGGCGGGATCAGCGACCGGCAGGGCAACGTCGCCGCAAACGGCTTCAATCTCGACAGCGTCGGCGGCACCATCGGAGTCGAATATCGCCTGTCGGCGAACGCGATGCTCGGCACCGCGTTCGACTATTCCAACCCGAAGGCGCGGCTGTTCGGCAATGCCGGCACGACGGATGCGAACTCCTATCAGTTCGGATTCTACGGCGCCTGGGCCAGCAGCAACCTGTTTGCCCAGGGCCTCGCCACGATCGGCCATCAGGATTTTCGCAACACCAGGCCGGGCGTGGTCGACACCATCACCTCGAACCCCGGCGGCACGACCTTCGTCGTCGCCGGCAAGGCCGGTTATCTGTTTGACGCCGGTGCGGCCAAGCTCGGTCCGATCGGCGGGCTGACCTATGCGCGGGCCAAGGTCGACGGCTTTACCGAGGCCGGCGATCCCGCGCTGACGCTGAGCGTCGGTTCGCAGACGGCGGAGACCCTGGTCGGCAGCGTCGGCGTGCAGTTGCGGACGCCGTTCCAACTGCAGGGCGCGACGATCAATCCGTATCTCAACCTGACGCTCGACGACGACCTCATCGGCAATGGCCGCCTGATCCAGTACAGCGCGACCTCGGCGCCCGTGATCGTCAACAATTGGACCGTCCCGAACAGCACTTCGCACAATGTCTATGGGCGCGTGAGTGCCGGGGTCGTGGCGCCGTTCTGGAGCAACGTCGCGTTGACGGCGAACGTCTCGCGGACCATCGGCCGCACCGGCGGCGACGATTTCTTCGGCAGCGGCGGCTTGAAGATCTCGTTCTGAGCTCGGTCGGAGCAGCAGGCGCTGGGGGGCGCGACTGCCGCTACGGCCAGGGTGAGGGGCAGTCCGGAAGGGCTGCCCCTCCGTTTTCGCGTGTTCCGTTTCGTCATCGAAGCCGGATAGTGTTTCGGGAGCATCGTCGGAATCGGAGTTGTCCTCATGCCCCCCAGCATTGCCGTGATCGCGCCCGGCGCCATGGGCAGCGCCATCGCCGCTCGCCTCGCCGAGCATGGCTGCAAGATCCTGACCTCGCTGGAGGGCCGTAGCGCCGCGACGCAGGCGCGGGCGGCGGCTTCCGGAATGATCGGCGCCAGCGAGGCCGAGATCGCTGCGGCCGACATCATCCTGTCGATCGTGCCGCCGGGCGAAGCCGTGGCGCTCGCCGAGCAGCTCGCCACCGCCATCAATCGGAGTGCAAAGAAGCCCGTCATCGTCGACTGCAACGCCGTCAACGTCGAGACCATCCGAAGGATCGAGGACATCGTACTGTCCTCGGGCGCCCGCCTGGTCGACGCCGCCATCATCGGACTGCCGCCGAAGCCGGGCACGAAGGGCCCTGCGTTCTATGTTAGCGGTGAGACGGCGGCCGATGTCGCCGTGCTCGGGCAGCTCGGGCTGGACTTGCGCATGATCGAGGGGCCGATCGGTGCGGCGTCGGCGCTGAAGATGTCCTATGCGGGCATTAACAAGGGCCTGACGGGATTGGGGGCCGCCATGGTGCTGGCCGCCACGCGCGCCGGCGCTGCGGATGCGCTGCGCGACGAGCTCGCGCTCAGCCTGCCGCACGTCCAGGCGCGGCTCGGCAGCGCGCTGCCGGACATGTTGCCGAAGGCCTATCGCTGGGTCGCCGAGATGCGCGAGATCGCAGGCTTTCTCGGCGATGATCATCCGGCGGCGCTGATCTACGAGGGGTTTGCGCGGCTGTTCGAGCACATTGCGGCGGACGTGCAGGGCGAGGGGACGGAGGCGGCGCAGCTTGTGGCGTTCGCGGAAAGCTGCAAGGGGAAGTGAGCCTTCATCTCACTTCGTCGTACCGGGCAAGCTGCGATGCGCAAAGCGCGTCGCGGCGCAGATCCGGAACACATACTCCGCGGCGCCTGTGAGGCGCGAAAAAGCCAATGGCCCGCCTGCCTCAAACTGCTGCCTGGGGGTATGGGTCCCGGCTCGGAGGCCGGGACGACAGCGGAGTTCGTTGAGGCACTTTCGGCCAGACTACCCCGCCGTCAGCAGCGGGATCGCCTCGTCGCGTTCGTAGAGGTACAGCAGACAGCGCAGCGCCTCGCTGCGCGGGCCCTTCAGCTTGGGATCCTCTTTGAGGATCCGCAGCGCCTCGTCGCGGGCCTGGGTGATCAGCTGCGCGTGCACCTCGGGCCGCGCGATGCGATAGCCGGGCAGGCCGCTCTGGCGGATGCCGAGCACGTCGCCTTCGCCGCGCAGCTTCAAATCTTCCTCGGCGATGCGGAAGCCGTCGGTGGTCTCGCGGATGACCGCGAGCCGGGCCTTCGACATCTGGCCGAGCGGCTCGTGGTAGAGCAGGATGCAGGTCGATGCTTCCGAGCCGCGGCCGATGCGGCCGCGCAGCTGGTGCAACTGGGCGAGGCCGAAACGCTCGGCGTTCTCGATCACCATGATGCTCGCCGCGGGCACGTCGACGCCGACCTCGACCACCGTCGTGGCGACGAGCAGCCGCAGCTCATGGCCTGCGAAGCGGCCCATGACGTCGTCCTTCTCGCTGCCCTTCATCTTGCCGTGGACGAGCCCGACGCGCTCGCCAAAACGCTCGCGCAGGCTTTCGTAGCGGTCGGTGGCATTGGTGAGATGATCGATGCCCTCGGCCTCGGATTCCTCGACCAGCGGGCAGATCCAGTACACCAGCTTGCCAGCGTCGAGCGCGCGGCCGACGGCGTCAATCACCTCCGTGCGGCGAGTGTCGGCCACGGCGCGGGTGTCGATCGGCTGCCGGCCGGCCGGTTTCTCGCGCAGCTCGGAAATGTCCATGTCGCCGAAATAGGTCAGGACCAGCGTGCGTGGGATCGGCGTGGCCGACAGCACGAGCACGTCGACGGCCTCGCCCTTCGACGTCAGCGCCAGTCGCTCGCGGACGCCGAAGCGGTGCTGCTCGTCGACGATGGCAAGCGCGAGCGATCTGAAGACGACGTCATCCTGGATCAGCGCGTGGGTGCCGACCAGCAGGTCGATCTCGCCGGCCTCGAGCCGGGCGAGGATGTCGCGGCGCTCCTTGCCCTTCTCGCGGCCGGTGAGAATGGCGACGTTCATGCCGGCGCGCTCGGCGAGCGGCGCGATGGTCTTGGCGTGCTGCCGCGCCAGGATCTCGGTCGGCGCCATCAGCGCCGCCTGCTTGCCGGCCTCGGCCACCGCGGCCGCGGCGAGCAGCGCGACCACGGTCTTGCCGGAGCCGACATCGCCCTGCAGCAGGCGGAGCATGCGCACCGGCTTTTCGAGATCGGCCGCGATCGCCTCGATCGCCTGGGCCTGCGAGTTCGTCAGCGCATAGGGCAGGGCGTCGATGATCCGGCGGCGCAGCCGGCCGTCGCCGGCATGACGGTTGCCGGCCGGGCGGCGCAGTTGCGCGCGCACCAGCGCCAGCGCCAATTGCCCGGCGAGCAATTCGTCAAAGGCAAGCCGTGACCAGAACGGATTTTCGGGAAGGATATCCGTCAGCTCCTGCGGCACATGCACCCGCGTCAGCGCCTCCCGCAACGGCGGGAAGTTGCAGCGGCTCAGCACCTCCGGGCTGATCCATTCCGGCAGCTCCGGCAGCTTGGTCAGAGCCGCCGCGATCGCCCGCCGCAGCGAGCCGAGCGCGAGGCCTTCGGTCAGCGGATAGACCGGGTCGATTCCTGACAGTTTGGCAAACGCAGCTTCATCCAGAATGGGGTGGGGATGCACGATCTGCGGCACGCCGTCATACATCTGCACCGTGCCGGAGACGTAGCGCTTGGCGCCGACGGGCAGGATCTTCTCGATGTAGTCGCCCTTGGGCCGAAAAAAGGTCAGCACGACATCGCCGGTCTCGTCGCTGGCGTAAACCAGATAGGGCGCGCGGGCGTTCCGCGACGGACGATGGCGATCGACCGTCACCTCCAGGGTCACGACCGTGCCGACCTCGACGTCGCGCACCTTGGGCCGGTTGCGGCGGTCGATGACCGAGGCCGGAAGGTGCAGCAGCAGGTCGACCAGCCGCGGCGTTTCGCTGCAGCTCAGCAGGTAGCGCAGCAGCTTGTCCTGCTTCGGGCCAACTCCGGAGAGGGTGGTGACCGGTGTAAACAGCGGGTTGAGGATGGCAGGGCGCATGGGCGGTACTTAAAGCCGTCTCGGTCGGTCTCGTCCGGCTTTCTGTCGGGAATCCACGAAAAAGTGCACGCTACAAGAGGTTTAGCCGCCGAAGCGATTGCACGAATTCATCGTCGAGGGTGTCGAGCCACAGGATGCATTCCTCGGGGTTCACTGCGATGCCTTCGCTTGCAAGCTGAATGAAATCGGGCGGTACCCAGGCGACCAGATAGTTGGCGTCGTGTTGACCCTTGCTGCCGTCGGTCCGGTCATACGTTCTGGTATTTCCAACCATCCACACCCAGGTGTCGTAGGGAGGGATGTTGTTGACGTCGAAAAATCCGCGCGATTGGTCCTGTGCGGTACCGCACGCCAGATTGTCGTCCGGGAAATAGGCAACGAGCCGACCTCCGCACAGATCGCTCACGGCCGTGAGGTCACGTTGTCCGATCGATCGCAGGCGTCCCCATCGCCGATGCGCGACGGCGAACACTTGGTGGGATTGGGATGCGAGGTCCTGGCAGTCCGGCCGACATGTTCTCAGGGACGTATCCGGCTGCGACATGCTCCCCGCGACCGTACACCAGGCGATCGTTTCCGTCAGCCGCTCGATGAAGCGCTTCTGGTCATGGGGGTGATCGAGCGATTCCGCCATCGGTTCATCCTGTGCTTTCGGTCAGGGGGCGTTCCACCCATCATAGTCTTGACGAAGCCGTTTCAGGCCAAGAATCTATGCAAATCAACGGTCTACCCCTTCGAGAATGGTTGCTGACTTCGATCCTGCCCGACGCTATATGACCTTGGCCCGGCAGCATGTCCGGGCTTTTGGCGTTTCGACTTGCAGGGCAATTTCAATGACCGGGACCACTCGTTCGAGCCAAGGCCTCAACGACCGCCGCAAGCGGCTGCTGTTCCGCTGCTGGCATCGCGGCACCCGTGAGATGGATCTGATTCTCGGCCGCTTTGCCGACGCCGAGATCGGGACACTGACCGAAAGCGAGCTCGACCAGCTCGAACAGCTCCTGGAGGTCTCCGACCCCGACTTCTACGCCGCGATCACCGGCGCCCGGCCGCTGCCGCCCGAGCAGACGCCGGCGCTGTTCGAACGCATCAAGAGCTTCCGCGCGGTGGACGCCGATTGATGAAGAGTCCGGTCAAGTCGCCCGCCGAGCATCTCGCGCCGGGGCGTGCGCTCACGCTCGCCAATGTCGCCGAGGGCGCCGAGGGGCTCGTCGTCTCTGACCTCGCGCGTGCGATCGCCGCCAGGCCGAAGCCGCCGGCGGTCAGCCTCGCCGTGGTCTGCCGCGACGGCAACCGGATGCAGCAGCTGGCGCGGGCGCTCGACTTCTTCGCGCCTGATCTGCCCGTCATGCAGTTCCCGGCGTGGGACTGCCAGCCTTATGACCGCGTATCGCCGCATGGCGGCATCCTGGCCCAGCGCGTCACGACCCTGGCGCGGCTGTCGCGCCTCGCCGGCAGCGACAAGCCGCTGATCGTGCTGACCACGGTCAACGCCATCGTCCAGCGCGTGCCGTCGCGCGACACCATGGCAGGGCAGGCGCTGTCGGTCGCGCCAGGCCATGTCGTGCCGATGGATTCGGTGGTCGCGTGGCTGGAGCACAACGGCTACGTCCGGGCCTCGACTGTCCGCGAGAGCGGCGAATATGCTGTGCGCGGCGGCATCCTCGACCTCTTCCCCGCCGGCCTCGACCAGCCGGTGCGCTTCGACTATTTCGGCGACAGCCTGGAGTCGATCCGCACGTTCGATGCCGAGACGCAGCGCACCCTGCTCGACATGCGCTCGCTCGATCTCGTGCCGGTCTCCGAATTCCAGCTCGTCACCGACACCATCCGCCGCTTCCGCATGGGCTATGTCGCCGAGTTCGGCGCGCCCGACCGCGACGATGCGCTGTATGAGGCCGTCAGCGAAGGCCGCCGCTATCCCGGCATGGAGCACTGGCTGCCGCTGTTCCACGACAAGATGGAGACGCTGTTCGACTACCTGCCGAACACGCCGATCGTGATCGAGCCGCAGGGCGAGGACGCGGCGCGGGAGCGCTTCAAGCAGATCATCGACTATTACGACGCACGACGCGAGGCGATGGAGCATCCTGGCGGCGGCGCGATCTACAAGCCGCTGACGGTCGACCGGCTGTATCTGACGTCCACGGAGTGGGCCGAGCGGCTCGCCGCTGTTCCGCTCGCGAAGGTGACGCCGTTCGCCGTGCCCGAGGGCGCCGGCGTCGTCGACATCGGCGCGCGGGCCGGCCGCAACTTCGCGCCGGAGCGCAACGACGCCGCGGTCAACGTATTCGAGGCCGTGGTGGCCCACGTTCAGGCGCTGCAATCTCTGCGCAAGAAGGTCGTGATCGCGCTGTGGAGCGAAGGCTCGCGCGACCGCATGGCCTCGATGTTGAAGGACCACAAGCTGATCCACGTCACCAGCGTCAACACCTGGCGCATGGTGCAGGCGACGCCGCGCAACGAGACCATGCTGGCGGTGCTGGGCCTGGAGACCGGCTTCGAGACCGACCAGATCGCGGTCATCTCCGAGCAGGACATCCTCGGTGACCGCCTGGTGCGGCCGCGCCGCGCCAGCCGCAAGCTCGACAATTTCATCTCGGAGGTCACGAGCCTCGCCATCGGCGACATCGTCGTGCATGTCGACCACGGCATCGGCCGCTTCGTCGGCTTGCAGACCCTCGAAGTGGCCGGCGCGCCGCACGACTGTCTCGAGCTGCGCTATGCCGGCGAGACCAAGCTGTATCTGCCGGTCGAGAACATCGAGCTGCTGTCGCGCTACGGCTCCGACCAGACCAATGTCGAGCTCGACAAGCTCGGCGGCTCGGGCTGGCAGACGCGCAAGGCCAAGCTCAAGAACCGCATCCGCGAGATGGCCGGCGAGCTGATCAAGATCGCTGCCGAACGCATGCTGCACGAGGCGCCGAAGATGCCGGTGCAGGCCGGCCTCTATGACGAGTTCTGCGCCCGCTTTCCCTATGACGAGACCGAGGATCAGCTCGCCGCGATCCAGGCGACGCTCGGCGATCTCGAAGCGGGACGGCCGATGGATCGCCTCGTCTGCGGCGACGTCGGCTTCGGCAAGACCGAGGTCGCGCTGCGCGCGGCCTTCGCGGTCGCGCTCGACGGCAAGCAGGTCGCCGTCGTCGTGCCGACCACGCTGCTCGCGCGCCAGCACGCGAAGACGTTCACCGAGCGCTTCAAGGGCTTTCCGGTCAACGTCGCCCAGGCCTCGCGGCTCGTCTCAACCAAGGAGCTCAACCAGGTCAAGAAGGGCCTCACCGACGGCTCGGTCGACATCGTCGTCGGCACCCATGCGCTGCTCGGCAAGACCGTCAAGTTCCGCGACCTCGGCCTCGTCATCGTCGACGAGGAGCAGCATTTTGGCGTCAGCCACAAGGAGCGGTTGAAGCAACTGCGCGCCGAGGTCCACGTGCTGACGCTGTCGGCGACGCCGATCCCGCGCACCTTGCAGCTGGCGCTGACCGGTGTGCGCGAGCTGTCGATCATCGCCTCGCCGCCGGTCGATCGCCTGGCCGTGCGTACCTTCGTCGCGCCGCATGATCCCGTGATGATCCGCGAAGCGTTGTTGCGTGAGCGCTATCGCGGCGGCCAGGCGTTCTATGTCGTGCCGCGCATCGATGATCTCGCCGAGGTCAAGGAGTTCCTCGACAAGACCGTGCCGGAGATGAAGGTCGCGGTCGCGCACGGCCAGATGGCGCCGACCGTGATCGAGGACATCATCTCGGCGTTCTACGACGGCAAGTTCGACATCCTGCTGTCGACCACCATCGTCGAATCCGGCCTCGACATTCCCCGTGCCAACACGCTGATCGTGCACCGCGCCGACATGTTCGGCCTGGCGCAGCTCTACCAGCTGCGCGGCCGCGTCGGCCGCTCCAAGCTGCGCGCCTATGCGCTGTTCACCCTGCCGTCGACCCACAAGGTCAGCGCGCAGGCCGAGAAGCGGCTCGGCGTGCTGCAGTCGCTGGAGACACTCGGCGCCGGCTTCCAGCTCGCCAGCCACGATCTCGACATCCGCGGCGCCGGCAATCTCTTGGGCGACGAGCAGTCCGGCCACATCAAGGAGGTCGGCTTCGAGCTCTATCAGTCGATGCTGGAGGAGGCGATCGAGAACCTCAAGGCCGGCATCACCGAGCCGACCGTCGACCGCTGGTCGCCGCAGATCACGATCGGCATGCCCGTGCTGATCCCCGAGGACTACGTCTCCGATCTCTCGGTGCGGCTGTCGCTCTACCGCCGCCTCGCCGATCTCGAGACCGACGAGGAGATCGAGAATTTCGCCGCCGAGCTGCGCGACCGCTTCGGCAAGCTGCCGGACGAGACGCGCTATCTGTTCAAGGTCGCCGCGATCAAGAACTACTGCCGGAGAGCCAATGTCGAGAAGGTCGACGCCGGCCCGAAGGGCGCCGTCATCGCCTTCCGCGACAACAGCTTTGCGTATCCGGATCGTCTTGTCGCCTTCATCAAGCGCCACGGCCAGGCCGCCAAGGTACGCCCCGACATGAAGGTGGTGTTCCTGCAGGTCTGGGAGACGCCGGAGGAGCGGCTGGCGGGCACGACGGATATTCTCAAGGAGCTGGCGGAGCTCGCGGAGAAGAAGAAGGCGGCGTAACACGCCGCCGGGCCGCCATCACCGAAGCTGCCAGCCGAAATGCAATGCAAGGCTGGCGATCAGAAACACGGACACGATCGCCACGACGCTGACCCAATCAGTCTCCTCGCAGGATTGCCGGTTCCGCATGACGCATGCTCCGCTTCGTTGGATGCCTCGAGCGATCGTCGATTGCAGCAGACGAGTTGGGCAAATGCGCGATCTCAACATGCACGTATTGGGCTGAGATCGTGATCAGGGAAAACGGTCCGTAGGATGGGCAAAGCGGCCGCCGTGCGGCATCGTGCCCACTGTCGTGCGGCATGGCGCGTCGTGAGATGGTGGGCACGGCGCTATCTGATAGCTCGTCTGTGGCGAGACCGTGCATGCGCCTTTGCCCACCCTACGGTCCAGCATCATTGGGTAGACGCGAGCTGATAACTCCAAGCGTCATTGCGAGCGTAGCGAAGCAATCCAGAGTCCCGTTGACGCCCCTGGATTGCTTCGCTGCGCTCGCAATGACGTGGGGCTAGGAGCGGCGCCTCAAACTTACGACGCCGCGCGTTGGGCCTCGCCGTAGACGCGGGCCAGCAGCGTCCGCGCGGTGTCGTTCGGCTGCAGCGCTGCGACGGTGATCGATGGCTCCGAGCGCGTGTCACGCTTGCCGTGCGAAGTGTGGCGCATCACGCTGGAGAGGCGGCGGGCGATGGCATGGGCGGAGCGCAGGTCGGTCTCGGCGAACACGACGACGACGGAGCCGTTGTCCTCGTGGGTGCCGAAATCCATCCGGCGCATCAGGCGGCTGATGATGCGGGCGCCGTCATATTGCGCGCGCGGGTTGACCGGATCGAAGGCGAAGCGGGCGACGGCCAGGCTGCCGCCGCTCTTCTGGGTCTGGCTGACGGCGGTGGCGAAATCGCGGGCGAAGGCGTTGCGGGTGAGAAGGCCCGTTTGCGGATCGAGCATGCCGCCGGCTTCGATCGCGCGCAGGGTGCGATTGAGGCGGCTCTCGAAGGCATGCTGGCGGATCAGCGGCAAAGCATGCGCCGCGATGCGCTGTGGATCGCCGGCGATGATCTCGAGATTGGCGAGCTCCTGGAACGGCGCCGGCTGGTTGGCGGTGACGACGACGCCGAGATTGCGGAAGCGGGTGTCCTCGGCGAGCACCGCGAGGAAGGCATCGACCACCCGCGGCGAAAACCCTTCGCCGAGCACGATGCCGTCGATGTCGCGGCTCGACAGATGCTTGGCGGCGGCCTCGATGCTGAGCGCGCCGACCACGGCCATGCGCTCGCCGAGCGCGACGGACAATCCGGGCATCGAGGCGCCGCGGCCGAGCAGCAGCACGGTCGCGTCATTGAGCGGATCGGTGTCGGGCAGCACAGCGTCCGGCGACTTCTTCTCGTCGAGCCGACGCAGCACCATCGTGTGCAGCGTGCGGATGCGCAGCGCCGCGCGCAGCCGCGCCAGCAGCCGCTCATGATTGTCGCTGCCGTGCAGAGGAATCGCGTTGTCGGGCAGCACGGTATCGCCCGGATCGATCGCGATCATCGGAATATAGGGTCCTCGCGCACTGACATGGCGCGACAGCGCTGCGATGTCGGCCTCGTCGGCACCGTCGATGACAGCAAGCACGGCCGCGGGTTGCATCCGGGCGATCGCGCCGGACGCATCGCCCCAGCGGGCTTCGGCGGTGGGGAGAATTTGCGCTGCGGCGAGAGCCGCCGTCAGCGAAGGCCGCGTGGACTTGGAGACGATGAGAAGCGGGCCTTGTTGGGACATCAAGGAGAACTCAGGATACGCGGACGATACGTCGCGATCCTAGGTCTCTCCCGTTAACGCGGCGTCAATCCTGTTCCAGAGACGCCGGTTCCGCATTTGCCCGGACGGCAGTTTCAGCCGCCCGAGCTGGCTCGGTCGCGGAAGGCCTCGACCATCAGCGGGTTGAGTCCGAGCTCGGCCAGGGCTTCGCGGGCGCGGGCATTGTCCATCGCACGCCCCGCGAGGCGGTGGCCGCTGAGCCGGTCGGGCAGGGCGGTCAGCAGCGCGCCCTGGCCAAGGCGGCGCGACCATTCGTGCAGGTCCTGCGCGAGGAAGCGGTAGCCGCCGACAGCCATCACGCCGGCCGGCGGCGCGGTGATCGAGATCGTGTCATGGGCGCGATCGAGCCGGACGGCATATTCGGTGTCGACGAAATCGCGCGGCGGCGCCGGCATCAGCGAGTCGCTCGGCGGGGGCGGCGGCGCATAGGCGGCAACCACGACCATCGGTCCGCGCAGGCCCAGCGTGCCCTTGGGCGTGACCAGGATCTCGCCGGCGATCGACGATCCCGCCTGTTCGCGCGGAGCCCCCTGGCGTCCCGGCTTGACCGGCCCCGGGCTGCCATCGGCCGACGTGCGCCGAATTGCGAACAGGCCGGCTTCGCCGAACAGATAGACATCGGTCATTTCGATGTCGCGCGTCTTCCACGACGGGCTCGACGCCACCTGCTCCGGCGCGCGCCACATGCCGAGCACGTAGCGCAGATTGGGCAGCCGGACGGCGAGATCGCCCTCGTCGAGCCGCAGGGCGAGCTGGGCGGGAACAATCAGCGTGTCGCAGCCGAGCTGCTGGAGCTGCTGCTCCATCGCCTCGGAATCGAACGGGTGATGCAGCGCGAGGCTGCCGCCGGACAGCAACCACGTGACGACGGAGGCGGCGAGGCCGGCAAAGGATGACGGCAGGAACGCCGACATCATGTTCACGCCCTGCGGCAGATCGCTCTCGAGCGAAACCGCGAGACCGCCGGCGATGAGGCTGAGATGGGTGCGCGGCACGGCGCGGAAGCCGTCCGGGGTGACATCGAAGGAGACGATCGCGGCCTTGCGGCCATCCGGCATCAGTCCGCGCGTCGACCGCGACGGTTTGGCGATCGACTGGTCGAGCGAGTACATGCCCTCCGGCAGGTCGTTGCCGAAACCGCAGACATGGCGGATGGAGAAGGCTTCGGCCGCGGCGTTCATCGCCAGGTCGGCATGGACGACGCCGTCGATCTTGGCCATCGTCACGATCGCCCGGGCACTGGTGCGGTTCAGCGCCGCCACCAGCTCCGACTGCCGCCACAACAGCGGAAACACGGCCACCACAAGACCGGCGCGATGCGCGGCCAGAACCGTGAGCACGAACTCGATGGTGTTGGGCAGTTGAACCGCGATCACCGAATGCGCGGGCAGGCCGGCGTCGATGAAATGCGCCGCGAGCGCCGAGATGACGCGATCGGCTTCCGCATAGGTCAGGCGCATCGGAGGCCGACCGGTGACGCGCTGCTTGTTGATCGGATCGATCAACGCCACCGCATCCGGCTTGCGCGCCAGGATGCGTTGAAACAACGCGTCGAGCGTCGGCGACGTATTGGCCTGATTCACCTGTTGCCCCGTACTTTCACGGACCCGGCCGACCAACTGCCCCGGTTGGTCATTTGGTTGCCGGCTCCGGCCGCTGCCACCAGCTCTCCGGGAGCGCTCCCGTCAAGGCTGTCCTCTTGGGCCGTTCTATACGATTCCACCGAGCGATCCATTCCTCGGCGGCATTGAGCACTGGAATAGCGTAGAACCCCGCCATCAGGGTACGGTCCAACGCGCGAACCGTCGAGATAAATTCGGGCCTGTCGCGGGCCCGCAACAGCGCCGCGATCATCGCGTCGATCGCCGGGTCCTTGGCGCCCATGTAGTTCCGTGTTCCGGTCCGGTCGGCGGCCTCGCTGCCCCAGTAGAACGCCTGCTCATTGCCGGGCGACAGCGACTGGTCCCAGCGGTTCTGGATCATGTCGAACTCGAAGCTCAGGCGGCGCTGGTCGAATTGCACGGGATCGACGACCCGGATCGAAGCCGCGATGCCGGCGCGCTTGAGGCTGCCGGCATAGGCGAGCGCGATGCGTTCCTGGTCGCGCGTCGTCACCAGGATCTCGAAGGCGAGCGGCCCGCGCGTCGTCCGGTGCCGCAACACCGTGCCGTCGAGGCCGTAGCCGGCCTCAGCCAGCAGATCGAGCGCGGCCTTCAGCGTCGCGCGGTCGCGCCCCGAGCCGTCGGTGACCGGCAGGCGATAGCTGCCGTCCATGATGTCGGCGGGGATTTGCGCGCCGAAGGGCTTGAGAAGCTCGCGCTCGACGGCTTCGGCGGGGCGGCCATAGGCCGATAGCTCGGAGCCTGCGAAATAGCCGCCGCTGCGGCGGTACAGGCCGAAGAAGTAGTTGCGATTGATCCACTCGAAGTCGAACAGCAAGGTCAAGGCCCGGCGGACCCTGATATCGGCGAACACCGGCCGGCGCGTGTTGAACACCAGGAACTGCGAGGGCTGCGGCGTGCCGGAGGTGATGCTGTCGCGGATGACCTCGCCGTTGCGCGCCGCCGGGAAATCGTAGCCGTCGTGCCAGCGCAACGGCTCGGTCTCGATGCGGAAGTCGTAGAGCCCGCGCTTGAAGGCTTCGAATTGGCCGTTCGATTCGCGGTAATAATCGAGCCGGACCTCGTCGAAGTTCCACAAGCCGCGATTGACCGGCAGATCGCGACCCCAATAGTTCGGATTGCGGGTCAGGGTGACGCTCGATCCCGGCTGCACTGCCGTGACGCGATAGGGGCCGGACCCGATCGGCGGCGCCATCGTCGTCTCCTCGAAGCTCGCGACGTCGGTGGCGTGCTTCGGCAGGATCGGCATCAGCCCCAGGATCAGCGGCAGTTCGCGATCTTCGCTGCCGCCGAAGTCGAACCGGATCGTCAGCGGATCGAGCACATCCGCCCGCGCCACCTTGGAATAGAACTGCCGGTGGTTGGGACGGCCGTGATCGCGCAGCAGCGCGAAGGAGAACGCGACATCCTCGGCGGTCACCGGCCGGCCATCGGAGAAGCGGGCGCGGGGGTCGATGCGGAAGGTGACGAACGTCCTGCGCTCGTCGGTTTCGACGCTCCTGGCCAGCAGGCCATAGAGCGTGAACGCCTCGTCATTGCCGCGCGTCAGCAGGCTCTCGACCACATGGGACCGAATTTGCTGCACTGCAATGCCGCGCACGATGAACGGGTTCAGGCTATCGAACGTGCCGAGCAGCCCCCACACCAGGCGGCCGCCCTTCGGCGCATCCGGGTTCGCATAGGGCATGTGATCGAAGCCGGCCGGCAGGGCCGGGTCGCCGTGCATGGCGATCGCCGCAGTTTCGGCCGCGTTTGCCTTGGAAGTGTAGATCGGCGGCAACAGCGCCAGGATCAGCGCGCTTGTGCACGCAGCCACGCTCAACCTGCGCTGCAGCATCAGGACGAAGGCGCAAGCATTTGATTCGGAACAGCTCACGAGGGGCTTTTACCACAGCCTCGCCAGCGCTAGACCGCAGCCGCGACACGGTCTCGCGGCATTGATTCTTCCGCATACCGCGTTAAGAAGGCGGGCGATTGAGTTACGGCGGCAACGCCTGTCACTTAACCGCCTCATTTCCTGAGGAGACAGCCGCTTCGACGGCTTGGTTGGCGCCTTTGGCGGTCTCGGGCGCTGCCGTTCAGAAAGGGTTTTCCGCAATGAATTTCCGTGACTTGGCCTCGTCGGTTGGGCCGCGTGGGCGGCTCGTCGCCCTGCTGGCGGTCACCGCGCTGGCCGTTTCGTTCGCCTCCGAGGCGCAGTCGCAGGCCCAGCCGCCCGCCGCGCCCAAGGCGAAAGCTCCGGCTGCCGCTCCCAAGGCTCCCGCTCCGGCCGCGCAGGCTCCTGCCGGCGCGCCTCCGGCGGCGGGCCAGCAGCAGGCCCAGCAGCAGCAGGAGATGCCGCAGCTGATCTACGCGCCCTGGACCAAGTTCTGCCTGAAGGGCCAGGACGCCAACGCCAAGCAGGTCTGCTTCATCGGCAAGGACGGCCGCATCGAGTCCGGTCAGCCGGTGGTTGCTGCCGTGATCATCGAGCCGGAAGGCGAGCCGAAGAAAATCCTGCGCGTGACCCTGCCGCTCGGCATGCAGCTGCAGCCCGGCACCCGCATCGTGATCGACAACAATCAGTTCATGGAAGGCAAGTACGTCATCTGCTTCCAGAACGGCTGCATGTCGGACTACGAAGCGACGCCTGATTTCGTGAACAGCCTGAAGAAGGGCCAGACCCTGTACGTGCAGGCGATCAACTCGAACGGCACCGCGCTGACGTTGCCGCTGCCGCTGCAGGAAGGCAACAGCAGCTTCGCCAAGGCCTATGACGGCCCGCCGACCGATCCGAAGCAGTTCGAAGAGACGCAGAAGAAGCTGCAGGAAGAGCTGCAGAAGCGCGCCGAGGAGCAGCGCAAGAAGCTCGAGCAGACGCAAGGCTCTCAGCCGCAGGCGAAGCAGTAAGCGCTGCCGCGACACTCCATCAAATCAAAAGGCGCTCCGGTTGGAGCGCCTTTTTTGTTGATGCCAGCGAATGTGCGTCGAGGGCAGGGCAGGCAGGTCAAGCTCGACCGCGGACCGTCCTCAGTTCAGCAGGGGGTTGCGCGGACGATAGCCGCCCGCCTTGTCCTTGACGAAGATCTCGGCCACCTGGGAATGCCGGATCGGTTCGCCGGACTCGTCGGGGACGAGGTTCTGCTCGGACACGTAGGCGACGTATTCGGATTCGGCGTTCTCGGCGAGCAGATGGTAGAACGGCTGGTCCTTGTGCGGCCGGACCTCTTCGGGGATCGACAGCCACCACTCCTCGGTGTTGTTGAACTCGGGGTCGATGTCGAAGATCACGCCCCGGAACGAGAACACTCGGTGCCGGACGATCTGGCCGATCTGAAACTTGGCAGTTCGCGCTTTGATCATTCTAGTCGAATAGACCAGGACGGGGAGCGATGCTAGTGCCCGATACGCGGATTTAATCTAGAGATTGCCGATTCGCGTCGTGATCTGACGCCCCCGCATTCCAGGCCCTGGCGGGCCGCCCCCCGAGCGCCATGTTCGACATTCTCAATCTGGCCCTGCCGTATTTCGGCGTCGTCTTCATAGGCTTCGCCTGCGGTAAATGGCGGAGGCTGCCGGAATCCGGGCTCGCCTGGATGAACTTCTTCCTGCTCTACGTGTCGCTCCCGGCGCTGATGTTCAACCTCATCGCGCGGACGCCGTTTGCCGAGCTGAGCAACCCGCCATTCCTGGTTGCAACCACGCTCGCGACGATGCTGACCTTTGCGCTGGCGCTGCTGCTCGGGAAGGTCATCGGCCGGCTGTCGCTCCGCGAGGCGACCATGGCCGGCCTCGCCGGCGGCTACGGCAATATCGGCTATATGGGCCCGGGGCTGGCGCTGTCCGTGCTCGGGGCCAAGGCGGCGGCGCCGACCGCGCTGATCTTCTGCTGCGACAGCATCTTCCTGTTCACGATCGTGCCGCTGCTGGTGGAACTGACCGAGCGGGACCATGCCTCGGTCGGGCATGCCCTGCGCACCGTGCTGCTGCAGATCCTGCAGAACCCGCTGATCATGGCGACCGCCGCGGGCATCGTTGCGGCGGCGCTTCAAATCCATCCGCCGACCGTGCTCGATCGCACGCTGCAGTTCCTGCAGAATGCCGCGGCGCCGACCGCGCTGTTCGCGCTGGGTGTCACTGTGGCGCTGCGGCCGTTCGAGCGGCTGCCCTGGGAAGTGCCGGTCCTCACGGTGGTGAAGCTCGTGATCCACCCGCTGATCTCGTTCGGCCTGATGCTGCTGTTCGGGCCGTTCGCGCAGCCATGGGCCGCGACCGCGGTGCTGATGGCCGCGCTGCCGCCGGCGCTCAATGTGTTCGTGATCGCGCGCCAGAACGACAGCTGGATCGAGCCGGCCTCGTCGGCGGTGCTGATCGGCACCTTCGCCTCGGTGGTCACCTTGACCAGCGTGATGTGGCTGATCCAGAGCGGCCGGCTGGTGTTTCCCTGATCGGGCTCAGCCGGCGCGGCGAGAGCTGCGCCAGGAGGGCGCGAGCCCTTCGCGCATCGCCAGCCGCCGCAGCGGGCCGATGCCTCCCATCAGGTGCATGCCGACCGCGCGCAGCGACTGCATCGGCAGGAGATCGCTGAGCAAAGAGCGGTTGGCCATGTCGATCGCGAAGGTGCGGCTCAGGATGTCGGCGCGGCGGGCCGAGCCATAGCGTGAGATCACCTGCGGCGCGCCGAGATCCTCGCCGGCCGCTTTGGCCTTCGCGACGACGTCGGCGATGTCGATGCCGTCGCGCAGCCCGAGATTGAGGCCCTGCGCGCCGATCGGCGGCACCACATGGGCGGCCTCGCCGATCAGGGCAATGCGGTTCTGCGCGTAGCGTTGTGGCCGCTCGATCGCGAGCGGAAACAGGTGTCGGCCGGGCTCGACATGCACGCGGCCGAAGATCGAGTGCGACTGACGCTCCGCAGCCGCCGAGAGCGCGTCATCGTCGAGGGCATGGAGCCGCTCGGCCTCCTTGGGAGCGGCGACCCAGACGACGCTGCAGCGGTCGCCGGGCAGGGGGACGAACACGCAAGGTCCCTGCGGCGTGTGAAATTCGGTCGAGACGTTGTGGTGCGGTCGCGCATGGGTGATGTTGAAGGTCAGCGCCGACTGTTGCAGCGTGCGGCGGCTCACGCCGATGCCGGCCGCCTCGCGGCACAGCGAATGGCGGCCATCGGCGCCGACCACGAGCTGCGCAGTCAGCGCATGGCCCGACGCCGTCGTGACGGTCACGGCTTCGGCGTCGCTGCGGACGCTGTCGGCATCTTCGGCGATCCGCACGAGGCCTTCGATCTCGCCGGCGCGCTGCTCGAGCGCCTCGACCAGGACGGCATTGGCGATGTTGTAGCCGAACAATTCGAGCCCGATCTCATCGGCGACGAAGCGCACTTCCGGCGCGCGGATCAACCGGCCGGTATCATCCACCAGCCGCATCGTCTTCAGGCCGGCCGCGCGGTCCCGGCACGCGCCCCAGACGCCAATATCGTCCAGAAAATCGACGGAGCCGCCGAGCAGGGCGGTGGTGCGATTGTCGGCATAGGGCGCCTTGCGGGCCACCAGCGCCGTCCGCGCGCCGGCCTGCGCGAGGGCGATGGCCGCTGCAAGCCCGGCCGGGCCGCCGCCGACCACGATGACATCGAAGCTTCCGTCTGTGCTGCTCATGATGGAACATTTGACGTTCCCACCGCGCTTTTTCAAGAGTGATGCGGCCGGCCTGCGCGGCGCATCGCCGCAAGCGACGATATGCAATTCGCTCCGATTCCTGGTAGCACTGACGCAGCATGGATCAGTTGAAGCCCCACAGCGCTGCGAGCGCCACGCCGTTGCATCGGGCCGCCGCGTTCTCGGTGCACGTCTTCACGGCGCTCGGCGCCGGCGTGGCGCTGCTCGCGATGTTGGAGGCTGTGCGCGAGCATTGGACCGCGATGTTCTGGTGGCTCGGCGTGGCGCTGATCATCGACGGCGTCGACGGTCCGCTGGCCCGCTGGCTCGATGTGGTGAATGTCCAGCCGGACTGGTCGGGCGACGTGCTCGATCTCGTGGTGGACTTCACCACCTATGTGTTCGTGCCGGCCTATGCGATCACGGCGAGCGGCATGCTGTTGCCGCTGGCGGCCCCGGTCATCGGGGTCGGCGTCGCCGTCAGCGGCGCGCTGTATTTCGCCGACCGCCGCATGAAGAGCGCCGACAATCATTTCCGCGGCTTTCCGGGTCTGTGGAACATCGCCGCGTTCTATTTGTTCCTGCTGCATCCGACGCCGCTGCTCGCCACGCTCGGTCTCGCGCTCCTCATCGCGCTGACCTTCGCGCCGTTCCACGTCATCCATCCGGTCCGCGTGCGCCGGCTGCGCTGGCTGACGCTGCCGCTGGTGGTGCTGTGGGGCGTGCTGGTGATCGATGCGTTGAGCAAGAATTTCGCCGCGGGTCCGATCGTCACGACGCTGTTGTGCGCGATCGGCCTCTATATCGTCGCGAGTGACTCCGCGATCCGTCTGTTGAGATCCTTGAAAGCATGATCGACCTTCTGACCAGTCCCGAAGCCTGGGCCGCGTTGCTCACGCTGACCGCACTCGAAATCGTTCTCGGCATCGACAACGTCATCTTCCTGTCGGTGATCACCGCGCGCATCCCCGAGCCGCAGTCGACGCGCGCCCGCCAGATCGGGCTCGCGCTGGCGCTGATCTTCCGCATCATGCTGCTCAGCGTGCTGGTCTGGCTGATCGGGCTGACGCAGCCGGTGTTCACAATCGGCGGCCTCGGCTTTTCCTGGCGCGACATCATCCTGATCGCGGGCGGTCTGTTCCTGATCGCCAAGGCAACGCATGAGATCCACGCCGAGGTGGAGGCCCGCGAGGGCGATGGGCCGCATGCGGGCGACGGCCGCAGCAGCTTCTTCTGGGTGATCGTGCAGATCATCGTCATCGACCTCGTTTTCTCGCTGGACTCGATCATCACCGCGATCGGCATGGCCCAGGACTTGGAAATCATGATCGCCGCGGTCATCATCGCGGTCATCATCATGTACGTGTCATCGGGACCCGTCTCACGCTTCGTGGCCAACCACCCGACCACCAAGATGCTGGCGCTCGCCTTCCTGGTGCTGATCGGCGTCGCGCTGGTCGCCGACGGCTTCGAGTTCCATATCCCGCGCGGCTACATCTACTTCGCCATCGCCTTCGCGCTCGCGGTGGAGGCCTTCAACGTGATGGCCTCGCGCAACCGCAGGAAGCGCGAGGCCTGACGACGGCCGAGTTGACAAGCCCGTCCTGATCGCCTTCGCTTTTCCGGCGGCCGCGAGCCGGCGCGTTCGACGCCGCCGGATGTTCGATGAGAATCAGGTAATTGTCCGAGGTTGCTGGACCGGATTGTCAGATCCGGCCATGCGAGGTTCTGCAAGGGAGGGTGGCCCGATGGCCAAGGCGGTGCGCGTGCACAAGGTGGGGGGCCCCGAGGCGCTCGTCTATGAGCCGGTCGAACTGGCCGCGCCCGGTCCCGGCGAGGTCCGCATCCGCCAGCACGCGATCGGCCTGAACTTCATCGACGTCTACTATCGCACCGGCCTGTACAAGGCGCCGGGCCTGCCGTTCGTCGCTGGCAACGAGGCGGCCGGCGAGGTGATCGCGGTCGGACCGGGCGTGACGCACTTCCATCCCGGCGACCGCGTCGCCTATTACGAGAACCTCGGCGGCTACGCCACCGAGCGCAATATCGCCTGGCAGCGCCTGGTCAAGCTGCCCGACCACATCACCTACGAGCAGGGCGCGGTGCTGATGCTCAAGGGACTGACGGTCTGGTACCTGCTGCACAAGACCTTCAAGGTCGAACCGCATCACCGCGTGCTGATTCACGCCGCCGCCGGCGGCATCGGCCTGCTGGCCTGCCAATGGGCCCGCGCGCTCGGCGCCCATGTCATCGGCACCGTCGGCTCCAAGGCCAAGGCGGATCTCGCGCTCGCCAATGGCTGCGATCACGTCATCCTCTACAACGAGGAGGACTTCGTCGCGCGGGTGAAGCAGATCAGCCGCGGAGAAGGCTGCGACGTCGTCTATGACGGCGTCGGCAAGTCGACCTTTCCGGGCTCGCTGTCCTGCCTCAAGCCGCGCGGCCTGTTCGTCAGCTTCGGCAACGCCTCCGGACCGGTGCCGCCGTTCTCGATCGCCGAGCTGAACAGCCATGGCTCGCTGTTCGCGACCCGGCCGAAGCTGAACGATTACATCGGCAAGCGCTCGGAACTGCTGGAGGGCGCCGACACGCTGTTCTCGGCTGTGATCAGCGGCAAGCTGCACGTGCCGATCAATCACGCCTATGCGCTGAAGGATGCCGCGCGAGCCCACACTGACCTCGAGAGCCGCGCCACCACCGGCGCGTCGATCCTGAAGCCGTGACGGGCTGAACGCGATGTCGTCCTAAACGTCGTCGCGGACT
Organism: Bradyrhizobium sp. HKCCYLRH3099; assembly: GCF_051167855.1. Lineage (NCBI taxonomy): Bacteria > Pseudomonadati > Pseudomonadota > Alphaproteobacteria > Hyphomicrobiales > Nitrobacteraceae > Bradyrhizobium > Bradyrhizobium sp. HKCCYLRH3099. Next base: position 272,837 of record NZ_JBNPTW010000007.1, read on the forward strand.
GCAGCGTCCTGAGCGGAGGCCCGGCTCCACAGCACCGCATTGCTAGGCGCGGCATCTGGCGGGCCGATCCGCGCTGGCGCCAGGCTGTCCTGCCCGTTTCGCCACGCGGTCTCCCGATCGGGATCCGCGAGCGCCAAGGCGAGCCCCTGGTTCAGTTCGTAAAGGTCGGAGGCGAGTCCAGCACCGTCGAGCGCGGCCCTCAACGCATCCTGCACCAGGCTGCGCAGCGCGACATGCGGGCCAGAGACCGGGACGTCGACATCACGCCCGACCATGGCCTGGGCGCAGGCGCGCCGGTCGAACGAGGCATGGCCGCGGCAGGCCAGCGGGCGTACGGCATGGATGATGCAGCCGCCGCGCACGACGAACGGGCAGGGCTGGCGCAGCCGCATGCGCTCGGCTTCGTCCAATCCGCGTGTTGCGCGGTTGGCGAGCTTGACGCGGCGCGACAGCGAGCCGAGTGCCGTCCCCGGCATCCGCGCATCGATCTGGCGGATATAGCGCGCCAGCAGGAAGATCTCGGGTGCCGTCGCCGTCACGCGCAGCGCACAGCACGACGGGCAGCCCTTGGCACAGGCGAGCGCCGGCAGATGCGCCGTCTGGGCATCGATGTTGGCTTCGAACAGATCGAATGCGCGGTCGGCGAGCGCATCCGCCAGATGGGGCGATGCGGAGGTCGCGGCGACAATGCCGCTGAACAGCTGCTGGATGTGCCTGAAGATCTCCTCGCTCATGCGCGTGCTCCGTCAGACATGACCATGGAACGCCAGCGACCGCGGCGCACCCGGCGCACCGCGGTCGACAGGACTGACGCAGAAGAGGACGCCAACTGCCTCAGCCGAACAGCATCGGCCGGACTCAGGCCGCGACATCCTTGAGGATCGCCTCGAAGCAGGGGCGGGGAATGCGGAAGAAGCCGCGGCCGCCGGCAAACGTTTGATAGTGCGGACGGGCCACGTCGAGCAGCCGCTCGTACCATTGGTTGGCGGTGAGGCCGGCGGGTTTCTCGCCGATCATATCGATGTCGGAGTTCGGGAAGACGCGGACGTGGATCAGGACTTCTTCGGTCGCGGCAGCGGGGGCGATGTGGCTGCGGATGTCCTCGACGGGCTGCACCCGCGCCAGATTGTCTCTCGCCATTCTTGCATCTCCTTCTGTTCCGACATCGTTGTCGGTGGAATGATCATCAGCTTGGTTCCGGCAAGCCTCGTTCCTGACGAGCTGATCACATCCCGTACGACGCTGTATCCATGCGGATACACCGTCATGCATCGGACCGCAGGTGTTTGGCCCCGCCAAGATCGGTTTTCAGGGGGCGCGCTGTCTTTGATTTAGGTCAACCGCGGACGGGTTCTGGAAATTCGTGCGCGATGCCGGTACAGCTTGGCATCATGACGTCCCATCTTCGCATCGGCATCTTCTGCCCCTACGACAATCACGGTCTCAGTCATGCCGCGGCCATTCAGGCCGAGACCGATCTGGTGCTCAAGGCCGAGGCTCTGGGCTTCGACGAGGCCTGGATTTCCGAGCATCATTTCGATGCCGGCAGCTCGAGCCCTTCGCTGTTCGCGCTGCTCGGCTATCTAGCCGCCCGCACGACCCGCATTCGCCTGGGCACCGCTGCCGTCCTGCTGCCGTTTAGGCCGCCGGTCGAGGTCGCCGAGGATATCGCAACGATCGACATCCTGAGCGGTGGCCGTCTCGACTTCGGCGTCGCGCGCGGCGGACCGTTTCCCGAGCAGAACCGGAATTTCGGCATATCACCGGACGAGACCCGGCCGCGCATGCTCGAGGCGCTGCACCTGATCCAGCAGCTTCTGGCCGAGGAGGACGTGTCCCATCGCGGCCGCTACTTCCACGTCGATCGTCTGCGGCTCACGCCGCGGCCGCTGCAAGATCCCGTTCCGACCTGGATCGCGTCGGCCAGCGAGGCTGCGCTCGATGATGCCGCGGCGCATGGCCACGGCCTGATGGCCGGCCTCACCTCGACACTCGATGACGTCAGGCAGATGCTGCGCAGCTACCGGGAGCGCAATGCCGCCGCCGATCCGCGGCTGGTGGTCTCGCGCTTCTATTGCAGCGCGCCGACACGCGACGAGGCGATTGCCGAAGCCGCGCCGTTCCTGCAGCAGTTCTTCGATCGCCGGCGGCAATTGTCCGCGGGCCCCGGCGCCCTGGTGCCGCCGACGAATATCGAAGGCTTCCTCGCGCGTTCGCTGATCGGCAGCCATGACGAGGTCCGGGCCAAGCTCGCCGACCTCGCCGTAGCCGGACCACGCAGTGTGCTGCTGGTCCCGACCAGCACGGAAGCCGCTCGGCGTTGTGACCTGCTCGAGACGTTCTGGGTCCACATCCTGGAAGGCCGACCGAGCGACTGATCCTCAGGCCGGCCTTCGCGTTCGAGCCTTCAGGCCACGCAGCGCGGGGCGCCGGCCTTGGTCAGGATGCCATCCAGCACCTCGATCATCCCCGCGATCTCGTCGCGGGTGACGTTCAGCGCCGGCATGAAGCGCAGCGTGTCAGGACGCGGTGCGTTCAGCAGCAGACCAAGCTCGAAGGCATGCGCGACCAGCGAGGGCGCGATCGGCCTGACGACATCGAGCGCCAGCAACAGGCCGCGGCCGCGGACGTCGCCGAGGCCATGCCGCGCCGAGATGCGCTGCAGTTCGCTTTCGAGATAGAGGCCGTTGTCGGCGACAGACTTGAGAAACTCCGGTTTCTCGATCACGTCCAGGACGGCGAGACCCGCGGCACACATCAGGGGATTGCCGTTGAAGGTGCCGCCCTGGTCGCCATGCTCGAAGCACGACGCTTCGTTGGTCGCGAGCAGGGCGGCCAGCGGGACGCCGCCGCCGATGCCCTTGCCCAGCGTCATGATGTCCGGAAGGACGTCGGCATGCTCATAGCCAAACAGCTTTCCGGTCCGGCCCATGCCGGTCTGGATCTCGTCGACGATCAGCAGCAGGCCGTGCCTTGTCGTCAGCGTCTGCAACTGCTGCAGAAACTTCGGGGTTGCCGGCCACACGCCCGCTTCGCCCTGGATCGGCTCCAGCATGATCGCGACGGTCTTGTCGGAGATCAGCGCCTCCACCGAGGCGATATCGTTAAGCCGCGCCTTGGAAAAACCCGGCACCTTCGGCTCGAACAACGGCTCGAACGCCTTCTTGCCGGACGCCGACATCGTCGCCAGCGTGCGGCCATGGAAGCCGCCCTCGAAGGTGATGATCTCATAGGCGCCGTTCTTGTGTAGCGTGCCGTATCTGCGCGCCAGCTTGATGGCGCCCTCGTTGGCCTCCGCACCGGAGTTGGTGAAGAACACCTGGTCGAAGCAGGAGCGCTCGGTGAGCGCCTTTGCCAATTGCAGGCTCGTATCGTTGTAATAGGCCGGGCTCGGTGTGATCAGCCGCGCCGCCTGGTCGGCGAGTGCCTTGGCAAGCTCGGGCGGCGCATGGCCGAGCGCGTTCACCGCCCAGCCCTGAATGAAGTCGAGATAGCGCTTGCCGCTGTCGTCCCACAGCCAGGAGCCCTTGCCCTGCACGAAGACGGTGCGCGGACGCGCCGTGATCTCCATCAGAGCGTCATACGGATGCGGGGCGGTCAGCATGTGCAGTCTCCTATGTCAGGGGGAAAACGACGGGCCAAAAGCGAGAAGGCCGCTCCTTGCGGGAGCGGCCTTCTCGAAAACCTTGATGCTGATGAGTTTGACTGATCAGCAACGTCTTCGGACACGGCGCGCCCCGGCATCGTCACGGCGGTGACGACGGCAAACGGCGGCGCGGCGGTTGGTCCGGTTGAAGATCATGCGGCGGGCCATACAGGCAAAGCGGGACGAGTGTCAAGAGGAGGGGACGCCGCCTGCGGCAAGCATGTGCCGCGCGCGGCTGCGGCTTGAGGGCTCCGACAGAGGAGGATAGGGCCACCCCATGTCATTGGGAGCGGGCGGTCTGGACGCCTAGATCAGCCGGTTGCCGGTCTTCAGCAGCCGGAGGAAGTAGACGATGAACAGGGCGCAGAAGATCATGTCCCCGACGACCACGATCAGGGCATGCGCGTTGGCGAGCCCGGCGAGATAGAATTTCAGCATCTGGATGGCGAAGCCGACCTTGCCGATGCCACCGACAATGGCGATGCCCGTGTGCCGCAGCGGATCGAACGCCACGATGAGATAGCCGAAGAAGTAGGTGAAGGTCGTCCCGGCGGAGCCCTGAAACACCGACAACAGGACGGGATCATCCGCGCTGCGGCCAAACAGGCGGAGGAACGTTTCGCCCGTGTTGAAATAGCCGAGCACGCCGCCACACAAATTCCAGATCGCGGCCGCGACAAACATGACGCGGAAAAGTCGGAGCTCGCTGGTCGTCATCATTTTCACCTCTCGGGATGCGGCACTGGCGCCGTTGTCGCGCAAGGGTTCCGAGGCGTATAGAACCGAAGCGACATGGTTCGGCTGTTTCGCATCTTCACCGCCGTCCAGAGGCAGGGCTGACCTTGATCATTGCATCGTCCCTCGGGACAACCGCATGAAGCAGGATACGTCACTCAACGAGGGCTGCGTGCTGCTGCTGCCGCGTCCGTCGCTGGCGGGCTGCATCTTCTGCGCGACGGTGTACGACACGCGCCACCTGACACTTCGCGCGGACGAGCGCGCCAACTACTTTCCGGCGAATCCCTATTGCGGAATCAATCTGTTCTTCGAAGGCCGCAGCCTGCTCTTCGATGGTCTGGAGATGGAGCACGGTCGTGCCGCGCCGACGCCGTTGCCGCCCGCCGTGTTCAGCGGACCGCAGGGGCAGCCGCGCGTGAGCCTCGATCTGGGGCCCGTCCACGTTCTTTGGATCGGCCTCTATCCCGATGCACTCCAGGCGATGGGCGGGCCACAGCCGGCGGCCTATTTCGACAAGAGCGTGGACTTGGCCGCGGCCTTGGCGCCGCCCCTGGAGGGCCTGTTCATCGATGCGTTGAAGCTCGGCAGCGCGGCGGCCGCGTTCGAGCAGATCCAGAATGCCCTCGATCCGATGTGGCAGGCCGGACGCCCGCAGGCCACGCTGGCCTCGAGACGCATCACGGATTGGACGCGCCATCTCGCGATGCGTGCCGCGACGACCGGAGCGGGACGCAGCATTCGTCAGGCCGAGCGGCGGTTCAAGACCTGGTCGGGCCAGACGCAACGTGAGCTGGCCACCCTCGCGCGCAGCGAGGAGATCTTTCGCCAGATGATGACGCGCATCGGCATTGAGCACGAGGATTGGGCGCGTCTGGCCTACGACGCCGGTTACGCGGATCAATCCCACCTCGTACGGCAAACGAAGCAGGCGACCGGTTTCAGCCCGGCGGATCTCCGCAGGCGGATCCGAACCGAACGTCCCTTCTGGGTCTACCGCCTGATGGGCGAGCTGTGATGCGGCGTCACGGAGGGCGGCTTGTGGCCTCGTCTCTCGGGGAGGCCGCCGCCGACGCGCTCCCGTCCGTCGTCCCGGCACAGAACTCTTTCGTTCAAATTTTACCAAAAGTTTAGCGGCAACATTTACCGTGCGAGCGAGCTTGAAATTGCAAGCGCTCAGGACGAGCGATGTCGAATCCCCATCTTACCATCGCCGACGAGGTTCAGGCGGCGATTGCCGCCGGCTCGGCCGAACGCTGCTCCGGCGTCGCCGAGCGGGTCGCATCGCTGTTCATTGCGTCGGCCAGCAGCCTGGATGTCGAGCAATATGCCCTGTTCGCCGATGTCTTCGAGCGTCTCGTCAATACGATCGAGTTGCGCGCGCTGGCCGATGTCGGCGCCCGGATCGCGCTCGCGGAACTGAGCGCCCAGCTGGCGCCTGTCCCGCAGACGCCGGTGGCGGTCATCCGGCGTCTGGCCAATCACGATGACATCGCCGTGGCCGGACCGGTGCTGTCGGAATCGCCGCGGCTCAGCACCGAGGATCTCATCGACATCGCCAATACGAGGGGTGAGCAGCACCTGATCGCGGTCGCCGGTCGCTGGTGGCTGCAAGAGGTGGTGACCGACGCGCTGCTGGTCCGCCGTTTCCCGAGCGTCAGCCGCAAGCTGATGAAAAATCCAGGCGCCCGGATTTCCGCGGCGGGCTTCTCGATCATCCTGTCTCAGGCGCTCGGCGATCCCGAATTGGCCATTGCGACCGGCATTCGCGCCGATCTGCCGTCGCCGTTGCGCCGCACGCTGCTGCAAGGCGCGACCGAGGCGGTGAAGGCGAGGCTGTTGGCCTCGGCGCCGCCGCATCTCTACGAGGAAATCCGCAGCGCGATTGCAGCCGCAACGGCGGACGCCGAGCGGGGTATGTCACGGGGGCGCGACTTCGGCGGCGCCAAGGCCTCGGTTGCGCAACTGAAGCAGACCGGTAGGCTCAACGAGGCCATGCTGCTGGATTTCGCCCGCCAGCGCCGCTACGCGGAGACCACCGCGGCCATCGCGGAGCTCGCGAAATGCAATATCGAGCTGGTGAGGCCGTTGATGCAGAGCCTGCGCAGCGACGGCATTCTCGTGCCCTGCAAGGTCGCGGGCCTGAGCTGGAGCACGGTGGCCGCGATCCTCGACAGTCGCTTCGTGTCGGGCGCGACCAAGCCTGAGGAACTGATCAAGCTCCAGACCAAATACCTCGAACTGAAGCAGGACGAGGCGCTTCGCCTCCTGAATCTCTGGTCGCTCCGAGCCACAGGCTCTTCGCACTGAGCAGGGCTTGAGGCTGGAGCTCTGGGCCGCGGAAGGCGCTGCAGCGTTTGCTGCACTGCAGCAAGCCGTTCCTGCCGCTTCAGTCCATCGATGCGCCAACAGCTTTCTAAATCACAGGTTGTATTGTAGTCTGGATCACCTGCGGGAGCTCCGCCTGTCAGAAATGACTCCCGCCGAGGAGATCCGCATGGGTGTCGAGCTTCGTCCGCTGGGCGTGACCTGCAACATCATGTGTCAGTATTGCTACCAGAATCCGATCCGCGACAGCGGAAGCCTTCGCCAGCGCTACGACATGGATGCAATGCTCGCCGCGCTCGCCGAGGACGCCGAGCCGTTCACACTGTTCGGTGGAGAGCCACTGCTCATGCCCCTACCGGATCTCGAAAGGCTCTGGGCGTTCGGATTGGCGCGCTTCGGCCGAAACCGGGTCCAGACCAACGGCACGCTCATCTCCGAGCGCCATATGGACCTGTTCGCCACCTATGCGGTTCATGTCGGCATTTCGATCGATGGTCCGGAGGCACTGAATGACGCGCGCTGGGCAGGGTCCATCGACAGGACACGGGAGCAAACCAGGAATGTCGACCGCGCGATTGCCGGTCTGTGCGAGCGGGGTCTGCATCCCAGCCTGATCATCACGATACATCGGGGCAACGGTCTGCCGCAGCACTGGCCCTTGATGGACGACTGGCTGTTGCAGATGCAGGCAAGGGGCGTGGAAAAAGTCCGGTTGCATGCGCTCGAGGTCGATTCCGACGCCGTGCAGTCACATTGGGCCATGAGCGATGCCGAGACGATCGCGGCCTTTCAGCACTTCTATCATTTCGAGCGCGAGCAGCTCACCTCGATGCATTTCGACATCTTCGATGAGGTGCGGGCACTGCTGCGCGGGATGGACGACCAGACCGGCTGTGTCTGGCACGGCTGCGATCCGTATACGACCGGCGCGGTGCACGGCATCGAGGGATTTGGGGAACGCAGCAATTGCGGCCGTACCAACAAGCGCGGCATCGACTTCATCAAATCCGACGATCCGGGTCACGAACGCAGCATCGCCTTGTGGTTCACGCCGCAGGCGGCCGGCGGCTGCCGCGACTGCCGCTTCTTCGCGATGTGCAAGGGCCAGTGTCCGGGCACTTCGATCGACGGCGACTGGCGCAATCGCAGCGCGCAATGCGCGCTATGGACCGCGCTGTTCGTGCAGATCGAGGAGGAGCTGCTTGCCGCCGGAGAGACGCCATTGTCCCGGGATCCCCGCCGAGCCGAGATCGAGCACAAGCTGATCCAATCAATGATCGACGACCGGCGAGTCCCGCTGCTGACGGACATCGTGAACGATCTCGACGGGCGCATGTAGGCGTTGAACGCAACGAGGTCGACAACAAGGAAGCTGGTGCATGTCCGAGCGCGCTCCAATCCGCCCTCCACGACGTCGCCCGTTCGTTCGAATCGGCTGGGTTTCGGAGGCCGCGAGACTAGCGTGGGAGCCGCGCTTCGAACTGATCAGGACCGAATGGAGGGTGTTGCGCTGGCATGCGGTGGCCGCCGGCTTGAACAGGGCCGCGATGGTCACGCTGAGCCCCGAAGCGATCGACGAGATGGCGCTCGCGGTCGAACGCATGGGGCTCGTGGTGGTGCCCGTCCGGCTGGCGGTCGAGACAGCTCCGAACGTATCGTCCTCGCAGCGGCGGCCGGGACTGCCGATCGAAGTCACCGTCGCCGTTGTTCGCGGCAGCGACAGGGATGAGTTCGAAGCGGACTGGCAGCGCGACCCCGAGCGCACATTGCTGGACTGGGCAGGGTGCCCCCATTGCTGTGCCGAAGCGACGCGTCGCCGCGAACGACGAAAGCTGGATCCGGTCTGGGCGAGTGCGATGCTGACGCGAACCAAAGCGCCATCACGCCATCGGCGGATCGAGCTGCCGTCGCGGCCAGAGACCAACATCCTCTGGCGGTCCGTCGGTCTCGGCATTGTCCCGCATTGGCCTTGCAGGCTCGACTGCCAGGCAAGCTCCGCGTTGGCAACGGACATGCTTGCACTCGGTCGCGCTCACTGCGCACAGGCGACGGAGTGGCTGCTCGATGCTCTGACCTGGCCGGTCGAATGGTCGATGATGCACGGCATCGCCGAACTGCACACTCCGGTGTGCAGGGTTACGACATCGACATCCGACAGCAACGCTCGACGTGAAATACGCTATCACGGCGTGACCTGGCCCGATGAAGGCGCGAGCAGCTTGCGCTTTCCATATCGGGCGCCGTCGCGCGAACGCTGGACGGGATCGAAGAGTTTTCGCGGCGGAATGATCCCGACCGAATAGACAGCCTTGCTTCCTCATTGCGCGCGAAAATACAATCTCCGCGAGTTGTGATGTGTTTTGTGCCGCAATGGTGTATATGGTTCAGGTTGCGTTGATTGACCACTTTCATTCCCAAGAGCGATTATCAGGAGACTCAGATGTCATACATGGACAAGAAGATTCAAATCACCGCGGACCTTGCCAAGGTGAAAGCGGCGGCAGCCCAGCTGAAGAGCCAGGCCAACGCCGCAGACGAACTCCAGAAGGATCCGCAAGGCTATCTCGCCCAGGTCGGCATCGAAATCGACTCCAACACGGCCGATCTCATCAAGGACCGTCTGTCTGGCCAGAAGGCGACCGCCGCTCCTGCCTCGGTCATTCACATCGACGTCTGACTGCTGCGCGATTCTGCAGGACAATCGTCCGGCCGGACAATGCCCATTGTCCGGCCGGAACGAGCCGCAGGTCCAATCCGCGCCGGCGTCGTGCCGGAATCACTCATGGCTTCCGGGAGCAGCTGGACATGCATGTGCGTGACCGGGCGACGAGACCGACTGAGCTTGTATTGAACGTGAGCTACAGATGTCCGCTGAAGTGCAGCCATTGCTGCTTCTCGTCGGACATGAGCCATGTCGACGTTCTGCCGCAGGACATCATGCTCGCTGCGATCGATGACGCCGCCGTCGCCCACCAGATGACGCGGATCAATCTGGTCGGCGGCGATCCATTCCTTCAGCCCGAGCTGATCCGCGCGGCGGCAACACGCGCCAAGTCGCTCGGCCTTTCCGCTTCAGCGACCACGAGCGCGTATTGGGCGACGTCGCAAGCGAAGGCGGAGCGCATTCTGAGTCCCCTAGTCGACGCGGGACTCGAGCGGATCATCATATCGTTCGACGACATGCATGCCGAATTCCTCGACGGCCGCAACATCGTCCATGCCTACCGAGCCGCCCGTTCCCTCGGATTGGACGTGCTGATCGCCGTCGTGACAGCCCCGGACAGTACGATCGACCGACAGCGGATTTTCGATCTTCTCGGCGTCGAGCCCCATGAGGATCCGCGGCTGTCGGTCTATGAGACGGCCATCAATTCCACCGGACGTGCCGTCAACGATGTCAGCGCGCCCGACCTTGAGGCGAGGCGGCATTCCTCCCGGGTCTATCGCGGACCCTGTCCTTCAGTCCTCCGGCACTTCTCCGTGGCGCCGAGCGGCAGCGTGCTGCCATGTTGCGGCGTGCTGCCGTTTCATGACGCAATGAGCGTGGGTGATCTGAACGAGACGTCGATGTCCGCGGCAATATCCCGCGCCTATCGGGACCCGGTATGGAAGTGGATCGCCTTCGAAGGTCCTGTTGCTCTGCTCTGCGAGATCACCGCAGAAACCGATCGCCCCTTCAAGGCGGACGACTTCGACGGCATTTGCAGCGCGTGCGACCAGCTTTTTTCAAGCCCCGAGCTCCTACGGCTGCTCGATCGTCATCTGCCGCGGAAGTTGCCCGCATTGGCGCTTCTCGAGCACGTCTTCGAGGCCGTGGGCGCGTTTCATTCGGTTCCTCCGGCGTCGTCCGACGTGTCTGTCGGAGTCTGAGATTCAAGTTTTGAGAGCCATTGCCATGACCATCTCGGTTGCGCTGGTTGCAGCGCCGTTTCTAGCCCTGACGAGGCCCGCGCTCGGGATCAGCACGCTCCAGGCGGCGATCGAGACCCGTGGAGTGGGCGCACGGCAGTATTATCTCGGCTTCGCGTTTGCCGAGTTGATCGGTGCCGAGACGTTTCAGTTCATTGCAGAGCAGGTTCAGACCAGCCTGCTGATCGGTGAATGGGTCTTCGCAGGAACCTTTGACAACCAGCCCGATCCGATCGCCGAAGCGCGGCACCGGCAGCGCATGGAGGTCGCTTGCGGTCCGCATTGGGCTGCCGTCGTCGCGGCGCGTGATGCCGCGGAAACGTTCGTCGACCAGTCGGCTCGCCGTCTGATTGCAGACGGCGCCCGCATCATCGGCTTCTCGTCGACATTCCAGCAGAACTGCGCATCGCTTGGAATCGCTCATCGTATCAAGCAGCTCGCGCCGGACAGGATCATATGCTTCGGCGGCGCCAACTGCGAGGGCCCGATGGGGGAGGCGCTCCTCGATCGCTTCTCGCAAATCGACTACGTGTTTCGTGGCGAGTCGGACCGGACCTTTCCGACGTTCGTCGAGCGTTTCCTCGCAGGCACGCTGCCCTACAGCGAAAGCACCGACGTTCTGGGCCGCGTCGGCACGACGGGGAGGGTGGTCGAGTCCCCGCTGGAGGATCTGGATGAACTTCCCGTTCCCGATTTCAGTGACTATTTCGGAGAGCTGAGGACGGCGTCGTTCTTCAGGGAGCTGCTTCCCGCTCTGCCGTTCGAGAGTTCGCGCGGCTGCTGGTGGGGCATGAAGCACCATTGCACCTTCTGCGGCCTCAACGGCGCGACGATGGCGTTTCGGACCAAGTCGGCCGAGCGCGTGCTGGCGGAGCTGGCGACCCTCTCGGTACGCTGGGGCATCAAGCGTTTCGAGGCGACGGACAACATTCTCAACCTGAAGCATGTCGACGCCGTGTTCGGTCAGCTTGCCAAGACCGCGCCGTCGTCCTACCGGATTCTCTACGAGATCAAGTCGAACATGCGTCCCGAGCAGTTGCGTACGCTTGCGCGCGGCGGCGTGACGTGGGTTCAGCCCGGCATCGAGCATCTCGACAACGATGTCCTGCGCCTGATGGACAAGGGCGTGACCGGGTTGCAGAACGTGCGTGTTCTGCGGAGCTGTGCGGAAATCGGACTACGGCCGATCTGGAACGTGCTGTGTGGATTCCCCGGGGAACGGCCAGCAGCCTACGCCAAGATTGCAGGATGGTTCGCACTGCTGGAGCATCTGCAACCGCCGACCGGGCATTGCCGGATCCGGCTCGACCGCTTCAGTCCCTATTTCGACCGTGCGGCCGAGCTCGGCTTCGAGAATGTCGCTCCCGCGCTGGCTTACCGGTCGGTCTATGGCCAGCCGGACGATGTGCTGAAGCGGCTGGCCTACTTCTTCGACGGTACGGCGGCCAACACGGCGTCGGATGAGGATCTTGCGCCGCTCGGGGCCGCGATCAAGCGCTGGCGCGCCGCTCATGTCGACGGCACCGCCATGCCGATGCTGGCGATCGTCGGGCTCGGCCCATTTTCGGTCCTCAAGGACACGCGCCGGATCGCGACAGAAACCTGGCGCATCATCGATCCGATCGAGATGGCCGTGCTGGATGCGTTTCGAGAACCGGTGCGCATCGACACCACCTTGAGACGGCTGGTCGACTCGCAGACGCCCGCGGCAGAGGTGGAGCAGCGCTACGCCGATCTGGTCGCCAGTGGGTGTATCCTGGAAGATGCGGACTGTGCGCTGACTTTGGTCACCAGTACTGATTCCCTCGTCATCGACGACGAATGCCGGAGGGATTTTCCGGGCGGCTGGCTTCGCCCGATTGCCGGAAGCGGCTCCGGCGCGTCGTTCAATCAGATTCAATTCTGAACGAGGAGCCGCCACGAAGATGCGGGGGACCACGATGATCGATTGGTCGAGGGCGGCGGCGCCGCAGGATGATCTGTACGATGCCTTGCTGGCCTGTCATCTTGCCAGCACGACCACCAACGCGCAGCGGCCGGAGCCGTTCGTGCATAGGGTCGCCGGCAACGCGCCGCATATCTTCGATGGCGCCGTTGCGGTTCGCTACGTCCAGGCAACCGCGCCCGGCGCGCCGGTCTTCAGCAATGGCCCGCTGGAGCATGCCAACATCCATGCGGCCGTCGATTATGTGAGGCGCTGGCCCGTCGCCTTCGAGCAGATGCGCATGCTGATCGACACGTTCCATCCGCTGGCTCGCCCGGATGTCGCCGAGAGCGAATATCGTGAGGGTTATGGATCCTACAGCGGTTCGACCGACGACCGGCTGGGCACGCTGTTCGCCACCGTCTTCGATCCGATCGGCCTGGCCCAGGCGTTCGTCCATGAGATGGGACACAACAAGCTTCGCGCCCTCGGCGTCAATCTCGAATCGGCCGATCGCCTGATCCTCAATCCGCCGGACGAATTGTACGTCAGCCCCGTCATCAAGGATCGTTTGCGACCGATGACGGCGGTGCTGCATGCGGAATACTCGTTCGCCTACATCACTGCGCTCGACATCGTGCTGATCGAGACCGAGCCGGAGGGTGAGCGGCGCCAGCTGTTGTTTCGGCTGCTGGCACGTAATCTCGCGCGCATCGAGGAAGGCATCGAGGAAATCAGACGACACATTCGTGTCGATCCTCAAGGCGAGGCGTTCGTCGCCGGTTTTTATGCCTGGATCGAGGAGTTGATCGGACGAGGCCGACATTTGCTCGAGGCCAGGACTATTCCGGCGGACGTCCACTGACCGGCGTCTGGCCGCGAGCGTCTCGGTTTGCTCTTCGTCCGCTTACGATTCGCCGGAGGCTTCGTTGGACTGGTCGACATGGCGAGCGCTGATGTCCGGCGAGCGGCCTGCGCCAGCTTGGCTTGCAGCCGACAACGGGTTCACGTCGGTGCTCGGAATGAGAGAGGCTCACGCGCGCATCGCAGCCGCTGTAAGGCTGGTCACGAATGGGCAACGCTACAACGTCATCGATCTCGGATGCGGGAACGGGGCCCTGCTGGCCACAATCTGTGAGGGAATGCCTGCTCTGCAGCCGTTTGGTATCGAACGAGATCCCCAAAAGCTCGTACATGCACAGGCATTGTTCGGTCCGGCCGTTGCGCGCTGGCTGACCTGCGACATGTTCTCTGACGTGCTGCCCGACTTGTTCTCTGACTCGTTGTCTGACTTGGCGCGGTTCGAGACAGTGGCCGACCGGAGCGTTGCCTTGATCATGCCCGGCCGGTTGCTCGAGGCGCGTGCAGAGAGGGCCGCTGTCCTTCGCCTTTGGCTTCGCCACCACGCGGACATCATCCTTTGCTACGCCTATCCGGATTGGATGGCGCGTTGTGGCGGTCTCCACGAACTCGGCAGACAGGCGGGATTTGCTGCGTTGCAGAGCGTCAGAGACGACCCGATGATCGCGGTCGGCCGCCTTGCCTGAGTGAAGTCGCTAGAACCCGGCCACCGAGCCGTGCAGGTCGTATTCGTCGGCGCGCTCGATCTTTGCGGTGACGATCTCTCCGACCCGCAGCGGCCGCCGGCTGGAGACGTAGACGGCGCCGTCGATCTCCGGCGCGTCCGCCTTGGAGCGCCCCTTGGCCACGGTCGGGCCGACCTCATCGATGATGACCTGCTGGCGCGTGCCGACCTTGCGCTTGAGGCGGCGCGCCGAGATTTTCTGCTGGCGCGCCATCAGCGCGTTCCAGCGTTCCTGCTTGATCTCGTCCGGCACCTGGCCGGGCAGGGCATTGGAGGTCGCGCCGGCCACCGGCTCATATTTGAAGCAGCCGAGCCGATCGATTTCCGCCTCATCCAGCCAGTCCAGCAGGTAGGCGAAATCCTCGTCGGTCTCGCCGGGGAAGCCGACGATGAAGGTCGAACGCAGCGCCAGATCCGGGCATACCGCCCGCCAGCCCTTGATGCGGTCGAGCGTCTTGTCCTGCGCCGCCGGCCGCCGCATCGCCTTCAGCACGTTCGGGCTGGCGTGCTGGAAAGGGATGTCGAGGTAAGGCAGCACCTTGCCCTCGGCCATGAGACCGATCACCTCGTCGACATGCGGGTAGGGGTAGACATAGTGCAACCGGACCCAGGCGCCGAGTTCGCCGAGCTCGCGGGCGAGATCGAGGAAGCGGGCGCGGACGCTGCGGTCCTTCCAGGGGCTTTCGGCGTATTTGATGTCCAGCCCGTAGGCGGACGTATCCTGGGAGATGACCAGCAGCTCCTTGACGCCTGCCGCAACCAGACGTTCGGCCTCGCGCAGCACATCGGCCGCCGGCCGCGACACCAGATCGCCACGCAGCTTCGGGATGATGCAAAAGCTGCACCTGTTATTGCAGCCTTCGGAAATCTTCAGATAGGCGTAGTGCCGGGGCGTCAGCTTGATGCCCTGGGGGGGAACGAGATCCAGATGCGGATTGTGCACCGGCGGCGAAGCGCGATGAACGGCGTCCAGGACACTTTCGTATTGCTGCGGACCGCTGATCGACAGCACGCCCGGATAGGCCTGCTCGATCTGTTCCGGTTCGGCGCCCATGCAGCCGGTGACGATCACCTTGCCGTTCTCGGCCATCGCCGAGCCGATCGCCGACAGCGATTCCTGCTTGGCGCTGTCGAGGAAGCCGCAGGTGTTGACGATGACGAGGTCGGCGCCGTCGTGCTTGCGGGCGAGCTCGTAGCCCTCGGCGCGCAGCCGCGTGATGATGCGCTCGGAATCAACCAGCGCCTTGGGGCACCCGAGCGAAACAAAGCTGATCTTGGGTGCGGAACCCTGCTGCATCTTGGAACTGCCTGATGGGATACGCGTCAGCTAGTCCGAATTACTCAGAAAGACAAGGCTTTGAGCCGGTCGCGTCCATGCTATGGATGGTGGCCGGACACCCTGGTGAACGATGAGCGCCGAGCAATCCCCGAAAATCGTGATCGTTGACGAGAGCCCGATCCGCGCCGCCATCCTGGAGGAGGGGCTGCGCGAGGCGGGTTTTACCGGCGTGGTGCATGTCAGCGAGATGCAGGGCCTGCTGGCGCGAATCTACGCCCTTGACCCCGACGTCATCGTCATCGACCTGGAAAACCCGAGCCGCGACGTGCTTGAGCAGATGTTCCAGGTGAGCAGGGCGGTCCGGCGGCCGATCGCGATGTTCGTCGACCAGAGCGATGCGGCCTCGATCCAGGCCTCGGTGGAGGCGGGCGTATCGGCCTATATCGTCGACGGCCTGAAGAAGGAGCGGATCAAGCCGATCCTCGACCTCTGCATCTCCCGCTTCAACGCCTTCTCGAAGCTGCAGGACGAGCTGGAGCGCACCAAATCGGCGCTCGAGGATCGCAAGGTGATCGACCGCGCCAAGGGCATCCTGATGAAGATGAAGGGCTTCACCGAAGAGGAAGCCTACGTTCTGTTGCGCTCCACGGCGATGCGCGAGAAGAAGAAGATCGGCGAGATCGCGCAGTCGATCCTCACCGCCTCGGAGATGCTGAAATGACCGGCTCGCTTCGCATTGGCTTCATTCCGCTGGTCGATGCCGCCGCGCTGATCGTCGCCGTGGACAAGGGCTTCACGGCCGCCGAGGGGCTCGACGTCACGCTGGTGCGCGAGGTCTCCTGGTCCAACGTCCGCGACAAGCTCAACATCGGCCTGTTCGATGCCGCGCATCTGCTGGCGCCGGTCGCGATCGCCTCCAGCCTCGGCATCGGCCATGTGAAGGTGCCGATCGTCGCGCCGTTCAATCTCGGCGTTAACGGCAACGCGATCACCGTGACGCCGGCGCTGCATGCCGAGCTGATGGCGCATCTCGACGGCGATCGGTTCGATCCGATGGCGACCGCGCTGGCGCTGGCGCGTGTGGTCGCTGCGCGCCGCAAGGCCTGCGCCGAGCCGCTGACCTTCGGCATGACCTTTCCGTTCTCGACCCACAACTACCAGCTCCGGTTCTGGATGGCCGCCGGCGGCGTCGATCCCGACGAGGACGTCCGGCTGGTGGTGCTGCCGCCGCCCTATATGGTCGAGAGCATCGCCAATGGTCACGTCGACGCCTTCTGCGTCGGTGCGCCCTGGAATTCGATCGCGGTCGATCTCGGCATCGGCCACATCCTGCACTTCGTCTCGGACGTGCTGGTGCGCGCGGCCGAGAAGGTGCTGGCGGTCAGGCAGAGCTGGGCGGACAAGAACCCGGATGCATTGGCGGCCCTGGTCCGGGCCTGCGCCCGCGCCGCTGATTTCATCGAACAGAACCACGAGGATGCGGCGCGGATCCTGGCCCAGCCCGAGCGGATCGGTGTCGATGCCGAGGTGATCAAGCGCACGCTCGACGGCCGGCTGAAGATTTCGCCGGACGGCACCTTCCGCGAAAGCCCGCGCTATCTGCTGGTCGGGCGCGAGGGAGCGGCCCGCCCGGAGAAGATCCAGGCCGCCTGGCTGTACGCCCAGATGGTCCGCTGGGGGCAGACGCCGCTCAGCAGCGACGCTTTGAGCACCGCCATGGGCGTGTTCCGGCCTGACATCTACGACGCCGCACTCGGCACGCAGGGGCAGGCGCAGGATGCGGCGATCGGCGCCTTCGCGGGGCCTCCCTTCGCGGCCGACGATGTCCCAGGCCATCTGAAGGCCTTCAAGATCGGCCGCTGGACGGCCTGATTCCCCGTCGGAACAGAAATCAGGCAGATGGCTTCACCGATCAAAATTTGGGCGAAGTGCTCGCATTTGAGGGCTTGAGGCGCCGATCGCGGGGTCGGCGATTCGAGCAGACCTCTGATTTCGCTGGTATTTCCCAGGCTTCGCGGCTGGCACGCAACTTGAATACTGCAGTGCAGTCAGCCGCCGCAGATGCCGCTGGCTGCAATCCGTGTCGGATTTCCGCAGCAACGAAGCTGGTCGGATCGCTCTCCTGAAAGATGCCAACGCTGGCGGTTCGGGCGACGCGATCCTCATCCCATCCCCGAACGCCAATCGCTTGGCCGCTGGAGCTTCGTCCGCCATCATGAAAATCGAGCCGTTGTCTGTCGACTTCAACGACGAGCAGAAGCGCTATCTCGAGGGCTTGGCCGCCGGCCTCAAGGTGACCCTCGCCGGCCGTGGTCCCGCGAGCACGACGACAGCCGCAACCGAGCCTGCAGGTCCCGACGCCATCCACATCAAGGCACAGGACAAGGTCCTCGCGTCGGGCCGCAAGCTCGCCGAGCAGGAGAAGGTCAAGCGCGAGCTGCATCCGTTCGATGCCTATGAACGCCTGAAGCAGCAGGCCCGCAGCAATGCCGCGCCGTCCGCGGCCGACAATTTCCGCTGGCGCTATTTCGGCCTGTTCCACGTCGCGCCGGCGCAGGATTCCTACATGTGCCGGCTGCGCATCCCGAACGGCATCATGAAGCATTGGCAGCTCGCGGGGCTTGCCGATCTCGCTGATCATCTGTGCGGCCCCTACAGCCACGTCACGACGCGCGCCAATCTGCAGCTGCGCGAGATCCCGCCCAAGCACGCGGTGATGCTGCTCGAAGGACTCTCTGATCTCGGCCTCACTGCGCGCGGCTCCGGCGCCGACAATATCCGCAACGTCACGGGCACGCCGACCGCAGGCATCGACCCGCAGGAGCTCCTGGACACGCGTCCCTATGCGCGCGAGTGGCACTTCCACATCCTCAATGATCGCTCGCTGTACGGCCTGCCGCGCAAGTTCAATGTTGCCTTTGACGGCGCCGGCCGCATCGCCGCGCTCGAAGACACCAACGACATCGCGTTCTCCGCGGTCGAGGTGAAGGACGGTTTCGGCGTCGCGCCAGGCGTATGGTTCAGGCTCGGCCTCGGCGGCATCACCGGGCATAAGGATTTCGCCAAGCCGACCGGCATCATCGTCGAGCCGGAACGCGCGACCGAAGTCGCCGACGCCATCGTGCGGCTGTTCATCGAGACCGGCGATCGTACCAATCGCCTGAAGGCGCGGCTCAAATACGTGCTCGACAGCATGGGCCACGACAAGTTCATGGAGGCCGTCGAGGCGAGACTCGGCCGCAAGCTCGCGCGCGTCCCGGACGAGGCGCTCGCGCCGCGTCCCGAGGCCGACCGCATGGCACACATCGGCGTTCACCCGCAGAAGCAGCTTGGGCTCAACTGGATCGGCGTCGTGCTGCCACTCGGCAAGCTGACGAGCGATCAGATGCGGGCGCTCGCCAAGATCTCGGCCGATCTCGGCGACGGCGAGATCAGGCTGACGGTGTGGCAGAACCTGCTGATTCCTGGCGTGCGCGACGAGAACGTGGCTCTGGCCTGTGCCGCGATCGCGCAGATCGGACTCGCGACGACAGCCTCGCATATTCGCGCCGGACTGATCGCCTGCACCGGCAACGCCGGCTGCAAATTCGCGGCGGCCAACACCAAGAAGCATGCGGCGGAGATCGGCGACTGGTGCGAGAGCAGGGTGGAGATGGACACTCCGCTGAACATCCATCTCACCGGCTGTCATCACTCCTGCGCCCAGCACTACATCAGCGACATCGGCATGATCGCGGCCAAGGTGCCGGTCGGCGATGGCGACGACACCGTCGAGGGCTATCATCTGTTCGCCGGCGGCGGCTTCGGCCCGCAGGCCGATATCGGCCGCGAGGTGTATCGCGATCTCAAGGCCGTGGACGCGCCTGCAACGATCGAGAAGCTGCTCAAGGCCTATCTCGTCCATCGCGCTTCTCCTGACGAGACATTCCTCTCGTTCGCCCGCCGCCATGATGGCGAAGCCTTGCGCCAGCTCGCTGAAGCGCAGAATTCGTCCGAGGTGTCAGCATGAACCAGATCACGCCCATGCCGAAGATCGAGATCATTCCCGCCAGCGCGCCGTTCTCCGAAGCGCAGCGCTCCTGGCTCAACGGCTTCCTCGCCGGCGCGCTCGGCCTGGACGGCTCGACGCCGCTCTCGCCGGCGCAGAACGGCGCCGTGCTCGCACCGGGCGATGGTGACGACGGCGAGGCGCCGTGGCACGACCAGACCATGCCGATCGCCGATCGCATGAAGCTGGCCGAGGGCCGCCCGTTGCGGCGGCGGATGATGGCGGCGATGGCGCAGCAGGATTGCGGCCAGTGCGGCTACAATTGCAGCGACTATTCGGATGCGATCGCGGATCGCAGCGAGGCGCGCCTCAATCTGTGCGTCCCCGGCGGCAAGGAGACCGCGCGGATGCTCAAGGCGCTTTATGAGGAGATCGACAAGGCGCCTGCTGCGGCCAAGCCGGCCGCCGCGGCAACGCCCGCCACCGTCTCCGTCGTTGTCAGCGAGCCGGGCCGCTCGCGCGACAATCCGGTCGAGGCGACGTTCCTGTCGCGGCGCCTGCTCAACAAGCCGGGCTCGGAGAAGGAGACGTGGCACATCGAGTTCGATCTCGCCGAGGCCGGGCTCGACTATGTCGTCGGCGATTCCTTCGGCATCTTCGCCAAAAACGATCTCGGCCTCGTCGACCAGATCATCGCGCTGCTCGGCGCCTCGCATATGACCGAGGTGAACGGCAAGCCGCTGCGGCAGTGCCTGCTCGAGGACGTCTCGCTGTCGCCAGCTCCGGATTCGCTGTTCGAGCTGATCTCCTTCATCACCGGCGGCGCGACGCGCGAGAAGGCGCGCCGGCTGGCGCAAGGCGAGGATCCCGATGGCGATGCGGCGACGCTCGACGTCATGGCGGTGCTGCAGAAGTTCTCCGGCGTCCGGCCGCATCCCGAAGCCTTCGTCGAAGCGCTGGAGCCGTTGCAGCCGCGGCTGTACTCGATCTCCTCGTCGCACAATGCCACGCCGGGAAAACTGTCGCTCACCGTCGATTGCGTCCGTTACGTCATCGGCAAGCGCAAGCGCCTCGGCCTTGCCTCGACGTTCCTGGCGGAGCGGATCAATCCCGGCGACAAGCTCCGCGTTTATGTGCAGAAGGCGCATGGCTTCGCACTGCCGGCCGATCCGAAGACGCCGATCATCATGGTCGGCCCGGGCACCGGCATCGCGCCGTTCCGCGCCTTCCTGCACGATCGCAGGGCGACGGGCGCGCCGGGCAAGAACTGGCTGTTCTTCGGCCACCAGCGCAGCGACTGTGACTTCTTCTACGCCGACGAACTCAATGCGATGAAGACCTCGGGGCTGCTGACGCGGCTGTCGCTGGCGTGGTCGCGCGACGGCGACAAGAAGTTCTACGTCCAAGACCGCATGCGCGAGGTCGGCCGCGAGGTGTGGACCTGGCTCGCCGGCGGCGCGCATCTCTACATCTGCGGCGACGCCAAGCGCATGGCCAAGGACGTCGAGCGTGCCCTGGTCGACATCGTCGCCCAGTTTGGCGCCCGCTCGACTGACGAGGCTGTCAGCTTCGTGGCGGACCTCAAGAAGAAGGGGCGGTTCCAGCTCGACGTTTATTAACGGGCCGGAACCCGCTGGAACCCTGCGGATAAAATTCTCGGCCGGAACTCTGGCCGAGAATGTTTTGGTTCCCTGCGGACCCAAAACAGGGGGCTTGTCGTTATTTGCCCGGTTGCCTTGCGCCCGATCCCGAGAACGCTTTTCTCTCGTGGTCGGAACTTCAGGAGACCGGCCATGCAGACGATCACGACGACCCTGCGCCAGACGCCCCAGGTCCGCGCGATGCGCGAGCGGGGCACGACCGCAGCTCTTGTGGCGCTCTACGGCGCTCTGGCGCTCATCGCGGCGATCACCTTCGGAACGCCCTTCACCCATCCCTTCTGATCAGACTCCTTCGTTCACGGCGCCGTCTTGAACGGCGCCACCTTGATGCCGGCCGCGTCGAGCGCCTTGCGAACCTCGCGGGCGATCTCGACGGCGCCAGCGGTGTCACCGTGAATGCAGACGGTGTCGGTGCGCATCTTCATCACCTTGCCGGTCACCGAGACGACGGCACCGTCCTGCACCATGCGCACGACACGATCGGCAATCTCTCTGGGATCGTGCAACACCGCGCCGGGCTTGCTGCGAGAGACGAGCAAGCCGTTATCGTCGTAGGCGCGGTCGGCGAACACCTCATGCGCCATCGACAGGTTCGCTTTCTCTCCCGCCGTCACCAGCTTCGAGTTGGCGAGCACGACGAAGATCAAGCTCGGATCGACCGCCTTGATCGCCTTGGCGACCGCGTTGGCCGTCATGTCATCCTCGCAGGCGACGTTGGACAGCGCGCCATGCGCCTTCACATGGGTGACCTTGTGGCCGGCCGCGGTGGCGATCGCCTGCAGCGCGCCGATCTGATAGGCGACCAGGTTCTCGATCTCCGATGATTTCAGGCCCGGCACCGGGCGCCGGCCAAAACCATGCAGATCGCGATAACCCGGATGCGCGCCGACGCTGACGCCCTTGGCCTTCGCCATCTCGACCGTCCTGCGCATGATGTCGGCATCGCCGGCGTGAAAGCCGCAGGCGACGTTGACCGACGTCGCCAGCTCGATCATCGCGGCGTCATTGCCCATCTCCCACGGGCCAAAGCTTTCTCCGAGGTCGCAGTTCAGATCGACAGTGCTGGTCATGTGATGGGTCCGCTCGTTGATGAGATGGCGATTCCATTTAGTCGGGTGCGGCTCCGGGCCAGGTGCCGACATCGGTCGCGCTGACGGCATGCCCGGCCACGTTCGCCGTGAGCAGGGCATCCACGTTGAACTCGCTGCTCACGAGCTCTGTGACGCGACCAGGCAGGCTGCGCAGCAGATCCTTGTAGCGGCGCAGTTCGGCCTGAGCCTCCACCATGCTGACGGCCTTGAAGCGGAACGGCGTGCCGGCCGGCGTCTGCGCAAGGCGCCCGTAGTCGGCGGTGATCACGGTCGCGATCTTCGGGTAACCGCCGCTGGTGCCGCGGTCCGACATCAGAGCGATCGGCGAGCCGTTGCCGGGAACCTGGATGCTGCCCTCGACGGTGCCGTCGGAGACGATGTTGTGGCCGTGCAGATGGCGGATCACGGGACCTTCGAGCCGATAGCCCATGCGATCACTGGTCGCGGACACTTTCCAATCGCTGTCGAGGAACAGCGCCTTCATCTCGTCGCTGAACTCGTCGTCCTGCGGACCCATCACCACGCGGATCGCGCCGCTCGTCTTCGGCAGATCGATCTGCATCTCCGGCGCCTGGCTCGCCGGCGCGACCTCGAACACATCGCCTGACTGCAGCGGACGCGGGTAGGGGCTTCCCAAGCCCGCACGTGCATTGACGGAGAGGCTGTTGAACATCGGCTCGCCGGCAATGCCGCCCGCGATCGCGAGATAGCTGAACGAACCGCCGCGAGCGAAGCCGAGCGTCAGCTTCTCACCCTCATTCAGCGTGACAGACGTGTTCATCTCGACCGGACGCTTGGCGACCTCGGCCGGACGCGGCGCGCCGGACAGCGCGACACGGACAGCACCGCTCCTGGCGACGAAGGTCGCACCGAACGGACCGATCTCGATCGCAGCCGCCATCAGGTCGTTGCCCACGAGGCTGTTCGCGGCGGCCAGCGACAGCTTGTCCATCGCGCCCGAGGGCGTCAGCCCGTAGCGCTGCGCGCCGAAGCGGCCGCCATCCTGCACCGAGCTTGCCGGACCGATCTGTGAGACGACGAGCGTGCTCATGCCGCGATCCGCTCCGCGATGAGCTCGCCGGCCTCGGCCGCGCGCTCCTGTTCGGCAAAGGTCTTCTCATCCACGGCAGTGAAGCTGACTTCGTCGCCCGGCTCGAGCAGGAAGGTCGGCTCACGATGCAACTGGAACGTCCGCATCGCGGTGCGGCCGAGCAGGTGCCAGCCACACGGACCGGCCAGGCACTGGATGCCGGTCTGGATGCCGCCGATGGCGACGATCCCAGCGGGTGTTGCGACCCGCGGGTTCTGCCGGCGAGACATCTGCAAGCGCGGATCGAGCCCCGACAGATAGGACCAGCCGGGCGTGAAGCCGATCATCGCCACGCGATAGGTGCCCGCGACGTGGCGGGCCACGACTTCGTCCGGCGTGACGTTCAGCGCCTTGGCGACATCCTCAAGGTCGATGCCTTTCTCGCCGCCATAGCAGACCGGCACCCGCCAGCGCCGGATCTCGGTCTCCGGCGCGAGTGAGCCGGCCGACAGCGCCAGCAGGCGTGCGCACAGCGTGTCGTGGTCGAGGATGCCCGGATCGTAGTGCACCAGCAGCGAGCGATAGGTCGGCACCGTCTCGGTGATACCTGCGATTCCGGCCACAGCCAGCGCATGATCGAGCGCGAGCACGCGGCGGTTGGCGGTCTCGTCGATGGTCCGGCTGAACTCGACGGTGACGGCGCTGTCGCCGCTGGGGAGCAGGCGAGGGGGTGGAAAAGGATCGGCCATGAGTCCGCAATGATCCGCGTTCGTGATCCCTGATCTAGCTCGTTTCATTTGCGAGTGGAATTGGGTCCATGACGAAAACTCTCGAAAATTCAATAAATTAATCGGATGCCATGTGATAAGGAGACTTTATCGGGCCGCTGCAGGGCCCGCATGCGCTGGACGCACCGAGCATGCCCTTGACGGCGCGACCGTCGCTCGCAAGATGCGCCAGCTTTTTCCGCCAGCCCTGTTGGAGCACCAGTCTCACGATGTCCCTCACCCCCGAAGCCATCGCCACCCTCTCTCAAGTCACCACCGCGACCATCACCACGGTCCTGCTGAAGAAGGGGTTGCGCAATGTCTGGCTGCGCGGCGCCAAGCCGCTGCGCCCGGGACAGAAGCGGCTGGTCGGTCCCGCCTTCACCCTGCGCTTCGTGCCGGCGCGCGAGGATCTGGCGACGCCGGAGTCGTGGTCTTCGCCGATCTCGACCCGCACCGCGATCGAGGCCATGCCCGAGGGCTGCATCGCCGTGGTCGATGCGATGGGCGTCAAGGACGCCGGCATCTTCGGCGACATCCTCTGCGCGCGCATGGTGAAGCGCGGGGTCACCGCGCTGATCACCGACGGCGTCGTGCGTGACCTCGAGGGCGTGATGGGCACCGGCCTTCCGGTGTGGTGCGACGGCTATGCCGCGCCGCCGTCGGTCGCCGGCCTGACCTTCGTCGGCTGGGGCGAGGCGATCGGCTGCGGCGGCGTCGCGGTATTTCCGAACGACGTCATCGTCGCCGACCAGGACGGCGCGGTGCTGATCCCGCAGGCGATGCTCGACCACGTGCTGGCCGAAGGCCCCGAGCAGGAGCGCATGGAAGCCTGGATCGTCGACGAGGTGAACAAGGGCGCGGTGCTGCCGGGCCTGTACCCGATGAACGCCGAGACCAAGGCGCGCTACGCCGCGTCGAAGAAGTAAGCTCGAACCGCCGCAGAAAGGCACATCATGGATTTCCACCCCGCAGGCTCGCGCGCGACGCGCAAGGCGCCGGCCGAGTACTTCACCGGCAACGTGCTGCAGGATCCGCTGATCATGGCGCCGGCGCCCGCGCGGCTCAACGCCTCCCGCGTCTCGTTCGCGCCGGGCGCGCGCACCGCCTGGCACACGCATCCGCTCGGCCAGACACTCTATGTCATTTCGGGTATCGGCCGCATCCAGGCGAAGGGCGGGCCGGTGCGCGAGATCCGGCCCGGGGACGTGATCTTCATCCCGCCGGGCGAGAAGCACTGGCACGGCGCCTCGCCGGACAATGAGATGACGCACATCGCCATGCAGGAGGCGCTCGACGGCGTCTACTCGAACTGGATGGAGCACGTCACCGACGCGGAATACGCGACGCCGGTCGGCTGATGCGGGACTAACAAGATGTCGAGCGCGCGGTCGAAGGGCCGCGCGCTTTCGTTTTGACGGCGCCGGTCTCAGTTCACCCGTGTCCAGGTCTGGCCGCCGCAGAACATGCCGCCGAAGGCGCAGCCCTGCACGCGCAGACTGTCCGGGCCTTTCAGGTTGATCGTGGAATCGTAGGTGCTGCCGCTGTTCGGATCGTAGATGCGGCCGCTCCACTTCTTGTCCTGCGCCTTGTCGCTCGGCCGCATGTTGATCAGGATCTGCTCGCCATTCTGATTGGTCTTGGCGTTGACGGCGTAGCCGCAGAGATTGGTCCCGCACGGCTCGATGCGGATCTTGCCTTCCTTCTCCTCGGTCAGCCAGATGCCGACCGGAGAATTCGGATCGCGCACGGCCGCCGGTGCAGCGGCAGCAGGCGGGACCGCGGCGGTGGTGACCGCCGCGGGGGCCTGCGCCGGCTTGGCCGGTGGCTGCAAGGCTGCGGGAGCGGTTGGCGCAGCAGGCGCTGTCACAGCCGCCGGCGGCGTGACCGTTGCCGGGGCTGAGGGCGCCTGTGCCGGAGGCACCGGACCAGGCGGCGCGGCGGCCTGGACTGGCGCAGGCGCGGCAGGCGCCGCCGCTGGGGCTGCGGCCGTCGGCGCCGGGGCAGGCGGAACAGGGGCAGGGGCCGCTGGTGCCGGAGCGGCCTGCGTAGGCGCAGCCGGCGTGACCGCCGCCTCGGCAGGTGCGGAAGCCGGCTTGTCCGAACCCGGCTGCGGCTTGGCCGTCGAATCCTGCTCGCGCTTGCCGCGCTTGGCCTTCTTCTGCTCGGTGTTGTCGTAGACGCCGGGGATCTGCACGGTGCCGCGGTCGGGATCGATGCGGATGGTCTTGCCGCCATATTCGATCACGTACTGCGCCTGGGCGGCACTGCTGGCCAGAACCACGGCAGCAACGGCCAACAGCCTCTTCATCAGGATCTCCGCGATGTCGGTTGCTGAGGTGAGCGAGCTCACGCGCAATTAAGTCGCCGATGCGGCAAGCTCGGTTCAATGCCAGCCCCGCTCAGAAATCCAGCGGCGCATTGTCGACGACCTCCTTCATCACGAAGAAGGTGCGCGTCTGGCGCACGCCCGGCAGCGAGATCAATTGATCGCCGTGCATGCGGTTGAAGTCGTTCATGTCGCGGACGCGGATCTTTAGGAAGTAGTCGAAATCGCCGGCGACGAGATGGCAGTCGAGCACGAATTTCAGCTTGCGGATCGCCGCCTCGAAGGTGCGGAAACTCTCCGGCGTCGAGCGGTCGAGCACCACGCCGACCAGCACCAGCGCGCTGCGCTCGACCTTTTCGGGCGCGATCTGCGCGCGCACGCTTCTGATGTAGCCGTCCTCGAACAGGCGCTGGGTGCGGCGATGGCATGTCGCCGGGCTGACATGGACGGCCCCGGCCAGCTCGGCGTTGCTCATTCGTCCGTCCTTCTGCAGCAGCTGCAGGATTCGGCGGTCGACGCGGTCGATATCTTGGTCGGAAGATTCTTTCATTAGATAGCCAGTAAGTGAGAGAATTGGCCGACATATCGGCTCTGAGCGAACGTAAGCACGAAAACCCAAGCCGATAAAGAGAGCACCTTTCTCGCGCTTTTTCGTATGTTCCCGGCCGACCCAATCCACACCATCCACGGAGAGATCCCGTGCTTCGGCTCGACAAGTTCAAGAAGTATCCGCTCACCTTCGGGACCACCCCGATCGAGCATCTGCCGCGCCTGACGGAAGCCCTCGGCGGCAAGGTGCAGATCTACGCCAAGCGCGACGACTGCAACTCGGGCCTCGCGATGGGCGGCAATAAGCTGCGCAAGCTCGAATACATCGTGCCCGACGCGATCGAGTCGAACGCCGACACGCTGGTGTCGATCGGCGGCGTGCAGTCGAACCACACCCGCATGGTGGCGGCGACCGCGGCCAAGATCGGCATGAAGTGCGTCGTGGTGCAGGAGAGCTGGGTGCCGCACGAGGACGCCGTCTATGACCGCGTCGGCAACATCCTGATGACCCGGCTGATGGGCGCCGACAGTCGCATTGTCGAGGACGGCTTCGACATCGGCATCCGCAAGAGCTGGGAGAACGCGATCCAGTCGGTGAAGGATGCGGGCGGCAAGCCCTACGGCATTCCGGCCGGCGCCTCCGTGCACAAGTTCGGCGGCCTCGGCTATGTCGGCTTCGCCGAAGAGGTGAGGGCGCAGGAAGCCGAGATGGGCATCAAGTTCGACTACATCATCGTCTGCGTCGTCACCGGCTCGACCCAGGCCGGCATGATCGTCGGCTTCGCCGCCGACGGCCGCGCAGACCGCGTGATCGGCATCGACGCCTCCGGTACGCCGGAGCAGACCCGCAACCAGGTGCGGAAGATCGTCGACAACACCGCGGAACTGGTCGAGCTCGGCCGCAAGGTGCGCGACGACGAGATCGTCATCATCAACGACTACGCCTATCCGGCCTATGGCGTGCCGAGCGCCGAGACCAACGAGGCCATCCGCTTTGCGGCCCGCACCGAGGCGATGATCACCGACCCGGTGTACGAGGGCAAGTCGATGCAGGGCATGATCGACCTCGTCAAGAAGGGCTACTTCCCGGAAGGCTCCAAGGTGCTCTACGCCCATCTCGGCGGCGCTCCCGCGATCAACGGCTACAGCTACACCTATCGCAACGGCTGAGGGCGGCCCCGGCTTGATCGCCGCCTCGCGGGCCAGCCGAGGTGCTACCACAAACACAACTGTCGTCCCGGCCTCCGAGCCGGGACCCATAACCAACGACTGTCGTGTTATCGTCCACTGCATCTGCGCGCCTGCCACACGCGACCGCCTGTGAGTCTGTGTCCCGGCTCGGAGGCCGGGACGACACCGAATGTGTGGCACGAGCGATCCACATACGACGCCGTCATTCCGGGGCGCGCGAAAGCGCGAGCCCGGAATCCATAACCACGAGCGGTCGTGTCGGCCACGCCGGCCGCTCCATCTCGCTCGAACAACATCGTCACAGAGTATGGATTCCGGGCTCGCGCTGCGCGCGCCCCGGAATGACGGCGAGTGTGCTGAACGAGCCATCCAAACATGATCCCGCGTTCTCGCGACGCATGACGTCCGAGTGATCCGTCAGTCGAACCCTCTTGAACGGAAGAGGGCGCAGGGAATGCCGGGCGCTGGCCGCAACCCATGGCCCGCCTGCACAAGAATAAGCAGGCGGCAGTCACCACAGGTTCAGCCGAACTCCGCTTGAGTTCAAACGGTCGTCGCAACACTGGATCGTTTTT
>NZ_JBNPTW010000008.1:0-260463 GCF_051167855.1 Bradyrhizobium sp. HKCCYLRH3099
TTGAAGATCTGAACAAAACGAGAATTGTGTCAACTATGTCGTCGGTCAGATCTGTCACCTATGTCCCCGGTTGCTCAGGGGGTGGGGGTCTCCGGGCGCTGAACGTCATGATGTGCAAAATCCGTTCTGCAGATGCAGAACGGATTAGGCGAGTGCTGACGATTTGGGTTCTCATCACGGAGAGCACGTTTCGTGGACCCCCACCCCCAACCCCTCCCCACAAGGGGGAGGGGAGCTCACCGTCAGCGCGGCGGGAGCTTGAAACACGACCGGGATGGGATGATCGAGTTCGGCCCGGCTTCCCAGTTGCTCAGCCGCGCCGCTTTCGTCCCTGCCCCGACGCCGCCTGCTTGCGCAGGCTCTCCGCCGCGCCGCCGACGATCTCGGAGATCTGCATCAGCTGCTTAGCGAGCGGGCTGGTCTTGCGCCAGACCATGCCGATGCTGCGCTGGGGCTGCGGCTCGGCGAAGCGCGCCAGCGACACCGCGGCCGAGCGCGTCTCGACGCCGACGGCCATCTCCGGAATGAGCGTCACCCCCATGCCGGCGCCGACCATCTGCACCAACGTCGACAGCGAGGACGCATCGAGCATCTCGCGCGGCGCCTGCATGTTGCAGAACGACAGCGCCTGGTCGCGGAAGCAATGCCCCTCCTCCAGCAGCAACAGCCGCATCTCGCGCAGGCTTTCGCTGCTCGGCACCGGGGCGCCTTCATATTCGGGCGGGCGCACCAGCAGGAAATTCTCCGAGAATAGCGCGACCTCGGTCAGCGACGGTTCCGAGACCGGTAGCGCGACGATGGCCGCATCGAGCCGGCCCTCGACCAGTTCCTCGATCAGCTTCGGCGTCTTGGATTCGCGGACATGGATGTCGATCTCGGGATGTTTTCGCGTGAGGTCGCCGATCACTTTCGGGAGAAGATAGGGTGCGACCGTCGGGATCATGCCGAGCCGCAATCGTCCGGTGAGCTTGTCGCGCGAGGCGCGGGCGAAATCGCCGAGCTCGTCGACCGAGCGCAGGATCTCGCGGACGCGCGCCGCGAGTTGCTCACCGAAACGCGTCAGCACCACCTGACGCGCATTGCGTTCGAGGAGAACGCCGCCGAGCGCGTCCTCCATTTCCTTGATCTGCATCGACAGCGCCGGCTGCGAGATCGCGCAGGCTTCCGCGGCGCGGCCGAAATGGCCGAGACGCGCCAGCGCATCGAAATAGCGAAGCTGCCGCATCGTCAGATGGATCATCAGATTATCTTATTATTCATCGACCTGAAGTCAATTTGGCCGGGCCACAATCTCAGGATGTATCGATAACGCACAATGTCACTCTGCGTTTGGGCGCCGTCACACCATATTCATCAGATAATCTTATCGCTGCAATCACCAAACTCAATTTCCCCTGATCGAGGCAGCCGCGTAGGGTCCCGCCACCCACCCCAGGGGGAACAATGCCGTTCAGGTCAGGAGGCAAACATGGATGACGTCAGCAAGTGCCCGTTTTCGGGCGGCTTGAAGGGATTCAAGAACAAGGACTGGTGGCCGAACCAGCTCGATCTGTCGGTACTGCATCAGCATTCGAACCTCTCCGATCCGCTCGGCGAGGCGTTCGATTATTCCAAGGAATTCAAGAGCCTCGATCTCGACGCGGTGGTCAAGGACCTGACCGCGCTGATGACGGATTCGCAGGACTGGTGGCCGGCCGATTTCGGTCACTATGGTCCGTTCTTCATCCGCATGGCCTGGCATGCCGCCGGCACCTACCGCATCGGCGACGGCCGCGGCGGCGCCGGCACCGGTCAGCAGCGTTTCGCGCCGCTGAACAGCTGGCCTGACAACGCCAACCTCGACAAGGCCCGCCGCCTGTTGTGGCCGATCAAGCAGAAGTACGGCCAGAAACTCTCCTGGGCCGATTTGTTCGTGCTCACCGGCAACGTCGCGCTGGAATCGATGGGCTTCAAGACCTTCGGCTTCGGCGGCGGCCGCGCCGACACCTGGGAGCCGGAGCAGGACATCTATTGGGGTCCCGAGGGCAAGTGGCTCGCCGACGAGCGCTACAGCGGCGATCGCGAGCTCGCAGGCTCCCTCGGCGCCGTCCAGATGGGCCTGATCTACGTCAATCCGGAAGGCCCGAACGGCAACCCCGACCCGGTCGCGGCCGCGCGCGATATCCGCGAAACGTTCGGCCGCATGGCGATGAACGACGAGGAAACGGTCGCGCTGATCGCCGGCGGTCACACCTTCGGCAAGACCCACGGCGCCGGTGATGCGTCGCTGGTCGGTCCGGAGCCGGAAGGCGCTGATATCGCGCAGATGGGTCTCGGCTGGGCCAGCAAGTACGGCTCGGGCAAGGCCGGCGACACCATCACCTCCGGCCTCGAGGTGATCTGGACGTCGTCGCCGACCAAGTGGAGCAACAACTTCTTCTGGAACCTGTTCGGCTATGAGTGGGAGCTGACCAAGAGCCCGGCCGGCGCGCATCAGTGGACGCCGAAGGGCGGCGCCGGCGCCAACACAGTGCCGGACGCGCATGACAAGTCCAAGCGCCACGCGCCGTCGATGCTGACCACCGACCTCGCCCTGCGCTTCGATCCCGAGTACGAGAAGATCTCGCGGCGCTTCCTGGAGAACCCCGATCAGTTCGCCGACGCGTTCGCCCGCGCCTGGTTCAAGCTGACCCATCGCGACATGGGCCCGAAGGTGCGCTACCTCGGCCCGCTGGTGCCGAAGGAGGACCTGATCTGGCAGGATCCGATTCCGGCGCTCGATCACCCCGTCGTCGACGACAAGGACGTCGCCGATCTCAAGGCAAAGATCCTGGCGTCGGGCCTGTCGGTGTCGCAGCTGGTCTCGACCGCCTGGGCATCGGCCTCGACCTTCCGCGGCTCGGACAAGCGTGGCGGCGCCAATGGTGCCCGCATTCGCCTCGCTCCGCAGAAGGACTGGGCGGTCAACAACCCGGCCGAACTCTCCAAGGTGCTCGGCAAGCTCGAAGCCATCCAGAAGGAGTTCAACGCATCGGCCACCGGCGGCAAGAAGATCTCGCTCGCCGACCTGATCGTGCTGGCCGGCAATGCCGGCGTCGAGGCTGCGGCCAAGAAGGCCGGCGTCGAGGTGACGGTGCCGTTCGCGCCGGGCCGCACCGACGCCTCGCAGGAGCAGACCGACGTCGAGTCGTTCGCGGTGCTCGAGCCGACCCATGACGGCTTCCGCAACTATCTCACCGGCAAGCAGTGGCTGTCGGGCGAGGAGCTGCTGGTCGACAAGGCTCAGCTGCTGACCCTGACGGCACCGGAGATGACCGTGCTGGTCGGCGGCCTGCGCGTGCTCGGCGCCAATGCCAATGGCGCCAAGCACGGCGTGTTCACGGCGCAGACGGAAGTCCTCTCGAACGACTTCTTCGTCAACCTGCTCGACATGGGCGTCGCCTGGGCCCCGGTCGATCAGGGCGAGCACACCTTCGAGGGCCGCGACCGCAAGTCCGGCGCCGTGAAGTGGACCGCGACCCGCGCCGACCTGATCTTCGGCTCGCACTCGCAGCTGCGCGCGCTCGCCGAGGTCTATGCCAGCTCGGATGCCAAGCAGAAGTTCGTCAAGGACTTCGTCGCCGCCTGGACCAAGGTGATGAACCTCGACCGGTTCGATCTGAAGGCGTGAGGTCGGCTCTTTCGGACTGACTGCAGCGGAGGCGGCGTTTCATCGAAACGCCGCCTTCATTCATTTCTAGACGAGCGTTTCCTTAGAACCGGTCGTTTCCGTCTCGAGTTCTCGCCGTCTGCACCGCCGTCATGCTATGCGAACGCGGACATCCAGTACTCCGCGGCGGAAGAGATTCACCGATGCGCCACGGCGCACTGGATCGTCCGCTTTCGCGGACGATGACAGCCGGGGTACCATGATCGTTGTGCCAGGACTTCGGAAACGGTCGTCTAGGTCAGCGGTTGCCGTTTGAGCGCATCGAGACGCTCGATGAATTTCCGCTTGCTGTCGTGCCTGATGCGGATGGCGGCGAGGTGCCGATCGAACGTGGCCATCTGCTTCTTTTGATGCGCGAGCGCGCGCAGATCGGAAAGCAGCGCCGCGGCCGCATCATAGCCGGATGGGGTGCGGCGCTCGATCTCGGTCTCGACCTGCTTCCAGACGGCGTCGCCGCGGCTCTCCAGCGTCTTCAACCTGGCCTGACGTTCTCTCTTCTCCTGCTGCATCCGGCGCCTGCGCTTGGCCTCCGCAGCAGCGGCCTCGGCCGCCTCGCGGGCGGCGGCAATCTCGCCGGCGCGCGCCAGCAGCGAAGCAGCCGAGCGCTGTCCATCGGACCGTGCAACGCGAGTTCGGAAACGGCGCCGCAGTTCGGCCGTGACGCCGCCGTCGCCCTCGACAACGCGCAGCAACAAGTCGACCTTCTCCGCGTTCGGCAACGCCTCGATCGCCCCACGCAGCTCAGCCTCTGATGGCTTGACGGCAGCCCCCTGCCGCTCGGCCGCGGCCTGCACCAGGTCAGGGTCGAGCAGCAGAAAATCGGCGAGGCTGTCCAGCGCTCCGGTCATCGGACCGATCCCGGGCAGCGGCTCCAGCGCATCGCCGGGCACGAGCTCGGCCTGAACGGCCACCAGCCAGAGCAGATAGAACAGCCTGAGATCGCCATCGATAAGATCGGTGCGAAGCGGCGCGAGCGCCGCCATCCACTTCGATCCATCATCCGCATAGTCGTCGGATTCGAAATCATAGAGGTTGATGTCGACGATGACGTCGTCGCCGGATATGGCGATGTCGACGCAATCGAGCTTCCCCAGGAACGGAGCGGCATCCGACGGCTCCAGCGCCGTTCTGGGCAGGCGGATCATGAAGCGCCGGGCGTTGAAACTGGCGACGTAGACGTGCAGGTCGAACCAGCGCCGCATCATGTCGCGCGGATCGGCTTTGAGATCGCCCCACTCGTAGTGATTGGTGAAGCTCGTCGCGGTGATGCGAGCCCGCGACGAGATGGCGCGCAGCTTCTCGCGTGCCGCGGCATCGAGAAAGCGGTCGATGGCCAGAAACTCGTAGTACTGATGTTCGCTCATGAGGGCGCCGTTAGCGGTAACCGGAGAAGCCAGCCTGACGGCAGGGGTTGCTTCAGTCCACCCCCTGCCCCCGGCTTCACCGATCAATCCACAAGCCGCAGCGCCTCACCGCTCCGCGGCAGAGCCGCCGCCGTCGATCTGGCGGCCCATCAGGGCGATGGCCTTCTGGTAGACACCGGCGGCGTTCCAGGCTTCGATGGCGGCGAAGTTCGGCTCGCCCGGCTGATAGCCGGCGCCCGCCTTCCAGCCATTGGCGCGCAGGAAGTTGGCGGTCGAAGCCAGCGCATTGGCCGCAACGTCGAGATTGCCGACGCCGTAAGCCAAAATGTTCTTCGGCATGAACTGGGTCTGCCCGACCTCGCCATGCATCGAGCCGCGGGTGTTGCCCGAGAGCACGCCGCGATCGATCAGCTTCAGCGCGGCATAGAGCTGCTCGGTGAAGAATTCCGGACGGCGGCAGTCATAGGCGAGCGTCGCGATCGACGACAGCATGTGCTGGTTGCCGCGCTGGCTGCCGAACGCGCTCTCCATGCCCCAGATCGCGATCAAGGGTCCGGGCGGCACGCCGTAGCGCTGCTCGATCGAGGCGAACATCGCCGCCTGCGACTGCTTCAGCTGCCGGCCGCGCGCGACGATCGCCGGCGCGCCGCGCTTGGCGAGGAACTGATCGAGCGAGAGCTGGAAGCTGCGCTGGCCGCGATCGGCCGCGATGGTGGCGGACGCGTAGTTGGTCTGCATCAGCGCCGCGATCGCGGTGCCGCCGACGCCCTTGGCCCGCGCCTCCTCGCTGAACTCGCGCTTCCAGGCCTCGAAGCCGGCCGGCGACGAGCCGCACTGCGCCGCCTGCGCACCGCCGCCGAGCGTCGCAAGCAGCGCAGCGACGGCGAGAGGAATCGTGAGAATGGCTCGGCGCTTGATCATTGATGCTCCTGTGGTGGCGTCCGGTCACGCGGCCATCACGACACCGCACGACATCGCAAGACGCTGGCGCGGCAGTATCGGCCGCTGGGTTGAAACCGCGACAACCTATCGGAAATGGAAAAAAATCATAGCCGGTCATGCCTGCCGCTGCGCGCCTCATGCGCAACGTACGGAAAGACGGTGTCGGCAAGACTTGCCGCAGAGGTTCCTACTCCAGCTCCCGCAATCGTGATCGGCGCAGGTCGACACGACCGACGAAACCTTGATCAATCGGCAATAACAATACTATACGGTTTCGTTTATAAGCAGGAGTGATGGGCGTTGTTGCGTGCCTCCTTTATGGGTCGCCTGATCGGCATGTGCAGCGTGGTTCTGCTGCTCGGCGGCTGCGCCGCGGTGCAGCGCGCGGCCTATTCGGCCGACGATGCGAAACGCGCGCGGATCGACGGCTTCCAGACCGTCCGGATGTGGGCCGACGCACCGCCCGAGAGCTTCGACAGTCCGGCGTTCAGGCCGCGACCGCAACCCGGCAAGCCGTTCGCCTATCTCGCGCTGTCCGGCGGCGGCGGCGATGGCGCGTTCGGGGCCGGCATTCTCAACGGCTGGAGCGAGAGCGGCGCGCGTCCGGAGTTCACCGTGGTCTCCGGCGTCAGCACCGGCGCGTTGATTGCTCCGTTTGCCTTTCTCGGGCCCGCCTATGATCCGACGTTGAAGGAGATGTACACCAGCGGGCTGGCGAGCTCGTTTGCCGCGTCGCCCAATGCGCTCGGCGCCCTGTTCGGCTCCTCCGTCTTCGACGGACAGCCGCTCCGCGACGCGATCGCGCACTACACGACACCGGAGCTGCTGGAGGCCATTGCCAGGGAGCATGCCAGAGGACGCCGGCTGTTCGTCGTGACCACCGATCTCGACGCGGCACGGCCCGTGCTGTGGAACATGGGCGAAATCGCCTCCGCACGATCACCGCAAGCGCTGCAGCTGTTCCGGCAGGTGCTGACCGCCTCGGCCAGCGTGCCCGTCGCGTTTCCGCCGGCGCTGATCGCCGCGTCCTCCGACGGCAAGCCGATCGAGGAAATGCATGTCGACGGCGGTGTCTCGACCCAGGTCTTCACCTTCCCGGATCGCCTGCTGATGCAGCCGGCATCTCAGCGCCTGGCCGAGAAGCCGGCCATCTACATCATCATGAACGGACGGACCTCCGTCGATTTTCAGCCGGTCGAGAACAGCACCAAGGCCATCGCCCTCCGCTCGCTGGGCATGAAGGGCAAGCGCGAGATCCAAAGTTACCTCTCCGCCACCTACCAGCTCGCCAGGCGCAACGGCATGGCCTTCAACATGACCGCGATCGATCAATCCGTCCCGGAGGGCCAGGGCGTGGGCTTCGACACCGACTACATGCGCGCGCTCTATGCGCTCGGCTACGACAGCGCCCGCTCCGGGCGGTTCTGGGCGCAGTCGCCGCCGCTGCCCTGACCTTGACAACCGCAGGCCGAGGAATTATAAAACTATACAGTTTCGTTTTCTTGCAACATTCTCCCGGGGATTGCTCTACAAGCGCCGACTGAGATCGGAGACAGCAGGCCGCCATGAGACGAATCGCTCTGTTCACCTTGATTCTGCTGTCCTGGACGTCGCTGGCGCACGCGGCCGTCGGTGCCGTGACCACCAATCACGAAGGCCGCGATTCGCAAGCCTCGACCGATCCCGCCCTGAGCCAGGAGGCGATCGACCGCGAGCTCGACAAGTTCCGCAAGACGGAAGTATCCCTGCACCAGGCGTTGCGGATTGCCGAGAAGATTCATCCGGGCTCCAGGACCGCCGACATCAGCTTCGAAGGCGGGCTCGACGTGCCGGTCTACAAGGTGCGGACCCTGCAGAGCGGGCAGATCTGGGAATCCGATATCGACGGCGCGACGGCCAAGGTGCTCAACACCGCCCTGTTCTCGACCGTGCAAGGCCTGAACGAGACCGACCGGACCAGCCTCGCCGCCCTCGACACGATCAGCCTCAGGATGTCCGATGCGATCAAAATCGCGGAGCGGTCCGCGGCGGGCAAGGCGATCAGCGGCGGCCTCACGACCAAGGACGGCAAGGTCGCCTTCATCATCGTCGTGGTGTGCGGCAAGAACCTGAAGCAGGTCACGCTCGAACCGACGCTGCGGCGACGATAATCAGTCCAGACAGAGCGCGCTGTCTGAGCGCGCGCCGCGCCGAAAGCGCGACATCATGCCTTGGCGTGAAGTGCGAGGAAGATCTTGACCCGCTCGCGCACGAAGCCCGGCATCTCCTTGCGAATGGTCTTCTCCTTCACCCCCATCAGCGCGCGCATCAACAGCGGCAGCACGATGAGGTCGATGAAGATCTCGGCCGATGCTTCCGAGGCCTTCGACGCACCTCGCCTGGCCGGCGCCGCCGAGACGCCGATCGTCTCGGCCAGCAGCACCGCGACCGGCTGCGTCGCGCGCTTGCGCGAGACCTCATGAAACTGGCAACTCAGATCGGGAAAGCGGTAAGCCTCGCCGATCGTCACCCGCAGCAATCCGAGCGACTGTTTCAGCACGCGGTCGACGATCGCAATCGCGAGCCCCACCAGCTTCTCCTGCACCGTTCCCGGCGGAGGCGTGTAGGAGGGACCGAGGTTCATCACCTCCTCGATGGAGCGCTCGACGATCGCGGCAAACAAGGCCGGCTTGCCGGCGTAGCGCGCATAGATGGTGGGCTTGCTGGCCGGCGCGCGCTCGGCGATCTCGTCGATGCTGGTGCCGTCGAAACCGCGTTCGAGGAACACCTCACGCGCCGCATCGAGAATCCGTTCTTCGATGTTGCCGGCCAAGGCCTTCGGGGGCCGCCCGACCCGCCCGCGCATCGCGACCGCGCGCGCGACGTCACTTCGCTTCACCTTGGCCTGCGTGCGGGCCATACTCAACGACCTCGACTCGACATGTCAGCATGTCGATAAGGGATTACACGTTCTTGGCTGAACGGCAATAGAACGCGTAGCAGGAGCTGCTATGCGCCTCCTGTCATGCATAGTGAGGAATGCTTGTATGCCTTTTCGCCTCACGTGCCCGACACAAACAGCTCGCCGAGGTCCTCCAACACGCCGAGTGCGCCGTTGAACGTGTCATCATGGAAATAGAGGCTCCGTGTAATGAGCACGGGAACGCCGGCACGAATGGCCGCCAACAGCCCGTTACCGGAGTCCTCAATGGCGATGCAGCTCGCGGCGGGCAGATCGAGCTGAGACAGCACCTCCAGGTAGACATCCGGCGCCGGCTTCTTGCGCGCGACGTCATCGGCGGCGACGACAGCGGCGAACTTCGTTTCCCAATCCGTCCCCAGCACCGGGGCCAACAATGCGTCGATATTGACGCGAGTCGTGGTCGTGGCGATCGCGACGCGCTGTTCGCGTTTCCATGCCGCTTCGAGCAGCGCCTGAACGCCTGGGCGCAGTGCGCATCCCTTGGCGGCCATCAGGGCGGCAAACCTTTCCGTCTTGATGCGATGGAGCCGGGCGACCACCGTGTCGCTCAATGGCGGACCGGAACGACGCATCTGGTCGAACGCGCGGATGCGCTCCTTGCCGCCGGCAACACGCAGCAGTTCCTTGTAGATCCTGCGCCCCCAATGCCAATCGACGCCGACAGCGACGAAAGCCTCGTTGAACGCCTCCCGATGGATCTCTTCGGTTTCAGCCATCGTGCCGTCGACATCGAAGATCAGTGCGCTCGCATCGGCGATTCTTCGCCGCAGATCGTCAGATGGTGAATTCTTCACCAGCACGAGAGTCATGACTACGCCTCCGCCTCTACATTACATCTGCCTTTGCATCTGCTTTGGCGAACACCCGGCTCGCCAGAACGTCGCTCGCCTCGATCGACATGACATCATCGGGCGTCAGCACGCGATCGAGCCGCGACACCAGCCGGTTGGCCTGGCGCAGCCGGACGCGATCCAGCGCGTTACGGATCGAGCGCGCATTGGAGAATAGCGGCTGGGTGCGCCGAACGGTAATGTATTTCTCAAACGCCACGCGCGCCTCGGGCGAGAAGCGGTAGTTCTGACCCTCCAGCATCATCTCCGCGATCGTCAGCAGCTCGGCTTCCGAATAGTCCGGGAAGTCGATGTGATGGGCGATGCGCGAGCGGAAGCCCGGATTGCTCTGGAAGAATTTCTCCATCCGGTCGGAATAGCCGGCCAGGATCACGACCAGGTCCTCGCGTTGCGACTCCATGATCTGCAGCAGGATCTCGATCGACTCCTGGCCATAGTCGCGCTCGTTCTCGGGACGGTAGAGATAATAGGCCTCGTCGATGAACAGCACACCGCCCATCGCCTTCTTCAGCACCTCCTTGGTCTTCGGGGCGGTGTGGCCGATATACTGCCCGACGAGATCGTCGCGCGTGACGCTGATGACGTGGCCGCGCCGGACGAAGCCGAGGCGATGCAGGATGCCGGCCATGCGCAGCGCGACCGTGGTCTTGCCGGTGCCGGGATTGCCGGTGAACGACATGTGCAGGGTCGGAAACGTCGTCGCCAAGCCCATCTTCTGGCGGATGCGCTCCATCAGCAGCAGCGAGGCGATCTCGCGGATGCGTGTCTTCACCGGGGCGAGGCCGACCAGCTCTCGGTCGAGTTGCTCCAGCACGGGCGCGATGTCGACGCTTTCGAATTCGCGGCGCAGGTCGATCGTCTCGACCGTCGTCGCCTCCTTGGCATCCGCCTGCGTGGCCTGCATCATGGGCTCGTACTCCGCTTGGCCGAAGTTCGCGCACGCTGGCGGCGGACCCTCCCCGCGAACTCCGGCAAGCGGGGACGCCGTCAAAATCGGATTTAGCAACCGGACGTCATCAGTGCGGCAGACCCGACGCTGACGTTCCTGCCGCTGATTCTGCTAGGACTATCGCATACGACGATCGCTTTTTGCGCGCGTCTGCCTCCACGTCGTCATGGCCGGGCTTGTCCCGGCCATCCACGTCGTTCGGCACCCTGAGAACCACGTGGATGCCCGGGACAAGCCCGGGCATGACGGAGTTACTAACGTGCCGCATTGTTTGTCGCGACGGTGTACGTTGATGCGGATTGCCCTGCTTGATCACCGGAAACCTCAGCGCAGCGTCCGCTACGAATAGCGCTCGCCCTCGGGGCGCTCGGCGGCGTAGGACCGCGTCGAGTAACGCAGATTGCGCCCCACGGTTTCCTGGCGGTCGAGCCGGAAGCCGGGCTCGTTCTTCGGCCGGTTGACGATGAAGGACAGCCGGATCGATTCCCAGCCGTGCGAGGAGTCGAACGCCGAGATGCGGATGTAGCGGTCGCCGTAGATCTTCCGGCATTCGGCCAACTCCCGCATGATGCCGGCGGCATCGCTCAGGTCGAACATCGGCAGGCCCCACATCTCCCAATAGGTATTGCGGGGATGCGGGTCGTCGGTGAACTCGATGTTCACGGCCCAGTTCTTCTCGAGGCAGTACTGGATCTGGGCCGTGATCTGATCGTCGGTCAGATCGGGCAGGAAGGAAAAGCAGCCTTGGGTGACGCGCATGATGGTGTCTCCTGATTTACGGATGCAAGCGAGCCGGTCTCCGGCTCGCTTCGCGCTCCAAATAAGAGTTAGGCAGCCGGGGTGACGGTGGGCACGAAGTCCGGCGAATCAGTCGATTCGTAGTTGAAGGTGACGTCCTTCCAGATCTCCAGCGCCTCGCGCAGCGGGGTGCAGGTCTGCGCAGCCTTTGCCAGGATCTCCGGGCCCTCATGCACGTAGTCGCGCCCCTCGTTGCGGGCGAGGATCATCGCCTCCAGCGCGACGCGGTTGGCGGTCGCGCCAGCCGCGATGCCGCGGGGATGGCCGATGGTGCCGCCGCCGAACTGCAGCACGACGTCCTCGCCGAGCAGGTCGAGCAATTGGTGCATCTGGCCGGCATGGATGCCGCCGGAGGCGACCGGCATCAGCTTGTTGAGGCTCGCCCAGTGCTGGTCGAAGAATACGCCGTGCTCGAGCCGCATCGGATTGAAGTCCTCGCGGCAGATGTCGTAATAGCCGCGCGTGGCGTTCGGGTCGCCCTCGAGCTTGCCGACGACAGTACCGGCATGGATATGGTCGACGCCGGCGAGCCGCATCCATTTGGCGATGACGCGGAACGAGACGCCATGCGCGCGCTGCCGCGTGTAGGTCGAATGTCCCGCGCGGTGCAGATGCAGGATCATGTCATTGCGGCGCGCCCATTTCGCCATCGACTGGATGGCGGTGTAGCCGATCACGAGGTCGATCATGATGATCGTCGAGCCGAGCTCCTTGGCGAACTCGGCGCGCTCATACATGTCCTCCATCGTCGCCGCGGTGACGTTGAGATAGGTACCCTTGATCTCGCCGGTCGACGCCTGCGCCTTGTTGACGGCCTCCATGCAGTACAGGAAGCGCTCGCGCCAATGCATGAAGGGTTGCGAGTTGATGTTCTCGTCGTCCTTGGTGAAGTCGAGGCCGCCCTTCAGCGCCTCGTAGACGACGCGGCCGTAATTGCGCCCCGAAAGACCGAGCTTCGGCTTGACGGTGGCGCCGAGCAGCGGACGGCCAAACTTGTCGAGGCGCTCGCGCTCGACGACGATGCCGGTCGCCGGGCCCTGGAATGTCTTCACATAGGCCACCGGCAGTCGCATGTCCTCGAGCCGCAGCGCCTTCAGCGGCTTGAAGCCGAACACGTTGCCGATGATCGAGGCTGTGAGGTTGGCGATCGAGCCGGGCTCGAACAGATCGAGATCATAGGCGATATAGGCGAAGTAGCTGCCCGGCGAGCCCGGCACCGGCTCGACCCGATAGCACTTGGCGCGATACTTTTCCGCTGCGGTCAGGCGGTCGGTCCACACCACGGTCCAGGTCGCCGTCGAGGATTCGCCAGCGACCGCCGCGCAGGCCTCGACCGGATCGACGCCATCCTGCGGCGTGACGCGGAACAGCGCGATCACGTCGGTGTCCTTGGGCTGATAGGACGGCTCCCAATAGCCCATCTTCTTGTATTCCATTACGCCGGACTTGTAGCGATCCTTGCCGCGCACCGTGATCGATGGGTCGTTCATGTGTTCCTCCTGGCTTTTCGTTGTGGCTGTGGACGTCACGCAGCTTCGGTCATTCCCCCAATTCGCGGATCGAGCGCACCGGAGCGATAGCGCTTGGCCATCTCCGACAGCGGCAGCACCTTGATCCTGGATGCGTTGCCGGCGGCGCCGAATTGCTCGAAGCGCTCGCGGCAGAGATCGCGCATCGAATCCATCGCCGGCTTCAGGAATTTGCGCGGATCGAACTCGGCCTTCGACGACGCGCCGACTTTGCGGAAGATCGCGGTCATCGCCAGCCGGCAGTCGGTGTCGATATTGACCTTGCGCACGCCATGGCGGATGCCGCGGACGATCTCCTCGACCGGGACGCCCCAGGTCTGGGGCATCTCGCCGCCGAACTGGTTGAACATGTCCTGGAGGCTTTGCGGCACCGAGGACGAGCCGTGCATGACCAGATGCGTGTTGGGCAAGCGGCGGTGGATCTCCTCGATCACGTTCATGGCGAGGATCTCGCCGTCGGGCTGGCGGGAGAACTTGTAGGCGCCGTGCGAGGTGCCCATCGCGATCGCCAGCGCGTCGACCTTGGTGGCGCGGACGAAGTCGACGGCCTGGTCAGGATCGGTCAGCAGCTGGTCGCGGCTGACCTTGCCTTCGAGACCGTGGCCGTCCTCCTGCTCGCCGCCGCCATGCTCCAGCGAGCCGAGCACGCCGAGCTCGCCCTCCACTGACGCGCCGACCCAATGCGCCATGTCGGTGACGCGGCGGGTGATGTCGACGTTGTACTCATAATCCGCGGCGGTCTTGGCATCGGCCTTGAGCGAGCCGTCCATCATCACAGAGGTGAAGCCGTATTTGATGGCGGTGGCGCAGGTCGCCTCGTCATTGCCGTGGTCCTGATGCAGGCACAGCGGGATCTGCGGATACATCTCCTCCAGCGCGTCGATCATCTTCGACAGCATGATATCGCCGGCATAGGAGCGCGCGCCGCGCGAGGCCTGGATGATCACGGGGGCGTCGACGGCCGCGGCCGCCTCCATGATCGCGAGCCCCTGCTCCATGTTGTTGATGTTGAACGCCGGCACGCCGTAGCCGCGCTCGGCGGCATGGTCCAGCAATTGTCTGAGCGTGATCCGCGCCATGATTGGTCTCCGTCCCTGTTCGGTGTTTTGTGTGTGGTGCGGCTCAGGACGCCCGCGCCCGGATGATGTTGCGCATGGCCGCATCGGCGACGGCCGCAGGCGTGATGCCGAATTCGCGGTACAGCACGTCGGCCGGCGCCGAGGCGCCGAAGCCGTGCATGCCGACGAACTCGCCGGCATCGCCGAGCCAGCGCGCCCACTCGCCCTCGATGGCGGCTTCGACGCCGATGCGCGGCGCGCTGCCGAGCACCTCCGCGC
Organism: Bradyrhizobium sp. HKCCYLRH3099; assembly: GCF_051167855.1. Classification (NCBI taxonomy): domain Bacteria; kingdom Pseudomonadati; phylum Pseudomonadota; class Alphaproteobacteria; order Hyphomicrobiales; family Nitrobacteraceae; genus Bradyrhizobium; species Bradyrhizobium sp. HKCCYLRH3099. Next base: position 14,421 of record NZ_JBNPTW010000008.1, read on the forward strand.
GATACTCCGCACTCTGCTTGCGGAACAGCTCGAAGCACGGTGCCGACACCACGGCCGCTTGGACCTTTTCCGCCGCCAGCAGCTTCGCCGCCTCCAGCGCGATCGCCACCTCCGAGCCGGTCGCGATCAGCGTCACGTCGCGGCCCGCCTCAGGCTCGACCACCACATAGGCACCGAGCGCCACCTTGTTGTGATCCGACGCCTCCGTGCGGAAGGCCGGCAGCGCCTGCCGCGACAGGCACAGCACCGACGGCGAGGTCTCGGCGCGCAGCGCGCAGTCCCAGGCTTCGGCGGTCTCGACCGCATCGGACGGACGAAACACCAGGAGATTGGGAATGGCGCGCAGGCTCGGCAGATGCTCGACCGGCTGATGCGTCGGGCCGTCCTCGCCGAGGCCAATGGAGTCGTGCGTCATCACATGGATGACGCGGATGCCCATCAGCGCGGCCAGACGGATCGCGGGCCGGTTGTAGTCGGCAAACGCCAGGAAGGTGCCGCCATAGGGAATGAAACCGCCATGCAGCGCGACTCCGTTCATGGCCGCGGCCATCGCGTGCTCGCGCACGCCGTAATGGACGTAGTTGCCGTCCATCGTCGAAGGTGTGACAGACTTGTGCGTCTTCGCCTTGGTCAGGTTGGAATGGGTCAGGTCCGCCGAGCCGCCGAGCAGGTTTGGCAGCACGGTCGCGATCACGTCGATGACGCTCTGCGACGCCTGGCGCGTGGCGATCTTCGGCTTCTCGACCGTGAGCTGAGCGATGAACTGCGCCATGCGCTCGGTGTAGGCCGCCGGCAGCTTCTTGTTCAGCGCATCATGACAAGGCGAGCGGTCGGACGTGCCGAGCTTGCGCGCCCGCTCCTTCCAGGCCTGCCGCACGCTGCGGCCACGCGCACCGATCTCGCGCCAGCTCACCAGCACGTCGGCGGGGACCTCGAACGGCCGGTGCGGCCAGTGCAGCGCAGCGCGCGTCTTCTCCACCTCCTCCGGCCCGAGCGGCGCGCCATGCGCCTTTTCCGAGCCTTGCCGACCGGGCGAGCCGAAGCCGATCGTGGTGCGGCACGCGATTATGCTCGGACGGTCGCTCTGCCGTGCCGCGGCGATCGCGGCTTCGATCGCCTGGGGATCATGGCCGTCGATACGGCTGGTCGCCCAGCCGGACGCCGCAAAGCGCGCGAGTTGATCGTCGGAACACGCCAGGCCGGTCGAGCCGTCGATCGAGATGCCGTTGTCGTCAAAGAGAACAATCAGCCGATTGAGCCTGAGGTGGCCAGCGAGCGAGATCGCCTCGTGGCTGATGCCCTCCATCAGGCAGCCGTCGCCGGCGATGACATAGGTGTAGTGATCGACCAGTTCGTCGCCGTAACGCGCGTTCATCAGGCGCTCGGCGAGCGCCATGCCGACCGCGGTCGCGATCCCCTGCCCCAGCGGCCCGGTCGTGGTCTCCACGCCCGGCGTGTGGCCATACTCGGGATGCCCCGGCGTCTTGGCGCCCCATTGCCGGAACGCCTTGATCTCGTCGATCGTCACCGCCTCGTAGCCGGTGAGATGAAGCAGCGCATACAGCAGCATCGAGCCGTGGCCGGCCGACAGCACGAAGCGGTCGCGATCGGGCCAGGACGGATCGGCCGGATCGAACTTCATGAAACGGGAGAACAGCACGGTGGCGACATCGGCCATGCCCATCGGCATGCCCGGATGACCCGACTTCGCCTTCTCCACGGCATCGATCGCGAGGAAGCGGATGGCGTTCGCCATCTCGGCATGCGCCGGATCGGCCTTTGCGGCAGCCTTTTGCAGGGCGTTGGCGGTCATAGCGTGCGCCTCTTTCGGTCCATCAGTTGCATGATCATCGGGGTGAGAATGAGCTGCATGGCGAGATCGAGCTTCGAGCCATGGATCACGATCGAATTGGCACGCGACATGAAGCTGCCCTGGATCATCGACAGCAGATACGGGAAGTCGATGCCGCGCGGGTTCTTCAGCCGGATCACGACCATCGATTCATCGGGGGTCGGAATCCAGCGCGCGATGAACGGATTGGAGGTATCGACCGTCGGCACGCGCTGGAAGTTGATATCGGTCTCGGAGAACTGCGGGATGATGTAGTTCACATAGTCCGGCATGCGGCGCAGGATGGTGTCGGTGACCGCCTCGGTGGTGTAGCCGCGCGAGGCGCGGTCGCGATGCAGCTTCTGGATCCATTCGAGATTCATCACCGGCACGACGCCGATCTTCAGGTCGGCGTGCTGCGCGATGTTGACCTTCTCGGTGACGACGGCGCCGTGCAGGCCTTCGTAGAACAGCAGATCGGACTCCGCCGGCAGTTGCGTCCATTCCGTGAAGGTGCCGGGCCGGGCGTCGTACAGCCGCGCCTCCTCCTCGTCATGGACGTAGTGGCGCGTCGTGCCGGTGCCGGTCTCGGAATAGTCGCGAAAGGTCTTTTCGAGCTCCTCAAACAGGTTGGTGTCGGGGCTGAAATGGCTGAAATGCTTGTTGCCGCGCTCGGCCTCCTCGACCATCTTGCGGCGCATGTCCTCGCGATTGTAGCGATGGAAGGCGTCGCCCTCGATATAGGCGGCCTTGACGTTTTCGCGGCGGAAGATGTTCTCGAAGGTCTTCTTGACCGAGGTGGTGCCCGCACCGGACGAGCCCGTGATCGAGATGATCGGATGACGACGTGACATGATTTTTCTCCGGACGTCTCGCCGAGCCGGGGAGGCTCAGCAGCGCGCGCTCAGCGGAACAGGCCGCGGCGGGCGAACAGGGGCGCGTCGCTGGTTTCGAACAGCGGCTCGACGCCCTCATGCAACTGGTCGACATCGCGCACGAGGCGGACGTCGCCCATGATCAGCGGCGCGCGCTGGTGGGGCGAGCGCGCCGACAATTCGAGGATGCGCGCGCGGCCGCTCGAGGCCGAGCCGCCGGCCCATTCCATGATCAGCGCCATCGGATGCGCTTCATACACCAGCCGCAGCCGGCCCTCGCGATAGCCGGGACGGGAATCGGCGGGATAGAGGAACACGCCGCCGCGCATCAGGATGCGATAGGCCTCCGCGACCAGCGAGGCGATCCAGCGCATGTTGAAATCGCGGCCGCGCGGGCCGGCGGCGCCGGACAGGCACTCGTCCACATAGTTGCGGACAGTGCCGCTCCAGTGCCGGCGGTTCGAGGCGTTGATCGCGAACTCCGGCGTATCCTGCGGAATGCGGACGCCGGACTTGGCGAGGATGAACTCGTGCAGGGTCGGATGCAGCACGTAGAGGTCGACGCGATGGTCGATCGCGAGCACGAGGCAGGTCTGCGGGCCGTAGACGAAGAAGCCGGCGGCGAGCTGCGCGGTGCCGGGCTCGAAGAAGCTCGAGAGCACGTCGCGGCCGCGCGGCCGGATCGAGAAGATGGTCCCGACCGAGATGTTGTTCTGCAGGTTCGAGGAGCCGTCGAGCGGATCGATCGCGACGCAAAGTGGGGCAGCCTCGTTGACCGTTTCGGGGCGATCACCCTCTTCCGAGAGAATGCCGGCAACGGGCGCCTGGCGCAGCGCGTCGCGCATCAGATTGTCGGCGACGATGTCGAGCGCCTTCTGGATGTCGCCATCGGTGTTGACGGTGGCAGCGCCTTCATCGACGCCGGACAGCGGCGCGATGGCGATCTGCCGCGCGAGCTCGCGGGCGGCGTCGGCGAGGGCCTCGATCACCGCGGCGCAGCCGGCGTCCGCATTCTGCAATGCGAGGTGCGCGTGCAAGGTCTGATGATCTGCCTGGTGATTCATAAGTCCACTCCCTCGCCATCAGCTCCTCTGCCGGGAACTTGATGAAGCTGCACGAAAGCGTCGTGCCGCGCTGCTATCAACACTCGATTTGCCCGATTAGGGAAATTTCAATATCTTTGGATCGACCAAAGTTTTCCTTATACGATGGACAGCGTCGAGGGTTCCATGAGCCGCCACTTCTCCCGCGATCTCACCATTCGCCAGTTGCGCGCGCTGGTGGCCGTGCAGAACTCGGGTTCCGTGACGTCGGCGGCCGGCCGCCTCAACCTTACGCAGCCCGCGGTCACGCTGCAGATTCGCAATCTCCAGGAGCTTGCCGGGCTGCCGCTGATCCAGCGCACAACCGACGGCATGATCCTGACCGAGGCCGGACGCAGCGTGCTCGCGCTCGCCGAGCGCGTCGAGGCGGCGCTCCTGGATTGCGAGCAGGCGCTGGACATTCTCGCCGGCCGCAGCGGCGGCCGTGTCGCGATCGGCGCGGTCTCGACCGCGAAATATTTCGTACCGTTTGCGATCGCGGAGTTTTCGCGGCGCTTTCCCAAGATCGACGTGACCCTGCGCATCGGCAACCGCGACAGCCTGCGCGAGGCGCTGCGCGGCTACGATCTCGACATCGCCATCATGGGCCGGCCGCCCGCCGACATCCCGGTCGACATGCGCCCGTTCGGCAAGCATCCGCACATCATCATCGCGCCGGCCGGCCATCGCCTGGCGCGGCGCAAGCGCATCGCGCCCGAGGATCTCGCCGGCGAAGTGTTCATCACCCGCGAGCCGGGCTCGGGCACGCGGCTGCTGATGGAGACGTTTTTGGAGAAGCGCGGCCTGCATCCCAAGACCAGCATGGAGATGGACAGCAACGAGACCATCAAGCAGGCGGTGATCGCCGGGCTGGGCATCGCCTTCATCTCGCAGCACACCGTGGCGCATGAGCTCAGCGAGGGCCGGCTGGTCATGCTGAGGGTCGTGGGCCTGCCGATCGTGCGCCACTGGCATGCCGTCCGGCGTGCCGACAAGCTGCTGCTGCCGCCGGCGCAGGCGATGCTGGATTTCTTCGGCAAGGAAGGCGCGCGGTTCCTGCCCCGCTGAGCGCGACACCCGAAGCCATGACGGTGCCGCATCTCGCATGGCTTCGTCTCACCAGTCGATCACGAAATGGCAGGCGGGCGCGCCCATGGCCTCGCAACTGATTTCGCGGGCGCGTGCGTTCCGATGCACCAGCGTTGCGAACAGCGTTTCGAAGGTCGCGGCGTAGAAGTCGCAGATCGGGTGGTCCGCGCCCTGCCCGCGGCACAGCGGGCAATGGCTGATCTCGTAGATCGTCGGCCGCCCCGGACGGGCGGAGAAGAGTCCGGTGCCGGCGAAGGTCCAGGCATGCGCCGAGATCGCGCGTGACAGCGCATGGCTGGCGAGGCGCGCCGGCAGCACGCGGAGCACGCGCTGGGCGGGCCCGGGAATGCGGTGGGCGAGCAGATAGAGCGCGGTCAATTGCCCCGCCTTGAGGCTGACCGCACGGGCTGCATCTGCATCCAACGCCGCCCGCACGGCGCGATGCAGGCGGATGACCTCCGCCTCATCCACCATGTCGGCCGGCGGCGCCGCGAGATAAGCTCCCAGACCCGCGGCCGCGAAGACGCGGCGCACGTCGCTCTCGCCGCGCAGCAGGCGCAAGGCCTCCGCGGTCTGGATGATCGCGTTGGGACCGATGCGCCCCGTCGCGTGATCAGAGGCGGCGGCAACGCGCGGCAGCTGAAGATGCTGGGCGCGCGTGCCGTGCATCTCAGTGCACCCTGGTCTCGGCCTCGTCGCTCATCTGCTCGGTGCCGCCGCCGCAGGCCATCACCTGCGCCTGCTGCGGTCCGGTCAGCTTGCGATTATGGCTCGTCTTCCATTCCACCTTGCCGGGCTCCGCGCGCTTGCGCGAGGTGTCGAAGCCGAAATCGACCTTGCCCTTGGATTGCGGTCCCCAATAATTGACGCGGCCGAGATCGTAGAACTTGCGCTCGAAGCCGGACTTCAGGAACGCTTTGAGGCAGCCGAGCAGATAGCGCCTGCGCTCGCCTGAGCCCGCCCAGGGATACGAGAACAGCGCCTTGTGCATGTAGAAGCGCCGGTAGTTGTTCATGACGCCGTCGAGCAGCTCGCCGCGGTCCATCGCGTCGGGCTTCATGATCGGGGTGACGAAATTGTACTTCTCGTAGTCGAAGATCTCGACCTTGTCGCCGAGGTCGCGGAACAGGTCGGAGAACGGCCAGGGCGTGTACATGGCCCAGTTGGCGAGGTCCGGCTTCCAGTCGCGCGCCATCTGGTAGGTCTCTTCCAGGGTCTCGCGGGTCTCGTTCTCCAGACCGACTATGAACTGCGCCTCGACCACGATACCCGCGTCGCGCAACAGCTGGATTGCCCTCTTGTTCTGCGCGACGGTGGTCTCCTTGTTGAAGCGGTCGAGCTTCATCTGCGCCGCGGCCTCGGTGCCCAGCGAGACATGGATCAGGCCGGCCTTGCGGTACAGCGGCAGCAGCGCCTCATCGCGCAGGATGTCGGTGACGCGGGTGTTGATGCCCCAGAGGATCTTGAGATCGCGGCGGATCAGCTCCTCGCAGAAGGCCACGAACTTCTTCTTGTTGATGGTCGGCTCCTCGTCGGCGAGGATGAAGAAGCCAACATCGTGCTCGCGCATCAGGGTTTCGATCTCGTCGACCACCTTCTTCGGATCACGGATGCGATAGTCGCGCCAGAATTTCCACTGCGAGCAGAAGCTGCAGGTGAACGGGCAGCCGCGCGCCATGTTGGGGATGGCGACGCGCTTGTTCATCGGGATGTAGATGTATTTGCTCCATTCGAGCACGCTCCAGTCGGGCGTGATCGCATCGAGATTCTTCACCGTCGGCGCCGCCACGGTCGCAACGACCTCGGTGCCGTCGCGATAGGCGATGCCCTTGATGCTGCGGCGATCATTGACCCAGCGGCCGTCCTCGCGGGCGCGCATCAAATCGACGATGATCTCCTCGCCCTCGCCGCGCACGATGGCGTCGATCCACGGCGCTTCCGTCAGCACCTGCTGATACATGAAGGTGGCGTGGATGCCGCCGAGTACGGTGAGCGCGTCCGGGTGCTCCTCCTTGGCAATTTCCAGCAGTCGCTCGGCCTTGTAGATCGACGGCGTGATCGCGGTGCAGCCGATCACATCAGGCTTTTCGCTGCGCAGAAGGCTGCGGACCTGCTCCTCGGAGAGGTCGTTGGTCATCGCGTCGATGAAGCGGAGATCGGTGAAGCCGGCGGCCTTCAGCGCGCCGGAGATGTAGGCCGCCCAGGCCGGCGGCCAGTTTCCGGCGATCTCGGCGCCGCCGGAGTGATAATTCGGATGCAGCAACAAAATCCGCACGGCGTTCTCCCCCGATTATCAATTTGTCCATACATCCTAACGTCAAGCTGGATTGACAAATTGATCTGGCGCAAACGCCGCGCGGTTTGCGCAGGCGATCAGGCCGCCTGCGCGAGTCCCATCTCGGCCCAGATCTCGGACAGCGCCGACACGAGATGCTCGATGTCCTCGTCGGAATGATAAGGCGACGGCGTGATGCGCAGCCGCTCGGTGCCGCGCGGCACTGTCGGATAGTTGATCGGCTGCACATAGATGCCGTAGCGATCGAGCAGGATGTCGCTGATGCGCTTGCAGAGCACGGGGTCGCGCACCATCACCGGCACGATGTGGCTGGGATTGTCGAGATGGCTGACACCGGCTTCATCGAGCCGGCGGCGCAGCCGCGCGACGCGATCCTGATGCCGGGCGCGCTCATGATCGCTGGCCTTGAGATGCCGGATGCTGGTCAGCGCGCCCGCGGCCACCGCCGGCGGCAGCGAGCTGGAGAAGATGAAACCCGACGCGAAGCTGCGGACGAAGTCGCACACGGTGTTCGACGCGGTGATATAGCCGCCGATCACGCCGAACGCCTTGGCCAACGTCCCTTCGATCACCGTCAGGCGGTCGGCGACGCCGTCGCGCTCGGAGATGCCGCCGCCGCGCGGGCCGTACAGGCCGACGGCATGGACCTCGTCGAGATAGGTCATCGCATTGAACTCGTCAGCGACGTCGCAGACGTCGGAGATCGGCGAGATGTCGCCGTCCATCGAATAGACGCTCTCGAACGCGATCAGCTTCGGCACCTTCGGATCGAGATCCGACAGCTTGTCGCGGAGATCGGCAACGTCGTTATGGCGCCAGATCCTTGTCTCGCAGCGGCTGTGGCGGATGCCCTCGATCATCGAGGCGTGATTGAGTTCGTCCGACAGGATCACGCAGCCGGGCATCCGTCCCGCGAGCGTCGACAGCGACGTCCAGTTCGAGACGTAGCCGGAGTTGAACAGCAGCGCCGCCTGCTTGCCGTGGAGATCGGCAAGCTCCTCCTCCAGGAGGATGTGGTAGTGGTTGGTGCCGCTGATGTTGCGGGTGCCGCCGGCGCCGGCGCCGCAGCGGTCGAGCGCCTCGTGCATCACTTCCAGCACCTTCGGATGCTGGCCCATGCCGAGATAGTCGTTGGAGCACCACACCGAGACCTCGCGCTCGCCATGCGGACCGCGATAGGTCGCACGCGGGAAGGCGCCGGCCTTGCGCTCGAGATCGGCGAACACGCGATAGCGTCCTTCGCGCCGGAGGCCGTCGAGTTGGCGGCGGAAATAGTCTTCGTAGTTCATGGTACTCCCCCCTGTGCTGTCGTGTTCGGATCGACCGGCGGCGTGACCGACACCGCGGCCAGTCCGGTGATGGTTTGCGCCTGCGCATCGGCGCGGGCCTGGCGATAGGCTTGGCGGAACTGCTCCTCGAGCCGCTGCCGCGCCAAGGCGGCGGCGGTCTTCTGCGCCGACATCGATGTCTTGGGCGCGGGCATGGGACGCTCCGCCTCGGGCGTGGCCGGCACGACGGCAAGCACCGGCCGCGCGAGCGGCGTGACGGGCACGGATGCCGGGATCGCGGCGACGGCCGCCATGACCGGCTCCGCAGGCGCGCTCCAGCGCCAGAGATTGATCACAGGCATCGGCAGCGCCATGAAGCCGTGCTCGAGCAGGCCGAGCGCGATCAGCGACGCCAGCAGCGACAGCGCGACGCCATCGAAGGTCGATTTCGCGCCCAGCGCGGCAGCGGCAACCAACACGGTCGCGGTGGTCGCAGCGGCGATCGAGAACGGAAACAGCAGGTTGATCGACTTCTTGGCGAAATAGCTGCGCATGAACCGGACCTGCTGCGGCAGCAGCTCGTCATTCAGGGTGCGCACGCCGAGAAACAAATTGATCTTGGCGCTCTGCCTGAGCACCAGCAGCGCGGCGAACGTCCACCAGCTCAGCCGATTGGGGGCGCCGGATGTCACCGCGAACGCCAGACCCGCGGTCGCGATCAGCGCCAGTTCGTGATAGGCGATCGCCTGCAACGCAAAGCCGACGCGCGAGGCCGGCGTGCAATCCCGCGGGCACGGCTCGGGCCGCGGCCCGGTGATCCAGCCGGCAAGCAGCGACATCTCCACCGTGCCCCACAGCAGGATGGCACAGGTGAAGGCGCAATAGGCGCTGGCGTCCTCGGCAGCCTGGCTCGACACCGCGACGCCGGACAAGGCCGCGACGAAGGCCGCGGCCGTGCCCCATTTGAACGCGGACGGGTAACGGGCGGCGAGCCCGACCAGCGCCAGCACGGCGCCGGTCGAGAACCACCAGACGAACACGACATAGGGAATGGCAATCGCGGTCGCGCCCATGTCCGGCTCCTTGTCACCAGGCGGGTTGCAGCCTGATCTCCCGTGGCAGCTCGTTGCTCTTGGCCGGCAGCAGATACAGCCGGCCAAAGGTCAGCGCCGCCTTGAGCGGCAGCACGGCGCGCTTCAGCGTGCCCATGATGCCGCCCTGCGCCTTCGCATCGGCGATCGCCTCCGAGATTTCTCGCAGGCGCTTGAGGCCTTCCCAGAAGCGCGGGTTGTCGATGTCGAGCATCACCGGGAAGACCTGGCGCGAGATCTCCGAGGTGATGCGGAACACCCGCATGTCGTACTCGTCGACCGGCATGCCGAGCGCCTCGTAGAAGGCGGGACGCATGTGGTCGCGGACATGCATGGTGGCGAACACCGCGATCAGGAAGAACTTGATCCAGAGCTTGTTGTATCCGCTCAAGAGCTTCGGATCGGCGCGCATCAGAAGCGCGAACGCCTCGCCGTGCCGGAACTCGTCGTTGCACCACTTCTCGAACCACTTGAAGATCGGGTGGAATTGTCGATCCGGATTGCGCTCCATCTGGCGATAGATGGTGATGTAGCGGGCATAGCCGATCTTCTCCGACAGGTAGGTCGCGTAGAAGATGAACTTCGGCTTGAAATAGGTGTATTTCTTCGTCTTGGTCAGGAAGCTCAGATCGACACCGATGCCGTGATCCTTCAGGATCTCGTTGATGAAGCCGGCATGGCGGGCCTCGTCGCGGCTCATGAACTGGAACAGTTCGCGGATATCGGGATTGCTGATCCGCTTCTTGATCTCGGCATAGAGCACGCAGCCGGAGAACTCGGCCGTCAGCGACGACACCAGGAAGTCCTTGAATTCGGCGCGAAGCGCCTCGGGCAGATCGTTGAGATCCTTGTCGAACTCCGGCGTGCGCACGAAGTGCTTGCGGTTGTGGTCGGCGCGCAGCTCGGCCATGACAGCATCCCATTCGCGGCGCACGAGGTCGACATTGAGCCGGTCCATCGCCGCGAAATCGGTGGTGTAGAAGCGAGGCGTGAGGATCGTATCCTCGAGCGCCATCTTGGTGGAGATGTTGCCGGACCCACCTTCCATTGCGATCATCTGACCCTCCCGTCCGAAAAGCTGACGTCGTACAATTCCGTGAGTTCGAGATATCCGGCGACATGCATCATCATGCGCTTCACCGGACCAGCACGAACCACAGTGGCCGTGCGGCGCAGGTTGAGCTGTTCGCCGAACTTGACCGTGATCGGCTCGCCATGAATCACGACCTCGTCGCCCGGACGGATGTTGACGTCGCGGTCGAGCGTGACATGGGCGTGCAGCGTCTCGGAGGTCTGCTCGACCTCGATGCTGCAGCCGATGTCGAAGCGGCGGGGCTCGTTGGCCCATAAGGCTCTCATCGCGTTTCTCCCATGGTCATCAGCTCCGTGAACCGGCGCCTGTTGTTGTCACCGAACGGCGCGAGATCGACCCGCCGTCCGGTGGCGGGATCGTCCAGGCTCAGGCGGCCGTCGGACCAGCGGTTGATGGTGAAGGCCGGTCCCGAGCCGATTGCGTGACGCTGGCGGTCGAACGCCATGCTGCGCAGAACGGTGCGCAGGAAGCCGTCAGAGCCGGCTTCGACCACGCCGACGACCTTGCCACTGTCGGGCGACACCACGGAGATGCCGCCGTCGGGCCGGTCCTCGAACCGCAGCGCCACCGTCTGCACGGCGGCCATGTGATCGTGCTGCACGGTGCCGAGGCCGGTCAGGCGACCGACACCGGCAGCGAGCAGAGCGAAGGCGACCAGCGCAAAGGCTGCGCGCAACGCGCCCTTCGGGATGATGATTTCGGCTTCGACATGGCCCTCGGCTTGGCTCATGGCTTGTTCCTCCTCATCACGCCGCGTTGGCCACGGCGCCCGCAGGCGTGCCCTGCGGATGACCCTCAGCAGCCGCGAGCGGCTGGGCCGCGACCGCGCCATCGGAGGCCGCGACCAGCGCCTTGGCGAGAATCTCGGCGACTGCGCGGGCATCAGGCACGCCGCGCAGCATCGGCTCGACCTCGTTCAGCCGCCAGGGACGCGCATGCGGCCACAGCAGCAGATAGGACAGCCGCTGTTGCGCCAGGACGCCGAGCGGAAGATCGCCGGAGCCGTCCGCGAACAGCTTCACGTCGGCGCGCGCGATCTGCTTGAACGGTACGTTCAAGGTCATCGGCAGCACGGCGCCGAACTGCAGCAGCACGCGCCTGGAGGTGATGGTGTAGCGCGTGGTGCGGCTGTAGAGCACCGCGAGGCCGGTGAGCAGCAGCGTGGCGATCGCCACCGGCATTGCCAGCGACGACGCGCTGGCGACCGAGGCCGCCAGCGGCTGGTGATCCAGCGCACCGGCCACGACGCGCGCGCCGAACAGCGCCGCGAAATAAGCGAGCACCAGACGCAGGTGGAAGACACGCAGCAGCAGCGCCTTCACCGCCGGCTGTCCCTGCCAGAGCAGCCGCTCGCCCTCCGGCAGCATCAGCTCATCACGATCGCGAAGCCTGCTCACAGCAGCGGCTCCTGGCGCGCGGCGGTCGCATAGAGGTGGCCGCCGCCATAGTAGCCGACGATCTTGTCCTCCTCGAGCTTGGTGACCTGGTCGGCATGGGCGAGAGCGGGCACGTTGGCGAATTGCGAGCCGAGGATGGCATCGACCAGCACCGCCTTGCGCGACCTGTCGACTACGGCCATCGTCATCGGCAGCAGCACGTGGCGTCCGACGATGCCGTCGACCTCGACTTCGAGATAGCGGATCAGCATCTCGGCGCGATCGACCCACACCTCACGCACCTTGCCGCCGAGCTGGCCGTCGCAGCCGATCACCGGCATGCCGCGTGGATCCGGATCCTCCGAGGCGATGAAGATGCTGCCGTCGACGCGCAGCGGCACGATCGCCGGGATGTTGTCCATGGTCAGTTCCGGTTCGTCCTTGCGCGCGGCGAAGGAGCCCGGGCCAACGCCGTCGAGCATCGGGTTGCCGGTCGGCAGATAGGGCGTGCCCGGCCAGGGATACATCGGCGTCACCGGCGCATCCGGGCGGTCGTTGTCCCAGTTCGGCAGGCTCGCGGTACGGCCGCCATGCATGTGATAGGTCTTGCGGCTCGGCGGGGTCGGGAAGCCGTGACCGCTCGACGCGGTCCGGCGGCCGACGCGGCCCTCGAACTGCAGCGGATAGCCTTCGCGCTTGTCCTCGGTGCGCAGGTAGAAGATCAGGGCTGCGAAGAACACCCAGAACCCGTAAAGCACCACCTGGGCGACATCGATGTAGCTCGTGAAAGACGTCTGCATGGTTTCCTCCCCGACTGGGCTAACCTGGAAATTCAGCGATTCCGAACTGTAGTTGCTGCGGCTCCGCCGCCCGCCGCCGCACCAGCGGCCCGATGACCGCCAGGGTGACGAAGAGCAGCGCGATCTCGACGTGGTAGACGATGCTGTAGCCGGTCGCCGGTCCGGCAAGCGCGACGCCGAGGCGACCGTCCATCGCGAGTTGCGACATCACATCGCGAATGGCACCGCCGCCGGCGATCGCGAGACCGGCCGCCGTCGCCTGCACCGCGCCCCAGGCGCCGAGCGCCAACCCGCTCTCGCCGTTCTGCACCAGCGCCATTGCAGCCGTGAGCGTGCCGACCGCGAACAGGCCGCCGCCGAAGCCGATCAGGGTCGTGCCGATGCGGAACAGCAAGGGCGACGCGAGCGGCGCCGAGAAGATCACGGCGGAGAACGCGACCAGACCGACGAGCCCTCCGAGCGCCGCGATGCGATAAGGATCGGAGCCCCGGCCGAGGCGGCGCGCGGACAGCCCGAAGCCCGCAAGCGTGCCGGCGGCGAACAACGCCGTCAGTGCGGTCGTTTCGCCCACCGTGAGGTGAAGGATCTCCGCGCCATACGGCTCGAGCAGAATGTCCTGCATCGTGAAGCCGGCGGTACCGAGCCCGACCGCGACCAGCACGCGCATCGAGCCGCCGGCCTCGCGGAACTGCCGCCAGGAGTCGCCGAAGCGCGGACGCTCCCGGGCAGCCGACGTGCGCGAGGGATCGCGCGCCTCCTGCTTCCACAGCGCGATGACGTTGAGCACCATCTCGGTCAGCGCGGCGCCCTGGATGACCTGGATCAGCCGCATCTCGCTGAAATCGGCGAGCAGCCCGCCGAAGGTCAGCGCGCTCGCCATCATGCCGAACATCAGCATCACGTAGAGGAAGGCGACGACGCGCGGGCGCGAATGCTCGGGCGCGATGTCGGTCGCCAGCGACAGGCCTGCCGTCTGCGTCGTGTGCAGCCCGGCGCCGACCAGCAGGAAAGCGAGCGCCGCGCCCACGCGGCCCGCGATGACCTGGCCCGGCGCGTCGCCCGCGGACAGCAGGAGCAGCGCGAACGGCATGATCGCGAGGCCACCGAACTGCAGCAAGGTCCCCATCCAGATGTAGGGCACGCGGCGCCAGCCGAGCACGGAGCGGTGATGGTCCGACTTGAAGCCGATCAGCACGCGCAGCGGCGCGAACACCAGCGGCAGCGCCACCATGGTCGCGACCAGCCAGGAGGGCACGCCGAGCTCGACGATCATGACGCGGTTGAGCGTGCCGTTGAGCAGCACCACCGAAATGCCGATCGAGACCTGGAACAGCGACAGCCGCATCAGGCGCGACAGCGGCAGTTCGGTCGAGGCGGCATCCGCAAACGGCAGATAGCGCGACGACAGCCGCGTCCACAGTTGCAGGAACGATGGTGCGCGCGCGCTCATGACGGGCGGAGCTCCAGCGCTTGCGAGATGTAGAAGCCGTTGGCGATGCGGCTGCTGCGCGCGCAGCGCCAGTCGGCGAGATCCGGCTGATCGGCGATCAGGCGAGACAGCTTCTGCTCCGCGACCGGCTCGATCGACGGCGCGCGGTTGCCGCGCGGGAACAGACCGCCGACGGCATGCATGACAGCAAGCAGCGGCGTGCGCGGCGCGTAGGTCATCAGGATCGCATCGGAGGTGCGATTGGCGAGGCCGGCGACGATGCGCACGGCATCCTCGGCGCGGTAGTGAATGAACGAGTCCATCGCGACGACGAAGTTGAAGCCGCCATGCCGGGGATCGAGCATGTCGCCGGCGACGAAGCGGATCGCATCGCGGCTGATGTCGTCGGGCAGACGGCGCTGCGCGATTTCGATCAGGGTCGGCGAGATGTCGACGGCGACGACATCGGCGCCGCGGCGCGCCGCCTCGATCGAGAAGCTGCCGGTGCCGCAGCCGGCATCGAGGATTCGCGCGCCGCGCAGATCGAGCGGCAGCCACGACAGCAAGGTCCGCCGCATCTCGTCGCGACCGGCGCGCACCGTGGCGCGGATGCGGCCGACCGGCGCATCCGAGGTCAGCCGCGTCCAGGCGGCGACCGCGGTGCGGTCGAAATAGGTCTCCACTTCACTGCGGCGGGCGAGATATTCCGCTGTCGTCATGTGCCAGCCTCACTCAATCGAAGCCAAGGAGATCGAAGATGTCGCGGTCCTTGAGCGGCACCGCGTGGATCGGCTCGACGCCGGCGAGCAGCGACGCGGCGAGACGCAGATATTCGTTCTGGGCGCGCTCGACGTCGGGCGAGGCCTCCATCTCGAACAGGGTGCACTTCTTCAGCCGGCTCTTTCGGATGACGTCGAGATCGGGGAAGTGCGCCAGCGTCTTCATGCCGATGCGCTCGTTGAACTTGTCGATCTGGTCGGTCGCGGCGCTGCGATTGGCGATCACGCCGCCGAGCCGCACCGGATAGTTGCGGGACTTGGCCTGGATCGCCGCGACGATGCGGTTCATCGCGAAGATCGAGTCGAAGTCGTTGGCGGCGACGATCAGCGCGCGATCGGCATGCTGGAGCGGCGAGGCGAAGCCGCCGCAGACGACGTCGCCGAGCACGTCGAAGATCACGACATCGGTGTCCTCGAGCAGATGATGCTCCTTCAGCAGCTTCACGGTCTGGCCGACGACATACCCGCCGCAGCCGGTGCCGGCCGGCGGCCCGCCGGCCTCGACGCACATCACGCCATTGTAGCCCTGGTAGACGAAGTCGTCGGGGCGCAGCTCCTCGGAGTGGAAGTTCACCTGCTCGAGAATGTCGATGACCGTCGGCACCAGCCGCTTGGTCAGCGTGAAGGTCGAGTCATGCTTGGGATCGCAGCCGATCTGCAGCACGCGCTTGCCGAGCTTCGACAGCGCCACCGAGAGGTTCGACGAGGTCGTGCTCTTGCCGATGCCGCCCTTGCCGTAGACCGAGAACACTTTTGCAGTGCCGATCACCACGTTCGGATCGAGCTGCACCTGAACGCTGCCTGCCCCGTCAAGGCGGCGCGGGGCCGTCGTCAGCGGCGGTCTCAAGGTCACATTCATGCGGCAACTCCCACGCCTTCGAGGCGATCTTCGAGTTCTTCCCCGGCCTTGCGCAGGACATCGAGCATCTCGGCATCCGGGGTCCAGTAATTGCGCTCATGCGCTTCGATCAGACGGTTGGCGATCTTCGCGGACGCCGCCGGATTGAGCGAGGCGAGACGCTCGCGCATCGCGGGGTCGAGCACGAAGGTCGTGGTGATCTGCTGATAGACCCAGGGGGCTACCTGCCCGGTCGTCGCCGACCAGCCGACGGTGTTGGTCACGTGCGACTCGATCTGGCGGACGCCCTCGTAACCGTGGGCGAGCAGCGCCTCGTACCATTTCGGATTGAGCGTGCGCGTGCGCGTCTCCAGCGCGACCTGTTCCGAGAGCGTGCGCACGGTGCCCTCGCCGCGGGTCTGGTCGCCGATATAGACCGGCGCCGCCTCGCCCTTGGCCCGCTTCACCGCGCGGCTGATGCCGCCGAGCGTATCGAAATAATGATCGATCGTGGTCACCCCGAGCTCGACGGAGTCGACGTTCTGATAGGCGGCGTCGACGCCGGCCAGCACATGGCCGAGCAGCGCGTCGCGGCGGACAGGGCGGCCGTCGGTGCCGTAGGCAAAGCCCTTGCGGCGGGTATAGACGTCGGCCAGCTCGTCCTCGTCGGTCCAGGCGCCGCAATCGATCAGATGGTTGACGTTGGCGCCATAGGCGCCCTCGGCATTGCCGAACACGCGCAATGCGGCATCCGCGATCTCGCCGCCATGCGCGGCCTGGAAGGCCAGCGCGTGCTTGCGCACATAGTTGAACTCAGCGGACTCATCCGCCGACGCGGCGAGCAGCGCGGCTTCGGCGAGCAGCTTGGTCTGCAGCGGCATCAGATCGCGGAAGATGCCGGACAGCGTGATCACGACGTCGATGCGCGGGCGTCCGAGTTGCTCCAGCGGGATCAGCTTGGCGCCGCACAGCCGGCCATAGCTGTCATGGCGCGGCGCGGCCCCCATCAGCCACAGCGCCTGCGCGATCGGACCGCCCTCGGTCTTGAGATTGTCGGTGCCCCACAGCACCAGCGCGATCGTCTCCGGCAGTTTGTGGCCCTCGCCGGCATGGCGGGCGAGCAGCCGCGCCACCTGGCGCTCGGCATCCTTGAGCGCGAAGGCGCTGGGAATACGGAACGGATCGAAGCCGTGCAGGTTGCGGCCCGTCGGAAGCACGTCGGTGTTGCGCAGCAGATCGCCGCCGGGGACGGGGCGGATGTAGCCGCCGTCGAGCGCGTGCAGAATGGCCGGCGTCTCGCTGTCGGTGGCGAGCAGTTTGTCGAGTTCGGTGCGCTTGGCGGCGTCGGTGATCCCCGCGAGGTCGAGCAGCTCCTTGCGTTGCTCTTGCGGCGGCGGGGCGCCGACGACATGGAGGCCGTGCGGGATCAGCGAGTATTCCAGCTCCAGGACGCTGGCCGAGAGCGCAGCGATCCGCCCGTCGCGCTCATCGCCCCAGAGCGGTTCGGCCACGGCAAGATCGACCGCGGCCGCCTGCGCCTGGATCAGCGCCCCGCTGTCGGCCCTCACCTGCTCGGTCGCGTCCGGCGACAGATTACGCCAGGCGTCGAGCGAGGATTTCAGCTCTGCGAGGCCCTTGTAGAGGCCCGCGCTGGTGATCGAGGGCGTGAGGTAGCTGATCAAGGTGGCGCCGCCGCGGCGCTTGGCGAGCGCGCCCTCCGACGGATTGTTGGAGGCATAGATGTAGAAGTTCGGCAGGTCGCCGATCAGCCGCTCCGGCCAGCACTCGGCGGAGAGGCCGGCCTGCTTGCCCGGCATGAATTCCAGCGCGCCATGGGTGCCGAAATGCAGCACGGCATGGGCGCGATACTCCTCGCGCAGCCAGCGATAGAACGCGGCGAAGGCGTGGGTCGGCGCGAAGCTGTGCTCGAACAGCAGCCGCATCGGATCGCCCTCATAGCCGAAGGCGGGCTGCAGGCCGACGAACAGATTGCCGAACTGCTCGCCCAGCACCATCAGGCTGGCGCCATCGGTCTGATGGCGGCCGGGCGCCGGTCCCCATTGCTTCTCGATCTCGGCCAGATGCCGCTCGCGGCGAACATGCTGATCGACCGGAATCCGGACAGCGACATTGGCCGCAGTGCCGAACCGCTCGGCATTACCCTTCAGCACACGAGCGCGCAGCTCATCGACCGTGGCCGGGACGTCGATCGTGTAGCCCGCCGCACGCAGCGAGGTCATGACATTGTGCAGCGACTCGAACACCGAGAGGTAGGCTGCGGTGCCGGCGCTGCCGCCGTTCGGCGGGAAGTTGAACAGCACCGCTGCGATCTTGCGCTCGGCGCGGGCCGAGCGGCGCAGCTCGACCAGCCGGGCGACGCGGGATGCGAGCTGTGCCGCGCGCTCGGGCAGCGAGGCCATGTCGCGGCCGGAATCGGCCATCGCCGAGCGGCCGCCGAACACGGTCGGGCCGACCGCGCCGTCGAGCTCGGGGATGGCGACCATCATGGTGGCTTCGACCGGCGTGAGGCCGCGCGCATCGTCATGCCACTGCTCGACGGTCTGGAACTCCAACGGATGCGCGGCAATCAACGGCACATCAAGGCCAGCCATGACCTCCTCGGCGGCGCGCGCGTCATTGTAAGCGGGGCCGCCGACGAGCGAGAAGCCGGTAAGCGAAACAACCGCATCGACTGTCGAGACGCCGTCCTTCTGGAAATAGCGCTCGATCGCCGGGCGCGAGTCCAGTCCGCAGGCGAACACCGGAACGACAGCGAGCCCGCGCGCCTCCAGTGCCGCGATCACTCCATCATAATGCGCGGTGTTGGCGGCGAGCAGATAGGAGCGCATCAGGATGACGCCGACGCGGCCGACCGGCTTCGCCAGGACCGGCAACTGATCGGCGCGTTCGACGATCCGTTGCGGCACCCGCGGATGATAAAGCCCGACATCCGGATAGGTCATCGGCTCGGCGGCAGTGAGCTTGCCGCGCAACGCGGCGCGCGGGCCATCGGCGTAGCGGCCGACCAGAAAGCGCACCATGTTCGCAAAGTTCTGCTCGGAGCCGGCAAGCCAATATTGCAGCGTCAGGAAATAGGCGCGCAGGTCCTGCGCGGTGCCGGGGATGTAGCGCAGCAGGCGCGGCATCCGCTGCAGCATCTTCATCTGGCCCTGGCCGCTGGAATTGCCCGAGCGATTGCTGCCGCGCAGCCGCTTCAACAGGCCGAGCACGCCGGTCGCCGAGCCCGACATCGTCAGCTTGCCGAGCCGCGTGAGGCGCACGACTTCGCCGGCCGACAGGCAGCCGATCATCGCGTCGCACTGGTCGCGGCGGGCCTGCAGCGCCGGCAGCACCGGCTGGATGTGGTCCTCCATGAACAGCATCGTCGCGACGACGATGTCGCCGGTGGCGATGTCGGCGAGGCAATGCGCCAGCGCGGTCGGATTGCAGCCCCACTCGTCGGCCGCGTGCACCTTGAGATCGAGCCCGGGCAGCTCCGCCTGCAAGGTCGTGCGCGCGCGCACGGCTGCCGAGGCGAGATGGCTGTCCATCGTCACGATCACCACCCGGATGGGTGTGACGTCAGCGACCGAAATGCGCTTTGGCATCGTACAAGGTCTCGAGCGTGATCAGGTTGACGTTGCGCTCGCGCGCGAAGCGTTCGGTGTTGCGGCGTGCCTTGCCGCGCACGAAGAACGGAATCTTGGTCAGCTCGCGTTCGGCGTCGGAGGCCCAGGCGAGCTCGGTGGTGACACTGGTTTCGACGACGCGGAGCTGCGGCTGCTGCGGCGGCGCGGCCGGGGCTGCGCCGAGATGTGACGGGGCGTGATCGGCGAACTCGTGATCCTCGCGGAACATGCCGAGCAGATGCTCCTCCAGGCCCATCATCAGCGGATGCACCCAGGTGTCGAACAGCACATTGGCGCCTTCGAACCCCATCTGCGGCGAGTAGCGCGCCGGGAAGTCCTGCACGTGGGTCGGCGACGAGATCACGGCGCAGGGAATGCCCAAGCGCTTGGCGATGTGGCGCTCCATCTGCGTGCCGAGCACGAGCTCAGGACGGAGTTCGCTGACACGGGCTTCGACCTCCAGATAGTCGTCCGTGATCAGTGGCTCGACGCCGTAGAGCGCGGCGGCCTCGCGGATCTCGCGGGCGAATTCGCGGGCATAGGTGCCGAGGCCGACGACCTCGAACCCGAGCTCCTGCGTCGCGACGCGCGCGGCCGCGACGGCATGGGTGGCATCGCCGAAAATGAAGACGCGCTTGCCGGTGAGATAGGTCGAGTCGACCGAGCGCGAGTACCAGGGCAGCCGGCTCTCGGCGCGTGACAGAACGGGCTCTGCATCGATGCCGGCAAGGCCTGCGACCTCCTTGATGAAGTCGCGCGTCGCGCCGACACCGATCGGGATCGTCTTCGTATAGGGCTGGCCGAACTGTCGATTCAGCCATTGCGCCGCCGTCAGCGCGACTTCCGGATACAGCACGATGTTGAAATCGGCCTGCGGCAGGCGGGCGAGATCAGCCGGCGTCGCGTTCCACGGCGCCACCACATTGATCCCGATGCCGAGCTCCACAACCTGCCTGGTCACTTCCGCGAGGTCGTCGCGGTGACGGAAGCCGAGAGCCGTCGGACCAAGCAGGTTGCAGACTGGACGAGCGCCCGCCTCCCGTTCACGGCGGGGGGAGCCATCAGCGGAAGACGCAGCCAACGCCCGTACAATCCGGTAGAACGTTTCCGAGGCGCCCCAATTCTCCTTGCGCTGATAGGCCGGCAGCTCGAGCGGGATCACCGGAATCGGAAGCCTCAAGGCCAGCGCCAGCCCGCCGGGATCGTCCTGGATCAGCTCGGCGGTGCAGGATGCGCCGACCAGCATCGCCTGCGGCTGGAAGCGCTCGTAAGCCGCGCGCGCCGCGCTCTGCAGCAGGTCTGCCGTGTCGCCGCCGAGATCGCGCGCCTGGAAGGTGGTGTAGGTGACCGGCGGCCGGCGGTCGCGGCGCTCGATCATGGTGAACAGCAGATCGGCGTAGGTGTCGCCCTGCGGCGCATGCAGCACGTAGTGCACGTCGCGCATGGCGGTCGCGATGCGCATCGCGCCGATGTGCGGGGGGCCTTCATATGTCCAGACCGACAGCTGCATCTCACACCGCCAGTCGCGTTTGCCGCAGCAAGGGCCGCGCGAACAGCTCGGCGAGATCGCCGGCCTGCTCGAAGCCTTGAATCGGCGTGAAGATCAGTTCGATCGACCATTTGGTCGTGAGGCCTTCGGCCTCCAGCGGATTGGCAAGGCCCAGACCGCAGACGACGAGATCGGGACGCGCGTCGCGGCAGCGATCGAGCTGGCGCTCGACGTCCTGGCCCTCGCTGAGCTGCGTGCCGGCGGGCAGCATCGCAAGCTCGGCGGCGAGATGATCGCGATGCAGATAGGGCGTGCCGACCTCGACCAGCTCCATGCCGATCTCACGCGCAAGGAACCGCGCCAGCGGGATCTCGATCTGCGAATCCGGAAACAGGAAGATGCGCTTGCCGGCGAGCTGCGCGCGATAGCGCGCCAGCGCCTTCTCCGCCCGCGCCTTCAACGGCGCAATGGTGCGCTCGATATGGGCGCGCGAAACGCCGAAGGCGTCGGCCGCAGCAGTGAGCCACAGTGCGGTGCCCTCCCCGCCCAACGGAAACGGCGCCGCGATCCTGCGGCAGCCGCGCTCTTCCAGTGCGCGCGCGGTATCCCCAAGGAAAGGCTGCGCCAGGAGAATGCGTGTTTCCGATCCGATCGCCGGCAGCTCCGACGAACGGCGCGGCGGCAGGAAAGAGACCTGATCGATGCCGAGCGCGGCAAAGGTCCGCTTGAACTGGTCCTCGACGACATCGGCGAGCGCGCCGACCACGAGCAACGAGGGCCGCGCGGCGCGGTCGGCTTGCGGCAGCACCGGCACAAGCGCAGCGAGGCAGGCGTCCTCGCCTTGCGTGAACGTCGTCTCGATGCCGCTGCCGGAGTAGTTGAGCACGCGCACGCCGGGCGAGAAGCGCTGGGACAGCCGCAACGCCGCGCGCGACAGATCGAGCTTGATCACCTCGGACGGACAGGAGCCGACCAGGAACAAGAGCTTGATCTCGGGGCGACGCGCCAGCAGCTGGCCGACGATGCGGTCGAGCTCGTCATTGGCATCGACGAGGCCGGCAAGGTCGCGCTCCTCCATGATGGCAGTGGCGAAGCGCGGCTCGGCGAAGATCATGACGCCTGCGGCCGACTGGATCAGATGCGCACAGGTGCGCGATCCCACGACGAGGAAGAACGCGTCCTGAATTTTCCTGTGGAGCCAGACGATGCCGGTGAGGCCGCAGAACACCTCGCGCTGGCCGCGCTCGCGCAGCACGCCGTCTGCTGATGAGGCCGACGCCACGGCACAGGCTTGTGCGGACATGCTCATGACGCGCGCTCCGCACTCGTTTGCGCCATCGCCTGCTCCTGCAGCCGCGCGGCGCGCAGCTTGAGCAGGAATTGCGTCGCGTTGATCGCGTAGGCCGCATAGGCCGCGAGCACCAGCAGCATCTGCTGCTGTGCTGATCCGATATGTCCGATGATCGCGGCGAGATAGGCCGTATGCAGCGCGATCACCAGCATCGAGAACACGTCTTCCCAGAAGAAGGCCGGCGCAAACAGATAGCGTCCGAACACGACCCGCTCCCAGATCGAGCCGGTGATCATGATGGTGTAGAGCAGCGCCGTCTTGAGAATGACCGAGGCCGTGGCGAGCCACAGGCCCTCGCCCGTGGCGAGATAGCGCGCGACCAGTCCGAGGCTGATCAGGAAGACGAGAAACTGGAGCGGCGCCAGGATGCCCTGCACCAGGGTCCATGGCGTGGCGTCGCGTCGACGCTTTTCCTCAGGCGTGTAAAGCGCTTGCCGCTTTGCACGCGGCGCCGCCTCGGGTGTGAAGCAGAGTTGACTCCACAGCGACGGATCAGTGGCGGACGTGAATTGGGCGTCACACGATGTGTAAAGATGATTTGACAACATCGGTGCCCAGTGGTGCGATGACGACAACCACAGGGACATTTGTGGTGCACCGCACTCGGCTTGGTCAACGTTACGTTGTGCAGCTTGCAGGTGGCGCATCGCAAATCCCCGGAGTGCGGGCCCGATGGGGAAACGCTAGACCCGGGTCGAAAGAGTGTCAATCAAAATTGACGTCAAAGAATATTGACGCAACGAGCAACGTGCGCTCATATGGAGGGGAGGCGCTGATGACCGAGCTCAATGAAACAGCCCGATTTCCACGAGCACGCTTCCGGACGAAGCGTGGGCAGCCCGGCTTTCATCCGCCGGCAGCGCCGCGTGTCAATGTGCCCTTACACAGCACCCGTCATCCTCAGCTCAACGGAGCGATCGAGGCCGAGATCATTCCGCGCCTGGTGATGGCCCATGCCTCCACGCTCGAACGCGTGCCGGCGATCATCGCAGCCTCGGCCCAGGAAGCCGCCGACTTTGCCGAGCTGGTGCTGGACGCCGACGAGGACGGCGCGGTCGCCTGCATCCAGGCGCATCGTGATCACGGCGAGACGCTGGAGCGGATCTATCTCGATCTCCTGGTGCCGACCGCGAACCATCTCCGCCATCTCTGGGCCGATGATGAGCGCGACTTCGCCGACGTCACGCTGGCGCTGTGGCGGCTGCAGCAGCTGCTGCGCCATTTCAGCCCCGCCTTCTGCGCCGAACTCGCGGTCGCGCCCACGGGCCTGCGCGTCCTGCTGACGACGTCGCCAGGCGATCGCCGCGAAATCGGCCACATGATGTTCGGCGTCGTGCTCGCGGGTGAATTCTTCCGCCGCGATGGCTGGGAGACCTGGATCGAGCCCGACACGGCGGATCGCAGCTTCGTCGATGCGCTCCGCACGCAATGGTTCAACGTCGTCGAGTTCTTCGCAACCAGCGACAAGAAGCTTGACGATCTCGCCTCAAACATAAGGATGGTCCGGCGCGAGTCCTCCAACCAGGACATCGGCGTGCTGGTCTGCGGTCCTGCGTTTATTGAACGGCCTGAACTCGTTCTTCTGGTCGGCGGCGACGGTATCGTCTCCGACCCGAGCAGAGAGGCTTCGCAAGCCCGGCACGTCGTCAGTCTTCTGACCGAACGGCGATAGCTGAGGGTGCAGTGAAGATGAATGCTGGAATGAGACTTGCCGCGCGAAGGCTCCTTGATTGGGAGGACAACGGCGTTGGTGAGGGCGTTCAGAGCTCCGAAAGAGTCGCTTGGCGATCTCAATGCGGATGTTGCGGCCATGCTGGTGGCCGCAGCCTCCGACATTGCGCTCGCGCTCGACGCCGACGGCAACATTCAGGATCTGGCTTTTCAACAGGCCGGATTGCCGCTTGAATTGAGAAACACAGACGCGTGGATCGGCCGATCCTGGCAAGCAACAGTGTCCGAGGAAAGCCAGACCAAGCCAGAGCTGCTGCTCACCGAGGCCTCCCAGCGCAAGGTGTCGCGCTGGCGTGAGGTGCGTTATCCGGCCGCCCGCGGCCCGGACATCCCGATTCTGTTCGCCGTCGTGGCGATCAAGGGCGCCGCCCGCTTCATCGCGGTCGGGCGAGACGTTCGCGCCACCGCAGCCCTCCAGCAGAAGCTGATCGAGGCGCAGGTTGCGATCGAGCGCGACTACTCGCGCATGCGCAATGCCGAATCGCGCTACCGGATCCTGTTTCAGATCACCGCCGAGCCGGTCCTGATCATCGACGCCACAAGTCATCGAGTGGTCGAGGCCAATCCGGCGGCGGCCACCCTGCTCGACCATGGCGCCGCCAATCTGATCGGCAAGCTGTTTCCCGACGTCCTGCTGCTCGACGACAACGCGCTGTCGCAATCGCTGTCGCTGGCGATCAGGTCCCAGGGCAAGATCGAGCGCGCCAAGGTCACGCTCGACGGCGGCCGCGAATATCTGCTCGACGGCACCTTCTTCCGCCAGGACACGTCGTCGCTGTTCCTGCTGCGGTTCTCGCCGCTGACGTCGCAACCGGCGATCACCCGCGCCTCCGAGGTCAACACCCAGCTGGTGCAGTTCGTCGAGGCCGCCCCCGACGGCTTCGTGATCACCGACATGGACGGGCGGCTGCTGCACGCCAACGCCACGTTCCTCCAGCTCGCCCAGATCGAGAGCATGCATCAGATCGTGGGCGAGACGATCGACCGCTGGATCGGCAAGTCCGCGGTCGACTTCTCGGTGATGCTGACCAATCTGCGCCAGCACGGCACGCTCAAGCTGTTCTCCAGCGTCGTCCGGGGCGAGCATGGCTCGCCGGTCGACGTCGAAATCTCCGCCACCACGGTCGGCGCACCCGGCCAGGCCCGACTCGGCTTCACCATCCGCAATGTCGGCCCGCGCATTCCCGGCGACGGCGCCGACCACGGCTTCATCCCACGCTCCCGCGAGCAGCTCGCCGAGCTGATCGGCCGGGTGCCGCTCAAGGAGCTGGTGCGCGAGACCACCGACGTGATCGAGCGGATGTGCATCGAGACCGCGCTCAAGCTCACCGGCGACAACCGGGCGACCGCGGCCGAGATGCTCGGGCTCAGCCGGCAGAGCCTTTATGTCAAGCTGCGGCGCTACGGCATGGCCGAGCCGAGCGAAGAGGACAGTCAGCTGGAATAGCTGCCGTCCGAACAGATGCCATTGGAAGAGGTGGAAGCGTAGCAATGACCGAGATCGCGCCCGTCCCGCTGTCCCCCCGGCTGCATCCGTCCGCCGTTCTCGAACTGCTGAAGCCGATCACCTGGTTTCCGCCGATCTGGGCGTTCGGCTGCGGCGTGGTGTCCTCGGGCGCGCCGCTGGCGCCGCGCTGGCCGATCGTGATCGCCGGCCTCGTGCTGGCCGGGCCGATGGTGTGCGCCACCAGCCAGGCCGTCAACGACTGGTTCGACCGCCATGTCGATGCGATCAACGAGCCCGACCGGCCGATTCCCTCGGGCCGCATTCCCGGCCGCTGGGGCCTGTACATCGCGCTGATCTGGACCGTGCTGTCGCTCGGCGTCGCCTCTTTGCTCGGCACCTGGGGCTTTGCCGCGGCGGCGATCGGCCTCGCGCTCGCCTGGGCCTATAGCGCACCGCCGATCCGGCTCAAGCAGAACGGCTGGTGGGGCAACAGCGCCGTCGGCCTTTGCTACGAGGGACTGCCGTGGATCACGGCGGCCGCGATCATGAGCGCGCAGGCGCCGTCCTGGCCGGTGCTCGGCATCGCGCTGCTGTACAGCGCTGGCGCGCACGGCATCATGACCCTGAACGACTTCAAGTCCATCGGTGGCGACCGCGTCAGCGGCGTCAACTCGCTACCGGTGCTGCTCGGCCCGGAGCGCGCCGCCCGCCTCGCCTGCATCACCATGGCGGTCGCGCAGGTCGCGGTGCTGGCGCTGCTGATCGCATGGAGCCGGCCGGCGCATGCGATGATCGTCGCCGCGCTGATCGCGGCCCAGCTGGTGCTGATGCGGCGGCTGATGACCAACCCGCGTGAGCTCGCGCCCTGGTACAACGGGACCGGCGTCCTGCTCTACGTAATTGGCATGCTGGTGACGGCCTTTGCGCTCGCGGGGATGTCGGCATGACGGCCCCTGCTCCGCTCTCCTGGTTCGGAATTGTCAGGCTCGGCCTGGTGCAGACATCGCTCGGCGCGGTCGTCGTGCTGACGACCTCGACGCTCAATCGCGTCATGGTCATCGAATTGGCGCTGCCGGCGATGATTCCCGGCCTGCTGGTCGCGATCCACTATGCGATGCAGGTGCTGCGTCCCTGGCTCGGCCACGGCTCCGATGTCGGCGGTCGCCGCTTCGCCTGGATCGTCGGCGGCATGGCCGTGCTCGCCGCCGGCGGCCTGCTGGCCGCGGCCGCCACCGCGCTGATGGCGAGCCAGCTCATTCTCGGCCTCGCCGTTGCGGTGATCGCCTTCATCATGATCGGCATCGGCGTCGGCGCCGCCGGCACCTCGCTCCTGGTGCTGCTCGCCAAGCGCACCGCGCCGGAGCGGCGCAGCGCCGCCGCCTCGATCGCCTGGATCATGATGATCGCGGGCTTCATCGTTACCACGGCCGTTGCCGGCAAGGCGCTCGATCCGTTCTCCGGCGAGCGGCTGATGCTGGTCTCCGGCACGGTCTCGGCGATCGCGATGGTGCTGACCCTGCTCGGCGTGTGGGGCATCGAGCAGCCGGAGCTGTCGACCGAGAGAGCCGCGGCAACCGCCGAGCGCGGCGGCTTCATGGAGGATTTCCGCGAGATCTGCCGGGAGCCGCAGGCGCGGCGCTTCGCGATCTTCATCTTCGTCTCGATGCTCGCCTACAGCGCCCAGGACCTGATCCTGGAGCCGTTCGCCGGCAGCGTGTTCGGCATGACTCCCGGCCAGACCACGCAACTCTCCTCGGTGCAGCATATGGGCGCGCTGATCGGCATGATCCTGATGCCGGCGATGGCGAGCCTGCATGCCGACTGGCGGACGCGGCCGCAGCCCTGGATCATCGGCGGCTGCCTCGCCTCGGCGCTGGCGCTGCTCAGCCTGGTCGCCGCCGCGGCGATCGGTCCGGCCTGGCCGCTGCGCGGCTCGGTGCTGCTGCTCGGCATCACCAACGGCGTCTACGCGATCGCGGCCATCGGCGCGATGATGAACATGGTCAGCGAAGGCCGCGACAACCGCGAGGGCACCCGTATGGGCCTGTGGGGCGCCTCGCAGGCGATCTCGTTCGGCATCGGCGGTTTCGTCGGCACCGCAGCGGCCGACGCGGCGCGCGCCTTCATGCCCTCGACCGCCTCGGCCTACGCGGCGGTGTTCGCGGCCGAAGCCGCACTGTTCGTTCTCTCTGCCTGGCTCGCGATCTGGATCAAGCGACCGCGCGAGCCGTCACCGACGCTGGCGGCGCAGCCGGCCAATCAGGGAGCCTAGCGATGACCACCCCGTCCGAAACGTTCGATGTCGTGGTGGTCGGCGGCGGTCCCGCCGGCGCCACCGCCGCCAACGATCTCGCCCGCCAGGGCCATCAGGTGCTGCTGCTCGACAAGGCCGGCCGCATCAAGCCGTGCGGCGGCGCCATTCCGCCGCGCCTGATCGCCGAGTTCGAAATTCCCGACCATCTGCTGGTGGCGCGGATCTCGTCCGCCCGGATGGTGTCGCCGAGCAACCGCGATGTCGACATGCCGATCGACGGCGGCTTCGTCGGCATGGTCGATCGCGAGCATTACGACGAATGGCTGCGGGCCCGCGCGGCCGAGGGCGGCGCGATCCGCCGCACCGGCACGTTCAGCCACATCGCCCGCGATGCCGATGGCACGGCCGTGGTGCATTACGAGCGCCGGATGGACGACGGCAGTGTGCGCGCGGACAGCGTCCGCGCCCGTGCGGTGATCGGCGCCGACGGCGCGGTGTCGGCCGTGGCGCGGCAGTGCATCCCGGAAGTCAGCGAGATCCGCTACGTCTTCGCCTATCACGAGATCGTCCGATCGCCGGAGCGTGGCCATCCGCTGTTCGACGCCACTCGCTGCGACGTCGTCTATCGCGGCCAGCTGTCGCCGGACTTCTACAGCTGGGTGTTTCCGCATGGGCCGACCACCAGCATCGGCACCGGCAGCGCGCATAAGGGCTTTTCGCTGCGCGGCTCGGTGGCCCAGTTCCGCAAAGTCGCCGCGCTCGACGATCTCGAGACCATTCGCCGCGAGGGCGCGCCGATTCCGCTGAAGCCGCTGTCGCGCTGGGACAATGGCCGCGACGTCGTGCTCGCCGGCGACGCGGCCGGCGTGGTGGCGCCGGCCTCGGGCGAGGGCATCTATTACGCGATGGCCGGCGGCCGCGCCGCGGCTGATGCCGTCGCCGTGTTCCTGAAGACCGGCGATGCCGCAGCCCTCGCCACAGCGCGGAAATCCTTCATGCGCAAGCATGGCGCGGTGTTCTTCATCCTCGGCATGATGCAGCGCTACTGGTACACGAACGACGCCCGCCGCGAGCGCTTCGTCGCCATCTGCCGCGACAAGGACGTCCAGCAGCTGACCTGGGACGCCTACATGAACAAGGAGCTCGTGAAGGCGAAGCCGCTGTCGCATGTGCGGATCTTCTTCAAGAACATCGCCCACCTCACCGGGCTTGCGAAGGCGGCCTGAGCTGCTCACGCGATGGATGAGCTGTTTCGCAGCCCGCACCTGGTTGACCTGATCCTGGCGGTGGTGGCGGTCGAGCTTGCGGCCGTGACGTGGGTCTGGCGGCGCTACCGCCGCGGCATCAGCCCGCGGGCGCTGCTGCCCAACCTGCTCGCCGGCGTGTTCCTGCTGCTGGCGCTGCGCTGCGCGCTCGCGGATGCACCCTGGTTCTGGCTTGCCGGCTGCCTCGCCGCATCGGGCGTCGCCAATGCCGCGGATCTCAGGCAGCGGTGGCGCTAGAGAATGACGCGCGCGCGTGGCAGACGCCGCGACATCGGTCTCACCCTCCCCTGGAGGGGGAGGGTCGGTCGCGCGCGAAGCGGGCGAGCGGGGTGGGGTGAAGCCGCGGAAACCGGTGCAAGTGGAGAGATCACCCCACCCCGGCTCGCAGGCAGCTTCGCGCCTATGAGCCGACCCTCCCCCTCCAGGGAAGGGTGGGCCGGGGCCGACCTCCGCCTACTTCTTCTCGGAGAACGTCTTCAGATAGGCGACGACGTCCTTGCGCTGCTGCTCGTTGGCGAGCTTGAACACCATCTTGGTCGAGCCGGTCGCCTGGTCCGCCTTGCCCTTTTCGGTCAGATATTTCTTCAGGTAGGCGTTGGGGTCGGCGAGATATTCGAAGATGTTGTCGTCGGTCCAGACCAGTCCCGCCTCGCCCGCGTGCTTGTTCAATTCGGAATAGGCAAACCCCGGATAGGTCCCGGTCGGACGACCGACCACACCGGTCAGCACCGGTCCGACCGCATTCTTGGCGTCGGGGCCGATCCGATGGCAGGTCATGCACTGCTTGAAGACCTGTTCGCCTTTCGCAGCGTCACCGCCGTCCAGCGCCCAAGCGCCGCTCGCCGATGCTGCAATCACGACCGCTGCGACCAATCCAACTCTGAGCATTTCCAATTCTCCCGATCTTTCCAGTCCGTTAGTGTACGTAGTTTTCCCTGACAGATAACAATGTCATGAACGCTTGTCATGCTCACCTGAAATGAAAGTGAGCGAATAAGTCGCAGTTCGACCATGCAATGGGCGCGGGAATACCAACGAAAGTTGGATGCTTGGAAATAAGCCTTGACACCGAAGGCTCTGCGTGAGCTAACGACATTCTCAAGACTATCAATGCGTTAGCGGGATACGGCGCAACACCTTCAAAATGCGCGCCAATCGAGGCCGCGATCCCTGCGAGCGTCTCCAACGGGTGCCAACAAGCGGGTGCCAATACATGGCCGAGTTTCACGGTCCACGACCCGACGTGACATTGCTGCTCGACATGGACGGCGTGATCCGTGAGGCCACGCTGTCGCCGAACATCTCGACAGAGAATGTCGACGTCTGGCTCGGCCGGCCCTGGTCCGAAATCGTCGACGATGCGAGCGAGAAGATCGAGCGCATCATGCAGGACACCAAGCGCACCGGCATCTCCGCGTTTCGCCAGATCACGCAGCGGTTTCCGAGCGGCCTGGAACTGCCGATGGAATTCACCACCGTGCTGCTCGGCGGCCGGGCGGGCATGCTGGCGATCGGCAAGAACCTGCAGGCTGTCGCGGAGCTGCAGGCGCGCCTGATCTCGGCGCAGCAGACCATCGAGCGCGACTACTGGAAGCTGCGCGAGATCGAGACCCGCTACCGGCTCGTCATCGAGGATTCCAACGAGGCCGTGCTGCTGACGAAGGTGTCCGATCTGCGCATCGTCGAGGCGAATCGCACCGCGGCCGCGGCGCTCGGCGTCTCCAGCCGGCGCCGGGACAATCTGGTCGGCCGCGAGTTTCTGCAGGAGATCCCGCAGAAGGAGCGCGAGCCGGTGGAGCTGATGCTCAGGCGCGTCCGCGACCAGGGCAAGGCGCCCGGCATCGTCGTTCACCTCGGCGAGGACGCCGCGCCTTGGATGCTCCGGGGATCGCTGATGACGAGCGAGACCGCGCCGATGTTCCTGCTGCAGATGGCGCCGATCGGCCGCGCTGCTCAGCCCGGACCGATGCCGGACGATCCGGAAGGGCTGATCGACAATCTGCCCGATGCCGTCATCAGCATCGATGCGACCGGGGCGATCAAGCGCGCGAATCGCGCCTTCCTGGAGCTGGTCGAGATCGGCTCAAAGGAGGCCGTCCTCGGCGAGAAACTCAGCCGCTGGCTGACGCGGCCGGGCGCCGACCTTTCGGTGCTGATCTCCAACGTCGAACGGCATGGCACCGTCCGCCTGCTCGCCACCACC
Organism: Bradyrhizobium sp. HKCCYLRH3099; assembly: GCF_051167855.1. Classification (NCBI taxonomy): domain Bacteria; kingdom Pseudomonadati; phylum Pseudomonadota; class Alphaproteobacteria; order Hyphomicrobiales; family Nitrobacteraceae; genus Bradyrhizobium; species Bradyrhizobium sp. HKCCYLRH3099. Next base: position 45,637 of record NZ_JBNPTW010000008.1, read on the forward strand.
ATCCAGGGCGAGCTCGGCAGCGAGACGGAGGTCGAGATTTCGGCCGCCTCCCACGGTCTGGACGGTCACCGCCGGATCGGATTGATCATGCGCAATATCGCGCGGCGGTTGTCTCCGGCGGCGGAACATGACAATCTTCGGGCGGCCCTGTCTGGTCTCAACGAATCGGTGGGCAAAACGCCGCTGCGCGACTTGGTGCGGAGCACCGTGGAGGTCGTCGAGCAGCACTATGTCCGCGCCGCGCTTGAGCTCGCCAACGGGAACAGGACGTCGGCGGCCGAAATTCTCGGCCTCAGCCGGCAAAGTCTTTACGCCAAGCTCGATCGGTATAATCTGAGCCAGCTAGAAGAAGACGAGGAAACCGAAAAGGGGAGCTAGTTGCCCGTTCCGCTGACAACGCCGGCCTTCGGCCACGCTACTCTTGCGGATTGCGAGCGTGAACAGATTCATCTCGCGGGCTCGATCCAGCCGCACGGCATTCTGCTGGCGCTGAAGGAGCCGGACAACGTCGTCATCCAGGCCAGCATCAATGCGGCCGCCTTCCTCAATACCAATACCGTGGTCGGACGCCCCTTGCGCGATCTCGGCGGCGACGTGGCGCTGCAGATCCTGCCGCATCTCAACGGTCCGCTGCACCTGACTCCGATGACGCTGCGATGCACGGCCGGATCGCCGCCGCAGCAGGTCGACTGCACGGTGCATCGGCCATCGAACGGCGGACTGATCGTCGAGCTGGAGCCGGCGACAAGGTCGACCAACATCGCCCCCGCCCTCGACGGCGCCTTCCACCGCATCACCTCGGCCTCGTCGCTGCTCGGCCTGTGCGACGAGACGGCGACGATCTTCAAGGAAATCACCGGCTACGACCGCGTCATGGTCTACCGCTTCGACGAGGAGGGCCATGGCGAGGTGCTGTCCGAGCGACGGCGGCCCGACCTCGAGGCGTTTCTCGGCAACCGCTATCCGGCCTCGGACATTCCGCAGATCGCGCGCCGGCTCTACGAGCGCAACCGCGTCCGGCTGCTGGTCGACGTGAACTACATGCCGGTGCCGCTGCAGCCGCGGATCTCGCCGCTCAACGGCCGCGACCTCGACATGTCCTTGAGCTGCCTGCGCAGCATGTCGCCGATCCATCAGAAATATCTGCAGAACATGGGTGTCGGCGCGACGCTCGTGTGCTCGCTGATGGTCAGCGGCCGGCTGTGGGGGCTGATCGCCTGCCACCATTACGAACCGCGCTTCGTGCCGTTCGACATTCGCGCCGCCGGCGAGGCGCTGGCCGAGACCTGCGCAATCCGGATCGCCGCCCTCGAAAGCTTCGCCCAGAGCCAGTCCGAGTTGGTGGTGCGTCGGCTGGAACAGCGGCTGGCCGAGGCGGTGTCGCGCGACGGCGAATGGCAGACCGCGCTGTTCGACGGCTCGCAATCGCTGCTGCAGCCGCTCGGCGCCAGCGGCGCGGCGCTGCTGTTCGAGGGCCAGGTCACGACCGCCGGCGACGTGCCGTCGACGCAGCGCATCCGCGATCTCGCGACCTGGCTCGACCGCAGGCGCAAGCTGCCAGATGCCGCACAAGGGCTGACCGTCACCGCCTCGCTCACTCTGGACGAGCCGTCGTTCAGCGATATCCGCGGCGTGGCGAGCGGCCTGATCGCGGCGCCGCTCTCCGCCAGCGATGGCGAGTATCTGCTGTGGTTCCGGCCCGAGCAGGTGCGAACGGTGACCTGGGGCGGTGATCCGCTGAAGGCCGTGATCATCGGCGACGATCCCTCCGATCTGTCGCCGCGGCGCTCGTTCGCGCAATGGCACCAGCTGGTGGAGGGCAAGTCCGAGCCATGGTCGCCGGCCGAACTCGCGTCGGCCCGGCTGGTCAGCGAGACCGTCGCCGACGTCGCGCTGCAGCTGCGCTCGGTGCGCATGGTGATCGCCCAGGACCAGCTCGCCACCATCAGCGCGCAGGTGCTGCGCTCGGAGCAGCCGGTCATCATCGCCGATGTCGAAGGCCGTATCCTGCTGATGAACGAAGCCTTCGAGCAGCAGTTGCGCGCCTCGCATCCGCATATTCCGCATCTGCGCGACCTCGGCGCCTATTTCTCGGCGCCGGCGGAATTCCGTGCCAATCTCGACGACCTCATGCGCAACAAGCGCAGCTGGCGCGGCGAACTGACGCTGACCGGCGGCGCCTTGCCGCAACGGCCGCTGATGCTACGCGCCGATCCCGTGATCGCGCCCTATGACCGCGTTCTCGGCTTCGTGCTGATCTTCTCCGACCTCACCGAGCGCAAAACCGCGGAAGCCGCGCGCGCCCGTTTCCAGGAGGAGATCGACGGCAACCGCCGCCCGAGCCTGCGGCTCGATCACAGCGCCAGCCTGATCTACAAGGAGCTCGCCGCCTCCACGGTGGAGAACGCCCAACTCGCTGCGCTGGAAGTCACCCACGGCGCCGAGGCCGGCAGCATGCCCGAAATGCTGGAGAGCATCCGCAACTCCACCGCGCGCACGCTGAGCATTTTGGAGCACCTGGTGTGGTATCGCTCGCAGAGCGGGGAGTGAGGGTGCGGAGTAAGCGAGCGCAGGCTTCGCTTGATTGGTCATGCGGGACAAAGCCGTTCGCCAAACTCAAACGCACTTTGACGATGTGACCCAAGATGGTCCCGCGACCGCAGTGCGCTCCCCTCCCCCTTGCGGGGAGGGGTCGGGGGTGGGGGTCCGCGCACTCCGAACTGCGTGATGAGCACGATGCCTTTCACATCGCACAACAGCTCCCGTTGCGATGGTCTCTTGATTCCGGTTCGCTCAGTAGCAAATGAGCTCGAGGGTATGGAGCTCGATCACAAGCAGCGCGACTCGTGGACCCCCACCCCCGCCCCCTCCCCGCAAGGGGGAGGGGAGTGGACCGCCTGCCGCGGAAGCAGATCGGCTCCAACGGATGTTGCCATCCACCGCGAATTTGAAGTCGGCGTACGCTACGAGCCTGCGCCTCGCCTGCCCTACCCGCCGAGCCCCGCCGCCAACTGCAGCGCCTGCGACAGCGTGATGTTCAGCTTGAAGGCCGTCGCGGCTTCCTCGACGACGACATCATGCTCGTCCATCGCCGCGCCCGCGCGCTCCAGCGCATCGCGATAGCCGTCCTTGAAGCGCGGAATGTCGGCGATCTCAGGAAAATCGTAGAACGACAGCGCCTCCGTCGGCAGTTCGAGCGAGCGCGCGAGGATCTTCTTGATGATCTGGCCGCCGCTGAGATCGCCGAGATAGCGCGTATAGGCGTGCGCCAGCAGCGGGTGCCCCGAACCAGCGCCCGCCTCGCGGATGGCGCCGACATAGGCGATCGCCTCCGGGAGCAGCGGCAGGTGGCTTCCATCCAGCCGCGCCAGATCAGCCTTGATCGCGGCAGTACGATGCAGCTCGGGCCGCACGATGAGACCCACCACCGCCGTTCCCGCGTGCCGCGAGAGCTCGGCTTCCAGCGCGTCGTAGACCGGCAGCAGATTGCGCAAGAGCAGCGCGTAGGCGGGGATGGTACCGCGTCCCCGCAGCAGTTCGGCGACGATGCCGGTACGCTCCGCGGTCACGTGCAACGCCTTGGTGCGCTCGCGCATCGCCTCCAAAAGACTGGCCGGACGCGTGCTGCGCCCGGCCAGTTCGATCTGCTCAACTCTGTCCAACATGCCTTGTCCCGCAGACCTTCAGCGCATCGGCGCCAGCCCGTGTTTCACGCCCCAGTCGAACCAGCTGTCGACAACGGTGCCTGACAGTAGGATACCGATGCCGCCGGTCAAGGGACAAAGCACCGCGAACCACCAGGCCCAGCGATGGATCGATTCGGCCGTCGCGTTGAAGCCCATCGTCCAGCGCCAGAACAGCGCACCACGCTCGAACGCCGTGCCGCGGTCGACGATCTGCTCCAGCTCGCGCTCGCCGCCGTAGCGGCTGATCGCCAGCACCGTCGCGCCATGCATCGCGAACAGCAGCGCCGACCCGTAGAGGAAGGCGATCGAGAGCATGTGGAACGGATTGTAGAACAGGTTGCCGTGCGTGATGGAGAAGTTGTTGGTCCAGTCGAGGTGCGGGAAGATGCCGAAGGGCACCGCCTCGCTCCAGCTGCCCATAAAGATCGGCCGGATGAAGCCGAGCACGAGATACAGCCAGATGGCCGAGGCGAACGCCCACGACACATGCGTGCCGAGGCCGAGCGCCCGAGCGCGGCGATAGGTGCGCGCCCACCACAGCAGGATCGACGTCGTCAGGAAGAAGCCTGCCATGAGCCACCAGCCGCCCTCCTGCAGCGGCGGGAAGATCTGCAGGCCGTATTCCGGCGCCGGCGGCTGCAAGGACAGCCAGAAGAACTGACGGATGAACTCGAGCGGACTCCAGTTCACCGACGCCAGCATGTTGAGACCGATGATCTCGATCGCAACGAAGCCTGTCATCAGCGAGGCCAGGCCGAGGAAGCCGAGATAGACCGGGCCGACCTGGGCGTCGCCGAGCTTGCCGAGCCAGTAGTTGAAGCTGCCCTTGCCGAGCCGCTCCCAGATGCCCGGCTCGATCGGAATGCCCGGGTAGATTTTACTGCGGACTTGGATCTGCGTGAAGATGTTCTGGTATTGGGCCATGACGACCTCTCCTTGAACTCATTGCGGCGACCAGATCGGGATCTTGCGCCACCATTCCCACCAATCCGACCAGGCATTGCCTTCGGGCAGCAGCCACGCAGGACCGGAGATGACGATGCAGACGGCGCTGAAGAACACGGCCGACAACGCCAGGAACAGGCCGAGGCGATGGATGCCGAGCGTGCCGATGGAGTAACCGAGGAGATCGCGGAACATCGTGTTCTCATGTTCCGGCGATTTCATCTCCTCGCCCTTGCCCGGATTGGCGGCCGACAGGATCAGCGAGCCGTGCAGCGCGAGCGCGAGACACGTCGTGAAGAAGAACGTGATCGCGATCATGTGCGCGGGATTGTAGTGGAAGTTGCCGAACTGATAGCCGGTGTTCGACACCCAATCGAGATGGGTGATGATGCCGTAGGGAAACGCGTAGCTCCACGAGCCCATCAGCACCGGACGGATCACCTCCAGCGTGAAATAGGCAAAGATCGCGAAGCCGAAGGCCACCGGCACGTGATAGCCGATCGCGAGCTTGCGGCAGATCTCGACCTCGCGCAGCGCCCACGAGACGAACGCGCCATGCGCGCACACCGTGATGAGCTGCCAGAAGCCGCCCTCCGTCAGTGGCGCGAACGAGAGCCCGTATTTCGCGTCCGGCGGATTGATGCTGATTTGCCAGAGATTCCACGTCGGTCCGAGCGCCGTGGCGTAGAGGATCAGCGCCACGCCGACGAAGGTGAAGAAGATCGTCGTCACGCCGAAGAAGCCGACGTAGAACGGTCCGACCCAGAAATCGAAGAGATCGCCGCCGATCAACGTTCCGCCGCGGACGCGGTATTTTCGTTCAAAGCTGAGCATTGCCATCGGTCCTGCCTCCGCTGCCCGTCGCTCGATAAGCTACGTGTCGTATCGTGAATTCGGTGGACGAGAGGATTTGGGAAGCGGGCGAACGGGGTCTGCCGCCGTCGCCCGTCCGCTTCCCTCTGGTCGTCGAGCTGTTAGGTGAGCTTTACCGGGGTGACCGGAGCCGAGATCGACGACGTCTTCGCAGCACGCGGTCCCTCCAGCCAGTTGAACCGGTTGGTGCTGAGCAGGATGAAGTGAATCACCAATGCCAGCCCGAACAGGAACACGCCGAGAGCCACGAGAACCCTGCGGGGATCGAACAACAACCACAAGCGCCACATAGTTTTCTCCTTTCGATCAGGTCAGGTAGGAGAGCACGAGATTGGCGTAGTGGGTCACCCCATCCAGCGCCGCTGCCTTGTAGCCGGTCGGGCCGGGCAGCCACGGACGCCACATCCAGGCGAGAATGTGGGCGACGATCGCAACCGCCGTGAAGGCCACAAAGCTCGTCATGAAGATGCTATGGAATTCCCTAGCCTCCGCTTCGGTCAGCCCCGACAGAGAGCCTCCCTTGTTTGGTTCCACCATAGTAGTACCTCCTGGTGTTGGCCTTTCGGCCGGATGCCGCTCACCGAGATGAGCGGCGTCGAAGCGCCATCCCGTCGCCGGGATGACATCCGTGCGGCAAGCCGCACGAATTCCTTGCAAGAGCAGCGGGGCCTGACATCACGCCCCCGGAGCCCGAAACCTTTCGGGGCGTCACAGCCCCATGAACGACGAGGTCGCGCAGTTCGCAGCCTTGACCCGCGCTTCGGCGACGATCGCGCCGAGCGGCGCCGGACGATGGGCCGTGACCAGCGAACCGATCCGGCGCAGCACGCCCTCGACCATCAGCACGGCAAAGCACACCGCGTAGACGAGAAGGTATTCGATCCGCTCGCGCGATCCCGGCGCGACGTCACGATCCATGCGTTCGTATAACGACATCGTCCTCTCCCTCTCCGCTCCATCCCCGTTGCCTACGCGGCCTAGCCCGTTGCGAGCCGTGACCGCGCTTGCGCGAGAATGTCTTCCGTCACCGTGTCCAGTCCGGCCTGACGCGCGCCGCGCTCGGCCGCATCGCGCAGCCGCTTGGCCGCGGAGATCCGCACCAGCACCGGCTGCGTCTCGATGATCTGATCCAGCGCCAGCTTGGCGCCGTCGTCCCAGGGCAATTCGCGCTCGAGCCGCGCCGGCGTCGCCGCGATCTGATCCAGTTGCGTGGCGAGCGGCAGGATGTTGAACAGCGCGTCGAACAGCGCGTTGCAGACTTCCTGCACGACATAGGTCGCGCCGGCATAGCCCATGAACGGCGTGCCGGTGTGGCGGCGGATCACCGTGCCTGGGAACGAGGCCGGGATGTAGATCGCGCGGTTGCCGGCTTCCGCCGCATACATGCGCTCATTGTAGCTGCCGAACAGCACCAGCGGTGGCCGCTCATGGATCAGCTTGCGGATCGAATCATTGTCGGTCTTGGCGCCCGCGCAGCGCGAGATCGCGAAGTGGCAGGGCAGACCGAGCTCGGTCTCCAGGAAATTGCGCAGGCCCCGTGCATAGGTCTCGGAGGCCACGATGCCGAAGCTCGCGGTGCCGAAGAAGTCCTGCGTCACCGAGCGCCAGAGATCCCACACCGGCTTGATCGTGGTGTGCTTCTCGCGGGTGATGAACGGCTCCGGATCAAGCCCTGTCAGCTCGCCGAGCGAGCGCAGGAATTTCGTCGTCGAATGCAGCCCGATCGGCGCCTGCAGATAGGGCCGCTCCAAGGTCTCGCACAAGAGACGGCCGAACTCGCGGTACATGCAGATGTTGACATCGGCATTGACCAGCTTCGGCACGTCGGCGAGGTGGCTGCCGAGCGGAAACACCATGTTGATCTCGGCGCCGATGCCTTCCACCAGGCGGCGGATCTCGGCGAGATCCGAGGGCATGTTGAAGGTACCGTAGATCGGCCCGATGATGTTGACGCGGGGCTTCTCGCCATCAGTGCGCGGCTTGCGCTCGGGAATCTTGCGCAGGCCGTATTCGCTCCACAGCCAGCTCAAGGCGCGGTTGGCGCTCTGCCACTGGTCCTCGTCGATCGTGCGCGGCAGGAAGCGCTTGATGTTGGAGCCCTCGGGCGTCACGCCGCCGCCGATCATCTCGGCGATCGAGCCGGTGACGACCACGGCCGGCAGATCCGGATCGAGCGCGGCGCGGGCGCGCTTCATCGCCTGCTCGGTGCCCTTCTGGCCGAGTTCGTCCTCACCCAATCCGGTGACGACGATCGGCAATTCGTGCGGCGGCAGGCCATCGGTGTAGTGCAGCACCGAGGTGACCGGCAGGTTCTCGCAGCCGACGGGGCCGTCGATGATGACCTGCAGGCCCTTGATGGCGGTGAACGCGTAGACCGAGCCCCAATAGCCGCCGGCGCGATCGTGGTCGAGGATCAGCATTACACCATCTCCTCGGACTTGCGCTTCTTGGCCTGCGCCGCGACCGCCTTGCGATATTTGTCGCGGAAGTCCGGACGCGCGACAGGCATGCCCTGCCACACGCCCGCGGTGTCGCCCTCGCCGACACCTTCGAAGAAGTCGCGCATCTCGTCGAATCGGGCCTTTCCTGCGATCGCCGCGTTGACGACCTGCGCCAGCGAGCCGGCGCCGGAGACGCCGAACAGCGGCCGTGCCGAGATCAGATTGGTGAAGTACAGCGACGGAATCGCGCGCGCCTTCGCCTTCTGCACCACCGGCGTGGTGCCGATCGCGAGATCCGGCGCAAACTCGTCGACCGCGGCGAGATCCTGCTCCAGCGATGCCCGATACTGCACGCGCACGCCGCGTTGCTCGAGCCAGGCGCAGTCGGCCTCCGACCAACGCGTCCGCGGACAGGCGGTGCCGACATAGCGCAGGTCGGCGCCGCTCTCGACCAGCAGACGCCCAACCAGCAGCTCCGAGCCTTCATAGCCCGACAGCGTGATGCGGCCGCGGATCGGCGCTGCCGCGAGCGCGCCGCGGATCGCCGGCAGCGCGGCATTCTTCGCCGCATCGATCTGCGCGCGGCCGATGCCGCAGGTCGAGCCGACGGCCTCGAGCCAGTCCGCCGTGCCGTCGCAGCCGACCGGGGCCGAGCCGATGATCGGCCGGCCGGCCGACTCGAACTCGCGGATCGAGGCCGTGTAGAACGGATGGATCGCTGCGACCGCCGCGCAGTCGAGCGCGCCATACAGCTCGCGCCACTCGCGCGTCGGCACCGTCGGTCCTGCCGCCAATCCGAGCGGCGCCAGCAGCATGCCGATGCCGACGGGATCGGCCGGGAACATCTCGCCCAACAGTGTAATCGTCGGCTTGTCGCCGCGCGGCGCGCGCGGCGCCTGCACCGGTCCCTGCTCCGCCTCGCGCCGCGCATAGTTCAGCATCGCGCCGGCGAGCACGTCCTTGGCCTCGGCATGGGTGGGCACGCCGAAGCCGGGGACATCGATGCCGATGATGCGGACGCCGTTGATCTCCTTCGGGAGAATCTGCAGCGGCACGCCCGAGGCGGTGGGGACGCAGAGATTGATGATGACGACGCAGTCGTAGTTCGCAGGGTCCGCGAGCTTGAACACGGCCTCGCGGATGTCCTCGAACAGCTTTCCGGTGACCAGCGTCTCCGAGTTGAACGGGACATAGCCGACGCTGCGCCGCGCGCCGTAGAAATGCGAGGTGAAGGTCAGGCCATAGACGCAGCAGGCCGAGCCCGACAGCACGGTCGCGGTGCGCCGCATGCGCAGGCCCACACGCAGCGAGCCAAACGCCGGGCACATGCTCTGCGGCTGGTCATGCGGCCCGGCCGGATAGTCGGCCGCGTAGCGCGCCAAGACCTCGCTCTTGCCGGCGGCATCGGCCGCCTTCCTGAGCTCGGCCTTGCCGGCGTGGCAGCCCAGCGCCTCCGGCTGCGCCGGCACGCCTGCCGCCGCGTCGCCTTGCGCGCTCACCGCCTGATGGACCACTGCATCGCTCATTGCACGAGATTCCGATACTCTGTTCCGCTGCTCGGCACGCACCCGTCACACATTATCGTAGATCACTTCGAGCGACGGCTTCGTCACCGCCGTGCTGCCGCACATGTCCTCGAGCGTCGCCTGCTCCAGCACGACGTCGCGGCCGACTTCGGAGGCCTTGAACAGGCCGAGCAGACCGTCCTGCGTCAGCGGATGCGGATGCTGCGGCGGCGCCTCGGCGACATTGGTCGCCAGCAGCTCGAACAGCGGCGCCCAGGCCGTGCCGGGCCGGCCGATGATCTGATAGCTCGCGCTCTTGCGGCGGATGTCGTCGTCGGCCGGGATCGAGGCCAGCACCGGGATGCCGACCGCATCCGCAAACGCCTGCGCCTCGCCGGTGCCGTCATCCTTGTTGATGACGATGCCGGCAACGCCGACATTGCCGCCGAGCTTGCGGAAATACTCCACCGCCGAGCAGACATTGTTGGCGACGTAGAGCGACTGCAGGTCGTTGGAGCCGACGATGATCACCTTCTGGCACATGTCGCGCGCGATCGGCAGGCCGAAGCCGCCGCAGACGACGTCGCCGAGGAAGTCGAGCAGCACGTAGTCGAAGCCCCAATCGTGGAAGCCGAGCTTCTCGATCAGCTCGAAGCCGTGGATGATGCCGCGTCCGCCGCAGCCGCGGCCGACCTCGGGACCGCCGAGCTCCATCGCGAACACGCCGTCGCGCTTGAAGCAGACGTCGCCGATCTTGACCTCCTCGCCGGCGAGCTTCTTCTTCGACGAGGTTTCCAGAATGGTCGGACAGGCACGGCCGCCGAACAGCAGCGAAGTCGTGTCGCTCTTCGGATCGCAGCCGATCAGCAGCACCTTCTTGCCCTGCTGCGCCATCATGTAGGACAAATTGGCGAGCGTGAAACTCTTGCCGATGCCGCCCTTGCCGTAGATCGCGATGATCTGCGTGGTCTTCTTCGGCGCAGCCGTCACCGGCGCATCCGGCTCGATCGCGGCCTCGGCACGCAGGGCATCCGTCATTGCAGCCAAGTTGGCACTGATCTTGGTCGGGGCATTCATCGTGCAGCTCTCCAGTCCAGGACCATCTTGAGACATGACGGATCGTCGAACGCGGTCCGGTAGGCGCTCTCGGCAGACGCTGCATCCGCGTGATGCGTGATCAGCCCATCCAGCGACAGCCGGCCGGTATCGATCAGGTTGCGCACCGCGATCAGATCCTCGTGCTTCCATTCGGCGGCGACGCGGATTGCCGCCTCGCGCATGAAAGCCGACGGATAGGAGAAGGTCAGCGGCGCGCTGTAGAAGCCGGCGAGGATGATCTCGCCGCTTGGCGCCAGGCGCGCAATCAGGCTGTCGAGCAGTCCAGCATCACCGCTGGCATCGAAGATCAGGCGGTAGTCGCGCTTGTCGTCCTGAGCGGGATCGATGACGCGATAGCCGATCGCGCCATCGGCACGCTCGGGATTGCTCTCCCACACGACGGGCGGATCGCCGCCCATCGCGATGATCAACCGCGCCAACAGGCGCCCGAGCACGCCATGGCCAACGACGCATTCGGCCCTTCCGTCACCGCCGATCGACAGCGCATGATAGGCGGTCGCTGCCAGCGCGAGCAGCACGCCGCGCTCGCCGGTCACTTCGTCGATCGCCACGACACGCTGCGGAGGAACGGTGAGCCGCGAGGCCGCGGCACCGAACAGGCTCTTCACCTCGCCGAAGCAGCGCGCCGCGCCCGGCACGAACACGCGCTCGCCCTTCCGGAAACCGGAATGCGGCGCGGCCTGCGCCACGCGGCCGACAGCCTCGTAGCCCGGCACGAGCGGATAGCCCATGCCCGGAAACTGCGGCATGCGGCCCTCGTACAGCAACCGCTCGGTGCCGGTGCTGATCGCGCTCCATTCGATGTCGACGGTCAGGCAGTCCGGGGCGTCTGCAAGCACCAGGTGCTGCAGCGATAGTTGCCTCGGCCTCCCCAGTACGACGGCGATCGCGTCCATTGCCCAACTCCCCGGCGACGCCCGCTTAGTTACGGGTGTCAGGTTAGTCCGACCAGGGAAAGTGTCAATATAAATTTACATTCGGAGTGTCAGCTTTTCGCGACAATCACGCTGGCGATCAAGGGGATGCGTGTGCGAAGCACTCGCACCTGCGAAAAGCCTGCCATGCTCAGCAGTTCGCGAAGCCGTGCCGCGCTGCGCGGCCGGCCCTGCCCCATCGCCCGGAGATAGATCTCGAAATAGGCGGCGACGCCGTCGCTGCCGCCGGCCATGTCGCGCATCGGCTCGCCAAGCAGCAGCACGCCGCCGTCGGGCAATGCTGCGCGCACCTTGGCCAGCAGCCGCGCCACCGCGTCGTCGTCATGGTCGTGCACCACCCGGATCAGCGAGATGACGTCGGCACCCGCGGGCAGCGGGTCGTCGTGGAAACTGCCCGCCGTGATCGTCGTACGGTCGGCCAGACCGGCCTGGGCCAGACGCTCCCGCGCGATCACAGCGACGCCCGGCAGGTCGAACAATTGCAGCCGAAGCTGCGGCGCCGCCCGCGCGGCGGCGGCGAGGAAGCTGCCATCGCCGCCGCCGACATCGAGCAGGCAGCGGTGGCCGGCCAGCGGATAAGCGGCGAGGACGACGTCCGCGATCATCGGCTGCGACGCCGCCATCAGCGCCGTATAGGGCGCGACATCGTCGCGCGTCAGCGCCGCGCCGCCATGGTCGAGCGCATAGGGCCAGTAATGCGCGAGGCGGCGTTCGCGGTCATCGCCGCGCAGCAGCGCCAGGGGATCGCCGAGATCGGCATAGAGCGCGGCGTGATGGCGGACCATCGCGGCGATGCCGGGATTGCCGAGCAGCGCCGCGCCGAGCGGCCCCAGCCCATAGCGCGCCGCGCCGCGGCGCTCGAGCAGCTGCAGCGCGCAGGCCGCCTCGCACAGGCTTTCCATCGCGGCGTCCGGTATCGCCGCACGCGACGCGAGCGCCGCAAGATCACGCGGCCCGGCGCGCAGCGTCTCGAACAAATCGAGCTGCACGCAAGCTGCCAGTGTCTGCGAATAGACGAAGCCGGCGCAGAGATCGAACAGCTCCGCCGCCCGCCTGCGCGCGATCGGCCGCGTCAACGGAAACGCCGCCGCCCAGCGCTGGAACGAAGCACTCGCCAGCAACGAGTCGCGCCAGCCGCGCCAGCGATCGCCAAAGCTGATCGGGGGCGAAGTGTCGTGGCGAACGACGGTCGACACGGATCAATGCTCCAGTCGGCGGGCAATAGCGCATCGACGCGCACCACTGCCCACCCTCCCCTGGAGGGCAGGGCAATCGCGTGTGGCGATCGCCGTTTTGGGCTCGTCTCTCTCCTCGTCGTCATGGCCGGGCTTGTCCCGGCCATCCACGTCGGCCGGCATGCTGAGAACGACGTGGATGCCCGGGCCTTCGCCGCGCCGAAGCGGCTTCGGCCGCGCAGGCGGGACAAGCCCGGGCATGACGGAGTCACTAACTTGCAGGATCGTTCGTCGCGAAAGCCCGGAATTTCCACATGCGATTGCCCTGCCCTGGAGGGGGAGGGTCACCGCGCGCAAGGCGCGCGGTGGGGTGGGGTGATCCCGGAAACAGGTGCGGATGGGTCGAGGCGAGATCAAGTTCCGCTGCATCGGCTCTTCACGGACTATCCGCACCGCACCCGCCGACAATCTGTCACCCCACCCCGTCGCGCCTGCCGCTGCGCGCAGGCGCGCCGACCCTCCCCCTCCAGGGGAGAGTGGGCACTGTGCGCGCGGCGCGAGCGATGCCATTCAACGCGGCCGAACCATCACGCCGCCGACGCGGCGAGGCGGCGCGGCACCAGGCGCTTGGCTTCCTGCTCCATCAGCACGCGCAACTCGTGGGCATGGGCGCAGGGCGGCATGGTGCGGATGCCGTCGGCGACGAGATCGTGCAGATAGCTGACGGCGCCGGTGAGACCGTAAATCAGCACGGCGTTGGGCCGCCCGAGCTTGGCATCCTGGCCGACCGGCTTGCCCGCCTCCTCCTCATCGCTGGCCGCATCGCGGATGTCGTCGGCGACCTGATAGGCCTCGCCGATCTTCTCGCCCAGGCTGCGCCAGGCTGCGGGATCGGGATGCCCCGCCGCCGCCGCGCCGGACACGGTTGCCGCCGCGAACAAAGCGCCGGTCTTGGAGCGATGATAATGCGAGAGATCGATCTCCGGCTCGCATTCCCAGGCCTGGCCGGCGGCGATGCCATGCGGCACGCCGACGGCGTCGCCGATGGTGTCGATCAGTCGCGCGAGCCGCAGCGGCGAGCAGCGCGACTTGGCGAGCGTCTGGAAGGCGAGCACGATCAGCGCATCGCCGGCGAGCACCGCGAGCGGCTCGCCAAACGCGGCATGCACCGACGGCCGGCCGCGCCGCAGCTTGGCATTGTCGAAACAGGGCAGATCGTCATGCACCAGCGAGGCGCAGTGCAGCAGCTCGATCGCCGATCCCGCCGCATCCGTTGCCGACGGCTCATCGTCGCCGCAGGCCGCGGCCACCGCATGACAAAGACGCGGCCGCACCCGGGCTCCCCTGGGGAACACAGCCGCCTGCATGGCGGCGGAGAGACGGGGCGGACATCCCGGCTGGTCGGCCAGCGCGACCGCTGCGACGAGGGATTTTTCGATCCGGGCCATCACGTCCATGCCAGCCTCCCCTGCCGCGACGGCCAACGGGCCATCGCTTATGTAAATTACAACCTACACCCATAGTGTAAATCATGCTAGACATTTCCAGCGTCAGACCGAGCGGACAGGGAGTGCGGAGATGGCCGATCACCGCGTGATCGTGGTGGGCGCCGGGATCGCCGGCCTCAGCGCCGCGCTCACCCTTGCGGCCGGCGGAGCCGAGGTGACGGTGCTGGAGCGCGCGCCCGCGCTCGGCGGCAAGATGCGCCAGATCGCGATCGGGCCTGCGCGCATCGATTCCGGCCCGACCGTGTTCACGATGCGCTGGGTGTTCGACGAGCTGTTCGCCGAGCTCGGCACCGTGCTCGACGATCATCTCACCTTGACGCCGCTCGACATTCTCGCGCGCCACGCCTGGACCGACCGCCGCACGCTCGATCTGTTCGCCGATGAAGAGCGATCCGCGGATGCGATCGGCCGGTTCGCCGGGCGCAGCGAGGCCGACGGCTATCGCGCCTTCTGCCGCGACGCGCGCCGCATCTTCGAGACCTTGAGGGATCCGTTTATTAGAACCCCTGCGCCGAGCATGACGCATCTCCTGCGCAACGCCGGCTTCCGCGACCTCACCGCGATCCGGCCGTTCCAGACCATGTGGAAGGCGCTCGGCGGCTATTTCCGTGATGCCCGCCTGCAGCAGCTGTTCGGACGCTACGCGACCTATTGCGGCTCCTCGCCGTTCCACGCGCCGGCAACGCTGATGCTGGTGGCCCATGTCGAGCAGGCCGGCGTCTGGTCGATCGACGGCGGCATGCACGAGCTCGCGGCGTGTCTCGAGGCGCTGGCGCGGCGGCACGGCGTCAGCATCCGCACCGACAGCGACGTCGCCGGCATCGTCACGGCAAGCGGCCGCGCCGCGGGCGTGCACCTTGCCGATGGCGAGCAGATCGCGGCCGACGCCGTGATCGCGACCGCCGATGTCGCCGCGCTTGCGCAGGGGTTGTTCGGCGCGGAGGCCGCGCGCGCGCTGCCGGCCATCCCGGACAATGCTCGCTCGCTGTCGGCGATGACCTGGAGCTGCATGGCGCGCGCCGACGGCTTTCCGCTGCTGCGCCACAACGTGTTCTTCTCGCGCGACAGCCGCGCCGAGTTCGATCAGTTGATCGAGCGGCGCGCGATGCCGGCCGAGCCCACGGTCTATGTCTGCGCGCAGGACCGCGACGACCAGCCGCGCGAGAATGGCGGCAACGAGCCGCTGTTCGTGCTGATCAACGCGCCCGCATCAGGTGATCAGCATCGCTTTCCGCCTTCGGAGATCAGCCAATGTGCCCGCCAGACCTTCGACCTGTTGCAGCGCTGCGGCCTCAGCGTGGCGACGACGCCCGAACTGACGCGCGTGACGACACCGGCGGACTTCAACCGGATGTTTCCGGGCACGGGGGGCGCGCTGTACGGCCGCAGCTCGCACGGCTGGATGGCGTCGTTCCAGCGGCCGGGCGCGCAGACGAAGCTGCCGGGCCTGTACGTGGCGGGGGGCAGCGCGCATCCGGGACCGGGCGTGCCGATGGCGGCGTTGTCGGGACGGATGGCAGCCGCCAGGGCGATTCTGGACCTCGCTTCGACCGCGCCGTCCCGAAGGACGGCTATGCGTGGTGGTATGTCGACGCGTTGAGCGATGACGGCCGCTTCGGCCTCACCATCATCGCCTTCGTCGGCAGCGTGTTCTCGCCGTACTATGCGTGGGCGCGGCGGCGCGGCCCGGCCGATCCGGAGAATCATTGCGCGCTGAACGTTGCGCTGTATGGCGCGCGGGCGCGGCGCTGGTCGATGACCGAGCGCGGCAGCCGTGCGATCGCGCGCGACGATCAGCGCTTTGCCGTCGGACCGAGCCACCTCGAGTGGAACGGCCGCGAGCTCGTCATCGAGGTCAACGAGGTCACCGTGCCATGGCCGCTGCCGTTGCGCGGCAAGGTGCGCGTGGTCCCGACCGCGCTGAACGAGATCGCCTTCGCGCTCGATGCCGAGGGGCGCCATCGCTGGCAGCCGATCGCGCCCTGCTGCCGCGTCTCGGTCGACTTCGATCATCCCGACCTGCACTGGCGCGGCGACGGCTATTTCGACATCAACCACGGCGATGCGCCGCTGGAGCGCGATTTTTCGAGCTGGCAATGGTCGCGCGCCGCGACGCGCAGCGGCACGGTGATCTCCTACGACACGATCGCGCGCGCCGGCGCGGACAGGACGATCGCGCTGCACGTCGATCCCGACGCCAGGCTGGAGCGCCTCGCGCCGCTGTCGCCAGCGCCGTTGCGCAGGACGTTGTGGCGCGTCGATCGCAGCGCCCGCGCAGACGCGGAGACGTCCGTGCGCGTCGTCAGCACGCTGGAGGACGCCCCGTTCTACGCCCGCTCCCACCTCGCCGCGCGCATCCGTGGCGAAGACGTCGCCGTCATGCACGAAAGCCTGTCGCTCGCCCGCTTCCAGCTGCCGATCGTCCAGGCCATGCTGCCGTTCCGCATGCCGCGCTGGTGAATGATCGCCGCGCGAGGTGCGACTCCCCTCCCCCCGCGCGAAGCGGAGCTTCGCTAGGCGGGGAGGGGTTGGGGGTGGGGGTCCCAGCAAAGACTGCCCCGTGTGGACCCCCACCCCCGACCCCTTCCCGCAAGGGGGAGGGGGGCGCACCTATCGTGGTACGACAGCGGTGGTCCACAAGGCGCATGCGACCCCTCCTTCGGCACGAACGCGCCCAGCGGGATGTGATCGACGCGCGGTTTCATGTCGTGCCGACAACCCCGACGATGCATGCAGGCCCGCACAACAACGGACACCGTCATCCCGGACAAGCCGCGGCGCGCGCCAGCGCGGCGCGGCGCCGATCCGGGATCCAGACTCCGCGGCGGTCGTGATGAGCCAAATGCCAACCGCCAGCGTGCCTCGAACCCCTCCCTGGGGGTATGGGTCCCGGCGTTCGCCGGGACGACGGCGGTGGACCAGGCTCACGCTTCCGACAAAAATAATTATCTTGCTATTTTTCAGAATTCATGTTTTGATCTGCGCATCCCGCCTCATGCAGAAGGGGCGTAGCGCGCGATCGTCACGACACGCGAGGCGGGGATGCGATGGCCGCGAGAGCTCGCAGCATGTCTTCATCGATGTGCGGACGAACGAGCGTTTGCGGACGGTCAAGTCGCGTGGTCCTGGCCTCCCGAAGCTGAGGTCAAGTGGGCGCTCGTGCCGATAGCACGGCGCTGACGACGGTGGCCAACGAGCCGGGCACCGGGGAGATCGCGAAGCAGCCGTCAACCCATCGCGCAGGGAATGCCGGCGTGTTTCGGCTTTGCCTGTGGTACCTGCCGCCTGCATTTTTTTCAGCAGGCGGGCCATGGGTGAGGCTGTCACCCGGCATTCCCTGCGCCCTCTGCACTTTCGAGAGGGACATGATGATCGAACACCTCGGGCACGATGTGCCGCGAGATCGCGGCGACGCGTTCCCGTCTGTGTCGCGATCACTGACGCCAATCGCTGTTTGAGCCGTGAATCCTTCTCATCCTCCCAGACAAGCCACGACGTGCAACATCGCGGCGATCCGGGCCTGCTACGACGCTGCACAATGCAGCGCGGCAGCGACGTCGCGTCGGCGATCTCGGCCTACTGCTTCTCCGCCTCGCGTTCTCTGGCCTCGCGTTCGGCGCGCTGGCGGTCGAGGCGGCGGCCTTGCCATTCGAGCGCGAGCCAGCCGAGCACGCAGAGCGCGACGACGACGAGTTCGAGCAGGCCGCCCATCTCGCTCATGGCGTCTCACTCACTTGACGTCTCTCTCCTCGGCGCCTCGCTCACACCGTCTCACCGATCATGGCCGACGTCCGCGCCTCGTCAGCGCCGGCGTCGTCATGTCAGGACAGCCGGCCGGAGCGCAGCAGTTGATCGCGGCGCTCCAGGCGCTCGAACAGGTCGATCACCCACAGCGCGCGGTCGCGCATCGTGCGCTGCGGCGCCGGCAGCGCATGCGGACGCTGCGCATCGGCGGCGACG
This sequence comes from Bradyrhizobium sp. HKCCYLRH3099, assembly GCF_051167855.1. NCBI lineage: Bacteria > Pseudomonadati > Pseudomonadota > Alphaproteobacteria > Hyphomicrobiales > Nitrobacteraceae > Bradyrhizobium > Bradyrhizobium sp. HKCCYLRH3099. The sequence goes on from NZ_JBNPTW010000008.1 coordinate 63,784, forward strand.
ACGGCGTCGATCAGCCCGCGCGCCTCGGGACGCAGCGGCGCCAGCGACGGCTGCGGCTGCAGCAGCGAGACGGCCGCCGCCTTGCCCAGCAATTGCAGCTTGCGCGCCGCCGAGACGACGGCCCGCCGCGACAACGAATCGAACTCGGCGCGCGCGACCTCGCGGCCGATCTCGGCATAGATCAGCCGCGCCGCATGAATGCCGGGCCGGCAGGCCCAGGGCAGATCGGCGATGCCGGCGGCTGCGCGGGCATAGAACACGTCGGCGACCGCGAGCAGCCGCGCGGTGACGCGCGCGACCCGGTCGTCGAAGAACGGCGCGGCGCGCCAGGTCTCGACGTCGAGCCCCGCCTCGCGCAGCCATTGCCGCGGCAGATACAGCCGGCCGGCGCGGGCGTCCTCGCCGACATCGCGGGCGATGTTGGTGAGCTGCATCGCGATGCCGAGATCGCAGGCGCGCCCGATCGTCTCGGCGTCGCGCCGGTGCATCAGGAGCGACATCATCACGCCGACCGTGCCGGCGACGCGGACGGCATAGGCAAGCACGTCGCTCAAGGTCTCGTAGCGGCGGCCCTGCGCATCCCAGGCGAGGCCCTCGAGCAGCGCCTCCGGCAGCGCGCGCGGGATCGCGAACTCCGTCACCACGCCGGCCAGCGCTCGGTCGACGGGACTGTCGTCGGGACGGCCGTCATAGATCCGCTCGAGCCGCTCGTGCAGCACCTCCACCGCATCGACGCGGCGGCCGGGGCCGTCGATCGCGTCATCGGCCTCGCGGCAGAACGCATAGAGCGCGATGGCGGGATCGCCGACCGATCGGGGCAAGACCTTCGACGCGGCGAAGAACGTCTTCGACCCGCCCTGCAACATCCGCCGACAGATCGCGATGTCCGCTTGCCAGTTCATCGTCGCTCCAGCTCATGCGGGGCCGGCACGAGATCATCGAGCACGCGCGCCGAAGACAGCACGCCCGGCAGCCCGGCGCCGGGATGCGTGCCGGCGCCGACGAGATACAGCCGCTCGATCTCTTCGCTCTTGTTGTGCGGCCGGAACCAGGCGCTCTGCAGCAGCACCGGCTCGAGCCCGAACGCCGCGCCGCGATAGGACGACAGCCGATGCTCGAAATCATCGGGTGTCAGCAGCCTGGACGTCACGATCTGCCCGGCCAGATCCGGCAGCAGAGACTCGCTGAGCGCCGCCTCGATCCGCTTGCGGAACGGCTCGGCGGCAGAACGCCAGTCGATGCCGCTCTCCTGATGCGGCACCGGCGACAGCACGTAGAACGCGTCGCAGCCGTCGGGTGCCAGCGAGGGATCGGTCGCGGTGGGGCGATGCAGATAGAGGCTGAAATCGTCCGCCAGCACCTTGCGGCGGAAGATGTCGTCGAGCAGCTCGCGATAGCGCGGGCCGAGCAGGATGGTGTGATGCTCGACGTCGTCATAGCGGCGCTTCGTGCCGAAATACCAGACGAACAGGCTCATCGAGTAACGCGCGCGGTCGATGCGCGCATCGGTCCAGCGCCGGCGCGCGACTGATGGCAGCAGGTGCTTGTAGGTCCAGGCGGCGCAGCCGTTGGACACGACGACATCGGCGGCGATGGTCTCGCCGGATTTGAGGCGCACGCCGGTGGCGGCGCCGTTCTTCGTGGTGATCTCGGCCACGGGCGCCGAGCAGCGCACCTCGCCGCCCAGCCCTTCGATCAGGCTGACAAGCCCGCTGACCAAGGCGCCGGTGCCGCCCATCGCGAAATGCACGCCCCAGCGCCGTTCGAGATAGGCGATCAGGCAATAGATCGAGGTGGTCGTGAACGGGTTGCCGCCGATCAGCAGCGGATGAAAGCTCAGGATGATGCGCAGCCGCTCGTCGCGGACATGCTGAGACACCAGGCCATAGACCGAGCGGAAGCTCTGCAGCTTGATCATCGCCGGCGCGATCTTGAGCATGTCCGTGAAGGAGAGGAACGGCACGTCGCCGAGCTCCTCGAAGCCCTTCTTGAAGATCGCCTCGCTCGCCATCATGAAGCGCTCATAGCCGTCGACATCGCCGGGCGAGATTCGCGCCACCTCGGCGCGCATCGCCGCCGGGTCGGCCGAGCAGTCGAAGATCGTGCCGTCGTCGAAGCGGATGCGATAGAATGGCGAGATCGGCTTCAGCGTGACGTCGTCGGACATCCGCCGGCCGCAGAGCTGCCACAGCTCCTCGAACAGGAACGGCGCGGTGACGATGGTGGGCCCCGCATCGAAGGTGAAGCCGTCCTGGCGATGCACATAGGCGCGGCCGCCGGGCGCATCGAGCTGCTCGAACACGGTGACGCGATAGCCGCGCGCGCCGAGCCGCACCGCGGCCGCAAGGCCACCGAAGCCGGAGCCGATCACGACCGCATGCGGCCGGTCTCCGAGCGCAGCCGGAACAGCGGCCTTGATGGTGGAGACGTCGAGCATGGCCGAAAGCGTAAATTGAAATTGACGTTTTCGCCAGTCAAAAATGTCAACCTAGTTTGACATTTCCTGCTGCGCCGCGAGCACGCCGGCACGCTCCGCGGCGACGAAGATCAGCTCCGCGATCCGCCCCGGCTGCTCCTCGTGCGCCAAATGCCCAAGCCCATCAATGAGTTCGAGCTGCGCCTGGGGCACCAATTGGCGGACCCGCCGGGCCACGTCGGGCGGAATGGCATGGTCGCGGGTCGCGGCGACCAGCAGCAGGGCCGTCGTCAGACGCGGCAGGTCGCGGACCAGCGGATGCAGGTCCCAGTTCGCCATCATCTCCAGCGCGGCGGCGACATGGCCGGGGCTGCCGACGAGGCGGCGATACAGCCGCTCGCCAAGGGCATCGAGCGTGGAGCCCGTGCCCTTCAGCAGCCGGTGCACCGCCGCCGGATCGCGGCCGCGCCAGGCGAACAGCCGCGGCACCAGCGGGTTGAGCGCCATCATCTTGGCCAAAGGCGAGAAGAACTGCGCCGCGGGTCCCCCGAACGGCAGATAGGCGCCGTTGAGGCTGACGATCAGCTTCGGCGCGATCAGGCCGTCGAGCGTCATGCGGGTGAGGATCGCGGCGCCCGCGGAATGGCCGATCGCGATCGCCGGAGCGATCGCGAGCTTGTTGCACAGGACCGAAAGGTCACGCGACATGCCGTCGAGGGACAAGCGCTGCCAATGCGGCGTCGAGGTGAAGCCGTGACCGGAGAGGTCGGGCGCGACGACCGTGAAGCGCTGCGCGAGCAGCGGCGCGAGATCGCGCCAGGAATGGGTGGCCGCTCCCGTGCCGTGCGCCAGCAGCGCCACGGGCCCCTCGCCCATCACCTGCACATGCCAGCGCAGCCCGGCCGCGTCGACGAAGCGGCTGGCCGTCCGGTTCGGCCAGTCGCTGCCATCGACGCTCCAGTTCGGCTTGTCACTCATGCCGGCCCAAGGGGTTGGACGCGGCCGTCGAGCTCAAGCACCGGCCGCACGCGTCAGGAAATCATCGTAGCCCGCGACGACTTTATCAAGCTGCTCGAAATGGGGCATGGCGCCGGTCTGCATCACCTGGATGGTCCAGTTCGGCAGGCCCTCGACGGCGTGCTTGCCATGGTAATCGACGAAATCGCCGCGCACGCCGTGCACCATCCACACCGGCATCGCCAGCGCCTGGTAGAGCTTCAGGGCGTGGACGCTGAACATGTAGCCGGAGACGAAGGAGTATGGCGCATTCTCGGCCCCCGGCTGGTGAGTGGTGACGTAGTCGTATTCGAGCAGGCCTTCGTCGATGTCCTTGCGGCCGAATGTCTTGCGCAGAAAGAAGCGAATGCTTGCACGTGATGTCAGCAGCGTAAAGAAGCGGTGTTTCCATAGCGGCACGGTGAAGATCTTGCGCAGCCAGGGCATCGCGCGGGTTGCATTCTTGTCGCCGCCGCCGTTCTTGGCTGCCGCCTCGGCGCGGCGGTCGAACCCCGTCGGGCTCAGCAGCGCGAGCGTGCGAAACAGGTTCGGCGCCTCGGTGCCGGCGCGCGCGGCGAACTCGCAGCCGAGCGACAGCGCGATCGCATCGAGGGCAACATCGCCGTGACGGCGACGGATCTCGTTGGCGGCGAGCAGGATTGCATCAGTCATGATGCGCGGGGTGTAGATGCGGTCGGCGCGATCCGACAGGCCGAAGCCCGGCAGGTCGAGCGCATAGACAGGACGGTGCTGGCGATAGTGCTCGAACAGCGGCTTCATCTCATAAGCGGTGGCCGCGGCGTTGACGCTGTGGATCAGCAGCAGCGGGCGCTCGGTGGAGCCCGCGGGACCATCGGCGTAGCAGGTGATGCGGCCGGTGCGGGCATCGGCGAGCTCGAAGTGATGCGCCGCCAGCGGCGGTGGCATCGTCACGGCACGCGCAACGGCCGCGTGATCACTCTGTGTGGTCGAGGCCACCTGCATGGCGTGCTCCTGTGTGACGGAATAATGTCGAAAGACGCGATCATGCTGCCGACGACGTGGCCGAGCATAACGATGACCGGACCGCTTGTCAGTCGTCGTTGGGAACGCCGCTTGACGGCGCGTGTTCCACCGGGTTCAGCCGCGGCCAGCCTGCGCCATCACGGCCTGCGACAACCGTGTCGCATCGGCGTGAGGCAGCGCGACGTAGCGGGCCTGCATGGCCGCCGCGAGTTGCGCCGCCTTGTCCTGCGGCCGCGGCGAGGAATCGACCAGCACGACGGGAATGCCGGTGAGCGCGAGCTGCTTTGCTGCGACCAGCGCCTCCGCCTCGGCCTCGCTGCGGCCGCCGCCGTCGCGCGCGACATTGGCGCGGCCGTCGGTCATCAGCACGATCGTCGGCGCCTGTCCCTTGGCCTTCACGGCAAGCGCAAGCTCGGTCGCGGCGAAGATCGCCGCCGACAACGGCGTGCCGCCGCCGCCGGGCAAGCCGGCAAGGCTGCGCTTGGCGCGCGTCAGCGATCGGGTCGGCGGGAGCAGCAGCTCGGCCGACCTGCCGCGAAACGCGATCAGCGCCACCTCATCGCGGCGGATGTAGCACTCGGCGAGCAGCAGTTCGACCGCGCCCTTGACCTCCGCCAACCGCTGCAGGGCCGAGGAGCCGGATGCATCGACGACGAAGATCGTCGTGGTGCCCGAGCGCTGCTTGAAACGGGTGATGCGAATGTCGTCCTTGTGGACGATGAGGCGGCCGCTCTTGCCCAAGCGTTGCGCCCGTCGCCGCAACGGCTGCCACGGCGCCGCCGCGCGCAGAGTCTCGAGCACGTTGAGCCGCGCCCCGGCGCGCCACTCGCCACGCCGCGCGCCGATCGGACGGCCGCGCTTCGGCGCCTTCTGCGCCGTGCCTTGCCGACCCGCGCTGCTCGCCCGCGCCCGTATCGCGCGCTCGTCCTGCAGGCGCTTCAACAAGTCCGCGGGAATGGCGGCCTGCGCCGCGTCGAGCACGCGATCCTCGAGCGGGCCGTCATTGCTGCGATCGTCCTCCGCGCTCTCGGCCTTGTCGTTCTGCGGCTCCGGCGCGTGGTTGTTCTCGGCGTCATCCTCCGTCGCAGGCAAGCGTGTGGCGCGGGGTGCCAGCACAAGCCGCGCGGCACAGGCGATGTGGGACTCGGCGACGGCCGTCTCGCCATCGAGCGCCGCCGCGATGCGCGCCATGCGACAGGCCAACAAAGGCGCGCGAAGCGAGTCGATGCCGAGCGCGATGGCCGTCGTCGTCAGCGCGCCGATCGCGTCGTCAGACAGCCGGACCTGCGGCAACAGCACGCGTGCCGCTGCAATGTCCGACGATTTGAACAGGCTCTCGCCGAGATCGGCGCGGGCCACCATGCTGAGATCGACATGGCAGGCGAGGCGATCAGCCAAGGCAGGCGACCCCCGCTCATCGCCAATGCCTTCATCGAGCGCGATCAGGCCCAAGCGCGCTGGCGCGCGCAACGACAGGCCATCGCGCTCGATGCTGATCGCTCCGGTGTCGAGCGCAGCGCAGAGATGCGCTGTCGTCGATGCCGCCATGCGCTCGGCCATCACGGCGATCAGCACGCCGCCATCGGCCTCGGCGAGCAGCCCGCGCTGCATCACTGGACGCCCCGCCTGCAGCGTCGCGGCGAGATCGAGACCGCCGAGCAGGCGGTCATCGGAGATCGACGGCGGCAGCTTGCGGAGCTGTACCGACGGCGGCATCAGCTCGCGCAGCAGATCGAGCCACTGCTCGCGCACCGGCCCTGCCCCGGCGCGCAGCAGCACCGACGCGGAGGGATCGATCGCGGCCAGCGCGGCCGCGATCATGGCATCGGTCCAGATCGCGGCGCCGTCGCTCACGACGCAAACAGCTCGGCGAGCGCGCGCTCGACCCGCACCGACGAGCCGGAATCGTCGAGCGGATTGCGCCTGAGACGGTGCCGCAACGCCATCGGCGCGACCGTCTTCAAATGCCCGTCATCAACCGCGTTGGCGCCGTCGAGCGCCGCCGCCGCCCGCGCCGCGCGCATCAAGGTGAGCTCGCCGCGCAAGCCATCGGTGCCGAGCGCCATGCACAGCCGTGCCGCATTCTCCAGCTCGCGATCGGCAACCTTGACCGAGCCGATGTGCTCGCGCGCGGCAAGGATGCGCTTGCGCTGCTTGACCTCCTCCTTCTCCCAATGCGCTACGAAAGCGGTGGAATCGGTCTCGAACGCGTCGCGGCGCTTGATCACCTCGATGCGCGTCGGGAGGTCGCCGGGCGTCTTGACCTCGACAGAGAGCCCGAAGCGATCAAGCAGTTGCGGCCGCAGTTCGCCCTCCTCCGGATTGCCGGTGCCGACCAGCACCAGGCGTGCAGGATGGCGGATGCTGAGGCCGTCGCGCTCGACGACGTTCTCGCCGGAGGCAGCGACGTCGAGCAGCAGATCGACGAGATGATCCTCCAACAGGTTGACCTCGTCGATGTAGAGGAAGCCGCGGTTGGCACGCGCCAGCAGTCCGGGCTCGAACGACTTCTCGCCATGCGCCAATGCGCGTTCGAGATCGAGCGCGCCGACGACGCGATCCTCGGTGGCGCCGAGCGGCAGATCAATGACCGGCACCGGCACCTCATGCGCCTTCAACGGCGCAGGCTTCTTGCCCTTGCCGCTCGGCTTCGATCGCGCGCGGCATTCGGCGCATTGCCCGGCGGCATCGGCCGGGTCGCATTGGTAGGGACAGCCGACCACGGCGCTCATCGGCGGCAGCAGCGCGGCCAGCGCGCGCACCGCGGTGGACTTGCCGGCGCCGCGGTCGCCGAAGGCCAGCACGCCGCCGACCTTGGGATCGACGGCGGCGATCATCAGCGCCAGCTTCATCTCGTCCTGGCCGACGATGGCCGAGAACGGAAAGGCTATTCCCATGAGCGTCCCCTGCATCGCGGCGTCTCGGCCGCGTTGGCGGTATGAGACCACAATCAGGGGCCGCTCTTCAACCCGTCAACGCTTCAGCGGGCAAGACTCGGCAGATCGAGCCCGTTGGCCTCGGCGCAGGCAATGGCGTCATCGTAGCCCGCGTCGGCATGGCGCATCACGCCGGTCGCGGGATCGTTCCACAGCACGCGCTCCAGCCGCCGCGCCGCGTCATCCGTGCCGTCGGCGACGATGACCATGCCGGCATGCTGCGAATAGCCGATGCCGACGCCGCCGCCATGATGCAGCGACACCCAGGTCGCGCCGCTGGCGCAATTGAGCAGCGCGTTCAAGAGCGGCCAGTCCGACACCGCGTCCGAGCCGTCCTTCATCGCCTCGGTCTCGCGATTGGGGCTCGCCACCGAGCCGGAGTCGAGATGATCGCGGCCGATCACGATCGGCGCCTTCAGCTCGCCGCGCGCCACCATCTCGTTGAAGGCCAGGCCGAGGCGATGGCGGTCGCCGAGGCCGACCCAGCAGATCCGCGCCGGCAGGCCCTGGAACTTGATGCGCTGCCGCGCCATGTCGAGCCAGTTGTGAAGATGCTTGTTGTCGGGCAGCAGCTCCTTCACCTTGGCGTCGGTCTTGTAGATGTCCTCGGGATCGCCCGACAACGCCGCCCAGCGGAACGGGCCGATGCCGCGGCAAAACAGCGGACGGATATACGCCGGCACGAAGCCAGGGAAATCGAACGCGTTGGCGAGGCCCATGTCCTGCGCCATCTGGCGGATGTTGTTGCCGTAGTCGAGCGTCGGAATGCCCATGGCGTGGAAATCCAGCATCGCCTGGACATGGCCGACCATAGATGTCTTGGACGCCTGCTCGACAGCCTTGGGATCGGAGGCGCGCTTGGCTTCCCACTCCGCGAGCGTCCAGCCCTTCGGCAGATAGCCGTTGATCGGATCATGCGCGCTGGTCTGGTCGGTGACGATGTCCGGACGCACACCGCGGCGGACGAGCTCGGGAAAGATCTCGGCGGCATTGCCGAGCAGGCCGACGGACACAGCCTTCTTGGTCTTGGCGGCCTCCTCCATCAGCGCCAGCGCCTCGTCGAGCGAGGCGGCCTGGCGATCGAGATAGCCGGTGCGCAGCCGCATCTCGATGCGGCTCGGCTGGCATTCGACGGCGAGCATCGAGGCGCCGGCCATCGTGGCCGCGAGCGGCTGTGCGCCGCCCATGCCGCCGAGGCCCGCGGTGAGAATCCATTTTCCGGCGAGATCGCCATTGTAGTGCCTACGGCCGACCTCCACGAACGTCTCGTAGGTGCCCTGCACGATGCCCTGGCTGCCGATGTAGATCCAGGAGCCGGCCGTCATCTGGCCGTACATCATCAGGCCCATTTTATCGAGCGCGTTGAAGTGATCGAGCGTCGCCCAATGCGGCACGATGTTGGAATTGGCGATCAGCACTCGGGGCGCATCCTTGTGGGTGCGGAAGATGCCGACCGGCTTGCCGGACTGCACCACCAGCGTCTGATCCGCCTCGAGCTTGCGCAACGACGCGACGATGCGATCAAAGCTGTCCCAGTCGCGCGCGGCGCGGCCGATGCCGCCATAGACGATGAGCTCGCTCGGCTTCTCGGCAACGTCGGGATCGAGATTGTTCATCAGCATGCGCAAGGGCGCTTCGGTGAGCCAGCTCTTGGCGCTGATGTCGCTGCCATGGGGGGCGCGGATCACCCGTTCATTGTCGAGACGTCGGTTCATGGGTCCCTCTCATCCAAGCCTGGGAAACGGATCGCGTCCGAGTGAATCGGCGGCTGCGCGGGCCAACGCCCCGGCTGTGACGAGCGCGGCGGCCTTGGCAAGATCGTCCGCCATGTAGCGGTCGCTCTCCAGCGCAGGCACGTGCACGCGCAGCGCGCCGATCACGGCGGAGAGCGCGGCGCTGGTACCGTGCGGCACGCGCAGCTCGATGCCTTGCGCGGCGACCAGCAGCTCAATGCCGATGATGTGCGCGAGATTGTCCGCCATGTCGTGCAATCGCCGCGCCGCGTGCGCGGCCATCGAGACGTGGTCTTCCTGATTGGCGCTGGTCGGCGTGGAGTCGATCGAACACGGCAGCGCGCGCTGCTTGTTCTCGGCGAACAGCGCCGCCGCGGTCACCTCGGCGATCATGAAGCCGGAGTTCAGGCCGGGCTCCGGCGTGAGGAACGGCGGCAGGCCGAAATTCAGCGCGGGATCGACCAGGGTCGCGATGCGCCGTTCGCTGATGGCGCCGAGTTCGGAGAGCGCCAGCGCGATCTGGTCGGCGGCGAAGGCCACCGGCTCAGCGTGGAAATTGCCGCCGGAGATGATCTCGCCGGTCTCGACCAGCACCAGCGGATTGTCGGTGACGGCGTTGGCTTCCGTGACCAGCGTGCGCGCCGTCTGGCTCAGCAGATCGAGCGCGGCGCCGGCGACCTGCGGCTGGCAGCGCAGGCAATATGGATCCTGCACGCGCTCGTCGCCTTCGAGATGCGACAGCCGGATGGCGCTGCCGTCGAGCAGCTCGGTGAGCACGCGGCCGGCTTCGATCTGGCCGGGATGCCCGCGCAGCGCCTGGATCTCAGGACGGAACGGCGCGGTGGACGCCATCGCGGCGTCGACAGAGAGCGCCCCCGTCACCAGCGCGGCGTTGAGCAGGTCATGCGCGCGGAACAGGCCAGTGAGCGCATAGGCCGTCGAGAACTGCGTGCCGTTGATCAGCGCCAGCCCTTCCTTCGGACCGAGCGTGACGGGGCTGAGACCGGCGCGCACCAGCGCGTCGCGCCCGGCAACGAGGCGGCCGTCGACGAAGGCCTGTCCCTCGCCAATCATCACCGCGGTCATATGCGCGAGCGGCGCGAGGTCACCGGACGCGCCGACAGACCCCTGCTGCGGAACAAACGGCATTACGCCCTGCGCCAGCATCGCCTGGAGCTGTTCGATGATCTCACGCCGCACGCCGGAGGCGCCGCGGCCGAGCGAGATGATCTTCAACGCCATCATCAGGCGGACGACCGGCTCGGGCGTCGCAGGACCGACGCCGCAGCAATGCGACAGGATCAGGTTGCGCTGCAGTTGCGCGGTCTGGTCGGGCGGAATGCGCTTGGAGGCCAGCTTGCCGAAGCCGGTGTTGATGCCATAGACCGGCTCGGCGCCTTGCGCGGCTTTGGCGACGATCGCCGCGGCGGCTTCGACGCGCGGCCAATACGCGGTATCGAGCGTGAGCGATGCGCCGGCGTAGACGCGCGCGAGATCATCCAAGCTGACGCGGCCCGGCTCGGCGATGATCGTGCTCATTGCCCTCTCCAGACACGCTGATGCAGCGGATTGAAGCCCATGCGATAGACCAGCTCCGCGGGGCGGCCGATGTCCCAGATCGCGAGATCACACCATTTGCCGGCTTCGAGCGTGCCGGTGTCAGCTAACAGACCCAAGGCACGCGCGCCCTCGCGCGTGACGCCGGCGATGCATTCGTCGACCGTCATCCGGAACAGGGTCGCGGCCATGTTCATGGTCAGCAGCAGCGAGGTCAGCGGCGACGAGCCGGGATTGCAGTCGGTGGCCAGCGCGAGCTTCACGCCGTGCTTGCGAAACAGCTCGACCGGCGGCTTCTGCGTCTCGCGAATGAAGTAGAACGCGCCGGGCAACAGCACGGCGACGGTGCCGGCCTTCGCCATGGCCGCAGCACCGGCGTCGTCGGTATGCTCCAGATGATCGGCCGACAGCGCGTCGAATTCGGCCGCGAGCGCGGCGCCGCCGAGATTGGAGAGCTGATCGGCATGCAGCTTCACCCGCAGGCCGAGCGCCTTGGCCGTCGCGAAAACGCGCGACGTCTGCGCAGCTGAGAACGCGATGTTCTCCATGAATGCGTCGACCGCATCGGCGAGGCCCGACTTGGCAACCGCCGGCAGCATCTCGTTGCAGACGAGATCGATGTAGCGATCCTTGTCGCCGCCCGCCTCGACCGGCAGCGCATGCGCGCCGAGGAAGCTGGTCCGGACGTTGACCGGCCGCTTGCCGCCGAGAGCGCGCGCTGCGGATAATTGTCGCAGCTCCGTCGCCGTCTCCAGGCCGTAGCCCGACTTGATCTCGATCGTGGTGACGCCTTCGGCAAGCAGCGCATCGAGCCTGGGCAATGAGCCGGCGATCAGCGCCTCTTCGCTGGCGGCGCGCGTGGCGGCCACGGTCGAGACGATGCCGCCGCCGGCGCGCGCGATCTCCTCGTAGCTGGCACCGGCCAAGCGCAGCTCGAACTCATGGGCGCGGTCGCCGCCATAGACGAGATGGGTGTGGCAATCGACAAGGCCCGGCGTGATCCAGCGTCCCTCGCAGTCGATCCGCTCGGGCGTATCGGCGTCGGCGGCAAAGTCCGGTTTCGGGCCTGCGAAGGCGATACGGCCGTCACGCGCCGCGATCACCCCCTCCTCGATCACGCCGAGGCCCGGCTGCCCCTCGCGCAGGGTCGCGAGCCGCGCATTCTGCCAGATCCGGTCGAAACGCTGGGCCATGCGGCCTCCCACCTTCACGAAAGCTTGACGGGCGATATGTCTATACATAAACTCGCTTCCGTCGTGCTGTCCAGCGGGTTGATCGATCATGGCGTCACTGCACTTCGCATCCGCGCTTCTGCCCACTGGCTGGGCCGAGGACGTGCAGGTCGTCATCTCCAACGGCGCGATTACATCGGTCTCCGCCGGCGTGGCTCCGACCTCCGACGACGAGCAGCATGAGGTCGCTCTCCCCGGCATCGCCAGCCTGCACAGCCACGCGTTCCAGCGCGGCATGGCAGGGCTTGCCGAGATCAGCGGTCCCTCGACCGACACGTTCTGGACATGGCGCGAGACGATGTATCGCTTCGCGCTGTCGATGCGCCCCGAGGATGTCGAGGCGGTCGCGAGCCTGCTCTATGTCGAGATGCTCGAGCGCGGCTTCACGCGCGTCGGCGAATTCCATTATCTGCACCACGATCGCGACGGCACGCCTTACGCAGATATCGCCGAGATGGCGGGCCGCATCGCGGCGGCTGCCCAGACCTCCGGCATCGGCCTGACCCTGCTGCCGAGCTTCTACGCGCATGGCGGCTTCGGCGGCGCGGCGCCGCATGACGGCCAGCGGCGCTTCATCTGCGACGTCGATCAGTTTGGCAAGCTGCTGGCAGCGTCGCGCAGGGTGATCAGTTCACTCGCCGGCGCCAATCTCGGCATCGCGCCGCACAGCCTGCGCGCCGTCGCGCCGGATGAACTGAATGCGCTGCTGCCGCTTGCCGAAGGCGGCCCGGTTCACATCCACGCCGCCGAGCAGGTCAAGGAGGTCGAGGACTGCCTCGCCTGGTCGAGCCAGCGCCCGGTGCAATGGCTGCTCGATCATCACGACCTCAATAATCGCTGGTGCCTGATCCACGCGACTCATATGACCGCGGATGAAACGGCGGCGCTCGCGCGGAGCGGCGCGACGGCCGGTCTGTGTCCGGTCACGGAAGCCAGCCTCGGCGACGGCATCTTCCCGGCACGCGATTATTTGCGTGCGGGTGGGCGCATCGGCGTGGGCACCGACTCCAACGTTCTGGTCGGCGTCGGCGATGAATTGCGCCAGCTCGAATATGGCCAGCGGCTGACGCACCGCGAGCGCAACGTGCTGACGTCAGGCCCGGCTGCGTCGACAGGCCGCACGCTGTTCGATGCCGCGCTGGCCGGCGGCGCGCAGGCACTGGCGCAATCATTCGCCGGCCTGCAGGTCGGCGCCCGCGCCGACCTCGTCACGCTCGATCTGTCGCATCCGTCGCTCGCGGGGCGGACCCAGGATGCGCTGCTCGATGGCTGGATCTTCGCGACGTCGCACGGCGCCATCGACTGTGTCTGGGCCGGCGGCGCCAAGGTCGTTCAGGGCGGCCATCATCGCTCACGCGAGGCCGCGCGGCGCGGCTTCAACACGGCGGTGCGGAGGCTGCTCGCATGAGCCTCGCCGAGGATCGGACCAAGCCCGGCGCGGGCACGCTCTACAAGACGATCCGCCAGGACATCGAGCGTCGCATCCTCACCGGCGAATGGCCGCCCGGCCACCGCATCCCGTACGAGCACGAGATCATGGAGCACTATGGCTGCTCGCGCATGACCGTGAACAAGGCGCTGTCGGAGCTCGCCCAGGCCGACCTGATCGAGCGGCGCCGCCGTGCCGGCACGTTCGTGCGGCGTCCGCAATTCCTGTCAGCGGTGCTGAAGATCCCCGACATCCGCGCCGAGATCGGGGCGCTCGGCCGCGCCTATGGCTATGAGCTCATCTCATCCGCGCGCCGCACCGCCAGCGCCGCCGATCGCGAGCGCCTTCGCGTCAAGACGCCGTGCAAGGTGATCGCGATCCGCTGCCGCCATAGCGCCGATGGCCTGCCGTTCGCGATCGAGGACCGCCTGATCGATCTCGACGCCGTGCCCGATGCGGCGAAGGCCAATTTCAAGATCGACCCGCCGGGCTCGTGGCTGCTGCATCACGTGCCCTGGACCGAGGCGGAGCATGCGATCAGCGCCATCATTGCCGACGAGGCGATCGCAGCTGGCCTCGGCATCGCCGTCGGCGCGCCCTGCCTCGTCATCGAGCGCCACACCTGGCGCCAGGGCCAGCCGCTTACCGCTGTCAGGCTGGTCTATCCCGGCGAACAGCACCGGCTGGTCGCGCGCTTCAGAGGCAGCGAATGAGCATGGCGATCGCGCCGGATCTGAGCACGAGATTTGCAAGCCAGCGGACAGCTCTTGCAGAGACATGCGGTCATCGCGGATTGCCGCGGACCGCTCCGACGATTTCTTTCAACAGGAGAGGATGATGAAGATGCGCACACTTGGACGATTTGCCATGACGGCCGCGCTGCTGGCCTCCACTTCGGCATTCGCCGACGATGTCAAGGTCGGCATCGGCATTTCCGGCTGGACGGGCTTTGCGCCGCTGACGCTGGCGAAGGAGGCCGGCATCTTCAAGAAGAACGGCCTCGACGTCACCATCAAGAAGATCCCGCAGAAGGATCGCCATCTCGCGATCGCCGCCGGCGACGTGCAGTGCGCGGCGACCACGGTCGAGACCTGGATCTCCTGGAACGCCAACGGCGTCGCCACCAAGCAGATCTTCCAGCTCGACAAGAGCTACGGCGCCGACGGCATGGTCGTGCGCAATGACATCGCCTCGATCAAGGACCTGAAGGGCAAGACGGTCGCAGCGTCTGCGCCGGGCACCTCGCCCTATTTCGGACTGGCATGGATGCTGAAGAAGAACGGCCTGACGGTGAAGGACGTCACCGTCGTCAACATGGAGCCCGGCCCGGCCGCGCAGGCTTTCGTCGCCGGCCAGAACGATGCGGCGATGACCTACGAGCCGTATCTCTCCACCGTGCGTGCCGCGCCCGACAAGGGCAAGATCATCGCCACCACGCTGGACTATCCGATGGTGATGGACACGTTCGGCTGCACGCCGAAATTCCTGACCGAGAACCCGAAGGCCGCCAAGGCCCTCGCCGACAGCTATTACGAGGCGCTCGACATGATCTCCAAGGACCAGGCCAAGGCCTATGAGATCATGGGCGCCGACGTGAAGCAGAGCGGCGAGCAGTTCGGCAACTCCGCCAAGTACCTGCGCTGGCAGGACAAGGCGGCGAGCCAGAAGTTCTTCGAGACCGAGTTCAAGACCTTCAACAAGGAGGCCGCGGAACTGCTGCTCGAGGTCGGCATCATCAAGCAGATTCCGAATGTCGACGATCTGTATGATGCGAGCTTCATCAAGTAGGCGCTGAAGCCCGCGCCACACGATCCGTCATTGCGAGCGAAGCGAAGCAATCCAGGGGCCCCCCCTGAAACTCTGGATTGCTTCGTCGCTTCGCTCCTCGCAATGACGACGTTGAAGCATTCTGCCTGAAAAGTGCGTGCAGCCCCTCTGACGCGCCGATCTTCGAACGACCTGCACGAACCCACGAAAGCCTTCTCCGTGATCCGACCTCTCGACCCCGTCAGCGCCCGATCTCGAATAGCGCTCGGCCTCGCCTTCTTCGTGCTGTTCGTCGCTGCGTGGTCGCTGGCGACGTTCGGCGGCTATGTGTCGAAGACCTTCCTGGCCGATCCCCTGACCATGCTGCGCGAGGGCTGGGACCTGCTCGTCAAGTTCGGCTTCCTCTACGACATCGGCATGACGGTCTGGCGCGTCGTCGGCGGCTTCGTGCTCGCAGCCGTCATCGCCGTTCCGCTCGGCCTCTTGATGGGCGCGTACAAGCCGATCGAGGCGTTCCTCGAACCGTTCGTCTCCTTCGCGCGCTACCTGCCCGCCTCCGCCTTCATCCCGCTGCTGATCCTGTGGGCCGGCATCGGCGAGTTGCAGAAGCTGCTGATCATCTTCATCGGCTCGGTGTTCCAGATCATCCTGATGATCACCGTCACCGTCGGCAATACCAGGCGGGACCTCGTCGAGGCCGCTTACACGCTCGGCGCCAGCGATCGCGGCATCATCGCCCGCGTGCTGCTGCCCTCCGCCGCGCCTGACATCGCCGAGGTGCTGCGGCTCGTGCTCGGCTGGGCCTGGACCTATGTCATCGTCGCCGAGCTGATCGGATCGTCCTCCGGCATCGGCCACATGATCACCGACAGCCAGGCGCTGCTCAACACCGGGCAGATCATCTTCGGCATCATCATTATCGGCCTGATCGGGCTGATCTCGGATTTCCTGTTCAAGGCGTTCAACGCCTGGCTGTTCCCGTGGAAGCTCGCATGACCACGCTCGTCATCGATCAGGTCACCCGCACCTTTCCGGCCCGCCAGGGCCACGCGCCGACGCGCGCCCTCGAACCTGTCGCGCTCACCATCGGCAACAACGATTTCGTCACCATCCTCGGCCCGTCCGGCTGCGGCAAGTCGACTTTACTGCGCATCGTCGCCGGGCTCGACCATCCGACCAGCGGCAAGGTGCTGCTCGACGGAAGCGAGGTCAAAGGCCCCGGCGCCGATCGCGGCATGGTGTTCCAGTCCTACACGCTGTTCCCGTGGCTCACCGTACGCGAGAACATCGCCTTTGGCCTGCGCGAGCGCGGGGTGCCGGAGGACAAGCGCAACGCCATCGCCGACCGCTTCATCGAGCAGATCGGCCTGAAGGGGTTCGAGAACCACTGGCCCAAGCAGCTCTCCGGCGGCATGCAGCAGCGCTGCGCGATCGCGCGCGCGCTTGCTAATGATCCAAAGATCCTGCTGCTCGACGAGCCGTTCGGCGCGCTCGATAACCAAACGCGCGTGCTGATGCAGGAGATGCTGCTCGGCATCTGGGAGCGCGACCAGAAGACGGTGCTGTTCGTCACCCATGACATCGAGGAAGCCATCTTCCTCGGCAGCCGCGTGCTGGTGATGAGCGCCCGCCCCGGCCGCATCAAGGCGGATATCAAGATCGACCTGCCGCATCCGCGCTCCTACAAGATCAAGACCTCGCCGGAGTTCGTCGCACTGAAGGAGCGGCTGGTGGAGGAGATTCGGGCGGAGGCGTTGAAGGTGGCGGCGGAGGCGTGAGGTGCCGCCTTAGGGGCGACGACGGTTCGGGCATGTAATCTCGCCCGAAGTGATTTCTAAGGAAACAGACCCCTCACCCAACCGAGTTTACCGATCTTTCCTACATGCCCTCTCCCACAAGGGGCGAGGGCGCAGTAATTGGCACCGCGCCGGCTCAAACCGAGAGTTTTAATTTCCAACGATCGCTGCGACAAGACTGCCCAATACAGCGCCCTCGCCCCCAAGGCGAAGCGAAGCTTCGCCAGGGTGGGAGAGGGCATCGCCGGCCGATCCGCGGGCTCGCTCGGGTGAGGGGTCTCTCTCCGAGAGCAGAGCTGCCCGACAACTAATTGACATGCTGCCGCACTCGTCCCTCGTCTAACTGAGACCTCGGAGCCCCCCGTCGCATCCGCCTCACCCACGGCACCAGGTGAAACACGCTCATCAGCAGATACATCACCGTCATGTCGCCGAGCGGGGCGCCCGCCGGCATGGCCGAGCAGATCACGTCTGCACGGCCATCACGAGCCATGGCGTTCAGCATGGCCATCAGCGCGAACGTCGGCGCCGCGGCGAGGCGCAGGGCATCGGCGAGGTCCGGCATCACGCGCCGCTTGGACAGGTTAAACGCCATGGCACCACTCCATGCTCTCAGCGCGCCGCGTATTCGTCGCGGCGGCGCCACCACACGCCCTGCTCGTTGCGGCCCTTCGGCGCGCGGTCGAGCCACTGATAGGCGCCCCACAGGCCGTCGAGGCCGCGGGCGTAGGCCGAGTAGGTGTGATAGACGACGCCGTCCTCGATGATGAACGCGCTCATGCCCGGACGATCGCGCATAAAGGTCGCGCCGTCGGTGCCGGCGCCGGCGGCGATCTCCGCCACCATGGCCGGCACATCCGACGCGCCCACCGCCGGGCTGGTGCGGTAGTTGTATTCGGTGCCGCCCTGGCGCTGCTGCTCCTCGGTGATCGCGACGTCGAAGTCGAAATTGAAGTCGCTGCTGGCGGAGGACGCCCACGGGAAGCTCCAGCCCATGCGGGCCTTGTACGCCTTCAGCTTCGCCAGCGGTGCCCGCGACACCGCCCACAGCATCACGTCGTGATTGGCGAGATGGACCTGAAAGCCGTTGAAGCCGTCGGCGATCATTGAGCAGGACGGACAGCCGGCCTTGAAGTCGGGCCCGAACATGAAGTGGTAGACGAGCAGCTGCGAGCGGCCCTTGAACAGATCGGGCAGCGCTGCGGGCCCCTCCTCCGTATCGAAGCGATAGCTCTTGTCGACGCGCACCCAGGGCAGTTCCTGGCGGCGTCGCGCCAGTTCGTCGCCGCGGCGGGTGTATTCCTTCTCGGCCTGCAGCAGGTCGAGCCGTGCCTTGAGCCAGTCTTCGCGAGTTCCGGTGAGGTGCATGGTCATATCCTTGATCCTTTGCGTGTTGACCGCGACTGAGACTAGGATCGGCGCGGGAGACACCGGGAGTGACAAGTGTGGCGGGATTTGCATGGACTCGCTGATCTCGGCCGCGGCGCAGGCGCTGGCCGCCGGTGATCCGCTCGGCGCACTCAATCGCGTCGCGTTGCGCGATGATCCGCCGGCGCTGGCGTTGCGCGGCATCGCGATGGCGCGGCTTGGTGAGACCGTGCGTGCAAAGGCGCTGCTGCGGCAGGCCGCACGCGCCTTCGGTCCCAGAGCGGCCATGGCGCGCGCGCGCTGCGTCGTCGCGGAGGCCGAGATCGCGTTGGCGGCGCGGGATCTGTCGTGGCCGACGAAGGCACTGGCCGAGGCACGCGAAACGCTCGAGCAGCACGGCGACCGCATCAATGCCGCCTACGCGCGAAGCCTCGAGATCCGGCGCATGGTTCTCATCGGACATCTCGACGACGCCGAGCGCGGACTGGCCGATCTCGATCCCACGCCGCTGCAGCCGGCGGCGCGCACCATCTATGAGCTGATCGTCGCCGGCCTGGCGTTGCGCCGGCTGCAGACCAAGGCGGCGCAGGCGGCGCTCGAACGAGCCGCGCGCACGGCTCGGCAGGCGCGCAGTCCGGAGCTGCATGCCGAGATCGAACGTCTCCTGGGAACGCTGTCCGCGCCAGCCGCGCGCTTGATCCAAGGAGCCGAGCAACGCCTGCTGCGGCTCGATGAGGTCGAAGCGCTGTTCCGGTCGGACAGCTTGATCATCGATGCCTGCCGGCTCGCGGTGCGCCAGGGCGGCCGCATCGTGCCGTTGGCGCGGCGTCCGGTGTTGTTTGCACTCGTCCGCAGGCTCGCGGAGGGAACGCCGGATGGTGTCTCGCGGTCTCAGCTGATCGCCGCGGCTTTCCGCGGCAAGGAGGCCGACGAGTCACATCGGGCACGCCTGCGCGTCGAGATCGGGCGTCTGCGTCAGCTCTTGAAGAACATCGCCGAAGTCAATGCGACGCGCGACGGCTTCGTGTTAACGACCCAAGGCGGTCACGGCATCGTCGTGCTGGCGCAGCCGATCGAGGACGAGAATGCCCCCGTGCTGGCCTGCCTCGCCGATGGCGAGGCGTGGTCGAGTTCCAGCCTTGCGCTGGCGCTCGGCTTGAGCCAGCGCACGGTGCAGCGCGCACTCGACGCGCTGGCGCTGTCGGGCAAGGTCCAGTCATTCGGCCGCGGCCGGGCGCAACGCTGGACCTGCCCGGTGGTGCCGGCATTCGCGACCAGCTTGTTACTCCCGGCGTGGTCTTCGTTCGATTAGCGTGCGGGCGTCAGTCGAGGAATGGAGCACAGCATGAGACGCGCACCGGCAGAGATCATCCGCGAATACGGCCCGTTCGACGGCGCCGATCGCGTCAATGGCGTCAGCTATGACGGTGCGCAGGTCTGGATCGCGACCGGCCCCAGCATCAAGGCGATCGATCCTGACGATGGCACGGTGCGCAAATCGCTCGACATGCCCTCGCATGCCGGCACCGCCTTCGACGGCCGGCATCTGTATCAGATCGCCGAGGATCGCATCCACAAGCTCGATCCGGACAGCGGGCGTGTGCTCGCGACGATCCCCGCGCCTTCCGGGGGCGGCGATTCCGGGCTTGCCTGGGCGGAAGGGTCGCTGTGGGTCGGCGCCTATCGCGATCGCAAGATCCACCAGATCGATCCGACCACGGGACAGATCCTGCGCAGCATTCCCTGCACGCGCTTCGTCACCGGCGTCACCTGGGTGGACGGTGAGCTGTGGCACGGCACCTGGGAGGACGATGTCAGCGACATCAGGCGCATCGATCCCGCGACCGGCGAGGTGCTCGATCAGCTCGACATGCCCGCCGGCACCGGCGTCTCCGGCCTGGAGTCGGATGGTGGCGACACGCTGTATTGCGGCGGCGGCGACAGCGGCAAGGTGCGCGCGGTCAGGCGGCCGAAACGCGCTGGGTAAGCTGCCACTTGCGGCCATGATGCCGGAGCGAGCCTGCCTACTTCGCGATCGACGTGAACGCCGCCTTGCGGAAGTTGGCGTTCGCCTCCTCGCGCGTCTGCAACTGCTGGCCACCGCCGCTGCCCACCGGCTTGGTCGGCGTGACGACAGAGAAGAGTACGAAGCCGCCCGCCTTGCGCGGGAAGATGAAGTATTCGGCGATGTCCGACTTCTCGCTGTCCTCGCAGGAGGACATGCCGCGGAACACGACGGCGCTGTCGACCAGCTCGCTGTTGCGCGCGGAGATGAACTTGCCTTTGCAGTCGCGGGCGTCGTTGCCGATGATCGTGGCCGCGACCTCGAGGCCGTCGACGTTGCGCTGCGGCGGCACGATGCGCACGAAGCCGGTGGCGTTGTCAGCCTTCCAGGCGACGCCGCCCGACGTCAGCCACACCGGGCGTTCGCCGCCGCCCAGGATCGCCGGATGCGACAGCGCGGCCTTGAGAATGAAGTTGGAGGCGATCTGCATCGCCTCGAGCTGCAGCTCGGGTGAGTCCTCCGCCGCGCGTGCCGGCTGCACGCTCGCGGTCGCTGCCGGCGCAGCCGCCGCAGGCAGTGCGGCCGGGCGCTGCGCCGCGGCCGCGTTGGGCTGCACCGTGAAGTTCGTCGCGGCTGCCATTCCGCCGGCATTGATGATGCGCACGCAATTGGCGAGCGACAGCAGCATCACGGAGGTGCCGTTGAGATCGAACTGGAACAGGTTGCCCTGCGCAAAAGCCGACATCGTCCGTGCCGCCCGGAACGTCTTGATCAGCGTCGAGTCGTTCGGCATCGGCACGACCAACATGTTGGCCGACCACACCGAGCCCTCGACATTGTAGGAGTTTCGCCCATCGAAGCTGAGCACGATGGGAAACTTCTGTCCCTGCGTGAGCGACCAGCCGGGATGGATGAACGCGAGCGCCCAATTGTAGGTCGGCAGCGCGAGCACGCCGAAACTGATGCCGCTCTTGTAGCTTGCGGACGCGATGCAGCTCGAGAACTTGCCGGTGTTGTCGTCGGTGTAGGCGCCGCCCGACCAGCCTGCCACTGAGATCGTGCCGTAAGGTCCCTTGGCATGCGCGGCCCCGAGCAGCGCGGCCGACGCCAGCGCCAGAACCGAAAGCATCGCCGCAAAGATCGCCCGCCGCACCGTCATCTGCCATCCCCCTTTTCGCCGCATTGTTGCAATTCCGGCGGCCACGTCAAGTAGATGCGCAAAGCGACCTGCTACCCAAGGGATAGAGCAGCTGCGACCGGTCGCGGGCTCATCCACACAACATGTCGCGGCAGCCGTCCACAGCCCTTCATGGGACCGTCATCGAACTCCGCTAGCGCTCACGAGGTCTGAAGCAAGGGATCTCGCCAATGTCCGTCACGCTGCCCGTCCTCGGTGCCGCCCTCTCCGTCAAATCGATTCCGGCCCATACCGACTGGCTGCTGGAGCGCCAGCGCGATCTCGAGATCCAGGACTTCTTCCGCGCCGATCTGCTCGACAGCGACTGGCGCGCCACCGCCAAGGAAATCAAGTCGATGCTGGACGGTCACACTGGCCGGCTCGGCATTCACGGCCCGTTCTGGGGCTTCACCATCGCCAGCCACGATCCGATGATCCGCCGCGCCGTGACCAAGCGGCTGCTGCAGGGCCTGGAAGTCGCCGAGTTTCTCGGCGCCACGCAGATGGTGATCCACTCGCCCTACACCACCTGGGACTACAACAACATCGACATGCTGCCGGACAATCGCGAGGCGCTGATCGAGCGCGTGCGCGCGACGCTGTCGGACGTCATCGCCTCCGCCGAGCAGGCCAATTGCGAGCTCGTGATCGAGAACATCGAGGACAAGAACCCGCTCGATCGCGTCACGCTCGCCAAGGCGCTGGGCAGCAGCAAGGTCCGGGTGTCGCTCGATACCGGCCACGCCAACTACGCGCATCACTCCACTGGCGCGCCGCCGGTCGATTACTATGTCGACGCCGCTGGCGACATGCTGGCGCATGTCCATTTGCAGGACACCGACGGTTATGCCGACCGCCACTGGGCGCCCGGCGAAGGCAATATCCGCTGGATCGCCGTGTTCCGCGCGCTGGCGAAGCTCTCGTCCAATCCGCGCCTGATCCTCGAACTGCGCAACCACGATCACGTCAAGGCAGGCGCGGCGTACCTCGCCTCGCTCGGCCTCGCTCAATAAGCAACCGCCTTTTTCCTGACAAGCTCAAGAGAGATTGCCATGACCAAGCTCACCCGCCGCGGCCTGCTCGGCGCCGGCGCCGCCATCGGCGGCAGCTTCATCCTGCCGCGCGTCTCGATCGCGCAAGCCGACAACCGTCCCTCCGTCACCATCGCCGTGCAGAAGGTGACGAATTCGAACGTGCTCGACGTGCTGCGCGAGCAGTCCAATGTCGGCGAGCGCGTATTCTATTCGTCGCTTTGGGAAGGCCTGATCTCGAAGAATTTCCGCGGCAATCTCGAAGCCGTCCCCGGTCTTGCGACCGAGTGGAAGCGGATCGACGACCAGACCGTCGAGCTGAAGCTGCGCCAGGGCGTCAAGTTCCACAACGGCGACGAGATGACGGCCGAGGACGTCGTGTTCTCGTTCAGCCGCGAGCGCATGTTCGGCGACAGTGAGGCCAAGAGCCGCTCGACCATCAAGGCGTTCGAGAAGATCCCGGCGCCGCGCCCGGGCAAGGAGCTGCCGCCGGACGTGATCGGCGTCGCCCGCCGCATCTGGCCGGACCTCGTCCGCGTCGATGCGATCGACAAATACACCGTGCGCTTCGTCAACGCGACGCCCGACGTCACCATCGAGGGCCGCCTGATGCGCTACGGCTCCGACATCATGAGCCGGCGCGGCTGGGAAGAGGCTGCGAGCTATCTCGACTGGGCTCGCAAGCCGATCACCACCGGCCCCTACAAGATCGTCGAGTTCAAGCCGGACGTGTCGCTGACGCTGGAAGCGCATGACGAGTATTGGGGCGGCCGTCCGCCGCTGAAGCGCATCCGCTTCGTCGAGGTGCCGGAAGTCGCGAGCCGCATCAACGGCCTTCTGTCTGGCGAATATCAGTTCGCCTGCGACATCCCGCCGGACCAGATCGCCGGCATCGAGAAGAATGCGGCGTTCGAGGTTCAGGGCGGCACCATTCTCAACCACCGCCTCACTGTGTTCGACAAGAACCATCCGCAGCTCGCCAATCCCCTGGTGCGCCGCGCCTTCACCCACGCGATCGACCGCCAGGCGATCGTCGACAGCCTGTGGGCCGGCCGCACCCGCGTGCCGAAGGGCCTGCAGTGGGAGTTCTACGGCGACATGTTCATCGCCGACTGGAGCGTGCCGGCGTTCGATCCGAAGCTGGCGCAGGATCTCCTGAAGCAGGCCGGCTACAAGGGCGACCCGATCCCCTATCGCCTGCTCAACAACTACTACACCAACCAGACCGCGACCGCGCAGGTGCTGGTCGAGATGTGGCAGGCGGTCGGCCTCAACGTGCAGATCGAGACCAAGGAAAACTGGTCGCAGATCCTGGAGCGCGGCGCCACCCGTGCGGTGCGCGACTGGTCGAACTCGGCCGCGTTCAACGACCCGGTGTCCTCGCTGGTCGCCCAGCACGGCCCGAACGGCCAGCAGCAGCAGGTCGGCGAATGGACCAACGCCGAGCTGAACAGGCTGTCGGAATTCCTGGAGACCTCGACCGATCGCGCGGCGCGCAAGAAGGCGTTCGGCCGCATGCTGGAGATCGCCGAGCGCGAGGACCCGGCCTACACGGTGCTGCACCAGAACGCGACGTTCACGGCGAAGCCGAAGTCGATCAAGTGGAAGGCCTCACCGGCCTTCGCGATGGACTTCCGCAACGGCAACTACGGAGCGTGATGCCGTGGCGCCGCTGGTCAGCATCTCCGGCCTCAAGGTCGCCTTCGACGGCACGCCTGTGCTGCATGGCATCGATCTCGACATCGACAGAGGCGAGGCCGTCGGCCTCGTTGGCGAGTCCGGATCCGGCAAGTCGGTGACCTGGCTCGCGGCGCTCGGCTTGTTGCCGGCCAAGGCGAGAATCGCCGGCTCCGCCACGCTCGATGGGCGCGAACTGATCGGTGCGGATGGCAAGGTGCTCGACCAGGTGCGCGGCCGGCGCATCGCGATGATCTTCCAGGATCCTGCCAGCGCGCTCAACCCGGTGCTCACCATCCGCCGCCAATTGTGCGAGAGCCTCGCCCTGCATCGCGGCCTGCGCGGCGAGGCTGCGCGGGTCGAGGCGCTCCGGTTGCTCGACCTCGTCGGCATTCCCGATGCGACCAGGCGGCTGTCGGCCTATCCGCATGAATTCTCCGGTGGCCAGGTCCAGCGCATCATGATCGCGATGGCGCTGGCCGGCCAGCCTGATCTCTTGATCGCCGACGAGCCGACCACCGCGCTCGACGCCACCATCCAGGCGCAGATCCTCGATCTCCTGGCAGCGGTGCGGTGCGAGTTCAACATGGCGATGGTGCTGATCAGCCACGACCTCGGCGTCGTCGCCGAGAATTGCGACCGCGTTTGCGTGATGTATGCCGGCCGCATCGTCGAGCGTGCGCCCGCGACGCGGTTGTTCGACGATCCCTGGCATCCCTACGCGCAGGGCCTGATCGGCGCGCTGCCGCCGCTTGATGGCGCGCGCAGGCGGCTGCAGGCGATTGCCGGCACCGTGCCGGATCCGCGCGCGCTGCCGAGCGGCTGCGCCTTCGCGCCGCGCTGCAGCTTCGCCGGTGATGGCTGTCATGCCGGCGTGCCGCCGCTCGCGCCGTTCGAGCAGGACCGCGCGGTCGCCTGCCTGCGGCCGCAGCGGCTACCGGTGGAGCTCGCCGCGGAATGACGACGCCACTCGTCGAGGTCGACAGGATCTCGCGCACCTATCGGATGCGGTCGGGACTGTTCGGCCGTACCGCCGCCGTCCATGCCGTCGATGGTTTGAGCTTTTCGATCGCCAGGGGAGAGACGCTCGGCATCGTCGGCGAATCCGGCTCCGGCAAGTCGACGACCGGGCGCATGGTGCTCGGGCTCGAGCCGCCGGACGCTGGCACTGTGCGCTTCGACGGTGCGCCGATCGCGGCACAGGGCACGGCGGCCTGGCGCGCCCAGCGCGCGCGCATGCAGATGATCTTCCAGGATCCGCTCGGCGCGCTCGATCGCCGGCTTCCCGTCGCCGCGCAGATCCGCGAGCCGCTCGACATCCACGACATCGGCACCCAGGCCGAGCGCGAGGCGCGCGTTCACGAGCTGCTGCGCGCGGTCGACCTCAACGACAGCCATGGCGCCCGCTATCCCGGCGCGCTCTCCGGCGGCCAGCGCCAACGCATCGTGCTGGCACGCGCACTTGCAACGAAGCCCGATTTCCTGGTCTGCGACGAGCCGGTCAGCGCGCTCGACGTCTCGATCCAGGCGCAGGTCGTCAACCTGCTGATCGATCTCCAGGCGCGTCTTGGCCTGACGATGCTGTTCATCAGCCACGATTTGCGTGTCGTCAGGCAGATCAGCCGCAAGGTCGCGGTGATGTATCTCGGCCGCATCGTCGAATATGGCGACGCCGATGATCTGTTCGCGCGGCCGCAGCATCCCTACACGCAGGCGCTGGTCTCCGCCTCGCCCGCGCCGGGCCGCCGCAGCACCAACCGCATCGTGCTGACCGGCGATCCGCCCAATCCGGCCGCGCGTCCCGCCGGCTGCGCCTTTCATCCGCGCTGCGGTCATGCGACGGCGCGCTGCAAGGTCGAGGTGCCCGCGCTCACCGCGCTCGATGCGCAGCGCCAGGTGGCATGCCATCTCGTGACCGGCGCGCCGTCACAGAACCAGGACGCTGCGTGATGCTCCGCTTTTTCGCGATCCGCGTCGCGCGCGCGCTGCTGACCATCGCCCTCGTCGTCACCTTCGCCTTCATCGTGTTGCGGCTGTCGGGCGATCCCGCCTTGATGATCATGGGGCCGGAGGCGCCGCCCGAGGTGATCGCAGCGTTCCGCAAGGCCTGGGGCCTCGATCATCCGATCTGGGTGCAGTATCTCGACTACTTCAAGGCCATCGGCCAGGGCGAGTTGGGCCGCTCGATGCGCGACGGGCGCCCTGCGATCCAGCTCGTGCTGGAGCGCATCCCGGCAACGCTCGCGCTCACCATCCCCGCCTTCCTGGTCAAAGTGCTGCTCGGCATTCCCGCCGGCATCTACGCGGCGCTGCACCGCGGCTCCGCGATCGACCGCGCCGTGATGATCACCGCGGTCGCAGGGTTCACGGTCCCCAGCTTCGTGCTGGCGCTGATCCTGGTGCTGATCTTCGCCGTGCAGCTCGGCTGGCTGCCCTCGGGCGGACAGGACTCGTGGCGGCACGCCATCCTGCCGATCGTGACGCTCGGTTTCGGCGGCGCTGCCGTGCTCGCCCGTTTCACGCGCAGTGCGATGCTGGAAATCCTCGGCCAGCCGTATATCCGCACGGCCTCGGCCAAGGGCGTGCCCTGGCGCCGCGTCATCACCGATCACGCGCTGCCGAACGCCGCGATCCCCACGGTCACCATTCTCGGCTTCATGGTCGGCAGCCTGATTGCCGGCGCGGTCGTGGTCGAGAGCGTGTTCTCGTGGCCCGGTGTCGGCCGGCTGCTGGTCGTTGCGGTGGCCAATCGCGACCTCGCCGTCGTGCAATGCATCCTGCTGCTGGTCGCCATGACGATGGTGACGTCGAACCTGATCGTCGATTTTCTCTACGGCCTGCTCGATCCGAGGCTGCGCAGCAAGGGAGCGGAGGCATGACCGACGTCGCGATG
Source organism: Bradyrhizobium sp. HKCCYLRH3099 (assembly GCF_051167855.1). Classification (NCBI taxonomy): domain Bacteria; kingdom Pseudomonadati; phylum Pseudomonadota; class Alphaproteobacteria; order Hyphomicrobiales; family Nitrobacteraceae; genus Bradyrhizobium; species Bradyrhizobium sp. HKCCYLRH3099. Next base: position 90,802 of record NZ_JBNPTW010000008.1, read on the forward strand.
AAGGCGCCGGCCGCAAGGCGGCTGCGCTGGCCGAACATCCCGGTCTCCGTCACCATTGCGATCGGCTGGATCGCGGCGATGCTGATCATCGCGATCTTCGCCGACCAGATCGCGCCTTACGGCTTCACCAAATTCGACCTGCGCAACCGTCTCTCGCTGCCAGGCAACCCGGCTCATCTTCTCGGCACCGATGAACTCGGCCGCGACGTGCTGTCCCGCCTGATCGTCTCGATCCGGATCTCGCTCTTGATCGCGTTCGGCGCCACCGCGATCTCCGCGATCGCCGGCACCACGCTCGGCTTCCTCGCCGCGCATTTCCGCGGCCTCGTCGAGCAATTCGTCCTGATGCTCGCCGACTTCCAGGCGAGCATGCCGTTCCTGATCCTGGCGCTCGCGGTGCTCGCCTTCTTCGGCAATTCTCTGCCGCTCCTGATCGGCCTGATGGGTCTGTTCGGCTGGGAGCGCTACGCACGCATCGCGCGCGGGCTCGCGATCTCGGCCAATGCGCAGGGCTATGCCGCCGCCGTGCGCCAGCTCGGCGCGACGCCGCGCCGCGTGTATCTGAGGCACATCCTGCCGAACATCGCCTCGACCCTGATCGTGTCGATGACGCTGGTGTTTCCGGAGGTCATCCTGCTGGAGTCGGGACTGTCGTTCCTCGGCCTCGGTGTGCAGCCGCCGATGACCAGCCTCGGCAACATGGTCGGCTATGGCCGCGAATATCTCACGCGAGCCCCGTGGATCATGCTCGCGCCTGCGCTCACGATCGTGGTCACGACGCTCGCGGTCTCCGTGATCGGCGACTGGCTGCGTGACAGACTGGATCCGACGCTGCAATAGATCGATCCGCGGCGCTGGATCAGTAGCGGGTATCCCGACTGGCCGCCTCGGCGTGATCGCAGACGATCAAGGCGTGCCCCGCTTGCTCGCCCGCGAGCGCCATCCATTTCGACGCCTGCTGCAGCCAGAGGTCACGCCGGGCGGGATCACGCTCGGCCTCTTCACGGCAGCTGGACGCAGCCGCCAAACATGCCGATTTCCTGTCCATGGGCCATGGTCCGACACGTCAACGCCAGCGGCACTTACATAGGATATCGCGATTTCAGGTTGTGATCAATTTCCCAGCGGTTTCGCCTCGCATGGTTCAGCAAAGCGCATCGGCAGCGAATGGTGCGCATGGCATGCCGCGACCGCAGCATGGCCGAAGGCCACGGCGATCTGATGCAAGTCCGTCACGACGTCGCCGATGCCATAGAGACCGTCGACTCCGCAGCGCTGCTTGGCATCGACCTCGAGAAATCCCTCCTCCGTATGGCGCGCGCCGAGCCTGATCGCGAGCTCGGAACGGACCTCCGCCCCCATCGCGGGATAGACGATGTCGAAGCGCTCAACGCTGCCATCCACGAACGAGACGGCCAGCGCGCTCTCCACGCGTTGCAGCGCCTTGAGCGGCGGCGTCACCCGAATTCCGGCCGTGGCCAGCTCTCGCTGCCTTGCATCGTTCTGCTCGTGGCCGATCGGGATCAAGGTGACGTCGGAGCTGTAGACGCGCATGAACAACGCCTTGCCCGCGGCATGTCCGAGGGGTCCCATGATCGCGATCTTGCGTCCGGCAGCCTCGAAGGCGTCACAGACCGGGCAATAGCGCAGCGCGCCGTCGCGCACCGCCGCCGTCCAGTCGGTGAGCGGCGCCTGTTTGTCGACGATCCCCGTGGCCAGCACAGCCCGTTGCGCCAGAATCGTCCCGCCCTCGTGCCCGGCGATGATGTCGCCGTTCCGGCGTTCGAGCGCCGCCACCGTGCCGCTGATGATGGGCACGTCGAGTTCCTCGACCTGCAGCCGCATCCGCGCCAGCAGCTCGGGGCCGGAAAGGCCATTCGGAAACCCCGGCAGGTTGTGACTTCGCGGAATCAGCGCCGCGCGTGACGCGCCACTGTCGATGATCACCACCTGCCGCCGGAACCGCGCCAGGTAGATCGCGGCCATCAGGCCAGCCGGCCCGCCGCCAATGACCAGAACTTCGGTGCGCATCGCCGTCCTCGCCTCGGATCGGGGAACCAAATGCCGAGCGACGGAACGGTTCCTGCCACACTCGGCGTCAACCTGCGGAGACAGAGGAACGTCGACGGAACCTTCTGCACCGCTACGGCGTTAACTTATGTCGCTGTCGCGGCGGAAAAGCCGTGCAAACTTGGCAGCGAGGGGGATTTGTTGCGAGGGCGCGTGGATGCGATTTGTCAATTCGACCGATGAAAGTTTGATGGCCTACTACGAGAGTGTCCGCAAGCAGGTGGCTGCCGACAGCCGGATCGGGGGACCGTACCGGCTGATCGGCGAGCGGGCCAAGCAATATGCCCAGGAGCTCCAGGCCGAGATGCGCAAGCGCCAGATGCGCTTCACGCCGATTGAGTGGCCGAATTGAACTGAGGATTTTTGCCGAGAGCATGCATCATGCATGCTGAAACGAAACGCACTGAATGCGTCAGTGTTAGTTCCTGCGCCCTCTCCCCCAAAGCGAAGCAAAGCTTCGCCAGGGTGGGAGAGGGCGCTGTATTTTGCAGTGTCACTGCGGCGCCCTTTGAAGGGCGGCTACGCTCACTCCCAGCTCCAGCTCGAGAAATCGTTCTCGAACTGCGGCACGTCCTTCCAGACGCCCTTCAGCTTCTTGTTGATCACCGTGATCCATTGCGGCTGAAACAGGAAGCCGGCGGCGGCGTCGGTGGCCAGCAGGCGCTGGGCGTCGCCGAGCAGCTTGGCACGGTCGGCCTCCGCGGGCGTATCGACGATCTTCTGATAGAGCTTGTTGAACGCCTCGGACTGATAGCCGAAATAATAGTTCGGCTCGGTGAACTTGACGAGATCGAACGGCTCGACATGCGAGACGATGGTCAGGTCGAAATCGTGCGGGCCGTTGAACACCTGCGACAGCCACGCCGCCCATTCGAGATTCTCGATCTTGGCGGTAATGCCGACCTTGGCCAGCTGCGCCGCGATCACCTCGCCGCCCTGCCGCGCATAGGCCGGCGGCGGCAGCCGCAGCGACAATTGCAGCGGCGTGGTGACGCCGGCTTCCGCCAGCAGCTTCTTCGCCTTCTCCGGATCGTACGGATTGATGTCCGTCGTATCGACATAGCCGAGCGCGCCCGGCACATAGAAGCTGCCGATCGGGGTGCCCAGCCCGTCGACGGCGCCCTCGATCAGCGCCTTGCGGTCGATCGCGGCAAGAATGGCGCGGCGGACGCGAACGTCGTCGAGCGGCTTCTTCTTGTTGTTGATGGTGAGGATGGTCTTCGCCTTGGAGCCGCCGATCAGCACCGCGAAGCGCGGGTCGGCCTTGAACTGCGCGATGGTGCGCGCCGAGGTGCCGCGCGGGAAGGCGTCGACATCGCCCGACAGCAAGGCGGCAACCTGCGCCGCCGGATCGGAGATGAAGCGGATCGTCACCTTGGACAGCTTGACGGCGGCGGCGTTGCGATACTCAGGCCATTTGTTCAAGGTCAGCGATGAGCCCTTGGCCCAGGCGCCGAGCGTATACGGCCCGGTGCCGACCGGCTGTGTCGCATTGGTCGGCGCGCTCTTCGGCTCGACGATCGAGGCGGTCGCCTGCCCCAGCAGGAACGGCAGGTTCGGCTCGGAATATTTCAGCTTGATCTCGATGGTCTCGGCGTCGGGCGCGTTGACGGCTTCCATCGCCTGGAACAGCGCCTTGTCCTTGTTGGTGCTGTTGGCCGCGCCGGCGCGGTCGAACGAGAACTTCACCGCGGCGGAATCGAACGCCTCGCCATTCTGGAATTTGACGCCCTTGGCGAGCTTGAAGGTGTAGCTCTTCAGGTCGGACGAGGCCTGCCAGCTCGTGGCCAGAAGCGGCGATACCGAGCCGTCCTCGTTGATCTTGGTCAGCGTCTCATAGACGTTGTAGAGCGTGACCTCGGCAATCGCAGCCGCAGCCGCGCTGGTCGGGTCGAGACCCGGCGGCTCCAAGGTCATGCCGACGACGACGCTGTCCTTCTTGCTCTGTGCCGAGGCGGGCACAGCAGCGGCCGCGACGAGCGCGGTCAAAGCGATGATGGATAGTTTCTTCAACATGTGTTCGTTTCTCCCGGACGGAACCGAATTATGCGTCAAAGCGGCTTGGAGACAAGAGGCGGATGTTCTGCAGTCGTCGCCGCCGGCAGCGCCATCACGCTTTCCGCATGGTGGCAGGCAGCCGAATGTTGCGCCGTCAATGCCCGCAGCGCGGGCGCGGTCTCGCGGCAATGCGCATCGGCGAGCGGACAGCGCGGCGCATAGGCGCAGCCGGCCGTGCCCAGGGACTGCGAGGCGATCGCAACGTCCGCGCGCCGGCGCCTGACCGCCCCGGCCTGCGCGCGCGGCACGGCGTCCAGCAGCGCGCGTGTGTAGGGATGCGCGCACTGCCCGAACAGATCCTCCGGCCGCCCCCGCTCGACGATGCGGCCGAGATACATCACCGCGACCTCGTCGCAGAGATAGTCGACGACCGCGAGGTCATGGCTGATCAGGACATAGCTGAGGCCGAACTGCTCCTGCAGGTCCTGCATCAGGTTGAGCACCTGCGCCTGCACGGACACGTCCAGTGCCGAGACCGGCTCGTCGGCGACGATCAGTTTCGGCTGGGTGATCAGTGCACGCGCGATCGCGATGCGCTGGCGCTGGCCGCCGGAGAACTCATGCGGATATTTGTCCATATCGGCGTCGCGCAGGCCGACCTGCCGCAACACGCCCGCGACGCGCGTGCGCAAGGTGTCGCGATCCGGGCTCTCCAAAGCGGTCAGCGGCTCGGCGACGATGCGCGCGATGGTCTGGCGCGGATCGAGCGAGCCATACGGGTCCTGGAATACCATCTGGAAATCGCGCCGCGCGCGGCGCAGCTCGTCAGCCGGGAGACGGTCGAGATCGCGCCCGGACATCAGCACCGATCCCGACGACGGCACCTCCAGCGCCATGATGAGCCGCGCCAAGGTCGACTTGCCGGAGCCGGACTCGCCGACGATGCCGAGGCTCTTGCCCGGCATCAGTTGAAGCGAGACGCCATTGAGCGCCAGAACGTGGCCCGGCGGACGCAGCAGGCTCTCGCGCGGCAGCGTGTAGCGCTGCACGAGATCCCTGATCTCCAGTAGCGGCGCCTCGGAGACATTCTTCACGGCCGCGCTCACGCCACCACCCCCACGGGATCGCGCGCGAGCGACGCGTCGGTTCGGATGCAGCGGACGCCGTGTCCGGCGCCGATCTCGATCAGCGGCGGCAGCGCGGAGCGACAGGCGTCGATCACCAGCGCGCATCGGTCGGCGAACGGGCATCCCGTGGGAAGATCGGCCAGCTCCGGCACGGAGCCGGCGATGGTCGACAGACGCGTGCCCTTGCGCGCACCGAGCCGCGGCCGCGCCCGGAACAGGCCCTGCGTGTAGGGATGCCCCATGCGCGAGAACACCGCGTCCGTGGTGCCGCTCTCGACGACCGTGCCGCCATACATCACGATCATGCGCTGCGCGTTCTCGGCGATGACGCCGAGATCGTGCGAGATCAGGATCATCGCCATGCCCTGCTCGGCGACGAGGTCAGCGATGAGATCGAGGATCTGGCGCTGGATGGTGACGTCGAGCGCGGTGGTCGGCTCGTCGGCGATCAGCACGTCGGGCTTGCAGGCGAGCGCCATCGCGATGGTGATGCGCTGGCGCTGGCCGCCGGAGAACTGATGCGGATAGGCATCGTAGCGCCTGATAGCATCCGGGAGGCCGACGCGGTCGAGCAGCGCGATCGCCTGGCGTTTCGCCTCCGCCGCAGAGCAGCCGGTGTGGCGCAACAGCGGCTCGGCGACCTGATGTCCGATCGTGTGCATCGGGTTGAGCGCGGTCATCGGCTCCTGGAAGATCATGCTGATGCGGTTGCCGCGCAGCTTGCAGTAATCCGCGTCGGGCAAGCCGGCCAGCTCGCGGCCGTCGAGCCTGATGCTGCCGCTGACGACCGCGCTGTCGGGCAGCAGCCCGAGCAGCGCCAGCGCGGTGATCGACTTGCCGCAACCGGACTCGCCGACGATGCCGAGCGTCTCGCCGCGGCGGAGCGCGAAGGAGACCTCGCGCACCGCCTGTGCCGGACCGCGGCTGGTGTTGAGCCGGATGCCGAGGCTTTTGACGTCGAGCAGGATCTGATCGCTCGCGTTCATCGCTGCCTCGCCAAACGCGGATCGAGCAGGTCGCGCAGACCATCGCCGAGCAAATTGAGGCCGAGCACCGCGAGCGCGATGGCAGCTCCCGGATACACGGCCAGGCTCGGCGACTGGAACAGCAGGGTCTGCGCGTCGTTCAGCATGCGCCCCCAGGACGGCTGCGGCGGCTGCGTGCCGAGGCCGAGATAGGACAAGGCGGCCTCCGCCAGAATCGCCAGCGCGAACTGGATGGTCGCCTGCACGATCAGGATCGACAGGATGTTCGGCAGCACGTGCTCGATGGTGATCCTAAAGCGGCCCTTGCCGGCGGCACGCGCCGCCAGGATGAACTCGCGCGCCCAGATCGCGCCGGCCGAGCCGCGGGTGACGCGGACGAAAACGGGGATCTGGAAGATGCCGATCGCGGTGATTGAGGTCACCATGCCCGGCCCGATCACGGCCGCCAGCATGATCGCCGAGAGCACGGCGGGAAAGGCGAAGGTGAAGTCGCTGAAGCGCATCACCAGCTCCTCGGTCCAGCCGCGCTGCGCGGCGGCGACGAGGCCGAGACAGACGCCGCAGGTGAGCCCGATGCCGACGGCGATGATGCCGACCAGAATGGTGGCGCGCGCGCCGACCAGCAGCAGCGAGACGATGTCGCGGCCGAACACGTCGGTGCCGAGCCAATGCGCGGAGGACGGCGGCCGCAGCTTGGACGCGACGTCGATCTCATAGGCCGACCACGGCGTCCACACCAGCGACAGCAGGGCTGAGCCGAGCACGAGCAGGCAGAGCAGCGCGCCGACGACGAAGCTGCGGTGGCGCAGCGCGCGGCGCCAGAACGCGTTTGACGCGGGTGCTGCGCCGGTCTGAACGATCACGGATGCACTCACAGCTCGTGCACCTTGATGCGCGGATCGATCACGGCATAAAGCACGTCGACAACGAAATTGACAATGATGACCATGGCCGCCAGCAGCATCACGCAGTTGCGGACGACGATGAGATCGCGATTGGCGATCGACTGGAAGATGAGGCGGCCGAGGCCCGGGAGATAGAACACGTTCTCGATCACGATGGTGCCGGCGAGCAGATTGGCGAATTGCAGGCCCATCACGGTGAGCACCGGGATCATCGCATTGCGCAGCACGTGCTGCCAGAGCACCTCGCGCCTGGTCAGGCCCTTGGCGCGCGCGGTGCGGACGAAATCCTCGCGTAGCACGTCGAGCACGGCGGAGCGCGTCACCCGCGCCAGAATCGCGGCCTGGACCACTGCGAGCGCCACCGCCGGCAGCAGCAGCGAGCGCAGGCCGGGCCAGATGCCGTCCTCCCAGCCGGGGAAGCCACCGGCCGACAGCCATTGCAGCTTCACCGCGAACAACAGAATCAGCAGGATCGCGAACCAGAAATTCGGCAGCGCGATGCCGATCTGAGTCAGTGACATCACGCCGACATCGCCGATGCGGTTGTGGTTCGCGGCGGTGTAGATGCCGGCCGCGAGCGCCAGCACCGTGGTCAGCGCCATGGCCATGATTGCCAGCGGAATCGTCATCGCCAGCCGCTCGCGGATCAGTTCGGCCACCGGCGTGCCATAGGCATAGCTGTTGCCGAGCTGTCCGGTGGCGAGCCCGCCGAGCCATTGCAAATAGCGCAGCGCCAGCGGCTGATCGAGCCCGAGCTTGATCGTCAGCGCCCTGACCGCATCGGGCGATGCGTCGGCGCCCATCAGCATCTGCGCCGCATTGCCCGGCAGGGCATCGAGCACCAGGAAAATGATCAGCGACGCCCCGACCAGGGTCGCAAGCAGGGTCAGGCATCGCCGCAACAGAAACACGCTCATTCGAGCCGGAACTCCATTTCTCGGCGGCCGCACGTTCTACAGCTTTGGCCGGGGATGCAAGCCCAATGCCTGCATGATCCCCCCTCGCCGGCGCGGGACACCGCCGCTGACGCGCGCGGGCCGCTTGATCCCGGTCAACGGCCCGATGGCGGGGATCGGCAACATCGGCCTGACTACAGCAGCGCAAGGCCTCTTCTTATCATGACCATCCGTCCGAACTTCGTCTGGGGCGCCTCGACCTCGGCCTTCCAGATCGAAGGCGCCGCCCATCTCGACGGCCGCGCCGACAGCATCTGGGACGTCTATCTGCGCGCCCCCGGCCGGGCCAGCCACAACGACAATGCCGAAGTCGCCTGCGACCATTACCACCGCTATGCCGAGGACGTCGCGCTGATGCGCGCGCTCGGCCTCGACGCCTACCGCTTCTCGATCGCCTGGCCACGCGTGCTGCCGCAGGGCCGCGGCGCGGCGAACGAGGCGGGCCTCGCGTTCTACGACCGCTTGATCGACGCGCTGCTGGCCGCGGAGATAGAGCCGTGGCTCTGCCTCTACCACTGGGACCTTCCGCAGGCGCTGGAGGCGCTTGGCGGCTGGCCAAACCGCGACATCGCCGGCTGGTTCGCCGACTATGCCGCGCTGGTGGCGCGTCGCTTTGGCGATCGCGTCAAGCGCTTCGCGACCTTCAACGAGCCCTGCGTGTTCACGCTGTTCGGCTACGGCCTCGGCTGGCATGCGCCGGGGATCGCGGACGCAGCGGCGCTGCACAAGGCCATTCATCACGTCAATCTCAGCCATGGCCGCGCCGTCGACGTGCTGCGCCGGGACGTCGCGGGCGCGTCGATCGGCGCCATCCACAATCGCCAGCCCTGCTACCCCGCGACCGATGCGCCTGCGGACGCCGCGGCGGCGTTGCGTCTCGCGGCCTATTGGAACGATGCCTTTCCGTTCCCGCAGTCCTTTGCCTGCTATCCGCCGGATCTGACGGACGCCATCGCGCCCTATGTCTTGCCAGGCGACATGGCCCAGATCGCCCGCCCCCTCGACTGGTTCGGGCTCAATCATTACTCGCCGCATTACGTCAAGGCAGGCACCAATCTGATCGGCGCCGCCTTTGGCCCGGCGCCCGCCGCGGTGCCGCGCAGCGCGATCGGCTGGCCGGTGGTGCCCAAAGCATTCCGCGATACGCTGCTGGATATTCACCGGCGGTTCCAGCTGCCGATCTATGTGCTCGAGAACGGCACGGCGGCCAATGACGTGCTCGGTCCCGGCGACCAGATCCAGGATGACGACCGGACCGCCTATCTCGCCGCCTACACCGCCGCCATGGAACAGGCGATCGCCGACGGCGCCGACGTGCGCGGCTATTTCGTCTGGTCGCTGCTGGATAATTTTGAATGGGGGGCGGGCTATTCGCAGCGTTTCGGCATTGTCTATGTCGATCACGCCACCCAGCGCCGCATTCCCAAGGCATCGGCGCGGTGGTATGCGGAGAAGATTGCGGCATGGCGGAGGTCGAACGGCCCCGCCGGGGCCGCACAACGGGCGGAAGATTGAGGGATGAGCGAGCGCGTTCTTCTGGGCGATATCGGCGGCACCAATGCGCGGTTCGCGCTGCTCGACCGCGGGGTGATCGGCGAGGTCGCGCATTTGAAGGTCGCGGACTTTCCGACCATCGCGGATGCGATCACCGACTTCCTGTCGCGGCACGGCGCAGGCGGCCCGCCCACCGCGGCCGTGCTCGACATCGCCGGTCCGATCGAGCGCAACCGCGGCATGCTGACCAATTCGACCTGGGTGATCGACGGCGCCGAACTGGCGACGCGGTTCAATCTGCGCTCGGCGAAGCTGCTCAACGATTTCGAAGCGGTCGGCTGGTCGCTACCCGCGCTACATCCCGACGATCTCTATCCGCTCGGCGGCAGCGCGGCGGCCGAGGGCGCGCCGATGCTGGTGATCGGTCCGGGCACCGGCTTCGGCGCGGCCTGCTATCTCCCGGGCGATGGCCGTCCCACCGTCGCCGTTACCGAAGCCGGTCACGCAACCCTGCCGGCGACGAGCGCGCGCGAGGCCGCGGTGCTCGCGAAGATGCGCGAGCGCTTCGGCCACGTCTCGATCGAGCGGGCGCTGTCGGGCATGGGCCTCGAGAACGTCTACCAGGCGATCGCGGCGGTCGACGGCGTCAACGTGCCGAAGCGCGACGCCGCCGCGATCACCCACGCCGCGCTCGACGGCAGCTGCGCCACCAGCCGTGCCACGCTCGACATGTTCTGCGCCTGGCTAGGAGCCGTCGCCGGCAATCTGGCGCTGACCTTCTGCGCCCGCGGCGGCGTCTACATCGCCGGCGGCATTCCGCCGCGCTTTCCTGACACCTTCGCCAAGTCCGACTTCCGCCGGCAGTTCGAGAGCAAGGGGCGCTACGACAGCTATCTGCGGCCCATCCCGGTGCATCTCGTCACCAAGCCGGATATCAGCTTTCTCGGCCTCAAATCTTTCTACGAGTCCAGCATCACTTCCAACGGCGGGTCACCCGCGACCTGATCCATGAGCGACATCGTCACGATCACGCCGAACCCGGCGGTCGATGTCTCGACGACGGTCGAGACCATCGTGCCGGTGGCGAAGCTGCGCGGCACCACGCAGCAGCGCGATCCCGGCGGCGGCGGCATCAACGTCGCGCGCGTGATCACCCGGCTCGGCGGCGATGTCACCGCGCTCTATCCGATCGGCGGCCCGACCGGACTGCTTTTGAAGCAGCTCGTGGAGAAGGAAGGCGTTGCCAGTCGCACCTGGGCGACGCGTGAAGACACGCGCGAGGATTTCTTCGTCCTGGAGCGCGCGAGCGGTCAACCCTATCGCTTCATCCTGCCCGGACCGACGCTCACGGAACCCGAATGGCAAGCCGGCCTCGCGTTGCTCAGCGGGCTCGAACCGTTCCCGCGCTTCGTGATCGGCAGCGGCAGCCTGCCGCGCGGCGTGCCGACCGACTACTACGCCCGCATCGCGGCCATCGCGCGGGCTCGCGGCGCGCGGTTCATTCTCGACACCTCGGGCCCGGCGCTGGCGGCGGCGGTGGCCGGCGGCGTCGACCTGATCAAGCCGTCGCTGCACGAGATGCGCGACCTCGCCGGCGGCGAGCTGCCGGATGCGGCCGCCTGGGAGACGGCGGCACGCACGCTCGTCGCGAACGGCAGGGTCGGAATGGTCGCGCTCACGATGGGCCATCTCGGCGCGCTGCTGGTGACACCGGAGCGCGTGCTGCGCGCGCAGCCGCTGACGATGGTGGCGGTCAATGCCGTCGGCGCCGGCGACAGTTTTCTCGGCGCGCTGGTGGCGAAACTTGCCACGCGCGCGGCGCTCGAGGAGGCCTTCCGCTTCGCGGTCGCGGCCGGCGCCGCGGCCCTGCTCCGCACCGGCACGGCGCTGTGCGATCCCGCCGATATCAGCCGTCTGCTGGCTGACGTGCGGCTGGAGGCGGCGTAACCTCCGCCTCGCCGGCGCCGTTGAGCCGGTCGAGCGACAGCAGCAGGCCGCCGACGCGCTCCAGCGACGACATCCACTCGGCGACACGGCTGAAATTGTCCACCATCCAGTTGAACGAGCCCTGCACCAGCGTGAACGCCGCCGCCGCCTGGGTGAGCTCGCCGAGGGTCATCTGATCGCCGAGAAACTTCGGCGCGCATAGCACGAGGCCGATGATCGGCGCGAGCAGCGTGTTCAGATGCGACACCAGGGTGTTGCGCATCAATTGCCAGCACAGCCGCTTCCATTGCTGAATCGTCCGGTCGAGCGCCAGCCAGATGCTCGCGACGACGCCGCGCTCCTCCTGCTTGGGCGTGATGCCTTCGCCGATGTCGCGCAGATGATGCGCCGCCGTGATCAATTCCGACTCGACCTGGTTCTTGGTCTGGATGACGCGGGTGAGCGGCGCGCCGACCCACAGCATCGCTCCCGTGACCAGCCCCGAATAGACGACGACGCTGACCACCAGATAGCCGGGAATCCACAGCTCAAGCCCGGCCACCGCAAAGCTGATGGAGCCGCCGACCTGCCACAGCACCTGGACGAATACGACCGCCGTCAGCAGCGCCGAGATCACGCTCACCACGAAATCGATCGGCGCATCGGTGGCGATGCGGATATCCTCGGCGATGCGATATTCGGGGATCTTCTGGTCGCCCTGCACCGTCGCGAGCCGCGCATAGCGATCGTTCTCGACCCAGTAGTCGATCACTTCGGCACTCAGCCATTGCCGCCAGTTGCGCTGCATCGTCATGCGGCCCCACACCGAGACGATCGCCAGCACGACGCTCGACAGACAGAGCGGGACCAGCAGGACGGCCTGCTGCCGCAGCCGCGCCGGGTCGCGACCTTCCAGCGCGTCGAAGAAATCCCTGTTCCAGTAATTGAAGCGGAACTGGACATAGAGCTGAAGCACGACGAGACCGACGAGGGCGGCGCAGAGCAGCCAGACCCGCCAGGCGCGCAACCCGAGCCAGAAATGCCGTGCCGTCAGCCAGAACCGCGACCATTCGCGATTGCCGTCCTCGTTCTCGTCATCAGGCATCATCGCGGGTTGGACATCCTCCGATTCAAGGCGGGAACTCTAACATGGACTGATCTACGTAGCTCCGGGCCGTCCCGCTTGATCTTCCGCAAGGCGTGGGCCGCGCAACGCGACAAACTCACTGTCTGCGCTGCAATGCGGGAGACGAGCGATGACGGCACCCGGCACCATCCGCTGGTTCAAGGATCTCCGCATCGAGGATGTCCCCGACGTCGGCGGCAAGACCGCCTCGCTCGGCGAGCTGTATTCGGCGCTGGCGTCGCAGGGCGTCCGCGTCCCCAACGGCTTCGCGCTGACGGCGGCGAGCTATCGCGACGCGCTGCGCGCCGATGGCGCCGATGACGAATTGCGCCGGCTGCTCGCCGGCCTCGACAAGCGCCGCATCGCCGACCTCGCAAAACGCGCGGCCAAGGCCCGCGCCATCGTGTTCGAAGCCACCGATCGCGACGATCTGCGCCGCGACGTGGCCCAGGCCTACAAGCAGCTCGAGCAGGAATACGGCCGCGGCGTCGCGGTCGCGGTGCGCAGCTCGGCCACGGCCGAGGACCTGCCCAATGCGAGCTTCGCCGGCCAGCACGAAAGCTTCCTCAACATTCGCGGGGCGAAGGATCTGTTCGAGACCTGCCGCCGCTGCTTCGCCTCGCTCTATACCGATCGCGCCATCTCCTACCGCATCGACAACGGCTTTGCGCATGACAAGGTCGCGCTGTCGGTCGCGGTGATGAAGATGGTGCGCTCCGATCTCGGCGCCAGCGGCGTGATGTTCTCGCTCGATACCGAAAGCGGCTTTCGCGACGTTGCCTTCATCACCGGGGTCTATGGGCTCGGCGAGACCATCGTACAGGGCGCGGTCGACCCCGACGAGTTCTACGTCCACAAGCCGACCTTCGCCGCCGGCTCTCGCTGCGTGCTGTCGCGCCGGCTCGGCGCCAAGACCAAGCGAATGGTCTACGCCAAAGCGGGGGCGCGGGGCGGACCCACCCGCACCGAGGCCACGCCGCCCGCCGACAGGGCCAAGTTCTGCATTGCCGATGGCGACGTTCTGGAGCTTGCGCAGGCGACGATCACGATCGAGCAGCACTATTCGCACAAGGCCGGCAAGCCGACGCCGATGGACATCGAATGGGCCAAGGACGGCCGCGACGGCGCGCTCTACATCATCCAGGCGCGGCCCGAGACGGTGGCCTCGCAGCGCCGGCCAGAATCGATCGAGACGTATATACTGAAGACGGCTGGCAAGGTGCTGGCAACGGGACGCGCCGTCGGCGAGAAGATCGCGGCCGGCAAGATCCGCCTGATCAAATCAGCAAGGGACCTGCGCGCGTTCAAGCCCGGCGAGGTGCTGGTCGCGGCCTCGACCAGTCCGGACTGGGAGCCGGTCATGAAGACGGCGGCGGCCATCGTCACCGACCATGGCGGCCGCACCTGCCACGCCGCGATCATCGCCCGCGAGCTCGGCGTGCCCGCGGTGGTCGGAACGGAGGACTTCAGCAAGCGCGCGAAGACGGGCAGCGCCGTCACCGTCTGCTGCGCCGAGGGCGATGCCGGCCACGTCTATGACGGCACCCTGCCCTTCGCGGTCGAGCGGCTCGCGATCGACAGACTGGACAAGCCGCGCACCCACATCATGGTCAATCTCGGCAATCCCGAGCTCGCCTTCAAGACCGCCCTGCTGCCGAACGATGGCGTCGGCCTCGCCCGCATGGAGTTCATCATCAACCAGTCGATCGGCATCCATCCGATGGCACTGGCTTCGCCCGACAAGGTGACCTCGGCGAAGGACCGCGCGACCATCAAGCGGCTCACCGCGCGTTACAAGAAGCCCGCGGATTTCTTCATCGAACGGCTCTCGGAGGGCGTCGGCACCATCGCAGCCGCCTTTTATCCGCGTCCCGTGATCGTCAGGCTGTCGGACTTCAAGACCAACGAATATGCCAGCCTGATCGGCGGCGCGGACTTCGAGCCAAAGGAAGAAAACCCGATGCTCGGCTTCCGCGGCGCCTCGCGCTACGCGCATCCGGCCTACGCCGCCGGCTTCGCGCTGGAATGCGCAGCGCTGAAGCGCGTGCGCGACGCGATGGGCCTTTCCAACCTCAAGATCATGATCCCGTTCTGCCGCCGCGTCGAGGAGGCGCGCAAGGTGATCGCGGCAATGGGCGAGCACGGCCTCGTGCGCGGCGAGAACGGGCTCGAGATCTACATGATGTGCGAAATCCCCAACAACGTGATCCTGATCGACGAGTTCGCGAAGCTTTTCGACGGCTTCTCGATCGGCTCCAACGATCTCACCCAGCTCACGCTCGGCGTCGACCGCGATTCCGACATCGTCGCGTTCGATTTCGACGAGCGCGATCCTGGCCTGATGACGATGCTGAAGCTCGCGATCGAAGGCGCGCATCGCAACCACCGCCATGTCGGCATCTGCGGCGAGGCGCCGGCCAACTATCCCGAAGTCGCAAGCTATCTCGCCGGGCTCGGCATCGATTCCATCAGCGTCAATCCGGCGAGCGTCGTGCGTACGATGGGAATTGTGCGCGCCGCTGAGCAGCAGCTTGCCAGGCCCGCGCCGCAGGCGCTGGCGAGCTAGTCGGGGGCTGGACGCTCGACGATCTCGTCGTCCTCAATGGCCTGCACATGCGCAATCGCGCGCTCGGCGTCGGCGATCAACTGCCGAATATGACGCGACTGCTCGCTCAGCGCGCCCACGTCGTCGGACTGCGCCAGCAGATCGAGCTGCCGCACAATCTGCCGCCACGAGTCCACCGTGCGCTGAAGCTGAACGAGTTGAATCCTGACCGCTGTCTCGGCTGCGACGGCCGCCTGCTCGGCGCGAACGGCCATCGGGAATTTGATGATCGTCGCCACGAGTCACCCATCAAGCGCCGTGGCGCAACCGCTGATGCAGCGCGGCTCGACCGCCTTCGGCATATGCATGTCCGCATTCTCCGTTGAAGCGGCCCCGTGGCCAGAAAGCGGCGCATTGTCGCCTCGGACATTAAAGAAGTTTGTACTTTCACGGCCCGTGGAACTCCGGCGGCAAGGATGATCGCCTCCGTAGCGTTGCGGACAGCCCCACTGTCGTTGTCATCATCAGATCCGCTGCCGGTGCAGCCGCACCGGCGCGCAGCAAAGGCCGGCGCTGCTGCGCGCCGCCCATCGAGACCAGCATCTCGGGCGATGATGCGTTCGCCAGATGTGAGCTTCGCGTCAGCGCGCCTCTTCGAAGCCCGCGAGCACCGCGGTCAGGTTCTGCCCGAGGATGTCCGAGAGGTAGCCACCCTCCTGCACGAACACCGTCGGCAGACCAAGCCGCGCGATGGCAGCCCCGATGCGTCGGAAGCCGGGCGTCGTGACCGAGAGCCCCTTGAGCGGATCATGTTCGGACGCATCGAGGCCGAGCGCGACCACGAGTGCGCCGGGCGCGAAGGCATGGATGGTCTTGGCCGCGGTCTCGAACGCCTTCAGATAGGTGTCGTCGCCGCTCTTCAGCGGCAGCGGAATATTGAGGTTGGCGCCGAGCCCCGCGCCCGCGCCGCGCTCATGCGCATAGCCCCAGACGAACGGGTAGTAGTGCGTGGGATCGGCATGGATCGAGATCGTCAGCACGTCCGGCCGCTCATAGAAGATGCCCTGCGTGCCGTTGCCGTGATGGACGTCGACATCGAGGATCGCGACGCGCTCGTGGCGCTGGCGCAGATGCGCGGCCGCGATCGCGGAATTGTTCATGAAGCAGAAGCCCGAGGCGATGTCGCGATAGGCGTGGTGCCCCGGCGGACGGCACAAGGCATAAGACGCGTCCTCGCCATCGAGCAGCAGTTGCGCTGCCGACGCGGCGACATCGGTGGCGGCGCAGGCGCCGGCCCATGTCCCCGGACCGATGGGCGCCGACGTGTCGGTCGTATGCCAGCCGAGCCGGCCGACGATGTGGGTCGGATAGGTCGCGGCATTGCGCACCGGATGCATGTTCGGGATCATCTCGGTGCCGGCGTCCCCGAGCGCGGCCCAGGCATCCCAGGCCTCTTCCAGGAAGTTGAGATATTCCGGACTATGCACCCGCGCGCGTGCAGCCTGGCCGAATTGCGTCGGCGCGACGAGGTCATGATTGCCGGCTTTCAGTCCCGCCAAAAGGCGATCCGCCCGCTCGGGCTGCTCGGTGGTGCGCTTGACGACGCCGCGCACCAGATAGAATTGCGGATCGTGGCTGCGATGCAGCTCGGTGTAGACGGCCTTCACGCGCGATGACTCCCTTTCGCTTGCGCGAAGGATTGTGCATGCGGCAGCGGCCGAGACAAGCACGGACAAACAGCGCTCAGCTCATTGCACAGGCGACTTCCAGCCGGCGGAACAGAAGGGATATGCGGGCAGAGCGGCGGTCGCCGCCCTGCCAAAGCCTTATCGTTGGGCCGGCTCCAGCCCTATCCCGTTGCGCCTGGCGCAGGCGCGCAGCCAAGCGAGCACACCCGGACTCATCGAGAATTCGTAGGACTCGCCACCTGCCGGCTTGAGGTTCACCAGCGGGCTCGTCTCCATCGCGGCCAATAGCCGGCCGCCGGCCTGCGGGAAGATGCCGATCTCGTCTCCGCCCTGCATCTGCGTCGTCACATCAGGGAAATCGGTCTTGCCGACGGCGAAGCTCGCCTCGACCGGCTTGTTCGACACGCCGCTGAGACGGGAGTCCTTCACCATCATCGAGAAGCCGCGCAGCCGGCTCGCCATCAGGAAGATGCCGAGCCGCCGCGCATCGGCCTCGCTTCCCGTCGCATAGTGACGGCGGATCATGCAGACGAAGATGGTGCCGTCGCCGTTGCGCAACTCGGACGCATCCCAGCCTTCGATCTTCTGCTTGTCCTCGATGCCCGCGGGCCCGGCCGGCGTCGGCTTGGCCGGCGCGACCTTCGCGGAACGCGGCCGCGGCACAGGCAGGTCCGGCGCATCAGGATCGCTCGCCCGGTCGAGCGCGATGTCGAACGTCGCCGCGCAGGATTTCAGCCACGCCAAGGCTTCGGCCGGCAGGTCGATCGCCACGGCGCCGGTGTCGATGCCCGCGCCATCCGAGCGCAGGGTCACCTTCACTGCATTCCCGAGCGCCCCGATCGCCGCCTTGGCGTCGCCAGGATGGAAAGCGAAGGCCGGACCGACATTGAAGGCTACCGCGGGAAAGCCGCGCCCATCGATGATGATCTCCGCCTGATCATCGAGCACGCGCTCGCGCGGCAGGCCATCGTCGTTGACGGCAATGACCAGCCCGGCACCGCGGCTGATATTGACGGACAGGCGGGTATCGACCGCGCCGCCGTCCGACTTGCGCTGGCGCCGGGACACCATCACGCATTGCCGGACCCTGCCGTCAGGCCCGGCCTGCGGCAGCCCGCTCCAATACCCCTGCTCGAAACGGATCTGCTGGCCGGCCACCGGCTTGGGCGTTGTCGCCGCATTGACCGGATGCGCGCCTGTCGCCAGCATCGCGAGCAGCGCTGCGAAACCTCCGCGGATGATCGTCATCGTCCTCATGCCCCGTGTGTCTCAACGAGGACTTGGACGCGGCAGCAGGGAACCGGGTTCATTCGCATCAAGCATCCGGCATCGATCCAAATTTTGCATCGATCGATACAGGCTTCGGTTTGGACCCGGCCCCTTGCTCTCCTCTAGGACAGTTCTTGAGGAACGTTTAAGAGAGGTAGCGCGCATGAGCGCAATCGTAACTACGGCAGAATTGCGCCGATCGCGCGTGCGGCTGTTCATCGTGACCATGTTGTTTCTGGTCACCACCGTGAACTACGCCGATCGCGCCACGCTCTCGATCGCCGGCCCCGCGCTCTCCAAGGAGCTGCATCTCGATCCCGTCGCGATGGGCTATGTGTTCTCCGCCTTCGGCTGGTCGTATGTGCTCGCCCAGGTGCCGGGCGGCTGGCTGCTCGACCGCTTCGGCTCGCGCTGGGTCTATGCCTGCAGCATCGTGATCTGGTCGCTGTTTACGATGATGCAGGGGTGGATCGGCTTTTTCTCCGGCGCCGCCGCCGTCACCGCTTTGTTCGCGCTGCGCTTCCTGGTCGGCCTCGCCGAGGCGCCGAGCTTCCCCGCCAATGCCCGCATCGTCGCCGCCTGGTTTCCGAGCAACGAGCGCGGCACGGCCTCGGCCTTCTTCAACTCCGGGCAATATTTCGCGACCGTGATCTTCGCGCCGCTGATGGGCTGGATCGCGCATGAGTTCGGCTGGCGCCACGTCTTCACCGTGATGGGCGCGCTCGGCATCATCATGGGCCTGATCTGGATCAAGACCATGTACGGGCCGAAGGATCATCCGGGCGTGAACGAGGCAGAGCTCGACTACATCAAGCAGGGCGGCGCATTGGTCGACATGGAAGGCGCGCGCGACGGCAAGGCGGCGTCCGGCGGACCGACCTGGTCGCATATCGGTCAGTTGCTGTCGAACCGCATGATGCTCGGCGTCTATATCGGCCAGTACTGCATCAACACGCTGACCTATTTCTTCCTGACCTGGTTTCCGGTCTATCTGGTCAAGGAGCGCGGCCTGTCGATCCTGCAGGCGGGCTTCGTCGCCACATTGCCGGCGCTGTGCGGCTTCATCGGCGGCGTGCTCGGCGGCTTCATCTCCGATGCCATCCTGCGCAAGACCGGCTCGCTGACCTTGGCGCGCAAGATCCCGATCGTCGGCGGCATGCTGCTGTCGATGGCGATCATCGGCTGCAACTATGTCGACGGCCAGGCCCTGGTGGTCGGCCTGATGGCGCTCGCCTTCTTCGGCAAGGGCATCGGTGCGCTCGGCTGGGCGGTCGTCTCCGACACCTCGCCCAAGGAGGCCGGCGGCGTCTCCGGCGGCCTGTTCAACACCTTCGGCAACCTCTCCAGCATCACCACCCCGATCGTGATCGGCTACATCCTGTCGGCCACCGGCTCCTTCAACGGCGCCCTGGTGTTCGTCGGCCTCAACGCCCTGGTCGCGGCCTGCGCCTATCTGCTGATCGTCGGCAAGATCCAGCGTGTCCAGCTCCGAGCCTCCTGAGCACCACGTCCATCGCGTGGTCTCAAACTCCAACGGCGGCCTCGGGCCGCCGTTTTTTTTTGCGTTGTAATTGAACCCGCAAAGCCGGCCGCGAAGACGGCGCGCTCCCCTCCCCCTTGCGGGGAGGGGAGCGCACCTTCGCTGGAGCGACCTTCTCCAAATCAAAACATACTTGCTATTTTTCAGCAATCATGATTATCTTCCCGCATCCCGCCTCAAGCAGAAGGGGCGTAGCGCGCGATCGTCACGACACGCGAGGCGGGGATGCGGTGGCCGCGAGAGATCGCAGCGTCGTCGGCAACGAGGGCGTGGACGAACGATTCTTCGCGGACGTGAAGTCGCAGCGTCCTGATACCCCGATGCTGGTATCAAGCCGCGATGGCACTGACGTGCCGCGTGGTGATGGTGGCCAACAAGCCCGGCGCACCTGGGAGACTGCGTATAAGCGTGAAGACCATCGCGCAGGGAATGCCGGCGTGTTTCGGCTTTGCCTGTGGTACCTGCCGCCTGCATTCTTTTCCGCAGGCGGGCCATGGGTGAGGCTGTCACCCGGCATTCCCTGCGCCCTCTGCACTGCTTGCGAGGGACGGACCGATCGCAAAGCTCGGGCATGATGTGCCGCGAGATTGAGAGGACGTGTCCCGATGAGTCACGTAGCTGTTTGAACCGTGAACGCACCCCACCCACCGCCGTCGTCCCGGACAAGCATCGACGCGCGCCAGCGCGGCGATGCGCCGATCCGGGACCCATACGCCGCAGCGGACGTGTTGGGCAAAAAGCCAATTGCTAGCCTGCCTCAAACCGCTCCCTGGGGGTATGGGTCCCGGCGCCGCGTGCGCAATTGCGCACTAGGCCGGGACGACGGCGGAGTGTGTCGATGCACGAGCCAGCTCGATCAGCCTTTCGCCGCCGTTTTCACCTGGCCTGATCAATGCTACCACACCCATATCAACGGCTCCATCCATACCCCGGAAGCATCGATGTTCGATCTCAACCAATTGCGCTGCTTCGTCACCGTGGCCGAGGAGCTGCATTTCGGCCGCGCCGCGGTACGGCTGAACATGACGCAGCCGCCGCTGTCGCGGCAGATCCAGGTGCTGGAGCACATCATCGATGCGGCGCTGCTCGAGCGCACCAGCCGCTCGGTCAAGCTGACGCCGGCGGGACGCAGCTTTCTGCCTGAAGCGCGGCGCATCCTGAAGATGGCGGAGAGCGCGGCGCAGGTGGCGCAGCGCATCGCCAGCGGCAAAAGCGGCTCGTTGAAGATCGGCTTCACCGCGGCTGCCGCCTATGGCTTCCTGCCCGATCTCGTCGCCGCCTGCCGGACCGAGTTGCCGGAGGCCGATCTGTCGCTGAAGGAGATGGTGTCCGGCGACCAGATCGAGGCGCTCGCCTCCGGCCAGATCGACGCCGGCCTGCTGCGGCCGCCGATCGCCCGGCCCGAGTTCGCGACGCGCCGGGTCGTCGCCGAGCCGCTGTGCGCCGCGCTGCCCCGCCGCCATCGGCTCGCCTCCGCCGAGAGCGTCTCGATCCGCGATTTCGACGCCCAGCCCTTCATCATGTATTCGCAGACCGAAGCGCGCTACTTCCACGATCTCCTGGTCTCGCAATTCATGCGCGCCGAGGTGCTGCCGCGCTACGTGCAGCATCTCAGCCAGATCCATTCCATCCTCTCGATGGTGCGTGCCGGCCTCGGCCTCGCGATCGTGCCGGAAGCCGCCGCCAGCCTGAAGATCGCCGATGTCCGGCTGCGACCCCTGAAGCTGCGCAATCCCACGCCGGCCGAGCTGTTCCTGGTCTGGCGGCGCGAGCACGACAATCCGCTGCTGCCGGCGCTGGTCGAACTGGCGGGCAAGCTCGCGGTGCAACAGACTGAAGATTGATACCCGGTCTGTATCAATCGATACCGTGATTGGCTTGGACCGGCATTGAACTTGGTCCTACGACACGCCCCAGGACGACGCGCGCGGGCCGCGCCACGCGACGTCACACCCCGGAACAAGCGCTGAGGACACGCACGATGAGCAAGATGACCCCACAGGAAATGGCCGCGAAAATCGGCAGCGGCCTGCTCTCCTTCCCCGTGACGCCGTTCAAGGCCGACTACTCCTTCGACGAGGCCACCTACCGCTCCAACATGGACTGGCTGTGCGGCTATGAGGTCGCGGGCCTGTTCGCCGCCGGCGGCACCGGCGAGTTCTTCTCGCTCACCGCAGCCGAAGTGCCGGAGGTGGTGAAAGTGGCCGTCGACGAGACGCGCGGCCGCGTGCCCGTGCTGGCCGGCACCGGCTACGGCACCGCGATCGCCCGCGAGATCGCGGTTGGCGCGGAGCAGGCCGGCGCCGACGGCCTCCTGCTGCTGCCGCCCTATCTGATGCATGCCGAGCAGGAGGGCCTCGCCGCCCATGTCGAGGCTGTCTGCAAATCGGTGAAGATCGGCGTCATCGTCTACAATCGCGACAACGCGATTTTGCAGCCGGACACGCTGGCGCGGCTGTGCGAGCGCTGCCCGAACCTCGTCGGCTACAAGGACGGCATCGGCGACATCGAGCTGATGACCCGCGTCTACAGCAAGATGGGCGACCGTCTCACCTATATCGGCGGCCTGCCGACCGCGGAAACCTTCGCGCTGCCCTATCTCGACATGGGCGTGACGACCTACTCCTCGGCGGTGTTCAACTTCGTGCCGGAGTTCGCCACCAACTTCTATGCCGCAGTGCGCAAGCGCGATCACGCCACGATCCATGCCGGATTGAAGGATTTCATTTTGCCGCTGATCGCGATACGCAACCGCAAGAAGGGCTACGCGGTCTCGATCATCAAGGCCGGCATGAAGGTGATCGGCCGCGATTCCGGCCCGGTCCGCCTGCCGCTGACCGACCTGACCGAGGCCGAGATGGCCGAGCTGACCGCGCTGGTGAAAGCGCTGCCGGGCGCAGCCTCGGCGCAGCAGGCGGCGGAGTGATGATGAGACGGCCGTCGCCGCAGTGACGGCCTTTCCCCTCATCCTGAGGAGCTTGCGCAGCAAGCGTCTCGAAGGATGAGGCCGCAGTTGGGGCCTCATGGTTCGAGACGCCCGCCAAGTGGCGGGCTCCTCACCATGAGGGGACGCTAGAACGAGAGACGACGAAGGAGGAGCATGATGAGTCACGATGCCACCAGCACAGGAATCTCCGGCGCGCCGGTCGTCACCGGCATGGAGGTCATTCCGGTCGCGGGCCGTGACAGCATGCTGCTCAACCTCTCGGGCGCGCATGGGCCGTTCTTCACCCGCAACCTCGTCATCCTCACCGACAATTCCGGCCACACCGGCGTCGGTGAGGTGCCGGGCGGCGAGAAGATCCGGCAGACCTTGGAGGATGCGAAGAGCCTGATCGTGGGCCAGAGCATCGGCGCCTGCAACACCATCCTCGCCACGATGCGCACCACCTTCGCCGACCGCGACGCCGGCGGCCGCGGCAAGCAGACGTTCGATCTGCGCGTGATGATCCACGCTGTCACGGCCGTCGAATCCGCGCTGCTCGATTTGCTCGGCCAGCATCTCGGCCTGCCCGTCGCGGCGCTGCTCGGCGAGGGCCAGCAGCGCGCGTCCGTCGAGGCGCTCGGCTATCTGTTCTTCGTCGGCGACCGCAGGAAGACCGATCTTCCTTATGCGACCGGCGAAGGCGAACGTGAGGGCTGGTATACGCTGCGACATCAGGAAGCGATGACGCCCGAAGCTGTCGTGCGGCTCGCCGAGGCCACCCACGATGCCTATGGCTTCGCCGACTTCAAGCTGAAGGGCGGCGTGCTCCAGGGCGAAGCCGAAATCGAGGCAGTGACCGCGATCGCCAAGCGCTTCCCGCAGGCCCGCGTCACGCTCGATCCGAACGGCGCATGGTCGCTCGATGAGGCGATCCGGCTGTGCAAGGACATGCACGGCATTCTCGCCTATGCCGAGGACCCCTGCGGCGCCGAAGCCGGCTTCTCGGGACGAGAGATCATGGCCGAATTCCGCCGCGCCACGGGCCTGCCGACCGCGACCAACATGATCGCCACCGACTGGCGGCAGCTCAGCCATGCGCTGCGGCTCGGCGCCGTCGACATCCCCCTCGCCGATCCCCATTTCTGGACCATGCAGGGCTCGGTGCGCGTCGCCCAGACCTGCAAGGACAACGGCCTGACCTGGGGCTCGCACTCCAACAACCATTTCGACATTTCGCTGGCGATGTTCACCCATGTCGCCGCCGCCGCCCCGGGCAAGGTGACCGCGATCGACACCCATTGGATCTGGCAGGACGGCCAGGCGCTCACCAAGTCGCCGTTGCAGATCAAGGGCGGCAAGATCGCGGTGCCCGAGCAACCTGGGCTCGGCGTCGAAGTTGACCGCGGCGCCATCGAAAAGGCTCATGAACTTTACAAGAGCCACGGGCTCGGCGCACGAGACGACGCCGTCGCGATGCAGTATCTGATCCCCGGCTGGACCTTCGACGACAAGCGGCCCTGCCTCGTGCGGTAACGGACCTGATCGGCTAGATTGTGCCAGCACAGTCGCGCAAGCCTGGAGAGTTTTGACATGAACGCGATCCTCAAGAATTTCATTGCCGGCGAGTGGGTCGACGGCAGCGGGGTCACCCGCAACATCAACCCGTCGAACACCAACGATGTCGTCGGCGAATACGCCAAGGCCGACAAGGCGCAGACCGAGAAGGCGATCGCCGCCGCCAAGGCCGCCTTCCCCGCCTGGTCGCGCTCGACGCCGCAGGAGCGCTATGACGCGCTGAACAAGATTTCTGCCGAGATCCTGTCGCGCAAGGAAGAGCTCGGCCGCCTGCTCGCCCGCGAGGAAGGCAAGACGCTGCCGGAGGGCATCGGCGAGGTCGCACGCGCGGGGCAGATCTTCGCGTTCTTTGCCGGCGAGGCGCTGCGCCTGACCGGCGAGAAGGGGGCCTCGGTCCGTCCGGGTCTCGATGTCGAGATCACCCGCGAGGCGGTCGGCGTCGTCGGCATGATCACGCCCTGGAATTTCCCGATCGCCATTCCCGCCTGGAAGATCGCCCCCGCGCTCTGCTACGGCAACACGGTGGTGTTCAAGCCGGCCGAGCTGGTGCCGGGCTCGGCGCATGCGCTCTCCGAGATCATCGCGCGCTCCGGCATTCCGGCCGGCGTGTTCAACCTCGTCGTCGGCTCCGGCTCGGTGGTCGGCCAGACCTTGCTCGAGCACCCCGATGTCGCGGCGATCTCCTTCACGGGTTCGGTCGGCACGGGCCGCAAGATCGCGCAGGCCTGCGTGCTGTCGAACCCGATGAAGAAGTTCCAGTTGGAGATGGGCGGCAAGAATCCGCTGGTCGTGCTCGACGACGCCGACGTCAAGGTCGCGGTCGAAGCCGCCGCCAACGGCGCCTACTTCTCGACCGGCCAGCGCTGCACGGCCTCGTCGCGCCTGATCGTCACCGAGGGCATCCACGACAAGTTCGTCGAAGCGCTGACCGAGCGCCTGAAGGGCCTCGTCGTCGACGACGCCGTCAAGCAGGGCACGCATATCGGCCCTGTCGTCGACGGCAACCAGCTCGAGCAGGACCAGCACTATCTCAAGATCGGCCAGGACGAAGGCGCCAAGCTGGCCTGGGGCGGCGAGCTGCTCAACCGCGAGTCTCCCGGCTTCTACATGCAGCCGGCGCTGTTCACCGAAGCCAACAACACCATGCGCATCGCGCGTGAGGAGATCTTCGGACCGGTCGCCTGCGTCATCCGCGCCAAGAACTACGACGAGGCGCTGGCGATCTCCAACGACACCGAGTTCGGCCTCGCCGCCGGCGTCTGCACCACCAGCCTGAAATACGCCTCGCACTTCAAGCGCAACAGCGAGGCCGGCATGGTGATGGTCAACCTGCCGACCGCCGGCGTCGACTATCACGTCCCGTTCGGCGGCCGGAAGGGCTCGAGCTACGGCGCCCGCGAGCAGGGCTCCTACGCGCGCGAGTTCTACACCACGGTGAAGACGGCCTACACCTTCCCGGTGTGAGCCTGACGATCGTGAACTAACAGCCGGGCCGCATCCGCGGTCCACTCCCTCTCCCCGTTCTTCACGGGGAGAGGGCTGGGGTGAGGGGCAGCCGCACGGGAAGTGCTCGCGGTGAGACCTGTACCCCCTCACCCGGATTGTATCTTCGATGCAATCCGACCTCTCCCCGCAAGCGGGGCGAGGTGAAGAGAGTTCGGAGCAAGAAGACCGGTGGGCACGCTTCGCTTTGCCCACCCTACGAGTTGAGGGAACGGAGCCAGCATGAACCAGCAGGTCGTGAACCAGGAGCCGCGGGTCATCAAGCTCAACGCGCGCGACAACGTCGCGATCGTGGTCAACGATTTCGGCCTGCCTGCCGGCACCAAGCTTCCCGACGGACTGACGCTGAAGACCTTCGTCCCGCAGGGCCACAAGACCGCGCTGGTCGACATCGCCGAGGGCGCGCCGATCATCCGCTATGGCGAGATCATCGGCAGCGCCAAGTCGCCGATCGCCGCCGGCGAGTGGGTGGATGAGGCCCGCATCGACATGCCCGAGGCCCCTGCCCTCGACCAGCTCGAAATCTCCACCGCCGTCCCCGCGCCGCTGCCGCCGCTCGAAGGCTACACCTTCGAGGGCTATCGCAACGCCGACGGCTCGGTCGGCACCCGCAACGTGCTGGGCATCTCCACCTCGGTGCAATGCGTGAAGGGCACGCTCGAATTCGCGATCAAGCGCATCAAGAGCGAGCTCTTGCCGAAGTACCCCAACGTCGACGACGTCGTCGCCCTCACCCATGCCTATGGCTGCGGCGTCGCGATCACGGCGCCTGACGCCGTGGTGCCGATCCGCACCTTGCAGAACCTCGCGCTCAACCCGAATTTTGGCGGCGAGATCCTGGTCGTCGGCCTCGGCTGCGAGAAGCTCGCGCCGGAGCGGCTTCTGCCGGAAGGCACTGAAGACTCGATCGTGCGCATGCAGGACGAAGCGTTCGACGGCTTCGGCGCCATCGTCGACGCCATCATGACTCAGGCCGACCGCCGTCTGGCCGAACTCAACAAGCGCACGCGCCAGACTTGCCCGGCCTCCGATCTCGTCATCGGCCTGCAATGCGGCGGCAGCGACGCGTTCTCCGGCGTCACCGCCAATCCCGCGGTTGGCTTTGCCGCCGATCTCTTGGTGCGCGCCGGCGCCACCGTGATGTTCTCGGAAGTCACGGAAGTGCGCGACGCCATCCAGCTGCTGACGCGACGCGCCATCAACGAGGAGGTCGGCCGCGCGCTGATCCGCGAGATGGACTGGTACGACGCCTATCTCGCCCGCGGCGGCGCCGATCGCAGTGCCAATACGACGCCGGGCAACAAGAAGGGCGGGCTCGCCAACATCGTCGAGAAGTCGCTCGGCTCGATCGTCAAGTCCGGCTCGGGCCCGATCCACGGCGTGCTGGCGCCGGGCGAGAAGGCCAAGCAGAAGGGCATGCTGTTCGCGGCGACGCCGGCCTCCGACTTCATCTGCGGCACCCTGCAGCTCGCCTCTGGCATGACGCTCCAGGTGTTCACCACCGGCCGCGGCACGCCCTACGGCCTCGCTGCCGCGCCCGTCATCAAGGTCGCGACCCGCACCGAGCTGGCGCGGCGCTGGAAGGACCTGATCGACTTCGACGCCGGCCGCATCGCCACCGGCGAGATGACCATCGAGGAGACCGGCTGGGAGCTGTTCAAGCTGATCCTCGACGTCGCCTCCGGCCGCACCAAGCCCTGGTCCGACCGCTGGGGCATCCACAACGACCTGACGCTCTTCAATCCGGCGCCGGTGACCTGAGGCCGACGTGCTCACCCCGCTATGAGAATTGCCTTGCTCAAACCTCTCCCCGTCATTGCGAGCGCAGCGAAGCAATCCAGAGTCCCGCCCACCATCCTGGATTGCTTCGCTTCGCTCGCAATGACGCGTAGGGTGAAGCAACGAGCCTCGACAACGAAGGCCGGGAGGAAGAGCCAGATGTCCAGCTTCAGCCGCTTCGCCGCGATCGCCGTCGCTACCCTCCTCTCCATTGCGACGTCCCACGCGCAAGACGCCATCTCCGGCGTTCCGCGCGAGCTGCTCGAGGACATCGCGACCGGCAGCCGCGTGCTCGCCGATCTCGGCGTGGTCGATGCCTTCGGCCATGTCAGCGCGCGGCACCCGACCAATCCCAAGCACTTCCTGATGGCGCGCTCGATTGCGCCGGCGCAGGTGACGGCCAACGACATCATGGAGTTCGACGAGAACGGCGAGCCGGTCGACGCCAGAAACCGCGCCGTCTTTCTCGAGCGCTTCATCCATGCCGAGGTCTACAGGGCCCGTCGCGACGTCAACGCCGTCGTGCACACCCATTCGCCCGGCGTGGTGCCGTTCAGCGTCAGCCGCACACCGTTGCGGCCGCTGTATCACAACGCTGCCTTCCTCGGCGAGGGCGCGCCGGTGTGGGACATCAGCAAGGAGTTCGGCGCCACCGACATGCTGGTGCGCAACAATGCCATCGGCAAGTCGCTGGCGGCGGCGCTCGGCGACAAGGCCGTGGTGCTGATGCGCGGCCATGGCGACGTCACGGTCGGTCCCGCCGTGCAGGCGGCCGTGTTCCGCGCCTACTACACCGACGTCAATGCGCGGCTGCAGGCGCAGGCCATCGGCCTCGGCTCTGACGTCACCTATCTCAGCGCCGAGGAAGCTGCCAAGGCCGACGGCGTCAACATGGTGATCATGGACCGCGCCTGGGCGCTGTGGAAGCAGAAGGTTCAGGCGCCGGCGGCGAAGTAGTGTCCCGATCTTCGCCACCGTGCTGATCATAAAACCCTCCTACACCGCGCCTTCCGTCTCGACATAGAGCGCGTAGAGCGAATGCGACGCCGCCATGTAGAGACGGTTGTTCTTCGGACCGCCGAACGTCAGATTGGCGCAGCGCTCCGGCAGCCGGATGAAGCCGATCGGCTTGCCCGAGGGATTGAACACCATGACGCCGTCGAGATCCTCCGACCTGCCCTTGAGCGGAAACACCTTGCGGCCGTTGACCTCCAGCGGCTCGGAAGCCAGCGCGCCGTTCGAGCCCCAGCCGCACCAGAGATTGCCATCGCGGTCGACGCGGAAGCCGTCGAGTGAGCCCTGGTCGGCCGCATCGATCAGCTTCACCTTGTTGCCGACCGTGCCGTCGGCATTGACGTCGTAGCTCCAGATGCTGCGGTTCGGCGTGCCCTTCCACTCCACGACATAGAGCTTCTTCTCGTCGGGCGAGAACGCGAGCCCGTTCGGATTGACGAGGTCGGTGATGACGGCGGTCAGCTTGCCGTCGGTGCCGATCCGGAACACGTTGGTCGTGGCCTGCTCGGACTTCGCCTTGAAGCCTTCCCAATTGCCGTTGATGCCGAACAAGGGATCGGTGAACCAGATCGTGTCGTCGGACTTCACGACGATATCGTTCGGCGCGTTCAGCCGCTTGCCCTCGAAGCTGTCGGCGAGCACGGTGACTGTGCCGTTCTTCTCGGTGCGGGTGATCCGGCGGGTCACCGAATGCTCACAGCTCACCAGCCGCCCCTGGCGATCCCGCGTGTTGCCGTTGGCGTAGTTGGCCGGGCTGCGGAAGACGGTGAAGCTGTCGTCCTTCTCGCTGTACTTCATGATCCGGTTGTTCGGAATATCGCTCAGCAGCAGATAGCCTTCGTCCGGGAAATAGGCCGGACCCTCGGCCCAGCGCATCCCGCTGGCGAGCTGCTCGACGGTCGAGCTGTAGAGGCGATACTTGGCAAAGCTCGGATCGAGGATCTCGACCGCGGGATCGGGATAGCGCTGGTTCGGCTTGAAAGCAAAGGATTGCGCTCTCGCCTGGCCGGAGATGGCGAGCGCCGCACCGCTCAGCGCGGCCGACAGGATGCCGCGACGCGACAAAGTCATCAGTTTCCTCCAAATGGTTCTTGTGTTGGGCCATGGCTTGGCCGTGTCTTTCCCATAGATGCTGGCTGTGGAACTTTCTATTGCTTTTGCGGTATCGATCGCACCACGCCCCGCCCTGCTGCATCACGCCACATGCGAGGGGGCCCGACCGTTCGCGGCCCGGACCTCTTTTTGCCGCAAAGTTGACACATCGCTCAATGCGAGAGATGATTCCTGCCAGGCCTATCCCGCGCATGCCCCTGCCCATTCTTCGCCTCGCCGCCGTTGCGCTCGGTCTGAGCCTGGCCACGCCATGCAGCGCTCAGCAGCCGGTGGCGGCGGCGACCTCGCCGGAGGAGCAGCCCGACATCGATCTTTACGCGCTGATGTCCGGGACCTGCCGCACGCTGAAGGTCGACGGCCGGGATTTCCCCTGCAAGACCGTCGCGTTCTTCCATAGCGAAAAGGGCCGGGCGCATTTCACGGTCGCACTCGACGATCCCGCCGACGAGAGCCACATCATCGCCTTCTCCGGGGTCAACGGCCGCCGCTCGATCCAGAACATCTACGAGCTGCCGATCGACCGCATGCTGCTGAACTCCAAGCACCGCCCGAAGGTCGACGGCATTCCGGTTCCTGCCACGCAGAGCTCGTCGGGACACTGCCGGCAGGTCGGCAACTTCGCGCTGCTCAAGGTGACGAGCGTGACCTGCTCCGCCAAGGACGACGCCGGCCGCGCCTATGAGCTGCAATTCGTCTCCGACGGCACGCCGATCACGTTGCGCCGGGTGCGGCAGACGATGACCAACGCCGAGCACAATCCGTATCAGTAGTGCAGCGCGACGGCATCGGACGTTCGATTTCACACATTCAAACATCGACATGAAAGCGCGATCTCGCGGCATGTGATGCCCGAGTTGTTCGATCCGTTCGTCCCTCGCAAGACATGCAAGGGCGCAGGGAATGCCGGGTGACAGCTTCACCCATGGCCCGCCTGCGGAAAAGAATGCAGGCGGCAGGTACCACAGGCAAAGCCGAAACACGCCGGCATTCCCTGCGCGATGGTCTTCACGCTTATACGCAGTCTCCCTGGTGCGCCGGGCTTGTTGGCCACCATCACCACGCGGCACGTCAGTGCCATCGCGGCTTGATACCAGCGTCGGGGTATCAGGACGCTGCGACTTCACGTCCGCGAGCGATCGTTCGTCCGCGCCCTCGTTTCCGAGGACGCTGCGATCTCTCGCGGCCACCGCATCCCCGCCTCGCGTGTCGTGACGATCGCGCGCAACGCCCCTTGCAGTGAGGCGGGATGCGCGGAGATAAACATGAATTCCGGAAAAACGAAAGCAAAAAATGCGGTCGCACGATCATCCATGCGGATTTCATTGACCGGATTGAGAAAAAGCTCGCGGAGCGATTAGGGGCGACGCGCCTGCAAACCGCTACAAACAAGCTCAACAACTCATCAGCACGTCGTCGGCACGAGTGATTTGCCCGTCGTGTCGGATCGGCAACAGCCTCCTTCTCACGATCGACATGTCAGCGCCCGCGCGACGCAGCCGACAGCACCTCCTTCGCGGCCCGCGCGAGATCCCTGGCCGCGTTTGCCAGATCTCGCGTGGCGAAGCCCGAATAGCCCAGGATGAATCCATCCGGCCCGCGCTGAACGATCCGCGCGTCCGACAGCAGCCGGCATTCGACGCCGGCGCGGTCGCGGATCAATCTCGCCGCGCCCTTCGGCGCTCCCGGCGGCAGGGTCGCCAACAGATGCAGCCCCTGCGATGGCGCGGCGAGCTGCAGGACGTCCCTGCCATGCCTGGCGAGCGCCTCGGCGACGGCGTCGCGCGCCTGGCGGTAGCGCGGGCGCATGCGCCGCATATGGGCCGAGATGACGCCATCGGCCATCAGGTCCGCCAGCGCATCCTGCATGAACACCGGCGGGAAACGGTCCTGTGCCGCGCGCGCGCCGACGACGCGCGCGACCAGCGCGGGCGGCACCACGAGATAGCCCAGCCGCAGGCCGGCAAACAATGTCTTGCCGAAGGTGCCGAGATAGATCACGCGCTCAGCACCGATCCCGGCCAGCGCGGTCAGCGGCGGACCGGCAAAGCGGTATTCGCTGTCGTAGTCATCCTCGAAGATGTAGGCATCCGCCCTGCGCGCCCAGTCGAGCAGCGCGATGCGTCGCGCCATGCTCATCGCGACGCCGGTCGGAAACTGATGCGAAGGCGTGACATAGGCCGCCCTCGCCGTTCGATCGGCGCTCTCGCCCGCGCTCACCACGATGCCCTCGCCGTCGACCGGCACGGGCACGAGCTTCGCGCCGGTCGTGCCCAACGTATGGCGCGAGGCGACATAGCCGGGATCCTCGAACCAGACGGCGTCGCCAGGCGCAAGCAGCGCATCGATGCACAGCCGCAGACCGTGCTGCGTGCCGCTGACGATCAGGATGCAACTGGGATCGCAGCGAACGCCGCGATTGGCGGCGAGGTAATGCGCGACCTGGGTGCGCAGATGCAGGCTGCCGCGCGGGTCGCCGTAACCGAGATCATCAGGCAGCGCCTGCGCGATGCGGCGTCGGCTGGCGGCAGCGAGGCGCTTCAACAGCGACGGATCGACCAGCGTGACGCCGAGCGCAAACGGATGGCGCGCGGGAATGCGGATGTCCAGCTCGGCCACCGGCGCGGCCGTCTGCGGCGCAGGCAATTGCGTGGCGACATAGGTGCCCGCACCATGCCGCGGTTCGACCAGGCCGTCGGACAACAGCGCCTCGTAGGCTGCGACGATCGCGTTGCGGCGGACGCCGAGCTGTTCGGCGAGGCCGCGTGACGAGGGCAGCCGCAGGCCGGGTGCGAGCAGCCCGTCGACGATGGCGGAGCGCAGGGCCGCATGCACCTGCTGCGACTGACCGCGAATGGCGCGGTCGAGCCGGATCGGCAGCGCCAGCACGACGTTGCGGCGACGCGAAGTGGTTGCGGACTTTGGCATCGAAGTGGAACTCCCGGCAACCACTTTGCCATGGCATGACGTCGCCCGCAAACAGGAGACAAGCGATGACCGAGCAGCAGGTGGCGAGCTATCCCGTCGACGAGACCAACCGGGTCAAGCGCCGCCATGACCGCGGGCGCTACGATCATGCGACCGTTCATGCGCTGCTCGATTCCGCCGCGCTCTGTCACGTCGCCTATGTCATCGACGGCCAGCCCTACTGCACGCCGACGCTGTATTGGCGCGAGGGCAGCACGCTGTATTGGCACGGGTCGAGCGCCAGCCGCATGCTGCGCAATCTGTCGGAGGGGCAGCCGGCCTGCCTCACCGTGACCCATCTCGACAGCCTCGTGCTGGCGCGCTGCGGCTTCAATCATTCGGCCGACTACCGCTCGGTGATGGCGTTCGGACATGCCAGGCTGATCGAGGATCTGGCGGAGAAGGAGCGTGCCCTGGTGATGATGGTCGACCGCTTCTTCCCGGGACGGACGGCGACCTTGCGTCCGAGCACGGCGCAGGAGATCAAGGCGACCGCGGTCGTCGCCATGGAGATCGAGAAGGCGTCGGCGAAGATCCGCAGCAAGGGTCTTGCGGACGACGAGGAGGACTACGCCTTCCCGACCTATGCCGAGCGCATTCCCGTGCGCACCGTGCTCGGCGCGCCCGAGCCGTGCGACCGGCTGCTGCCCGGGGTCACACGGCCGGCCACCCTCGCCGGCTTCAGCGCCGGCCGGCTGCTGGATGAGGCGCTGACGGAGGCGTATGCGATGAGCTATCCGGCGGGGTAGTTCGCCTTCTTCCATGATTGCGCGCAGCGCTGCTCCAGAGCGACGCAGTGCCGTGCAGCCCTGGATTGCTTCGTCGCTCCGCTCCTCGCAATGACGCTTGGGGCGCGTTGTGTGCCACAAATCAGCGTCATCGCCCGGCTCGACCGGGCGATCCAGTACGCCGAGACGGCTGTGATGGCATCGATGGGCCGCTGCGTACTGGATACCCCGCTTTCGCGGGGTATGACAGCGGTACTCTGAGGCGCAGCTAGCGCTCCTCGCCGTCATCGCGAGCGACAGCGAAGCGATCCAGGGGCCGTACGAGAGCTCTGGATGGCTTCGCAATCGCCCCTGCGCGGGCAACGAGACGGTTGGAAAGCCTACCGCTCGATCATCCTGTTCCAGCGTGTATTCCACTCGGGGCGCTTGGCGTTGATGACATCCCAATCCAGCGTGATCGCGGTCTTCATGTAGGTGTGGAAGGTCGCGAGCTTCTGCTCGGCGGCCGGCGTCGTGGCCTTTGCCATGGTGTTGGACGGCACGATGTTGCCGGCCGCGAGCGCCTTGGCCTGGGCCTCCGGCGACAGCAGATAGGCGGCGAGCTTCTGCGCCAATTCGGCGTCCGGATTGTTGGCGATCACGCATTGCGCGACCATCAGCACCACCGAGCCTTCCTTCGGCTGCGCATACTCCACCGCGATGCCCTTCTCCTTCAAGGTCGACACCGCGGTCGGCGTCAGCGGGAAGATCGCGGCTTCACCGGTCTGCACCATCTCGGAGATCTTGGCCGAGTTCGGGATGTATTCGAGCACGTTCTTGCCGATCGTGTCGGGAAACGCCTTGAAGCCGGGCTCGACATTGGCCTCGCTGCCGCCCTTGATGCGGTTGACCATCAGGAAGGCGTGCAGGCCGAAGGTCGAGACCGAGGCCGACTGGAACACGACCTTGTCCTTGAACTTGGGATCAGCGAGATCGAGCCAGGAGGTCGGCGCCGCCCAGCCCTTCTCGTCGAACAGCTTCTTGTTGTAGGCCAAGCCCGTCATGCCGATGTCGATGCCGGCGGCCATGTCGTCCTTCAGCCGCGCGAATGGCTCGAGCTGCGCCAGCCCCTCGCTCGGCTTCAGCTTCTCGCACAGGCCGAGGCCGGCAGCGCGGATCATCACGCCGTCGTCGAGAAACATCACATGCATCTGCGGCTTGTCCTTGGCCGCGATCGCCTTGGCGAGGATCTCCGAGGACGTGCCGGGCACGACGACGATCTTGACGTCGTTGGCCTTCTCGAAATCGGGGAATACCGCCTGCGTGTAGGTGCGCTCGAAATTGCCGCCGTTCATCCCGACATAGAGTGTCTTGGTTTCGGCATGCGCGGAGGCAGTAGCGAGCATCAACGCGAGGGCTGAGCCGAGCGCGGCGCGAGCATTGATCATGGCGAGGTCTCCTTCGATCCTGTCGTCATTGCTGCTGGAGTTGCATCGCCCGGCTGCGATGCGGGTGAGAAACGGGTGATCGCAAAAGCATCGATCGGCGTCGCGGTCCGGCCGTCGCGCACCAGTTCGGCGAGGACCTCGCCGACCCCCGGCGCGATCTGGAAGCCGGCACCGGAGAAGCCGAAGGCGTGAATCAGTCCCGGCGTCGTCGCGCTCGGACCGATCACCGGATTGCGGTCGGGCATCGTCGCCTCGGTACCGCTCCAGAACCGGATCGCCTGCGCATGCCGCAACGGGCCGAACAGCTCGCTGGCGCGCTGCATGATCGTGAGCGCGCCGTCGCTGCGCGGGCGCGAATAGTCGGGATCTGCGAGCGGCATAGCGCGTTCGCCGCCGACGACGACATTGCCGCGCGCGACCTGCCGCGCATAGATGCCGCCGCCCTCGATGCCGATATTGACCGACAGGAACGGATCGAGCGGCTCGGTGACGATCATCGACGGATAGGTGCGCTCCAGCGGCACCGGCTCATTGAAGCCGCGCGCGAAACCATCAGCCCAGGCGCCGGCGCTGTTGATCAGCGTGCGCGCGGTGATGGCCACCCCCTCAGCTTCGACCGCGAAGCCGCCACCCGTGCGTGTCGCGCCAGTGACCCCCGTGTTTTCCAGCACTTCGGCGCCAGCCCTGCGCGCCGCGACGGCAAACGCCGTCGACACCAACCGCGGATTGGCATGGCCGTCGCCCGGACAGAACGAACCGCCGATCACGCCGCCGGCAATGCCGAAGCGCTCGCTGAGCTGATTGTGGCCGACCAGTTCGAGATCGAGTCCGAACGGCGCGACCTCGGCGGCGTAGCGCTCCAGGCTCGCCATGTCCTCGGGCGTCCGCGCCAGCTTGAGATGACCGGAGCGCAGGAACTCGCCGTCGATGCCGATGAGCTGTTTCAACCGCGGCCAGATCGCGTGCGAGCGCTGCGACAGCGGCAGCTGCTCGGGCGGCCGGCCCTGCCGGCGCACGCCGCCATAGTTGACGCCGCTCGCCTGCGCCCCGCAAAAGTCCTTGTCCAGCAAGGTGACCGAAAAACCCATGCCGCGCAGCGCCAGCGCCGCGGAGCTGCCGACCAGCCCGCCGCCGATGATCGCGACGTCGCAGTCAATGCGCCGGGTCATGCTGCTTCTCGTCGACGGACAGACTCACGGCCAGCGGGATCGGCTTGATCGGCGCCTGCATGCGCAGCCGGCCGACGGCGCCGATGCCGCGGTTCGTTTGCGCAGCCAGCAGCTCGGCCGCCGCCGCGCCGCACATCCGGCCCTGGCAGCGGCCCATGCCGATGCGCGTGACGGCCTTGAGACGATTCATCTCGGTCAATGAGAAATCATCGATCGCGCGCCGCGCCTCGCCGGCGCTGATCTCCTCGCAACGGCAGAGCAGCGTGGCATCGGGGATAGTATCGGCCCAGTGCGATGGAAACGGAAAGGCGGCTTCGAGCGCGTCGCGCAGGCGATCGATTGTCGCAAGCGTCCGTTCGAGGGCAGCGGCCCGTGCGGCATCATGCGCCAGGCCGCGATCTTCCAGTAGCGCCAGCGCCGCACGTTCGCCGGCGGCCTCCGCCGCATCGGCGCCGGCGATGCGCGCGCCGTCGCCGGCGAGATAGACACCCGCCACGCTGCTGCGGCCGCTGGCATCGCGCACTGGCAGATGCGCACGGTCGCGGGACTCGAAGCGGAAGGCACAGCCGGCGAGATCGGCGGCTTGCGTCTCGGAGCGCAGGTTCAGGCCATAACCGACGCCGTCGCAGGTGATCGCGTGCTCACGTCCGCCGGACCGATAGATGATGCGTGCAACCCGGCGCTCGCCTTCGATGCGAAGATCGGAGACGCCGAGTTGCACGCGCGTGCCGCGCAGCGCCAGCTCCGCCGCCATGCGTATGCCGCGCAGCACGAGATCAGGCGCCAGTGGCAGCGCCCGCAGCAGATTGAGTTTTGCAGACGGCGGCGCGGCGTCGAGCACGGCCGCGACCTCGGCGCCGGCCTTCATGTATTGCCAGGCGACGAGATAGAGCAGCGGGCCCGAGCCGGCGAACACCACCCGACGGCCGATCGCGCAGCCCTGCGCCTTCAGCGCGATCTGCGCGCCGCCGAGCGTGAACACGCCGGGCAAGGTCCAGCCGGGAACCGGCAGCACGCGATCGGTCGCGCCTGAGGCGAGGATCAGGCCGTCGTAGCTCACGCGATGATTGACGCCGTCGCGGAGCACGTCGGCTGCGCCGTCGCGCAGATTCCACAGCAGCGTGTTCGAACGATAATCGACATCGGTGCCGAGCGCCGCGAAGTCGCGATGCAGCCGGGTCGCCTTCGCAGCCTCTGAGCCGTAGCGCGCCTCGGCATCGCGCCCATCCGAAGCGAGCGGCTGACGATAGATCTGGCCGCCGCAGGCATGGCCCTCGTCGATGACGATCGGCCGCAGACCGGCGGCGGCCAGCGTGATCGCAGCGCGGATGCCGGCCGGGCCGGCGCCGACGATGAGGGGCGGTGCGCGCTCAGCCATGGCTGCGGCCCCGCTGCGTGACGATGTGCATGCCCTCTATCAGCGGCGTCGTGCAGGCGCGCAGCCGCTCGCCGCTGTCGAGCTGCACCCAGCAATCCTGGCACGCGCCCATCTGGCAGAAGCCCGCGCGCGGCGATCCCGTGAATTCGCTCTCGCGCAGCCGCTCGCCATGACAGAGCACGGCGGTCAGCACGGTGTCGCCGGCGCGGCCCTCGCAGGGCACGCCGTCGATCGTGAAGACGATGAC
This sequence comes from Bradyrhizobium sp. HKCCYLRH3099, assembly GCF_051167855.1. Taxonomy (NCBI): domain Bacteria; kingdom Pseudomonadati; phylum Pseudomonadota; class Alphaproteobacteria; order Hyphomicrobiales; family Nitrobacteraceae; genus Bradyrhizobium; species Bradyrhizobium sp. HKCCYLRH3099. The sequence goes on from NZ_JBNPTW010000008.1 coordinate 128,255, forward strand.
GGGACTGTCGGTGCGGACGAGACGATGCAGCAGCGGCATGATGTCAGCCCTGGCCCACGAGAATCTTGTCGAGGCCGAAGATGCGGTCGAGCAGCAGCATCGCCGCCGCCGTGACCGCGATCATCAGCGCCGAGACCGCGGCCATCATCGGATCGATCGACTCGGTCGCATACATGTACATGCGCACCGGCAACGTGACGGTGGCAGGCGAGGTGATGAAGATCGACATCGTGAGCTCGTCGAAGGAGTTGATGAAGGCGAGCAGCCAGCCGCCGGTGATGCCGGGCAGGATCATTGGCACGGTGATGCGTCGGAACACGATCCAGCCGGAGGCGCCGAGCGTCACGGCCGCCTGCTCGGCGCTGCGGTCGAGCCCGGAGAGCGCGGCCAGCACGAGGCGGAGCACATAGGGCGTGATCACCACGATGTGGCCAGCCGTCAGCCACAACAGGCTGCCGGTGGCGCCGAGCAGCGCGAACAGCCGCAGAAGCGCGACGCCGAGCACGAGATGCGGGATCATCAGCGGCGACAGGAACAGCGCGTTCAGCGCGGCGCGGCCGCGGAAGTCGTAGCGGTCGAGCGCGAGCCCGGCGGCGACCGCGAGCACCACCGCAATCGTCGCGGCAATCGCTGCCACCCACAGGCTGTTGAGGAACGAGGCGACGAAGTCTGGATGCGCGAATACGGCCGTGAACCATCGCAGCGAAAATTGCGTCGTCGGCAAGGTCAGCGTGTTCGCGGGCGTGAAGGCCACGAGGCAGATCACGATCAGCGGCGCCAGCACGAAGCCGACGACGAGGGTGTGAAACAGCAAGGCGATCGGGCCGTTGCGATGCATGCTGATCACCCCAACGTCCGTCGCGCGCGGGCTTCGACCACGCGCTGATAGGCGAGCATGATGACGAGGTTGATGACCAGCACGAGAATCGCGATGGCCGCGCCGAGCGGCCAGTTCAGCTCATGCATGTATTCGTCATAGACAAGGGTCGCCGCCATCTTCAGCCGGCGGCCGCCGAGCAGCGCGGGAATCGCGAACGCCGACGCCGAAAGGCCGAACACGACGAGGCTGCCGGACAAGAGACCCATCGTCACCTGCGGCAGCACCACGCGGCGCAGCGCGGTGAAGCGGGAGGCGCCGAGCGTCCAGGCGGCGGCTTCCACCATCGGATCGAGCTTCTGCAGCGAGGTCCAGACCGGGATCACCATGAACGGCAGCATGACATGGACCAGCGCGATGACGATCGCGGTCTCGGTGTAGAGGATCTTGATCGTGCCCAGACCGAGCGCGCGGAACGCCTCGTTCACGAGGCCCGTGGGTCCGAGCAGCATGCTCCAGCCGAAGGCGCGCACCACGACGGACACCAAGAGCGGGCCGATGATCGCGAGCAGGAAGATCGAACGCCAGGGCTCGCGCATGCGCGACAGGATGTAGGCCTCGGGCGCGCCGATGACGGCGCAGATCAAGGTCGTCAGCGCCGCGAGCCGCAAGGTGCGCCAGAAAATGTTGAGGAAGTAGCTGTCCGAGAGAATGGTCGCGTAGTGCGCCAGCGTCGTCTCGTCCTTCACGCCGGTCGCCGTGTCGTAGACGTGGAACGACAGGATCAAGGTGAGCACGAGCGGCACGACGACAAGCGCCGTAAACAGCAGCGCGCCGGGCACGGCGAGCAGCCAGGGCATGGTGCCGGCGCGCGCGCTGCTCATGCCGGCTGTGCTCCCTCCGGCTTGGCGGCCTTGGCGCTGTATCTGCTCCAATCCAGCCCGACCGGATCGCCCTCGCGCGCCGGCTCCTCGCCGGCATTGGGCAGGGAGACACCGATTAGTCCGGCATCTGTCTCGATGGTGAAGAACCACGCGCTGCCGAGGAAGAAGCGCGCCTTGACGCGGCCGTCGAGCACGCCGGCGCCGGGCGAAGTCAGCGCGATCTTCTCCGGCCGGATCGCCAGCACGGCGGCAGCGCCATCGGCGAGACCCGCGTCATCGCACGGCAGCACGCGGCCATTGCTTTCGATGCCGCTGTGACGCCAGACGCCGGGCAGCCGGTTCATCTTGCCGACGAAGGAGGAGATGAACGGCGTCGCCGGATTCTCATACAGCCGGTATGGCGCATCGACCTGCATGATGCGGCCCTGCTCCATCACCACGACGCGGTCGCTCATCGACAGCGCCTCGCTCTGGTCGTGCGTGACCATGATCGTGGTGGTGCCGACGCGCTGCTGGATGCCGCGCAGCTCGAACTGCATCTCCTCGCGCAGCTTGGCATCGAGATTGGACAAGGGCTCATCGAGCAGCAGCACCGGCGGATCGATCACCAGCGCGCGCGCCACCGCGACGCGCTGGCGCTGCCCGCCGGAGAGCTGGCGCGGATAGCGGTCGGCGAGCGCGGCGAGCTGCACCAGCGCCAGCGCCTGTTTGACGCGGGTGTCGCGCTCGGCGCGCGGCACCTTGCGCATCTCCAGTCCGAACGAGACGTTCTGCGCCACCGTCATGTGCGGAAACAGCGCGTAGCTCTGGAACACGATGCCGAGGCCGCGGCGGTCGGGCTTCTCATGCGTAATGTCGCGGCCATCGAGCGTGATGCGGCCAGCGCTCGGCTCGACCAGGCCGGCGATCATCTGCAGCGTCGTGGTCTTGCCGCAGCCGGAGGGTCCGAGCAGCGAGATGAACTCGCCCTTGGCGACATTGAGAGTGACGTCGCTGACCGCAGCGGCCTCGCCGTAGCGCTTCGTCAGACCGTCCAGCGTCAGGAAACCCATGAATCCTCGCGCGGGAGGCTCCCTGCCATTGCCCGGAAGTGGCCGCCCTGGGCGGATTTCACGTCGGGCGGCGACCAACCGTCAATCATGAATTCCGACATTCTGAATTTATCTCGCTAGAATTCTGCTATATGAAATCTTCAATCGCTTACTCCCTCCCGCCTTTCGCTAATGCAGATGACAACCGCCGAGAACGCCTCCCCATCCAGCCTGCGACGGGCTTTGACACTGCTGCGCGTGCTTGCCGAGGGCGATCCCGAGGGGCTGCGGCTGAAGGACATCGCCGAGGCCGCCGGTTGCAGCCAGCCGACCGCGCATCGCATGCTGCAGGACCTCGCCGCCGAAGGCTTCGCCGAGCAGGCCGCGGGCAAGCGCTATCGCCTGGCGCTCGACTTCTATGTGATCGCGGCGCGCGCCGGCCAGGCCAGCGGCCTGCGCGATGCCGCGCGGCCGGCGCTGCTGCGGCTCTCCGCCACCCTGAGCGACACGATCTTCCTGCTGGTGCGCAACGGCTTCGATGCGGTGTGCCTCGACCGCGTCGAGGGCCCGTTCCCGATCCGCTCCTTCACCGGCGACATCGGCGGCAAGGTGCCGCTCGGCCTCGGCCAGGGCAGCCTCGCCATTCTCGCCAATCTGCCGGAGGACGAGCAGGAGGCGGTGATCCGCTTCAACATCCCCCGCCTGCTCGACCGCGGCTTTCTCGACGAGGCCTCGCTGCGCAGCGCGCTGGCGCAGGCGCGCATGCAGGGTTGGGTCAACACCAGCACGGGGCTTATTCCCGGCATGGCCGGCGTCGGCGTGCCCGTGCTCGATGCGCAGGGCCGTGCAGTTGCGGCGCTCAGTGTCGGCACGTTGGCGGAGCGGCTGAACGCGGAGCGCCTGCCGCACGTGGTGAAGATCCTGCAGAGCGAGGCGCAGGCGCTCGCCGGCAAGCTCAACCCGTTCGACGTCGCCTTGCGCTATCCGTCGCGAAGCCTGAGCACGATCGGCGGGGGCTGATCTTCATGCATCTCCAAGCCGTCATTCCGGGGCAAGGCCGGAGGCCTTGAACCCGGAATCCCGAGATTGGCTTGCGTTCTTGTCACCAACCTCGGGATTCCGGGTTCAATCGCGCACACGCGAGCGCGTGTGCACGATTGCCCCGGAATGACGGTGCGTGGCTTGGGACGGCGCTGCTGTTCGCAGCGTTCAGGTCACCCACTCCGCGCGGATGCCACGCGGCGCGTCTCTGGTCTCGGGCTCGCGCCATGAGAACGTGAACAGCCCCGACGGGTCGACCTGTTCGAGTTCTGTGCGGACGATGTCGCGCGCGATCACGACGATGAAGGGCGGTGGCGGCTTGTCGGCCGTGAGTTGCCGCGGCGGCGAGAACACCGTGCCGACGCTTTCGACCAGCAGCGGGCGCGGCGCCTCGGGCACCTTCACCAGCCCCTTGATGCGCAGCAGGCGTTCGCCGAGGCGGCCGGCGACATTGTCGAGCCAACCGGCGAGATCGGCGTAAGCGATCTCGGCGTTCGGGCGGACGAGACAGAGCGCAAGGCGCGGATGCGCGGCGGCCAGGGCGGGCGCGATCTCGCGCAGCGGCGGTGCTGATGATAACGGCGCGAAGGCGGCAGACACGATGGCCCCACGATTCGCATCGGCGATGGCCTCGGCCACGGGATTGAGCTGGGCGATCGCAACCGGCGCTCCAGTAAGCGCCTCCAGCGCGAGATCGGCCTTGGTCGCGACGATACGATGCGCCGCCGCCCATTGCGCCGCGGCTTCCTCGAACGTCGCAACCGCAAGCCCGCGGGTGAGATCGTAGGTCGCAACGACAGCGACGCGCATGCGGTGCTCGGCCAAGGTCGCGAGCTGGCGCAGCACCGGGCCGGGCATCGACAGGCCGGACGTTTCCAGGATGATCCTACGCAACGGCGGCAGGCCGTCTGGGCGCGGCGCCATGATCAGGCGGTCGATGGTGAAGGCGAGGTCGCTGCCGACCTGGCAGCAGACGCAGCCGTTCGACAGCATCGCCATCGGCACGTCGTCGCCGCTCTCGCGCAAGAGCACGCCGTCGAGCCCGACCTCGCCGGCCTCGTTGACGATGATCGCCGTGTCGGACGCCGTCTCGGCACTCAGCACGTCGCGCAGCAGCGTCGTCTTGCCCGAGCCGAGGAAGCCGGTGAGGACGAAGAAGTCGATCGTCGCGGCGCTCATGGCGCCGCGGCGTCCTTGGTGGCGTATTTCTCCGGCACGTCGCTCTCCCAGCTGGCCTTCACCAGCTCACGCACGTCGGCCAGCAGCTCCTCGGCGTCGTAGATGATGCCGTCCTTAATGGTGTATTTCAGGCCGCGATGCCATTCGACGGCGTTGGTCGCGTCGTTGAAGCGCATCGCGCCGGTACCGTAGAGCAGCTTGAAGTCCGTCAACGGATTGTGGTCGTGCACCAGCAGGTCGGCGCGCATCCCGACGTCGACGGTGCCGATCTCGTTCTCCAGCCCGCACAGCGCAGCCCCCTGCGAGGTCGCCGAGCGGAGCACCTCGAGCGGATGGAAGCCGGCCTCCTGCAGCAGCTCGAGCTCACGGACATAGCCGAAGCCGAAGATCTGGTAGATGAAGCCGGAATCCGAACCGGTGCAGACCCGGCCGCCGCGGTTCTTGTACTCGTTGATGAAGGCCATCCAGAGCCGGTAGTTCTCCTTCCACTCGATCTCGTTCTGGGTCGACCAGCGATACCAGTACGAGCCGTGGCCCCCCCGCTGCGGGGTGAAGTAGTCCCACATCGACTTCCAGGTATACTCCTTGTGCCAATAGGCCTGGCGCGCCCGCATCAGGTCGCGGTTGGCGTCGTAGATCGTGAAGGTCGGCACGAACGTAAAGCCGATTTCCAGAAACTGCTCCAGCACCTCGTTCCACTTGGCCGAGCCCGGCTCGGCGCCCTGCCTGAACATCTGGCCAGAGACGGAGAAGCGGAAATATTCATCCGTATAGTTGTAGTCGAGCGGGAAGTTCTGGATGACGCGGTCCTCGAACAGCGCCTCCGGCAGGCCGTAATAGTGCTCGGCGCTGGTCAGGCCCCATTTCGCGGTCGTCAGCGCATTCATGCGCGACACCGCCATCTGGGCGTGGTGGCAGCCGGTGCGCAGGCCGATCTGCTTGCACTCGTCGAGCGCGGCTTCCATGATCGCGGGCGGCGCGCCGAAGAACTTGATGCCGTCGGCGCCGCGCTGCTTGACCTGACGCAGCCACTCCCGTCCCTGCTCCGGTGTGTAGATCGTCTTGACCATGTCGTTGACGGCCGGGAAATAGGCGTAGGCCAGCAGCCGCGGCGCGGCGATCGTATTGTTCTCGGCGCGCTCTTTCTGGTCGAGCATCCAGGACAGGCCGTTCATCGAGCCCATCTCGCGCACCGTGGTCACGCCATGCGCCAGCCAGAGCTTGTAGACATAGTCGACCGGTGGCACCCAGCCATTGGCGGAGTGATAGGCGACGCCGGCATGGGCGTGGCAGTCGACGAAGCCGGGCGTCACCCATTTGCCGCGGCAGTCGATCTCGTGATCGGCCGGCTCGCCGGTGTTGCCGGCATAGCCGTAGCCCACGACCTTCTTGATGCTGACGATGCGGCCATTCTCGACGATGATGTCCACCGGCCCGATCGGCGGCGCGCCGGTGCCGTCGATGACCGTGGCGCTGCGCAGCGCCAGCCGCTTAAACGGCCCGATGCCGCGATCCCGCGTCGTCGCCTTCGGCACGATCGGCGCCGCGCCCTTGTTCCGGATGAGGGCGAGCTCATCGCCCGGCAGTGTGGCTTGGTCGGTCATGCCGTTTCTATCCTTGTTATCCCGAACTACCAGCGAAGGAGGCGGTGCGCTCCCTCTCCCCGTCCTTCACGGGGCCGCGACGAGCTTCGCTCGCGCTGAGAGGGTTGGGGTGAGGGGCCGCCGCACGGGGAGTGTATGCGGTGAGACCTGTACCCCCTCACCCGGATTGCATCTGGCGATGCAATCCGACCTCTCCCCGCAAGCGGGTCGAGGTTGCACCGCGTCCGCGGCGAAGCCTCCGCCCCACTCATTTCGTACCTCATCCCGTCCGATATTTCCGCGCGAACGCCACGCTGCCGAACACGGTGAACGCCATGGTCACCGCGAGCAGCATGAAGGCGAGCGCGGCGCCCATCGGCCAATTGTTGCCGCGCACGAACTGGTCGTACACCGCGGGCGCCATCATCTTGAATCGCGGGCCGCCGAGAAGCACCGCCGTTGCATAGGTGTTCATGCATAAAACGAACACCAGGATCGAGCCGGCGGCGACGCCCGGGCCGGACAGCGGCAGGATCACCCGCCAGAACACGCGCGCGCCGGAGGCGCCGAGATTGGCCGCGGCATACTCCAGGTCGCGCGGAATGCTCTCGATCACGGCCGACAGCGTCAGGATCATGTAGGGCAGCACCACCGCGATGATGCCGATGATGACCGCCTTGGTCGTGAACATGATTTCCAGCGGCGCCGAGATCACGCCGAGCTTCAGCAGGCTCGCGTTGACGAGGCCGTCACGCGCGAACAGCGCCATCCAGCCGGCGGAACGCACGACATTGCCGACCAGCAGCGGGAACAAGGTCGCGATCACGACCAGGCTCTTCCAGCGGCTTTCCATGCGGCCGAGCCAATAGGCGGCCGGAAACGCCAGGATCAGCGTGAGCAAGGTGCACAGCATGGAGATGCCGAGCGTCGCCAGGATGATCTGCTGGTAGTACGGGTCGGTCGCGGCCTTGATGTAATTGTCCGGCGACAGCGCCTGCACCATCAGCTGGGTCGGGCTGAACTGGTTGAGCGAGATCCGGAACATCAGGATCATCGGCCCGATCAGCAGCGCCAGGACCAGGAGACAGGCAGGGACGATCAGCAGCGCCATCGCGCGAGCTCCGATTGCAGATGAGCGGCGGATCGGCCGCGTGCTCCTGCGGCCGAGGCCGCAGGAGCGATGAGACAAGGCTCAGGCCTTGAACTCCTTGTTCCAGAAGTCGAGCGTGCGCTGCGAGCGTCCGGCGGCATAGGCATAGTCCGGCTTCAACAGCCGCGCGCGCTCGGCCTCGGTGAGGCTGACCTGCTTGGCGAGATCCTCCGGCAGCGGCGCGTCGGTGACGGTCGGGACATAGCCCATCTTGTCGGCGAACCCGCCCTGCGCCTTGGCGTCGAGCATCGCGTCGAGATAGGCGAAACCGCCGGCCTTGTTCTTGGCGTTCTTCGGCACCGAGGCCTGGAACACGATCGCCGGCGTGCCTTCCTTCGGCACGACATGGGCGAGCGGAATGCCGGACTTCTTCCACATGAAGCCGCGCGCGAGCCACATCGTGGTGATCCACACCTCTTCCGACTTCAGCGCAGCTGCCAGCGCCTCGTTCGACGGATAGATCTTCACGTCGAGCGAGCGCCATTCCATCAGCTTCTTCTCGGCTGGATCGAGATTGCTGACGCCACCGCCGCCGGCGAGCGCAGCGGCCAGCGTGTTGTTGGGATAGAGAATGTCGGCGAGACCGATCTTGCCGCGCCATTTGGGATCCCAGAGATCCGCGAAGGATTGCGGCGGCGTCTTCACCTGGTTGGTGTTGTAGAGGATGACCTGCGCCGAATAGATGTGCGGGATCGCGATCTCGCTCTTGAGCTCCGGGAAGACCTTGTCGAGCCGCTTCACCTGCGCCGCGTCGATCTTCTCGAACACGTCGGACTGCGAGACGATGTAGGCGTCGTTGTCGGACAGGCAGGAGACGTCCATCGAGCCGCGCCGGCTCTGCCGCTCGGCGAGCAGCTTGGTCTTGCGCGGATCGGCGTTGGCGACGTCCTGCACGATCTCGAAGCCCTTCGGCGTCATGATCGGCTTGTCGATGATGTCGGACAGCAGTTGGCCATAATCGCCGCCCCAGGTGCCGACCACCACCTGCCCGCCCTCGGCGCGGGCGGTCGGCATGCCGGAAGCCAGCGCGGCGACACCGGCGCTTGCAGAGAGAAAATGACGTCGCGAAATCATGGGAGAACCTCTCGCTGGGGATGAACGATCTTTACTTCGATGTTTGCGGCACGAGACGCGGGACCTTGCGGTCCCATTGCAGCGACACGGCATCATTGGGCTTGAGCGCGGCCAGCGGCTCACCGGCATCAGGCGTCGGCCTCACGGCGACCAGCGTCTCGTCGCCGAGCGCCACCACATATTCGGTCTGCGCGCCCATATAGGTGATCGCCTGCAGGCGGCCGCGCACCTCGCCGGCGTCGCCGGGCACGATATCTATCCGTTCCGGGCGCAGCGCGAAGGCGTCGGCATCATCGCGCTCGCCCGTGATGACATCGACCGGGAGCAGCAGGCCACCGCTGGTGCGGAACTGGCCGTCATTCGCGCGGCGGCCAGTCAGGATGTTGCAGCGGCCGACGAAGTCGGCGACGAACGCATCGACCGGCGAATCATACAGCGCTTGCGGCGTGCCGATCTGGCGCACGCGACCGCCCTCCATGACGACGAGACGGTCGGCCATCGTCAGCGCCTCCTCGCGGTCATGCGTCACCATCAGCGTGGTCAGGCCGAGCCGCTGCTGCAGCGCGCGGATCTCCAGCCGCACCTCGGCGCGCAGCTTGGCGTCGAGATTGGACAAGGGCTCGTCGAGCAGGAAGATGCGCGGATTGATCACCAGCGCGCGCGCCAGCGCCACGCGCTGCTGCTGTCCGCCGGACAATTGCCGCGGCAGCCGGTCGGCGAGATGCGACAGCCGCACCAGCTTCAACGCCTCATCGATCTTCGTCTTGCGCTCGGCCGCATTGAGGCCGCGCATCTCCAGGCCGAAGCCGACATTGTCGGCCGCGCTCATATGCGGAAACAGCGCGTAGGACTGGAACACCATGCCGGTGGCGCGCTTGTAGGCCGGCAGAAGCGTGACGTCCTCGCGGTCGAACAGCACGCGGCCGCTGCTCGGCGGCAGGAAGCCCGCGACCATGCGCAACGTCGTCGTCTTGCCGCAGCCGGAGGGGCCGAGCAGCGCGACCAGCTCGCCCTGGTTGACCGAGAGATCGAGGCCCTCGACGCCGATCGACGTGCCGAAGCGCTTGGTGAGCTTCTCCAGAATGAGCTGCGCCATCACACCACCCGCGACAGTTTGACGAAGCGGTCGGTGATCACCATCAGCAGCCCGACCAGCGTGATCTGCACGGTGGCGACGGCGGCGAGCGTCGGATCGATGCGAAATTCGAGATAGTTGAGCATGGCCACAGGAAGCGTGATCCGTCCGGGGCCGACCAGCAGCATCGACAGATCGAGATTTTCAAAACTCTGGATGAAGGAGAACATCGCGGCGGCGACGATCCCCGAGCGCATCATCGGCAGCGTGATGCGGCGGAACACGGTCAGCGGGCTGGCGCCGAGATTGGCGGCGGCCTCTTCGGCGGCACGGTCCAGCCCCTGCAGGCTGGCGACGACCAGCCGGACGGTCCACGGAATTGCAAGCAGCGTATGCGCGGCAACCAGGCCTTCGGTCGTCGCCTTGATGTCGCGGTCGAGCAGGTCCTCGGCCAGCACGTAGAACATGTAGAGCCCGGAACCGGCGACCACGCCGGGCACCGCGAGCGGTGCCAGCAGGAACGATGACAGCGCCTGCCGGCCGCGGAATTCGCCGCGCACGATCGCGAGCGCCGCGGCGGTGCCGAGGGGCACGCCGATCGCGGTCGCGAGCAGCGCCACCTGGAAACTGGTACCGAGGCCACGTAAGAATTCCGGCTTGCCCAGCGCGTTCGCGTACCATTTCAGCGACAGCCCCGACGGCGGGAAGCTGACGATCTCCTGCGCGAAGAAGCTGGTCATCACGATCATGACGACCGGCGCGAAGATGATGGCGTAAGCGACGACGATCAGTGTCCGCACTGCGAATTGGCCAAAAGACAGTTGTCCCGTAAAACGGAACAGCATTGCAGACACCTCAACAAACAAAGGGGCAGGTTGCGCGGCGGCATCGTAGTCGGCAGCTCCGCCCCCGCCAAGCCCGCGAGGCGGCCTATCGCAATGCACATGTGCATGGGCGAGCCGGCATGCGGTGCCACGATCCTGACGCGTGAGTCGCCATCCGCTCCATCTCGGCGTTAGCGCCGCAAGCAATTTCCGATTTGCAGAATTTCATGTGCCGCCGCCCCGAAGACCGCTCCCGAGCAGCAGCCATTCCGCAGAGGCGTCGTTTTGGGCAACCGCTGCTCAATTCTTGCACCGGCGCGATCCAATTTTTTGTGCGCCCAGGGACAAGTCATGCGCGCGGGCGCGCACCTAAGCTTCGTCTCAAGCTTGGACCGGGGCGACGGCACCCATGCACCGCCGGACCAGCGCGACATCATCGTTCGAAGGAGCTGGCAACATGCAGACGAAGCTATTCACTGGAGCGCGGCGCGCGTGGCTTGCCGCGCTCGGCGCCATCATCGCGGTGGGGCTTCTCGCCCCCATCGACGCGCAGGCGGCGACGCCGGCGGGCTGCGCGGCGCTGAAGGAGAAATATCCGGACTGGAAGGGCAAGACGCTGGTCAACGCCATCAATCCGCACACGCCGGGCTACGAGTCGATCGACCCGAAGGATCCGAGCAAATATGTCGGCTTCGACATCGATCTCGGCGAGGCGATCGGCGACTGCCTCGGCTTCAAGCTGACCTACAAGGCGGTGACCTTCGCCGCGCTGCTGACGACGCTCTCAAGCGGCCAGGCCGACATCGTCATCTCCGACATCTATGCCACCAAGGAGCGCGCCAAGGCCGCCGACTTCATCACCTATTCCAAGGTGTTCGACGGCGTGCTGGTCGCCAAGGGCAATCCGAAGGGCATCAACGGCATCAACATGTCGATGTGCGGCGCGGCCGCGGCCGAGAATACCGGCTATGTCGAGGTGCCGCTGATCCAGGATCTCGCGCCGAAATGCAAGGAAGCCGGCAAGCCTGAGCCGACCATCCAGCTCTACGACAACAACGCCAACTGCATCCAGGCCATCCTGGCCGGCCGCGCCGACACCTATGTCAACGACGTCAACACGGTCGACCAGGCGGTGAAGGCCTATCCGGACAAGCTGGAGAAGGCGATCGCCGTGACCATCCCTTATTCGGTCGGCATCGCCGTGCCGAAGGACAAGCCCAAGTTCCGCGACGCCGTGCTGGCCGCGCTGATCGAGGTACAGAAGGAAGGCATCCACCAGGAGCTGTTGAAGAAGTGGCAGCTCGATCCGGCCAACTTCAAGGAGCCGGATATCCTGACGGCGGACTAATAGGCATCTCCTGAGAGCAAGACTGCGTCGACACGCGGCGGTGCGCTCCCTCTCCCCGTCCTTCACGGGGAGAGGGTTGGGGTGAGGGGCAGCCGCACGGGAAGTGTTCCTCGTGAGACCTGTACCCCCTCACCCGGATTGCATCTAGCGATGCAATCCGACCTCTCCCCGCAAGCGGGGAGAGGTGAAGACCGCCGCTGCCGCACGACGCGACTCGTAGGGTGGGCAAAGCGAAGCGTGCCCACCGTCTTTCTTCCGCACCACCGCGGTGGGCACGGCGCGTCGCGCCTTTGCCCACCCTACGAATCTACGCACCTCGCAGGCCGACCGCTCATGTCCCTTTTCCTGCACTATCTCAGCATGCCGTACCTGCTGCAGGGCATCGAGCTGACTCTGCAGGTCACCGCGCTCGGCCTGGTCGGCGGACTGATCCTTGGCCTGGTCCTCGCCGCGATGCAGCTCAGCCGGTTCTGGCCACTGTCTGTGATCGCGCGCGGCTACACGGTGATCTTCCGCGGCACGCCGCTGATCCTGCAGATGGTGTTCGCCTACGATGCCCTGCCGCATATCGGCATCAAGCTGCCGGCGGTGCTGGCGGCCGGCCTTGCGCTCGCCTGCAACGAGGCGCCGTTCATTGCCGAGATGCTGCGCTCCGGCGTGCTCGGCGTCGATCGCGGCCAGTTGCTCGCGGGCCAGGCGCTCGGCATGACGCCGGGTGTGCTGATGCGCCGGATCATCGCGCCGCAGGCGATCCGCACCATGATCCCCGCCTTCGGCAACGAGGCGGTCAGCGCGCTGAAGAACTCCTCGCTCGCTTCCGTGATTGCCGTACAGGAGCTGACGCTGCGCTCGACGCAGCTCGCCTCCTCCACCTTCGATTTCTTCTCGATCTTCTTCGCCTCCGGCCTGCTGTATCTCGGCCTGACGGGCGCGATCAGCGTCATCCAGCTCGCGCTGGAACGGCTTTTTGATCTCGATCGCACGGCGAAGCAGCGCAAGCTTGCGGATTATCTGCCGTGGCGTCGCGTTGACCTCGCGACCAAGCTGGAGCTTGCGGACAAGACAGCGCCCGCCGTCGAGGCCGCTGCGCTCGAACCCGCGGAACTGAAGGAAACGCCGCCGCTTGCCCTCTCGATCGAGGACCGTGCGCGGCGCGCCGCGACGATCGCCCGCAACAACGTCGCCGTCGAAGTCAAGGATCTGCGCAAGGCCTATCACGGCAACAAGGTGCTCGACGGTCTCGATCTCACCGTCCGGATCGGCGAGGTGATCGCGCTGCTCGGTCCATCGGGCTCCGGCAAGAGCACCCTGCTCCGCTGCATCAATCATCTGGAGAACTGGGATGCCGGCGAGATCCGTGTCGGCGGCCGCAAGCTCGGTTTCGACGACAAGGACCGCAAGCTGTCGCCGCGCGCGGTCGCCAATGAGCGCGCCAATGTCGGCGTCGGCATGGTGTTCCAGCAGTTCAATCTGTTCGCGCATCTCACCGCCAAGGAGAACATCGCCGGTCCCTTGCGCTGGGTGCACGGTCTCGGCCGTTTCGAGGCGGAGCGGCGTGCCCTCGAGCTGCTGGAGCGCGTGGGCCTCTCGCATCGCGCCGATGCGCTGCCACGGCATCTCTCCGGCGGCCAGCAGCAGCGCGTCGCGATTGCGCGTGCGCTGGCGCCGAACCCGAGCGTGCTGCTCTTGGATGAGCCGACGTCGGCGCTCGACCCCGAGCTGGTCAACGAAGTGCTGGAGGTGATCCGCCGCCTCGCCATCGACGACGGGCTGACCATGATCATCTCGACGCATCAGATCCGCTTCGCCGACGAGGTCGCCGACCGCGTCGCCTTCCTCAATGGCGGAATCATCCTCGAACAGGGACCGGCGCACGAGGTGCTGACCAATCCGCGCCATCCGCTGACCGCGCGCTTCCTCTCGGTGATGGAGGCCGAGCGGCCGAAGGACGCGGTGGCATGAGCGCGTTGTTCGCACCGACCCCGCGGCCATCCTTCGAGACGCCCGCCTGCGGCGGGCTCCTCAGGATGAGGTCTGAGGGTGCGGCGCGCTCACTCTCTCCCCTCATGGTGAGGAGGCGCGCAGCGCCGTCTCGAACCATGAGGCCCCATCCGTCTCGATCACATCGCAACGATCTGAGCAAAGAGGCCCTCGCATGAAGCACCATCTGCTGCCGGTGTCCAACAAGACCGTCCATTGGGGCTATTTCTCCAAGGTGGTGACACCCGCCCTTACCTTGCGCTCCGGCGACCGCGCCACGATCGAGACGCTGACCCACCACGCCAATGACGACTACGAGCGCATGATCAAGGACGACCCCGGCGCCGAGAGCGTGTTCAAGTGGACGAAAGAGCACAAGGCGGTGGCGCGGCGCGGCTCCGGGCCGACCGAGGGCCCGTTCATTCGCGGCGCGGGCGAAGGCATCGGCGTGCACCTGCTCACCGGCCCCGTGGCGATCGAGGGCGCGGAGCCCGGCGACGTGCTGGAGGTGCGCATCCTCGACATCCGGCCGCGGCCGAGCCAATGCGGCTGCCACGCCGGCAAATGCTTCGGCTCCAATGCCGCCGCCAATTGGGGCTTCCAATATCACGATCTGATCGAGGAGCCGAAGCCGCGCGAGGTCATCACCATCTTCGAGCTCGACACCGCGGGCGAGCCGTTCGCGAAGGCGGTCTACAACTACGTCTGGACGCCGCAGACCGACCCCGACGGCATCATGCACCCGACGATCGACTATCCCGGCGTGCCGGTCGACCACACCACGATCAAGAAGCGCGAGAACATCCTGCCCAACGTGAAGGTTCCGGCGCGGCTGCATTTCGGCACCATGGGCCTGGCGCCCTCGGAGGCGGACTATGTCTCCTCGATTCCCCCGAGCTACACCGGCGGCAACATCGACGACTGGCGGATCGGCAAGGGCGCGCGGATGTATTATCCGGTCGCCGTGCCCGGCGCCTATTTCTCGGTCGGCGATCCCCACGCCGCGCAGGGCGACAGCGAGCTCGGTGGCACCGCGATCGAGACCTCGCTGACCGGCGATTTCGAGTTCATCCTCCACAAGAAGAACGATCTCGCCGGCACCTCGCTCGAAGGCCTGACGCATCCGCTGCTGGAGACCAATGAGGCATGGTCGGTCTACGGCTTCACCTATCCGAACTACCTCGCCGAGCTCGGCGCCGACGCCCAGACCGAGATCGCCAACCACTCCAGCCTCGACCGCGCCATGCGCGACGCCTTCCGCAAACTCCGCCGCTTCCTGATGACGGTGCATCATCTCAGCGAGGACGAGGCGATCTCGCTGATGTCCGTCGGCGCGGATTTCGGGGTGACGCAGGTGGTGGATGCGAATTGGGGCGTGCACGGCACGATCCGGAAGAACGTCTTCCGGTGTGATTGATGACGATGTGACGCAAGTTCTCGCCTTACGGCAGGTGCGCTCCCTCTCCCGCTTGCGGGGGAGGGCTGGGGTGGGGGCGCCCCCGGGCGACACTGCCGCCGGGGACCCCCACCCCTAACCCCTCCCCGCAAGGGGGAGGGGACAGACCGCTGATGGGGCAGCAGAATCGAACACAATGACCTTGAGAGCAGAAGACTGAGGAACGCCGACATACCGCTGAAGCAAACCGTCAAGCTCATCTGGCACGGGGGTTGCTTCGCATTCCCCGACCCGGGGCGTGCCATGAGTTTCCGTCCGTTCACCAGCGAATCCTATGCGCAGGGCGAGCGCCCCGAGGCGTGGCGCGATGTGCTGAATTCGGTCGGGCTGCAGCCTGCCGCGAAGTCTCCGTTCGATGACGGGCACGCGACCGCCTCGAATCGCAGCGCGCCGGGCGTTGCACTGTCGCGGCTGTCGGCGGGCGCGCAGGCCATCGCTGCGGTTCCGCAGCTCCAGGAGGACCTGCCGATCGCGCTGCTCGCGATCGAGGATGGCGCCGTGCTCCGTTGCGGCGACGCGCATCGCATCATCCCGTCCGGCCATCTCATCCTGCTGCCGCGCACGGGCGATTGGAGCCTCGCCTTCCAGCGCGACCTGCGCGCGATCGTGCTGTCGGTCACATCGGCCGCCCTGCACGGGCGTATCAGCGGCAGGCTGAAATTCGCCAAGCCCCAGGTGATCGCGCCAAGCGGGCTCGCCGACGTGGTCTGCCGCACCATGGAGGCGACCGCGCGGACCCTCGACACGCTGAGCGACGCCGAATGGAGCACGGTGGCGCAGAGCCTGGTCGATCTCCTGCTGACGCTCGCGCATCAGCAGGCGGTGCCGACCTCCGAGGCTGGCAGCAGCGCGACCCAGGCCGCGATCCTGCACCGGATCTGCCAGGCGATCGAGCGTCGGCTCGAAGACGCCGAACTGACGCCCACGCGCGTCGCCCAGGCGGAAGGCATCTCCGAGCGCTATCTGCAAAAGCTGTTCGAGAGCGCCGGCGACAACTACACGCATTACGTCAAGGAACGGCGGCTGCAGCGCGCCTGGGCCGATCTCTCCAATCCGGCCGAGGCGCATCGCTCGATCTCCGAGATCGCCTATCGCTACGGCTTTGCCGACTCGGCCCATTTCAGCCGCAGCTTCCGCGCCCGCTTCGGCCTGTCGCCGCGCGAGTTCCGGCAGCAGAAGGCCGAGCAGGCGGTGACCTCCGTGGCGCCGCGCGGCCAGCGCGGCTGGCCGCAGGATGCGCTGGCGCAGCAGCGCGGCTGCCAGGCGCCAGCCACGCTGAAAAGCAGCACCGCCCTGCCCGCGCCAGCCAACGACCGGGATGCACAACAGCGGCATCATCATCTCGCTGTATCGGCCGAGCGCGTGCATTGGGGCTATTTCAGCCGCTCGCTGCCGCCGCAGCTCGAGATCGCCTCCGGCGACACGATCACGGTGGAGACGCTGACCCAGCATGCCTCCGATGATCCGGAGCTGATGATCGCAGGCGATGACGGCGCGCTCAGCGTGTTCGGCTGGAGCAAGACCAGGAAGAACGTCGACCGCCGCGGCGCGGGCCCGATGGACGCCAGCGTGTTCGGGCGCGGCGCCGGCGAGGGCTTTGGCGTGCACATCTGCACCGGCCCGGTGGCGATCAAGGATGCGCAGCCCGGCGACGTGCTGGAGGTGCGCATCCTCGACATCGTGCCGCGGTCGAGCCGGAGCCCCCAGCACAAGGGCCGCGTGTTCGGCTCCAGCGTCGCGGCATGGTGGGGCTATCACTACAACGAGCTGATCTCAGCACCGGCTCCGCGCGAGGCGGTCACGATCTACGAGATCTTCGCCGACGCTGCCGAGCCGCATGCGCGCGCGCTGTATTCCTATCGCTGGGAGCCGCAGACCGATCCGTCCGGCGTGGTGCATGCGACCTACGACTATCCCGGCGTGCCCGTCGCGCCCGACAGCATCAAGCGACGCCACGGCGTGCTCGACAACATCCGCATTCCCTTGCGGCCACATTTCGGCGTCATCGCGGTGGCGCCGCGCGAGGTCGACTTCGTGGATTCGATTCCGCCGTCCTATTTCGGCGGCAATCTCGACAATTGGCGGCTCGGCAAGGGATCGACGGTGTATCTGCCAATCGCGGTGCCCGGCGCGCTGCTCTCGGTCGGCGATCCCCATGCGACCCAGGGCGACGGCGAACTCGGCGGCACCGCGATCGAATGCTCGATGACCGGAACCTTCCAGGTCATCCTCCACAAGAAGTCGCAGCTCGCGGGCAAACCCTTTGCCGATCTCAGCTATCCCCTGATCGAAACCGAAACCGATTGGGTGCTGACCGGCTTCAGCCACCCGAACTATCTCGCCGAGTTCGGCGCGCAGGGCCAGAGCGAGGTCTACGCGAAGTCGTCGCTCGACCTTGCGATGAAGGACGCGTTTCGCAAGATGCGCCGCTTCCTCATGCACATCAAAGGGCTCAGCGAGGACGAGGCGATCGCGCTGATGTCGGCTGCGGTGGATTTCGGCGTCACGCAGGTGGTCGACGGCAATTGGGGCGTCCACGCGATCCTCAGCAAGCGGCTGTTCGAGGATGCGGATTGAGTTGACTCCGCCAGCTCCCAGACCTCCGTCATTGCGAGCGAAGCGAAGCAATCCAGGGCGTCACGCGCAGCCCTGGATTGCTTCGTCGCGGAGCCTGTCATCGGGCCGCGCTTCGCGCGGACCCGTTAGCTCCTCGCAATGACGACCGTTATCGTCTTTCCATTTAGCCACACACGAGAGGACACCACCATGCAGTTCCACATGATCGCCGGCGCGACCAAGCCGGTGGCGCCGTTCAGCCATGCCGTCGAGACCGACGGCTTCGTGTTCGTCACCGGCCAGATGCCGGACTCACCGGAGGCGAAGGGCGTGCTGCCAGAGGGGATCGTGGATCAGACGAAGGCGGTGATGCAGAACTTGAAGTACATCCTCCAAAGTCTCAACCTCGGCCTCGAACATATTGTGATGTCTCGGATTTACCTGACCGAGTTCAAGCGGGATTACGCGGCAATGAATGAAACCTATCGTTCATTCTTCCCCGCGGACCGGCTGCCGGCCCGTACCTGCGTCGGCGTCACCGGCCTCGCCTATGACGCGCTGATCGAGATCGATCTGGTCTGCCGACGACCATAAGGCCTGAATGGTAAATTTCTCCTCAACGCCTGGTACGGCCATTCGATCTGAGCTGAGGAGGCAGGCGCGGTTGCCGATTGTGTGTCGGCGGCCGACGGTGTCAATTCGCCCGACCAATGAGGCGGATCGAAGGGAAGTGCCATGCCGTATCAGTTTTCCAATCGCCAGGAGATCCGCAAGCCGGCGGTGACAGCCAAGGGCGGCATCGTCGCGGCGCAGTCGCGGCGGGCGGCCGAAATCGGCGCCGAGGTGCTGGCGGCCGGCGGCGACTGCATCGACGCGGTCATCGCGACCGGCTTTGCGCTCGGCGTCGTCGAGCCGTGGATGAGCGGGCTCGGCGGCGGCGGCGCCATGGTGCTGTATCGCGCCAAGGAGAACAAGGTCGAGGTGATCGACTACGGCATGCGCGCGCCGGACTCGCTGCGCGTCGAGGACTATCCGCTGACCAATGACGGCAGCGTGTCCCCCGACATCTTCCCGTGGCCCCGCGTCAAGGACGACCGCAACCTGCATGGTCCGGGCGCGATCGCCGTGCCCGGCGTCGTCGCCGGCATGGAGGCGGCGCACCGCCGCTATGCCAGGCTGCCTTGGCAGGACCTGGTGAAGCCGAGCGTCGCGCTGGCCGCCGAAGGCCTGCTGGTGGACTGGTGGACCACCGTGATGATCTCGAGCTGCGCCGCCGATTTGCGCCGCTATCCCGGCAGCGCCGCGGCCTATCTCAAGGATGGCCTGCCGCCGAACCCGCAATGGGGCGCCAAGGCGGTGACACGGCTGCCGCTGGAGCAGCTCAAGGCGACGCTGTCGCATCTCGCCCAAGCCGGCGCGCGCGACTTCTACCAGGGCGACATCGCCCGCTCCATGACCCGCGACATCCAGGCCGCCGGCGGCGCGTTGTCGGTCGAGGATCTCGCTGCGTTCGAAGCGCATGTCCGCGAGCCGCTGCGGATTCCCTATCGCGGCGGCACCGTGTTCGCGACGCCGGAGCTCACCGCAGGCCCCACGCTCGCACACGCGCTGCGGCTGATGCAGGCGAGCATCACGGCCAGCGGCAAGACGCCCGATGCCGGTGCGTTCGTCGCCTATGCGGAAGCGCTGCAATCGGCCTATCGCGAACGGCTGAACGACATGGGCGACGCCGCGGGCAAGCGCGCGCTCGGCGCCGAATATCTCGCGCCCGCCTGCACCACGCACTATTCGGTGGTCGATCGCGACGGCAACATGGCCGCGGTGACGCAGACCCTGCTGTCGGGCTTCGGCTCGAAGTTCCAGGCGCCGCAGAGCGGCATCATGATGAACAACGGCATCATGTGGTTCGACCCGACGCCGGGCACCACCAACTCGCTCGCGCCGGGCAAGCGCTGCCTCACCAACTACACGCCCGTCGTGGCGGAAACTGCGGCAGGACAACGTCTCGCGCTCGGCGCTTCCGGCGGCCGCCGCATCCTGCCCGCGGTGGCGCAGATGCTGTCCTTCGTGATGGACTACGGCATGGATCTCGACGCTGCGATCCATCAGCCGCGCATCGACGCCAGCGAAGGCGACGTGGTCGGTGCCGACACGCGGCTGCCGGCGGAGGTGATCAATGCGCTCTCGGCGAAGTTCGAGACGATTCCGGCGCCGGTCCAGACCATGCCGATGAAGTTCGCCTGCCCCAGCATCGTGCTCCGCGATGGCGAGACCAACAGCGGCGCGACCGAGATTGCGCATGCCTGGGGCGATGCGGTGGCGGAGAGCTGATCTCCGCGCGTATCTGCGGCCATTACGCCGGCAGGCTGGCTCCCGTCAGCCTGTCGGCGAGGAAGGTGGTCAACTCCCCGACCGTCCGGGAGTTGGTCCGGCCGCGGGCATAAGCGAGTTCCACGGCCGGCAGGCGGGGAAGGCCGAGATCCTGCCGGATGATGCGCAGCGGCGGCTGCACCAATGCGCGTGCCAGGACCGTGATCCCCAAGCCTTCGAGCGTCGCCGCCTTCAGGCACTCGAAACTCGGGCTGACGAAGCTGAGATGCCAGCGCCGGTCATGCTGCTTCAGCGACGACAGCGCGAAGCGGCGATAGGCACAGCCCTCCGGGAACAGGACCAGCGGGATGGATGCATCATCCGGGCTGTAGTTCGGGCCGCTGACCCAGACCAGTTGCTCCGTCAGCATCGAGGTTCCGGTCCGGGCGCCGACGTCCTGCTTGAAGAAGGCGAGGTCGAACTCGCCGCGGGCGCTCCGCTTCATCAGGCTTTCCGACTGATTGGCCTCCACCTCGATGCCGACCATGGGATTCTTTCGCTTGAACCGCGCGAGCCAGGTCGTGAAGTCGCGGCCGAAGAAGTCGAGCGGAACGCCGAGCCGGACGAACCCGACCAGAACGTCGTCGCTCATCGACGCATAGGCTTCGTCATTGAGCTGCAGGATGCGCCGGGCGTATTGCACGAAGCGGTCGCCCTCGGGGGTCAGCTCCAGCACCCGGCCCTTCCGCCGCGCCAGCAACGGCTTGCCGACCTGCATTTCGAGCTTGGTCATCTGCTGGCTGATCGTCGACTGCGACCGGCCGACGGTCTCGGCGGCGCGCGAGAAGCTCATCGTTTCGGCGATGACCAGAAACGATCTGAGGCAGTCGATATCGAAGTTCACGACAATCCCCGCTATCGAAAAAGACGATACTGACATCGTCATTTTTCACTTTGTCGGCCGAGCCGCGGTCCGTAAAGACCAGACTTGCGGCATCGGCTGGCGGACCCCGCATCAGCCCTCCGGTCGCACCCTCGACACAAGGACAGGTCCCGTGGCGATCAACACCGTGGTTTTCGACGCTTACGGTACGCTCTACGACATCCAATCGGTGGCGGCCGTTACCGATGCAGCCTTTCCGGGCCATGGCGACATGATCACCCAGGTCTGGCGCATGAAGCAGCTCGAATACACCTGGCTCCGCTCGCTGATGCGGCGCTACGAGGATTTCGAGACGGTCACCCGCCAATCCCTGATCTACACCTTGCGGATCCTCGGGCTGCGCTACGAGGAGGCGCTGCTCGACAGGATCATGGACAAATACGTCCATCTCGATCTCTACCAGGACGCGCTGCCGGCCCTGAACCATCTCCAGGGATGCCAACTGGCGATCCTCTCGAACGGTTCGCCCGCGATGTTGAACACCCTGGTCCGAAACACCGGGCTCGATCGCCTGCTCGACAAGACCATCAGCGTCGATGCCAGGAGGATCTTCAAGCCCAGCCCCGAGGCCTATTCCCTGATCGAATCCGAACTCGGCGCCAAGCCGGCCGAGGTGCTGTTCGTCAGCTCCAATCCCTGGGACGCGATCGGCGCCAAGGCCTTCGGGCTGAACGTCGCGTGGATCGAGCGGGTCACACAAGAGGCGATGGCCGCGGCTTGCGACAGCACTGCAGTCGTGCCGCCGCTGACGATGTTCAAGGCGATGCGGACGCAGATGGACGAGCTCGGGCTCGCGCCGGATCACCGGATCCGGGGATTGTCCGAGCTCGCCGGGCTGCTGCCATCGCGGCCGTAGGCCGATCAGCAGGCTCGCTACTGATAGCACGCCTCGAGCGCCGCGGCGGCGCGGTACAACGTCATTTCGTCGAGATGACGCGCGATCAGCATCGCGCCGATCGGCCGGCCGTCGGAGGTCTTTCCGACAGATACGGAAATCGCTGGATGGCCGGTGAGGCAGGTCGGCGCGGTGTTGCCGACCATCTCGAACGCACGGCCGATGATCTCCTCGCGCGAAGCACCGGGCGGAGGCAGCCGCGTCGCCGCCATCGGCGTCGTCGGCATCAGCAGCAGATCGGCCTCTCCGAGAGCGCGATCATAATCTGCCGTGAGCAGGCGGTTGAGATTCTGCGCCTTGCCGTAATAGCGGCCGCGGTTGCGCGACGACATGTAGTGGCCGGTCAGGATGCCGAGCTTCAGCGTCTCCGACAACTCGCCGGCCCGATCGCGCCAGCGCGCATGGGCATCCAGCAGGCTCTCGAGAAACACGCCCTTCATGTTGGTGCCATAGGCGTTGCCACGCATCATCAGATCGGTAGCGCCTTCGAGAAAGATCGGCGTCCAGATCGCCGCGCCGGCGGCATGCAGCGGCACCGAGACCTCGCGAATGTCGGCCCCTTTTGCCTGAAGACGACCCGCCGCCTCGCGCACGCGGTCGTCGACCTCCGTCTCGGCGCCGGCCGTACCGAACCCTTCGGGCACAATGCCGATGCGTAAGCCGGCCGCGCCTTGCGACAGCGCCTGCGTGTAGTTCTGCCTGGGTGCCCCGCGCTGCCGAGGATCGAGGCCGTCAGGTCCCGCCATCACCTCGAGCATCAGCGCATTGTCGGCCACGGTGCGGGTGATCGGTCCGGCGTGATCGACCGTGAGCTCGACGGCAAAGATGCCCGTGTAGGGCACGAGGCCGTGCGTGGGCTTGAGACCGACCGCGCCGCAATACGACGCAGGGATGCGGATCGAGCCGCCCTGATCGCCGCCGGTGGCCATGTCGACGATGCCGGCCATCACCAGGGCGGTCGATCCCGATGACGATCCGCCGGCATTGTAGCCGGGCACAACAGGATTCTCGACGACGCCATTGGCGGAGGTGTGACTGCCGCCGGAGGCGCAGTAATACTCGCAGACCGCCTTGCCGAGGATATCAGCGCCTGCGT
Source organism: Bradyrhizobium sp. HKCCYLRH3099 (assembly GCF_051167855.1). Lineage (NCBI taxonomy): Bacteria > Pseudomonadati > Pseudomonadota > Alphaproteobacteria > Hyphomicrobiales > Nitrobacteraceae > Bradyrhizobium > Bradyrhizobium sp. HKCCYLRH3099. The sequence goes on from NZ_JBNPTW010000008.1 coordinate 151,497, forward strand.
CCAGCAGGCGCGTGACGATGGTCGCATCCATCTCCGGCACATAGCCTTCGAGGATGGTGGCGCCGTTCATCATCTGCACGCCGGCAACGCAGACATTGTCCTTGATGGCGACGCGCTTGCCCTTCAGCCTGCCCTCCGAAGCGCCACGGATATGCGTGGTCACCGCCCAGGCGCCGAACGGATTGTCCTGCGGCGCCGGACGGACGCCCGGAGGCCGCGGATATTTGACCTCGGGCAGCGGAGTGGCCATGCCGTCGACGAGATCGTAGGCGTCGAGCTGGCCCTGCATCAGCGCGAGAAACGACAGCGCATCGGCATCATCGAGATCCAGGCCAATCTCACGCGCAGCTTGCTGCAGCTCGGGTGCACTCGGACGGCGGACTGGCATCGATGCCTCTCGTCAAGGTGAGAGCCGGCCCACCCGCGACGATGCGAGTGGACATCAGCGTTCAACATGCGATGAGACTAGCCAGCCGTGAGATCATTCCATAATGAGTTATGTCGATAGCAGTAATTGGTTTTGACGATAGTGTTCTCACGTACGGTCGCGACGGCGATAGCTACCGCCATCGCCGTTCTCGCCGCGAGTGCGCGCTTATTGCGCCACCAGCGCCTTCACCAGCCCGCTCTCCGCGTCTGCCAGCTCATCGATCACGTCGAAATGGTGCCGGTCCGGCGCCTCGACATAGGCCGTGGACGCGCCGAGTCCGGTCCAGATATTCGCGAGCAGCTGGGCCTGGCGGCGGAATTCGTTGCGCTCGGCGCCGCCGACCCAGGCGGTGACGTCGACGCCATCGATGGGCACCAGCAGCGCCGGGCTCTCGCGCAGCGCCGTGGCATCGTCGATATGCAAGGTCTCGTTCATGGCGGTCCGCTGCAGCGGACGCAGGTCGTGCAGGCCGGAGATCGACACCACGCTGGTGATGCGCTTCTGCCGCTCTGCCGAGAGCGGCGCGCCGCGGCAGATCATGCGGCTGACGAGATGGCCGCCGGCGGAATGGCCGGTCAGCGCGACAGGCCCGTCAACCTCGTCCATCGCCTTCGCGATGGCCTGCGCCACGTCGACCGTGATGTCGGCGAGGCCGACCTCGGGACACAGCCGATACGACGGCATCGCGACGGCAAAGCCGTGGGCGATCGGTCCCTTCGCGAGATGCGACCAGAAGCTCTTGTCGAGCCGCATCCAGTAGCCGCCATGCACGAACACGACGAGACCCTTCGGCTTTCCTTCCGGCAGGAAGAGATCGAGCCGCTGCCGCTCATGCGCGCCGTAGGCGATGTCGAGATTCGCGCGGCCCTGCCCCGCAAGTTCTTTCCGATACGCTTCCGCAGGCGCGACCCACAGCCCAGGCCAGCGCTCGCCGCCGGGAATGTTCGGGCCGTTGGCATAGGCGTTGTCCCAGTCCTTGACGGCATACAGCATTGATATCTCCTGATCGAATGTGCGCGCGGCCTCACAGCCCGGTGCGTAGCTTCCAGAGTTCGGGGAACAGCACGATCTCCAGCATCTTGCGTAAGTAGTTCACGCCCGAGGTGCCGCCGGTGCCGGTCTTGAAGCCGATGATGCGCTCCACCGTCGTGACATGGTTGAAGCGCCAGCGGCGGAAATAATCCTCGAAATCGACCAGCTTCTCGGCGAGCTCATACAGCTCCCAATGCCGCTGCGGATCGCGATAGACGCTGGTCCAGGCCGCGGCGACCTCGGGGCTCTCAGCCCGCGTGCCGCGCCAGTCGGTGCGCTGGCCGTCGGCGCCGATGAAGAAGCCGCGCCGCGCGAGCAGCCGCAGCGCTTCGTCATAGAGGCTGGGCTTCGCCAGGATCGACTCCAGCTCCGCCGTCAGCTCTGGATGATGCGCATGCGGGCGCAGCATCGCGAGATTGCGGTTGCCGAGCAGGAATTCGATCGAGCGATACTGGAACGACTGGAAACCGGAGGACTCGCCGAGCTTGTCGCGGAACAGCGTGTACTCGCTGGGCGTCATCGTGCGCAGCACGTCCCAGGCGCCGTTGAGCTGCTCGAAAATGCGCGACACCCGCGCCAGCATCTTGAACGCCGGCTGCACGTCGTCCTTGGCGATCGCGGCCATCGCGGCCTTGATCTCGTGGATCGCGAGCTTCATCCACAGTTCGGAGGTCTGGTGCTGGATGATGAACAACAGCTCGTCATGCGCCGTCGATAGGGGCTCCTGCGCGTCGAGCAGGCGGTCCAGCATCAGATAATCGCCATAGGACATCCGTCCCTTGAAGTTCATCCGCGCACCTTCGGTGGCGGGATCGTAAGGGGCGTTGCTCATGTCACGAGCTCCTTCTGGCGATATTCGGGCTTGTCCCAGAGCTTGTTGTCGAGCACCTCCGCGAGAATGTCGACGGCGCCGCGCACCTCGGCCTCGCCGATGTAGAGCGGCGTGAAGCCGAAGCGCAGCGCGTCCGGCGCGCGGAAGTCACCGATCACGCCGCGCGCGATCAGCGCGCGCATGATCGCATAGCCGTCGGGATGGCGGAACGACACCTGGCTGCCGCGCCGCGTCGCATCGCGCGGCGACGCCAAGGTGAGCGACGGACAACGCGTCTCGACCTCTGCGATGAACAGCTCGGAGAGCGCGATCGAGGCCTTGCGCACGTCGTGCATCGATACGCCCTCCCACGCATCGAGCGCTGCATCGAGCGCCGCGAGCGCGATGATCGGCGGCGTGCCGATGCGCATGCGCTCGATGCCGCCGCCGGGGCGATAATCGAGATCGAAGGCGAACGGCGCCTCGTGGCCCATCCAGCCCGACAGCGCCGGGGGCGCGATCTCGGCATGGCGCGGCGCGACATAGATGAAGGCCGGCGCGCCGGGCCCGCCATTGAGATATTTGTAGGTGCAGCCGACGGCGAAATCGGCATCGGCCCCGGCGAGATCGACCGGCACGGCGCCGGCGGAATGCGCGAGGTCCCACACGGTGAGCGCGCCGGCGGCATGCGCCTTCTTCGTCAGCGCGGCCATGTCGTGCATGCGGCCGGTGCGGTAGTCCACTTCGGTCAGCATCAGCACGGCGACGCTGTTGTCGATTGCGGCCTCGACCTGTTCGGGCTCGACCACTTTCAGCGACGCGCGATCGCCGAGCATGCGGATCAGGCCCTGCGCCATGTAGAGATCGGATGGGAAATTGCCGCTGTCGGACAGGATCACGCGGCGACCGGGATTGAGCGACAGCGCCGCGGCGAGCGCCTGATACACCTTGATCGACAGCGTATCGCCCATCACGACCGTGCCGGGCGCCGCACCGATCAGCCGAGCGATGCGATCGCCGACGCGGCGCGGCTGCACCATCCAGCCGGCGCTGTTCCAGCCGCGGATCAGCTCCTGCCCCCACTCCGCCTGGAGCATATGCGCGACGCGCGCAGGCACCGCGGAGGGCAGCGCGCCGAGCGAATTGCCGTCGAGATAGATGACGCCCTCAGGGATCGTGAAGAGCCCCCGGGTCCTGGAAAAATCGGTCATGCTGCCCCTGTTTCGTTCGCGGCCCTGCATGCATGATTCGCGCCGCATCCGACCAGATCAAGCCGGACGCGGCGCGGCGGGCATCGCGCCGGTCGCATGGCTCGCGGATATTGGCTCGCGAAGACGTGACGGCGTCGACACAGTCCGGCCGGTGGATCGACACCGGCCCGCGACATTGACGCGCCACGGCAGGCTTGTCACGGGCGGCGCGTGGCGCATGATATCTATGATCCGAACTGCCGATGGAGGACACGACATGCGCATTCTGATGCCGCTCGTCCTGCTGCTGTCGTTATGGGCGCAATCCGCAAGCGCAGCCGACGCCGGCGCCGCGCAAAGCGTCATTCGCGCCCAGGAGCAGGCCTTAGCTCGGGATGACGGCGCGACCGCCTATGCGCAGGCAGCGCCCGAAATCCAGGCGCTGTTTCCGAGTATCGAGATCTTCATGAGCATGGTGAAGAGCGGCTACCCGCCGGTCTATCGCCACCGTAGCTTCGAGTTCGGCGCGGCGCAGGTCGAAGGCGACAGCGTCGCGCAGCGCGTCCACATCGTCGATCCCGACGGCCAGGCCTGGGAGGCGCTGTACACGCTGCAGGTCCAGCCCGATGGCAGCCTCAAGATCACCGGCTGCTCGCTGTTGAAAACGGGCCAGTCGGTCTAACTGCCCTACGGCACGCCGAAGCGCTTCTTGAACTGCTCGACATTGATCAGGCCGCGGCCGTGGCGGCCGTCGCCGATCTTGGTCTCGCCATGATAGGCTTCAACGTTGAAGCGGATGACGCGGCGCTCGACCTCGATCACCTCGGCCACGGTGCGGATGGTGGCTCCGACCGGCGAGGCCGCGAGATGGCGGATATTGACCTCGGTGCCGACCGTGACCCAGCCCTGCGGCAGCACCGGATTGATGGCGTCGCCCGACGTCATCTCCATTTCCAGGATCATCATTGGCGTCGCATAGACCATCGGCATATGCGGCGCGAAGTGCCCGACGGTGCGCTCCGGCGGCACGACCAGCAGGCGCTCGGCGCGCATGCCCGGCTTGATGATGTCACGTGCGTCCATGGGTGGCTCCAAATTCCGCGGTCATCCCGGACAAGCCACGACGCGCGACAGCGCGGCGAGGCGCCGATCCGGGATCCATACGCCGTGCCGGTCGTGTTGGGCAAAAGGCCAACGACCGGCGTGCCTCAAACCGCTCCCTGGGGGTATGGGTCCCGGCTTTCGCCGGGACGACGGCGGTGTTTGTCGATGCCGGCTGGGCTGGCCCCGCTTCGCCGGAACGACCGCGCACTACTTCTTCTGCTCGGCCAGGCGCTCGACGAAGGTCTTGCCGCCCTTCATCTTGTGGGTCAGCGGCGCCTCGTTGATCTGGATGACGACGGCCTCGGGATCGACGCCGAGATGCGTCACCAGCGCCTTGCTGATGTCGCGCATCATGTTGGTCTTCTGCTCGTCGGTCCGGCCGGCGGCCATGTTGATGGTGATCTCGGGCATTGGTTGCTCCCTGTTAGTCAGCCTTGTCTGAAGCTCGTCATTGCCGGGCTTGACCCGGCAATCCATCTTCTGAAATCGTCGGAATTGTTTGAAGTGATGGATGCGCGGGTCAGGCCCGCACATGACGGCCTTCCCCTACCCCCAGCTCACGTCATGCCGCGCGAGCACCTCGCGGACGGCGGCGACGAGTTCGTCTTCCTTGGCCGAAACCTGCGCCGGGCGGCTCTCGCGCCATTCCTGGTTGGAGGCGATCGCGGCCGCGGCCTTGGCGCCCTCGATCAAATCCTTGATCTGCACCTCGCCGCGCGCCTTCTCGTCCGAGCCCTGGATGATGACGCAGGGCGCGTTGCGGCGGTCGGCATATTTGAGCTGGTTGCCCATGTTCTTCGGATTGCCGAGATAGAGCTCGGCGCGGATGCCGTGGCCGCGCAGGGTCGAGACCATCTTCTGATAGTCGGCGACGCGGTCGCGATCGAACACGGTCACCACGACGGGGCCGAAGGCCGGCCGCGTGTCGAGCTTGCCGAGCAAGGTCAGCGCGGCCTGCAGACGGGAGACACCGATGGAGAATCCGGTCGCCGGCACCGGCTCGCCGCGGAAGCGCGAGACGAGACCATCGTAACGGCCGCCGCCGCCAACCGAGCCGAACACCACCGGCTGGCCCTTCTCGTTCGGGATCGCGGCCAGCAGCTGCGCCTCGAACACCGGGCCCGTGTAGTATTCGAGGCCGCGCACGACCGAGGGATCGACCATGATCTGGCTGTGATAGCCGGCGGCATCGACCAGGCGCGCGATCTCGATGAGCTCGTTCAGGCCGTCGACCGCGAGCTTCGAGTCGGCAAAGGTCTCGCGCAGCATGTCGACGATGCGGCGCGCCACCTCGTACTCGCTCTCCTTGCGATCGGCATCGCCCGCGAGCCGCTGCGCGACATCCTTGTCGCCGGCGTAAGCGAGCGTCGGCGGCGCCACCAGCGCGCGCGCATTGACGAAGGTCTCGATCTTCCTGATCTGCGTCTCGTCGAGCCCCGCGCCCTTGGTGAAGTCGCCGCTCTCGTCCTTGCGGCCGGCGCCGAGCAGTTCGCGCACGCCGCGTTCGCCGAGCCGATCAAGCTTGTCGATCGCGCGCAACACGGTCAGCCGGCGGCCGATGTTCTCGTCGCCGCCGAGGCCGATCGCCTCCATGACGCCATCGAGCACCTTGCGATTGTTGACCTTGATCGCGTAGTCGCCGCGGGCAATGCCGAGCGCCTCCAGCGTGTCCGCCGCCATCATGCACATCTCGGCATCGGCCGCCGGCGATGCGGAGCCGACGGTGTCGGCATCGAACTGCATGAACTGGCGGAAGCGGCCGGGGCCGGGCTTCTCGTTGCGGAACACGTAGCCCGAGCGGTAGCTGCGATACGGCAGCACCAGGCCATCGGTGCCGTAGCGCTCGCCGACATAGCGCGCCAGCGGCGCGGTGAGGTCGTAGCGCAGCGAGATCCACTGCTCGTCATCGTCCTGGAACGAGAACACGCCCTCGTTCGGGCGATCCTGGTCGGGCAGGAACTTGCCGAGCGCATCGGTGTATTCGAACGCCGGCGTCTCCACCGGCTCGAAGCCGTAGCGCTCGTAGACCACGCGGATCTTCTCGACCATCTCGCGCGTCGCCGCGATCGCCGCGGGGCCGCGATCCTCGAGCCCGCGCGGCAGCCGCGCCTTCAGCTTCTGGGGTTTCTTGGGTTTGTCGGACATGGGGACTCGACCGTAGGGTGGGCAAAGCGCAGCGTGCCCACCATGGGCTAGATGACATCGCAGCGGTGGGCACGGCCCGCTATCGCGGTCCTTTGCCCACCCTACAGGATGGAATGCGTTGAGAGGGTGGTAGCAGCCGAGGAAGGGTGCGGCAACCGGAAGGGCGGGTATGACGTTGAACGCGATGGCTGGGCTTCAGCCTGCAATGTGGGCCGAGCATTTCGCTCCGCATGCGGTGCGCCCCCCCTCCCCCTTGCGGGGAGGGGTTGGGGGTGGGGGTCCACACGGGGAGTCTTTGCTGGGGACCCCCACCCCCGACCCCTCCCCGCAAGGGGGAGGGGAGAAGACCGTCATCGCGGCTCGACTGTGCCAGAACTCGACTGTGCCCAGAAATTGCCAGCCGAAGGGGGCTGCCCCTGCTTCACACCCCTACTTCACATCCCTGATCCACTGGTGCGGATCCGGGGTTCGGCCGTATTGGATATCCACCAGCTGCTTGCGCAGGCCCATGGCGACCGGGCCGGCGTCGCCGCCGTTGATCAGGACGTCGCCGCTCACCGAGCGGACCTTGCCGATCGGCGAGATCACCGCGGCGGTGCCGCAGGCGAACGCTTCCTTGAGCTTGCCGCTCGCGGCATCGGCACGCCACTGGTCGATCGCATACGCCTCCTCGCGCACCTCGCGGCCGGCGTCCCGCGCCAGCTTGATGATGGAGTCGCGGGTGATGCCGGGAAGGATGGTGCCGAGCGGCGGCGTCGACAGCGAGCCGTCGGCGAACACGAAGAACACGTTCATGCCGCCGAGCTCCTCGACATAGCGGCGCTCGATCGCGTCCAGGAACACGACCTGGTCGCAGCCCTGCGCCATCGCCTCGGCCTGCGCCTTCAGGCTCGCGGCGTAATTGCCGCCGCATTTGACGCCGCCGGTGCCGCCGACCGCGGCGCGGGTGTAGTTCTCCGACACCCAGATCGAGACCGGGGCCGGGCCGCCCTTGAAATAGGAGCCGACCGGAGACGCAATGACGGCGAAGATGTATTCCGCCGACGGCTTCACGCCGAGGAACACCTCGTTGGCGATCATGAACGGGCGCAGATAGAGGCTGCCCTCGCCGCCGGGGATCCAGGCGCGGTCGATGCGGACGAGCTGCTCGACCGCCTCGATGAAGACGCTCTCGGGCAGCTGCGCCATCGCCATGCGCTCGGCCGAATTCCAGAACCGCTTGGCGTTGGCGTCGGGCCGGAACAGATTCACGCCGCCATCGTCGCGCTTGTAGGCCTTCAGGCCCTCGAAGATCTCCTGCGCGTAGTGCAGGACGGCGGCGGCCGGATCGAGCGGGAAGTTGGCGCGCGACTCGACGCGGGCGCTGTGCCAGCCCTTGTCCTGGCTGTACTGGACCACGGCCATGTGATCGGTGAACACGCGGCCGAAGCCGGGGTTGGCGAGCTTGGCCGCCCGCTCCTGGTCGGAGGTCGGGTTCGCAGTCGGCTTGATGTCGAATGTCAAAGTCATGTCCTTGCTTCCCCCGCTCTGGTCGCCGTTCGCGAGTTCTGGCGCCGCCCCGTCGATCCGGGCCGTCGTCCTTTGAATTTTCAGACCTGCCGTGACCGGCGTCGCGCCGGGTTGCCAAGCAAGCATGCCACGACAGGACATGCTTTTGCGCCTCGCGGAAGTCCAGTATGGTTTGCCGAAATGCCGCTCGACATCACACGGTTGTTGAATACACCGCCAAGGGTTGCCCGTCGGGGTTGCTTTCGGCCCGTTCGGACACGTCTTGAGACGATCACCCGCCGATGAAACGATCTAAAATTTCGTGGCGGGCGATTGTTTTGTAACATTGAACCGCAGAAACGTCAATATGGCTGACATAAATTTCTCGTCTCCGACGTTGAGCCCCGATGTGCGCCCGGCCGAGCCCGCTGCGGCCGCCGGCGGCGAGCCGCTGCGCTGGGACATCATCGAGCTTCTGTTCTTCGCCTATCGCGACTTCGTTGGCGATGCCGACCACGAGCTGGAGGCGTTCGGCTTCGGCCGCGCGCACCATCGCGTGATGCATTTCGTCACACGCTATCCCGGCCTGAAGGTCGCCGATCTGCTCGACGTCCTGCGCATCACCAAGCAGTCGCTCGGGCGCGTGCTGAAGCAGCTGCTCGACGAAGGCTACATCGTGCAGAAGACCGGCAACAATGATCGCCGGCAGCGCCTTCTTTTCGCCACCCCCAAGGGCGAGGCGCTGGTGGCCAAACTGGCCGGCCTGCAGACCAAGCGCATCGATCGCGCGCTGGAGCAGATCGGACCGGCCGGTGCCGAGAAGGTCCGGCAATTCCTGCGCGCGATGATCGATCGCGACGATCCGGACAAGGTGCTGGAAGCGATCTTCAGGACGCCCGTCGCCGCTGCCAAGGAGTGACCGTGACGATCACCGCCATCGCCCCGCATCAGCAGCAGACGCCGGCCGACGACGCGCCGCATCTCCTGCTCGTCGACGACGACCGCCGCATCCGTGATCTCTTGTCACGCTTCCTGCGCGGCGAGGGCTATCGCGTCACCACGGCGGCGAGCGCGAGCGATGCCCGCGCCAAGCTGACGGGGCTGCATTTCGATCTCCTGATCCTCGACGTGATGATGCCCGGCGAAAGCGGCTTCGATCTCGCCCGCTTCATCCGTACGCAGTCATCGGTGCCGATCGTGATGCTGACGGCGCGCGCGGAGCCCGAGAGCCGGATTGAGGGCCTGCAGCTCGGGGCCGACGACTACGTGGCCAAACCGTTCGAGCCGCGCGAGCTCGCGCTGCGCATCGGCAATATCCTCAAGCGCGCCGCGCCGCCGCCGGCCGAGGAGGTCATCGAGCAGATCAGCTTCGGCCCGTTCGTGTATCATCTGGCGCGCGGCGAGTTGAAACAGGGCGAGGAGATCGTCCACCTCACCGACCGCGAGCGCGAGATGCTGCGCATCCTCGCCAATGCCCGCGGCGAGACCGTGCCGCGCGGCGCGCTGACCGGCAACGGCACCGTCAACGAGCGCGCCGTCGACGTCCAGATCAACCGCCTGCGCCGCAAGCTCGAGATCGACCCCGCCAACCCGCTGTTCCTGCAAGCCGTGCGCGGCATCGGCTATCGGCTGATGACGTCGGGGTGAGGATGAGCGGGCTTTTGAAGCAGCGCACTGACCCGCTCGTCCTTGGTACGAGGGCATATAGGGCCTCCTCCATGTTGGCGTCGGGGAGCAAGTTGGAGCCGAGATGGAGCACCGCGCTCGGTGCGCTCCCTCTCCCCGCTCTTGTCCGCCGTAGCTCGAAGAGCGAAGGCGGATGCGGGGACGCGACGAGCTTCGCTCGCGCTGAGAGGGTTGGGGTGAGGGGGTACAGGTCTCACCACGAACACTCCCCGTGCGGCTGCCCCTCTCCCCAGCCCTCTCCCCGTAACGACAGGGAGAGGGAGCAGACCGGCGCCTGGGCGAAGGCTGTCGCCTCGCCGCTGCAGGACGTGAAGCGCCCCGATCTCTCCTCGTCATTGCGAGCGAAGCGAAGCAATCCAGGGTCCCGCAATGACTCTGGATTGCGTCGCTTCGCTCGCGATGACGGACGCATGCAGCGATTGCGCACATCATGACCACGCTCGACACCGGCCTCACCCTGATCCGCACCGCCTCCCGCCGCGTGTCGCGCGCCAACAGCATTGTCGGCAATGCCTTCAAGGGCTGGATGCCGACCGGACTCTATGCCCGCGCGCTGCTGATCATGATCGTGCCGATGGTGATCCTGCAGACGGTGGTCGCCGGCGTGTTCATGGAGCGGCACTGGAACACGGTGACGCGGCGCCTGTCGGCCGCGGTGGTGCAGGACGTCGCCGCGCTGATCGACATCTACAAGGGCTATCCGCAGGACAAGGACCGCACCATGCTGCGCCGGATCGCGCAGCAGCGGCTGAATCTCGTGGTCGACTTCCTGCCCGCCGGCGATATGCCGCCGCCCGGACCGAAGCCGTTCTTCAATCTGCTCGACCAGTCGCTGTCGAGCCAGATCGGCCGCCAGATCAGCCGCCCCTATTGGATCGACACCGTCGGCCGCTCCAATTTGGTCGAGATCCGCATCGCGCTCGATGATGCCGTGATGCGGGTGTTCGCGCAGCGCGGCGCGGCCTATGCGTCGAACACCGACATCTTCCTGTTCTGGATGGTCGGCACGTCCTCGATCCTCTTGATCGTCTCGGTGCTGTTCCTGCGCAACCAGATCAAGCCGATCCTGCGGCTCGCCGACGCCGCCGAGAGCTTCGGCAAGGGCCGCGAGGTGCCGAACTTCCGGCCGCGCGGCGCGCGCGAGGTGCGGCGCGCGGCGCATGCGTTTCTGGAGATGAAGGCCCGCATCGAGCGCGCGATGGAGCAGCGCACGGCGATGCTGGCCGGTGTCAGCCACGACCTCCGCACCATCCTGACGCGCTTCAAGCTCGAACTGGCGCTGCTCGGCGACAGTCCCGAGATCGACGCCATGCGCAAGGACGTCGACGAGATGTCGCATATGCTGGAGGACTATCTGGCGTTCGCGCGCGGCGACAATGGCGAGATCGCGCAGCCGACCGACATCTCCAACGCGCTGGAGGAATTGCGCGGCGATGCCGAGCGCAACGGCCATTCCGCCACGGTGTCGTTCCACGGCCTGCCGGTGGTGACGGTGAAGCCGCAGGCGCTGAAGCGCTGCCTCGGCAATCTCGTCTCCAACGCCGCGCGCCACGCGGACGCCATCGCCATCACTGGCCATCGCGACCACCGCTACCTCACCATCACCGTCGACGATGACGGCCCCGGCATTCCCGCGGCCATGCGCGAGGAGGTGTTCAAGCCGTTCCTGCGCCTCGACGACGCCCGCAACCAGGACGAAGGCGGCACCGGCCTCGGCCTCGCCATCGCCCGCGACATCGCGCGGTCGCATGGCGGCGACATTACCCTGAGCGACAGCCCGATGGGCGGCTTGCGGGCGAGCGTGCGGATTCCGGTGTAGGCGCAGCGCTGCGCGGCAGTCGGAGTCGATATATCACAACACGAGCAGTCCTCTCCCCTCCCCCTTGCGGGGAGGGGTCGGGGGTGGGGGTCCACAAATTCCGCTGTCAGTGAGACGACGACCCGGCTCCTCCGACAGAATGCATGTGTGTTGTCGGTCTAAAGCCCGCCAAACGCAACGAAGAGAGAACAGACTCCCAACCGCGCTCCGCGCCCGGGGGACCCCCACCCCCGACCCCTCCCCGCAAGGGGGAGGGGAGCGGACCGAGCCCGCGGCGAGAGCTACTGCTTCACGCCCGGAATCAGGTTCTTCAGCTTGTTCATGTCCTTGATGTTCATCTTCATGCCGCCGGGCATGACGATGTCGCCGGGCTTCTGGTCCGGCTTGCAGGCGCCGAGCCATTTGGCCTCGATCGTCATGGCGGTGTCCTTCACGCCCGTCGTGCCTGCGGCGCCGCCCTGGACCTTCGACATCGTCTTCACCGTATAGGCCGAGTTGAAGTCGCCGGTGATGTCGGCATGCGACGTCGTATTGATGCCACCGAAATTGCAGACGGAATCGCTGACATAGCCGGTCGCCGTCTTCTGGATCTCCTGCTTGGAGCAGACCTGCTGCGCCATCGGCGAAGCGAAGTTGTTCATCTCCTTGTCGGTCGACTCGTCGGTGCAATGCTGCATCGTCGCGTCCGGCTGCTGGCTGCCGGACCGCATCATCTTCAGCTCCCATAGCCCCGCCTTGCGGACCGGCAGGTCCACGGCGCGAGCCTCATGGCTGGCGGCCACACTGAGAAGGCAGCAGGCCAACAGGCCGAGGGCGGTGCGGGTGCGGGTCATCAGCTTCGTTCCAGATCGTTGCGCGATGCCGGAGCGAATGCCGCCAAAAGATGGCAATTAGGAGAACGTCGATCGAGCGAACGGCAGTGGATCGAAGATCAGTACAGCGTCCGCAGCGGCCGTTGCGCCGAGCCGTAAGGTACCCAGCGGCAGGCGAACGACACATAGCCGCCATAGCGGGCATCGACAGCCTTGAACTTCGCGACCTTGCCGTAGGAGGCGCAATGATCCACTGCGAGCTGGCGCGCATCCGTGGTCTGGGCCAGCTGATAGGCGATGATGCCGCCGGTGTCGTTGCCCTTGAAGGCCGGCACATAGTCAGCCTGGGCGGATGCGACCGCCAACAGCGTCCCGACGGCCGCGAGGCCTGCAGTCTTCACGAGTCCGGCCTTCAGCGTCCGCATTGCAATCTCCTTGAGCTGGCTGCCATTCTAAAGGTCCTGTCCGGCCAAGAAAAGAACACCGCGCCCGGGTTAACAGGACTAATCGTGGAGTGTTGCCGCGTTGCACTTGACCTCCTGTGGCCGCCACGGCACGGTCCATGCTCCCGGATCAGACTTGCGGACGCCCCATGCGCGACTTCAGCACCTCCTTTAAGACGCTCGGCATCAAGACGTTCGGCGCCGCCTGCGGCGCGCTGCTCGCCGGCCTCGTCGCGAGCGCTCCGGCCCAGGCCGCCAATCCGCTGGAGATGAATTTCTGGCTGTCCGGTCCGAAATATGAAGGCCGGGTCGCCCCTTGCGAAGCGGCCATTCCGACCGTGGTGTCGCGCTTCCAGGAGAAGGAAAGCACCTTCTGGAATTCGTCGTTGACCATTACCGGCGTTGCGAACGTGCATGAGATCGCCTTCCGCCCCTGGCAGTCCGACAACATTCCGCGCCGCTTCTGCACCGGCAGCGTGATGATCAGCGACGGCAAGGCGCGCACCGTGAATTTCTCGATCATCGAGGACGGCGGCTTTGCCGGCTATGACCAGGGCGTCGAGTTCTGCGTCGTCGGCCTCGACCGCAACTGGGCCTACAATCCGGCCTGCCGCGCCGCCAAGCCCTGAGTCGCTGACACCAGCCGAATCAGTCGGCCGCCCGCCAGGGCGGCCTTTTTGTTCTTGAAATGTTCCGGCGGACTGCTACCCTCCCGGCATTGTCCGGGGAGCCCGCCATGTCCGATTGCCTGCGCCGACCTGCCGTCCGTGTATCCCAACTGGTTGCCTGCCTCACGCTCCTGCTCTGCCTGCTGGCGGCCCTGCCCGTGCGGGCCCAGGACCGCCGTCAGAATGCGCCCGGCGCATTCGACTTCTACGTGCTGTCGCTGTCCTGGTCGCCGTCGTTCTGCGCCGAGGCCGAGGAGCGCGGCGGACGCGGCAGCAAGTCGCAGCAATGCAGCGGCCGGCCCTACTCCTTCGTCGTGCATGGGCTGTGGCCGCAATATGAGACCGGCTATCCCGAATATTGCGAGCAGCCGGCGCCGCGCCTGCCGCGCAACATCATGACCTCGATGCTGGACCTGATGCCGGCGCCGGGGCTGATCTACAACGAATGGGACAAGCACGGCACCTGCGCCGGCCTGTCGGCGAAGGCCTATTTCGAGGCGATCCGCAAAGCGCGCGCCGCGATCAAGATCCCGCCGGAGTTTCTCGATCTGGCGCAGGCCAAGACGGTCTCGCCGGCCGCCGTCGAGGACGCCTTCATCAAGGCCAATCCCAAGCTCACGACGTCGGGCATAGCCGTGACCTGCAACCGCACCCGGCTCAGCGAGGTTCGCATCTGCCTGTCGAAGGATCTGGAATTCCGCAGCTGCGACGAGGTCGACCGCCAGGCCTGCCGCCGCGACGAGGTCAACATGCCACCGGTGCGCGGCGGCTAGAATCTCGCCGAGAGAGCGGTGGCAGCGCCCCTGCTCTCGCCATGCGGCGATGTCGGCGCGGCCGGCAGATGCAGCGTCATGAACCGCCGACGCATCGACGGGGTACCCTTTTGGCGCGGAACGGCGTAACCCGTGCGGCATGAACTACCGACACGCCTTTCACGCCGGCGGCTTTGCCGACGTCATCAAGCACATCGTGCTGACGCGCATCCTGGTCTACCTCCAGGAGAAGCCGGCGGCATTCCGGGTGATCGACACCCATGCCGGCGCCGGCCTCTACGACCTCACCGGCGACGAGGCCACGCGCAGCGGCGAATATCTCACCGGCATCGCACGGCTGTTGCAGGCGCGGCTGTCCGAGCAGGCCTATGCACTGTTGTCGCCATATCTCGACATCGTCAGATCGTTCAATCCGAAAGCCGAACTCGTCGCCTATCCCGGCTCGCCGCTGATCGCACGCGCTCTGCTACGGCCGCAGGACCGCATGACCCTGTGCGAGCTGGCGCCCGTGCCGCGCAAGCAGCTGATCGACGCACTGCGGCGCGACACGCAGGCCCGCGTCGTCGATCTCGACGGCTGGGTCGCCCTGCCCGCCTTCGTGCCGCCGAACGAGCGCCGCGGCGTGGTGCTGATCGATCCGGCCTTCGAGGCCAAGGATGAGTTCGCGCGGCTCGCCGAGCGCTTCGCCGCAGCCTATGTGAAGTGGCCGACCGGTATCTATGTGCTGTGGTATCCCGCCAAGACCCGCCGCGCGACCGAGGAACTGACCGATCGTGTCGCAGAGCTGGTAGGTAGCTCCAAGCCGGCGGGCAAGCTGTTGCGACTCGAGTTCAGCGTTGCACCGCAAATCGAGGGGGAGGCGCTGACCTCGACGGGACTGCTGATCGTCACCCCTCCCTGGACATTGCATGATGAGTTGAAGCTCATCATGCAGGAGTTGCAGCGGCCGCTCGGCCAGGGCGGCGCCGCACGCTTCCGGCTGGAAATCCCCAAAGGTTGAAGCCTGTATACCTCGAAAAGCCATGGTCAACGGACGCGGAACCGTATTATTGTGTCTGATTGTAAGACTGGCTTTACGTTCCGCTTCCGCGAATGGTTGCGGCGGGGTGATCAAGGCCTAATAAGTACCGACGATCCGGCGCGACGAGCGCCGGTCGTTAAGGTGGCCAACGCTTTCCGATCAAAGTGATGTCCGGTCGGACGCTGCGCAGGGCGCGCAGTGGAGGAAGCATTGCGGGGGAGGAGTTTCCCGATGGCCATGACTGGGACGGTCAAGTTCTTCAATGGTGAGCGCGGCTACGGCTTCATCAAGCCGGACGACGGTGGACGCGACGTGTTCGTGCACATCACGGCGGTGGAGCGCGCGGGCCTGAAGGACCTGACCGAGGGACAGCGTATCAGTTTCGAGGTCGAGCCCGACAAGAAGGGCAAGGGACCGAAAGCGGTGAACCTGGTGCTGTCGTCTTGACGGAGGCCCGCGCGATCGTCGCGGCGCTTCGGCGCAGCCGGTCGTAGCGGGCGCGCTCCGACGTCAATCGATCCGACTCTCGAAAGCTGACGGCCGTGCAGCCGACGCTTGCCCGCGCGATCCATGCGGACAGGCTGCGCGATCACGCGCGTGCGTCAGCGACGGCGACAACAAAAAAATCCCGGCCGCGCGAGCGGCCGGGAGGTTGTCGTTCGACGTTTCTTCTTCCTATCCCGTCTTGCCATCAGAACCGGAAGTTGATGCCCAAGCGCACCAGTCCCGTCCGATAGTCGTTCTTCGCCCCCGTGATCACGAAATTGCTGCTGTCGAGATCGACATAGAGATACTCGATCTTGGCGCTCCAGTTCTGCGCGAGGCCGACCTCGGTGCCGACGCCGAGCGTCCAGCCGACCGTGGTGTGCGATTCCGACAGGCCGAAGGTCTCCGCGCGCAACGAGCCGAAGGCGAGACCGCCGGTGCCGTAGAACAGGATGTTGTTGAAGGCGTAGCCGGCGCGGCCCCGCAGGGTGCCGAACCACGGGTTGGAGAACTTCCACGGCGCGAAGGTGTCGTTGGCGCCGGTCAGGTTGAAGTCGCCCTCCGCGCCGAACACCCAGGGGCCGTTCTGCCAGTTGTAGCCCGCGGTGATGCCGCCGGTGAGGCCCGAGGGCTTGGTCGGGTTGTTGCCGACCGTACCCCATTCATAGCCCAGCGTGCCGCCGAGATAGGGTCCGGCCCAGCTATAGGCATTGAGCGGCTGATTCACCGTGTAGGGCGCGCGGCGCCCATAGCCGAGGTCGGCCGCCTGCGCCGACACCGATCCGAGAGCCGCTGCGCCCAACCCCGCCACAGCGGCAGCACCGACCAAGAACCTGTTCATCGCTCACTCCACGCCACTTGCCGCCACCACCCGGAGCAAGCGCCGCGCGACGGCGCGGGCCGGTGTGGTTACGGAACTCCAACTTTTTTCGTGAGCATTTATCGAGAGTTTTAGGTTAAGCCGTTGTTAAGCCGGGTTAGCGAGCCATTAACGTGCTTAACGAAGCGTTACCGCCGTCGGCCCTGCCCTGTGCATGGCGCGCGCGCACGCTGGCGAGACGGCGCGGCAGCGCTTAACTTGTCGGACATGACCACCCACAGCTCCGATCCACCCAAGGCGCCGGCGCCTGACAGCCGCCGTGGCGCCGCGGCCGACCTGCCGCCCGAGGCGGCCGACACGCCAGATCTCGATCCCGCGGCGCCCGCCGATGAGGATGACGAGGGCCGGCTGCCAGAGCTGACCGAGGAGAGCCTGGAGCCGATCGGCGAAGGCCCGCTCGCGACCGGCCATGCCGCCATCGAGAACGCGGTGCGGCTGGCGCCGACCTCGCCCGGCGTCTACCGCATGCTCAATGCGGCCCATGACGTGCTTTACGTCGGCAAGGCCAAGAACGTCAAAAAGCGGCTGTCGTCCTATGCGCGCGCCAACGCGCCGCTGCCGGCGCGCATCTTGCGCATGATCGCGGCCACCGTGAGCGTCGAGATCGTCTCGACGACGACGGAGACCGAGGCGCTGCTGCTGGAAGCGAACCTGATCAAGCAGCTCAAGCCGCGCTTCAACGTGCAGCTGCGCGACGACAAATCGTTCCCCTATATCCTGATCACCGGCGACCATTGGGCGCCGCAGATCCTCAAGCATCGCGGCGCGCAGTCGCGGCCGGGGCGCTATTTCGGCCCGTTCGCTTCGGCCGGTGCGGTCAACCGCACCATCACGGCGCTGCAGCGTGCTTTCCTGATCCGCTCCTGCACCGATTCGTTCTTCGAGAGCCGCAGCCGGCCCTGCCTGCTGCACCAGATCCGCCGCTGTGCCGGGCCCTGCACCCAGGAGATCGACTTTCCCGGCTACACCGAGCTCGTGCGCGAGGCGACCGACTTCCTGTCCGGCCGCAGCCAGGCGGTGAAGTCGCTGCTCGCAGGCGAGATGGAGAAGGCCTCCGCCGAGCTCGAATTCGAGACCGCGGCCGTCTATCGCGACCGTCTCGCCGCGCTGTCGGCGATCTCCTCGCAGCAGGGCATCAATCCGCGCACGGTCGAGGAAGCCGACGTGTTCGCCATTCACCAGGAGGGCGGCTTCTCCTGCGTCGAGGTGTTCTTCTTCCGCACCGGCCAGAACTGGGGCAATCGCGCCTACTTCCCGCGCGCCGAGAAGACGTTCACTCCGGAGGAGGTGCTGTCCGCCTTCCTCTCGCAATTCTACGACGACAAGCCGCCGCCGAAACTGATCCTGCTGTCGCACGAGATCGAGGAGGCCGAGCTGCTCGCCGAGGCACTGTGCGTCAAGGCCGGCCACAAGGTCGAGGTGTCCTGCCCGAAGCGCGGCGAGAAGAAGGATCTCGTCACGCATGCGCTGACCAATGCGCGCGAGGCGCTGGGCCGCAAGCTCGCCGACACCGCAACGCAGAGCCGCTTGCTGGAGGCGATGACCGCGACGCTCGCGCTGCCGCAGGTGCCGAAGCGCATCGAGGTCTACGACAACAGCCACATCCAGGGCACCAACGCGGTCGGCGCGATGATCGTCGCCGGTCCCGACGGCTTCATGAAGAACCAGTACCGCAAGTTCAACATCAAGTCGGAGGGGCTCACGCCCGGCGACGACTACGCGATGATGAAGGAGGTGCTGCAGCGCCGCTTCAAGCGGCTGGTCGCTCCGTCGGAGAAGGACCTCGCGCGCGCCGCGAAGGAGGACGACGTGCCGCAATGGCCTGATCTCGTCATCATCGACGGCGGCCGCGGCCAGCTCAATGCCGTCCGCGAGATCTTCACCGAGCTCGGCGTCAGCAACGTCGCGCTGATGTCGGTCGCCAAGGGCCCGGATCGCGACGCTGGCCGCGAGACGCTGTTCATTCCCGAGCGCGAAGCCATCAAGCTCGAGCCGCGCGACCCCGTGCTGTATTTCATCCAGCGCCTGCGCGACGAGGCGCATCGCTTCGTCATCGGCTCGCACCGCAAGCTGCGCAAGAAGGACATCCGCGAAGCCGGCCTGCAGGAGATCCCCGGCATCGGCCCGTCCCGCAAGCGCGCGCTGCTGCACCATTTCGGCACCCTGAAGGAGATCGAGCGCGCCTCGATCGCCGACCTCGGCAAGGTGCCGGGCGTCTCCGCGGAGAGTGCGCGGAAGATTTTCGAGTACTTCCACAGCAATGTGAGCTGAGGGCGGTTCGCCGATCCGGCGAGAGTCCCGCCGCGGCTTGAGCCCGCCCCTCTCCACCGTCATTCCGGGGCGCGCGCAGCGCGAGCCCGGAATCCATAGCCACAGGCGGACGTGTGAACGGGACAGGCTGTGGCGATCATCCCGCATCACCACTCACTCTCGTGGTTATGGATTCCGGGCTCGCCCTTCGGGCGCCCCGGAATGACGTCGATGGGCTGGTGCCCTGCTTCTTGCACTGGGGGCACGGAAAGCATTTTACCCGGATATAATTATCTGATATCCACCCGGACGAAAATCCGGAGCACCACCATGACCCCCGATCAGCGCAAGGCGGCCGCAGCCGCCTACAAGGAACGCAAGACCCCCGCCGGCATCTATGCCGTGACCTGCGCCGCCACCGGCGCGCGCTGGGTCGGCTGCGCGCCCGATCTCGACAAAATCCAGAATCGGCTCTGGTTCACCCTGCGCCAGGGCGGCCATCGCCGCGGCGGACTGCAGGCGGCCTGGACGGCGCATGGCGAAGCCGCCTTCAGCCTGGAGGTAATCGAGACCTTCGACGACGAGACGCTGGCCTATGTCCGCGACCGCGTGTTCGCGGAGCGCCAGGCGCATTGGTGCGCAGTGCACGCGGCCGAGGCGATCTGACAAGCCGGAGCCGCGCCGCGCGGTCGCGCAGCTGTCACTGCACCGCAATAAGAAGGATCGGCGGGCCCACCGCGGCGCGCCGATCTCGACACTGGCGCGGGCGCGCCGGGTTGCTTAAGGAAGCGTTACCGCTCTCTTTGTATCCGGGCGGGAGAGTTCCTATCTCCGCAGGACCTCGTTGCGATTTGCGTCATATCTGCGTCATCCTGCCCGGGCGGCCCGGCTCGGAGGTTGACGTTCGAACGGCGGCAGTATTGGTACACCGGATGAATATTGCGACCACACGCGTGCCCAGCAAGACGTCGACGTCCCTGCCGAACATCCTGACCTATACGCGCATCGCCGCGATACCGGTCGTGGTCGGTTGCATCTACGCGCAGTCCATCATGGATTATCCGCTGTGGCTGCGCTGGGTCGCGGTGGCCGTGTTCATCGCCGCTGCCATCACCGACTATCTCGACGGCTATTACGCCCGCATCTGGAACCAGCAATCGGCGTTCGGCCGCATGCTCGACCCGATCGCCGACAAGCTGCTGGTCGCCTCGTGCCTGCTGATGCTGGCCGCCGACAACAGCATCCATGGCTGGACCCTGTGGGCCGCGATCGTGATCCTCTGCCGCGAGATCCTGGTCTCGGGCCTGCGCGAATATCTCGCCGCGCTGCGGGTCAGCGTGCCCGTGACCAAGGTCGCGAAGTGGAAGACCACGATGCAGCTGATCGCGATCGGCTTCCTGCTCGCGGGCGAGGCCGGCGACCAGGTGGTTCCGGTGGTGACCATGATCGGCATCGTGCTGCTGTGGGCCTCGGCGATCTTCACGATCTACACCGGCTACGACTATTTCCGGGCCGGCATCCACCACCTCATCGAAGAGGATTCGCGATGAAGGTGAAATATTTCGCCTGGGTGCGCGAGCGCATCGGCAAGGCCGAGGAGACCATCGAACCGCCGGCCGACGTCCGCACCGTCAGCGAGCTGATTGCGTGGCTGACCGAACGCGGCGAGGGCTATGCCTATGCGTTCGAGAAGCCCAAGGTGATCCGCACCGCGATCGACCAGACCCATGTGCAGCCGGACACGGCGATATCAGGCGCCCGCGAGATTGCCTTCTTCCCGCCGATGACCGGCGGCTGACGCGCGCCGGAAACAAACACCATGACCGCGATCGTCACCGTCCGCGTGCAGCACGAGGATTTCGACACCGCCGCCGAGATCGCGGCGCTGGGCCGAGGCCGCACCGACGTCGGCGCCGTCGTCAGCTTCTCCGGCCTGTGCCGTGGCAACGACCACGCCACGCCGATCTCGGCGCTGACGCTCGAGCATTATCCGGGCATGGCGGAAGCCGAGATCATGCGCCATGCCGAGCAGGCGATGGCGCGCTGGCCGCTGCAGGGCCTCACCGTGATCCATCGCTTCGGCCGCATCACGCCGGGCGAGAACATCGTGCTGGTGGTGACCGCATCGAGCCACCGCCGGGCCGCGTTCGAGGCGGCCGAGTTCCTGATGGATTATCTCAAGACCAACGCGCCGTTCTGGAAGCGCGAGGAAACCGAAGATGGCGGCAGCTGGGTCGAGGCCAAAAGCCACGACGATGCCGCCGCGGCGCGCTGGACGAAGTGATGGCAAAGAAGGCGAAGGCGGCTGCGCCGCGCAAGCCGGCGGCACTGAGGCTGCCGAAGGTCAATGCCGGCGAGCTGGCGACACTGCTCGACTACCTGCGCTACGCCGTGAGCTGCTTCCAGAACGCCGATTTGGTGTTCGCGCATGGCACAACCGATCCGGTGTCGGAGGCCGCGTTCCTCATCGGCGAGGCGCTGCATCTGCGGCCCGAGCAGTTCGAGACCTTCGTCACCGCGCGGGTCACCGCGGCCGAGGGCAAGACCATCCTCGACCTGATCACGGCCCGAATCGCCACGCGCAAGCCGGCAGCGTACCTGGTCAACAAGGTCTACATGCGCGGCCTGCCGTTCTATGTCGACGAGCGCGTCATCGTGCCGCGCTCGTTCATCGGCGAGCTGCTGGAGACGCATTTCGGTGGGGCCGAAGCTGACGGCACCTCGCTGATCGACGATCCCCTGGCGGTCGACAGCGTGCTCGACCTCTGCACCGGCTCCGGCTGCCTCGCCATCCTCGCCAGCCGCCACTTCCCGAACGCTGTCATCGACGCGGTCGACATCTCCAAGGATGCGCTTGCCGTCGCCGCCAAGAACGTCGCCGACTACGACCTCGGCGAGCGTGTCACGCTGCATCGCGGCGATCTGTTCGCGCCGCTGAGCCAGCGCCGCTACGATTTGATCATCAGCAATCCGCCCTATGTCGATGCCGAGGGCATGGCGGGCCTGCCCCGGGAATGCCGCGCCGAGCCGGCACTTGCCTTCGACGGCGGCGCCGATGGGCTCGATATCATCCACCGCATCATCAGCGAGGCCCGCGATCACCTGACCGCCGAAGGCGGGCTGCTGTGCGAGGTCGGCCGCGACCGGCCGCAGATCGAGGCCGCCTATCCCGACCTGCCGCTGCTGTGGCTCGATACCGAGGACTCCGAGGGCGAGGTGTTCTGGATCACCGCGCGCGATCTGGTGTGAGGCTCCGCACCGCCGCGCGCTGGCGCGAAATGACGCAGCGGACTTCCAGGATTCGGCACAAACTGCTGCCGCTGTGCAGAATTCGCTCACCAGGGCAGCGGGAACGCCGGACCTTTGGCGTTTCCGTCCGTCCGCGAAACTGATAGCTTGGCGCCGGCCCGGATCATCCGCTGACGACGTCGGCGCGCGCATTCAGGCCCCTCACGCACGATCCGTTTCGGTCAGTGTCTGGCAACCGGTTTGCCACCTTTCCGGGTCATGCTGTCGCCGTCGCACAATCTGCCTTGAACGTCCGAAGAGGTCCCCATGCTGGACAAGAGCCCCCGCCCCGCCGTCACCGTTCCGAATGATCTTGCCGCGCATTGGATGCCGTTCACCGCGAACCGCGCGTTCAAGAAGAATCCGCGCATGCTCGCCGGCGCCAAGGACATGCACTACATCACCGTCGACGGCCGCAAGATCATCGACGCTGCCGCGGGCATGTGGTGCTGCAACGCCGGTCACGGCCGCACCCAGATCGCGGAAGCCATCGGCCAGCAGGCCGCAGCGCTCGACTACGCGCCGCCCTTCCAGTTCGGCATTCCCCAGGCGTTCGAACTCGCGAACCGCATCGCCGACCTCGCGCCCGCCGGTCTCGACCACGTGTTCTTCTGCAACTCCGGCTCGGAGGCTGCCGACACCGCGCTGAAGATGGCGCTCGCCTATCACCAGATCAACGGCCAGGGCAGCCGCACCCGCCTGATCGGCCGCGTCCGCGGCTATCATGGCGTCGGCTTCGGCGGCACCTCGGTCGGCGGCATCGTCAACAACCGCAAGCTGTTCGGCACCCTGCTCACCGGTGTCGACCACATCCCGGCAACCTATGACCGCGAGAAGCAGGCCTTCACCAAGGGCGAGCCGGAATATGGCGCGCACTTCGCCGAGGAGCTCGAGACCCTCGTCGGCCTGCACGGCGCCAACACGATCGCCGCCGTCATCGTCGAGCCGATGGCCGGCTCCACCGGCGTGATCCCGGCGCCGAAGGGCTATCTCAAGCGCCTGCGCGAGATCACCCAGAAGCACGGCATCCTCTTGATCTTCGACGAGGTCATCACCGGCTTCGGCCGTCTCGGCCATGCCTTCGCCGCTGAGCGCTACGGTGTGACGCCGGACCTGCTGACCTTCGCCAAGGGCGTCACCAATGGCGCGGCACCGATGGGCGGCGTGCTGGTGCGCGACACCATCCACGACGCGTTCATGAGCGGCCCGGAGCACATGGTCGAGTTCACCCATGGCTACACCTACTCGGCGCATCCGATCGCCTGCGCCGCCGGGCTCGCCACGCTCGACATCTATCGCGACGAAAAGCTGTTCGAGCACACCAAGGCGATCGAGCCGAAATGGGCCGACGCCGTGATGTCGCTGAAGGGCTTGCCCAACGTGCTCGACATCCGCACCGTCGGCCTCACCGCCGGCATCGACCTCGCGCCGCTGCCCGACGCCGTCGGCAAGCGCGGTTATCAGGCGATGGAGCAGGCCTTCCACAACACCGACCTGATGCTGCGCATCGCCGGCGACACCCTTGCTCTGACGCCGCCGCTGATCATCAACGAGGACCAGATCGGCGAGATCGTCGAGAAGGTCGGCAAGGTGATCAAGGCCGTGGCGTAAGCCGCGCGTTCATCGAGCTCGATGAAATGGCGGCCCTCGCGGCCGCCATTTTGTTTTGACCGGACTAGAAGGCCGTGATGCTGGAGTTGGCTTCTTGCTTAGAACGGGCGGCGCAGAGCAGCTACGATCGAAGCCCCCCCGCAATCAGCCACTGGCCAGTTGCTCAAATTTCTGCATATAGCGGAGCATCATAGAACGAGCGGATTTCCGCTCCTTTCAGTCTCTTGAACAACTCCTCAGTGACCAGCGGCCCCTTCGTCGGCATGTGCGGATCGACCCACATGTGCATGCCCCCGATACGGTCTTTGTCGAATGCAAATATCTCACCCGGTTTGGGTTGCCACAATCCGCCGCGAGGTGTCGGAGCCCACGTCGCATTCGTCTTCTCTCGGTTGACCGCATCGCGCAGCACCGTCGTGAAGAAGAAGTAGAACTGGCCGGCCTCGGAGCCGTCGCGCCAGATGCATTCGACTGGAAAATACTGGATGTCCTTCTGAAGGCCCTCGACCAGGTCAAGGAATCGGCGGCTGACCAGCAGCATGTGAAACTGGTTGTCGAAATCGACCAGCTTCCGCTTGCGGCCTCTCAAACGCAGTCTCGTCGGCATGTGGCAGCTTGAGACCCGCGCACCGCCGCCAAACCCTCGCCAGGGACGATAGAGCTCCAGCGCGTAAGCCACAGGCTCTTCGAAGGCGATCTTGTCAACGTCCCCGTCGAGCGCGTCGGCGCCGTAAGTGTACATCCATGGATTTTCAGGCAGCAGAAACCGAGCCATCACCGCGGGACCTTCCCGTTCCATTGACGCCAACGATCTTTCCGGCAGAAAATTACTATTTCTTCCGAGTTGTGCCACCTGTTTGGCTGCTTCCGGACAGGGCATCAATCGATGCTAGACCGCGCTTCCGGCAACAATCGTCGTGAGCCCCGCCCCCTCCCCGCCGGGAACCTTCGCAAATCCTCCACGTTCATGTCGCGAGCCGGCGGTTCGCGCGCGGCGACGATTTTCGGAGGACGCGCATGCTCGCACCGCCAGGAGAGCTCCTGCAATTGGGCCTCGAGCAGAGGCTGAACCGCGTCAAGCGCGCCACCCAGGCCTATATGCGGGATCGCACGCGACAGGCGACGGGCACGGTGACCTCCTATGCCGTCGCGGCCGGGCTGTTCGCCACGGCGGGAATCTTCCTGATCGCAGCCTGCATCGTCGGCCTGACCGCGCTATTCCGGTGGGTGGAAATGACCTACGGCCTGTTCACCGCCTTCGCGGTGGTCGGCGGCATCATGCTGGCGCTGGCGGTCATCTGCGCGGTGATCGCGGCGGTCAAGCTGCGCAGCCCGACGCCGCATTATCCCTCGCTCGGCAGCCGGCTGCGCGTGGCGATCGCCGCGCCGGTGGCGCGGCAGCCCGACGCCGACGAGATCGATCCCGACACCATCCCGCTGGCGCCATCGGCGAGTTCGACGAATCACAGCGGTGGTCTCGGCCGGGTCAACGTGCCCGTCGGCGTCGCCGTTGCCGCCCTGCTGCTCGGAGTTGCGGCGCTGCGCCGGCGTCGCCAGCACAACGACTGAGCGCTTCGATCGCCGTCGAAGCATCGGCGAATTATCTGAGCTGATCAGCAACGCGCGCATGCCGGGACGGCGGTCCCGGCTGACGCGCGTGTTTTGCCACGGTCTTCGAGACGCCTCGGAGCAGTGAACACATCCAGACACATGTCGGGATGGTGCACCCCGTCGTTCTACGGGACCATCCCACTACGATGACACTTCGCTGTCAGACGCGAACATGCGTAAATGACACGCGATGGGGAAATCGTCAGCCACGCCCGGTATTTGAATCCTGCCGACTATCCTCGCGAATCAACAGAAGTGCTAAGGTTGCATTCGGTTGGGAGCGTCGCGCAGCATGATCCGTATTTCCACGATTTTCATCGCCATCTGCATGGTTCTGGTCGCGGCGTCGCTCGGCCTGATCTTGTATTCGGTGGCCGGCATCAGTGGGTCGGAATCCGCGATCGTCGCGCTGACGGCGCTGACCTTCCTCATCCTCTACAACGCCGTCTCGATGCGGCTGCGCGACCGCACCGATGTCGGCAGCCAGATCGCCGATCTGTCGCGCGGAACGGCCGACCTCGCCCGTCAGGTCGCCGAGTTCGGCCGGCGGCTGTCGGCTGTCGAAGGACGCATCGTGTCGTCGAACTCGGTCAGCTCCGATCGCCTGCAGGGCGTGATCGGCGAGATCAACGAGCTCGGCGGACTGATGAAGCAGCTCGCCGTCACCGTGGCCCAGCATGAGGATCTGATCGCCGCGATGCCGGCAGCAGCGGCGGACGCAACGTCCGTGCCTGCGCGCGAAGCTCCGGCCGCGGTCGCGCCCCCCGCGGCGTCGGCCGTCTATCCCGATCCGAAGGCCGCGCCGTCCGCGCCGATCGAGCTCAAGAAGGAAGCGATCGCGACCGTCGGGCCGGCGCCGGCTCCGGTGGCGAAAGCGCCGGTCGCCGCGCCCGTCGCTGCCACGCCTGCGGTCGCCCCGCCGGCACCGGCAGTCCCGCGGACCCAGGCCCAGATCCTTGCCGCCGTCAAAAGCGCCATAGACGACAACCGCATGGACATCTACCTGCAGCCGCTGGTGACGCTGCCTCAGCGCAAGGTGCGCTTCTACGAGGCGGTGACCCGGTTGCGCGACGAGCGCGACCAGGTCGTTGCGGCGGAGGATTTCATCGGCATCGCCGAGGGCGCCGGGCTCGTCGGTCGGATCGATCACATGGTGATGCTCCGTTGCGTCCAGGTGCTGCGGCGCCTGATGGTGCGCAACAAGGATGTCGGGATCTTCTGCAACATCTCCGCCGCGACCTTGAGCAACCCCGAGAACTTTTCGCAGTGCCTCGACTTCCTCGAAGCCAACCGGGCGCTGGCGTCGTCTTTCGTGCTCGAATTCAAGCAGTCGACCTTGCGCAACCTCGGCCCGACAGAGACCGAGCACCTCGCGGCGCTGGCGCAGCGCGGCTACCGGTTCTCGATGGACCACGTCACCGACCTCCGCTTCGAGCCGCGCGAGCTTGCCGATCGCGGCGTCCGCTTCATCAAGGTGCCGGCCGCGCTGCTGCTCGACCCGAAGCAGAGCTCGGTGTCCGACATCCACCCGACCGATCTATCCGACCTGCTCGGCCGTTTCGGCATCGACCTGATCGCCGAGCGGATCGAGGGCGAGGGCAGCGTCGTCGACCTGCTCGACTACGACGTCCGCTTCGGCCAGGGCTTCCTGTTCGCGCCGCCCCGCCCATTGCGACCGGAAGGCGCATCTGCTACCGGCGAGGCCGCTTCCACCCCCTCGGGCGGGCAGGACATCAAGATTCAGGACCAGAATGCCGCCGGCAATACCACTTTGGACGTCTCGAACAGCATCGGTCCGACGCGCAGCGGCAATGCCGCGCTCGTCCGCCGTATCGCCGGCACGCACTGAGGCACGGCCCCTCGCATGACCGCGCTCCACTTCGAGGCGCGGCTGCGCGATCTTCTCGTCCGCAAGCAGGTTCTGCTGAGCGACATCTGGGGCGTCGTCCATAACGGGCTGGAGTCGTTCCCCGAGGCCTGCGAGGCGCTGCATCGGTTCCGGCAGCAGGGCGGCACGGTGATCCTGATCACCAACGCGCCGCGTCCCGCCGATTCGGTGCAACGGCAATTGCGCAAGCTCGGCGTAGCCGACGAGGTCTATAGCGCGATCGTCTCCTCCGGCGACCTGACCCGGCACTACGTCGCCGATCATCCCGGCGGCAAGGTGTTCTGGCTCGGCCCCGAGCGCGACAACTCCATCTATCGCGGCCTCGACGTCACCCTGTCGCCGCTGGAGGACGCCTCCTACATCATCTGCACCGGCCTGTACGACGACGAGACCGAGACCGCCGAGGACTACCGGGCGATGCTGCTGCAGGCGCGCGAGCGCAAGCTGCCGCTGATCTGCGCCAATCCCGACATCGTGGTCGAGCGCGGCGACCGGCTGATCTACTGCGCCGGCGCCATCGCCGAGCTGTATCGCGAGCTGGGCGGCGAGGTGATCTTCTACGGCAAGCCGCACCGGCCGATCTACGAGCGCGCCATGCAGCTCGCCGAGCAGCATGCCAGGCGACAGGTCGCGCGCGAGGAGGTGCTGGCGATCGGCGATTCCGTCCGCACCGATCTCGCCGGCGCGCACGGCTTCGGCATCGACTGCCTGTTCGTCACCCGCGGCATCCATTCCGAGGAGTTCGCCGGCGTCGAACAGCTCGACCCCGCCTCGGTCAAGGAGCTGTTCGGCCACCCTCCCCGCGCGCTGATGCGCGAATTGAAGTGGTGAGCGGAGCCTGAAACGAAAAACGCCCGGCAATGCCGGGCGTCTTTTTTCCGTGATGAGATCGGATCGGCCCTCAGGCCGTCGCCATGTCCGGGAACACCGCATCGATCTTGGTCTTCAGGGTCGCGGCGTTGAACGGCTTGACGATGTAGTTGTTCACGCCGGCCTTCTTGGCCGCGATCACGTTCTCGGTCTTGGATTCCGCCGTGATCA
The DNA here is from genome assembly GCF_051167855.1 of Bradyrhizobium sp. HKCCYLRH3099. Lineage (NCBI taxonomy): Bacteria > Pseudomonadati > Pseudomonadota > Alphaproteobacteria > Hyphomicrobiales > Nitrobacteraceae > Bradyrhizobium > Bradyrhizobium sp. HKCCYLRH3099. Next base: position 179,974 of record NZ_JBNPTW010000008.1, read on the forward strand.
TGATGAACGGCGTGGTCGCCAGGTTCGGATCGGCGCGGACCTCGCGGAGCAGGTCGTAGCCGGTCATCGGCTCCATGTTCCAGTCGGAGATCACGAGGCCGTACTTCTTGGCGCGCATCTTGTTGAGCGCCATCGAGCCGTCGCTCGCGTCGTCGATGTCCTCGAACCCGATCTGCTTCAGAAGATTCCTGATGATCCGGATCATGGTGCTGTAATCGTCGACGACGAGCACCGGCATCGTCAAATCAACCGCCATCTTGACTCCCCCAACGCGAACACAACGCGCAGACTGTTACCAAAACGCTCTTTCGGCTCAGGTCTTTCAGCGACCCCGCCATCCGGTCCAAGCAGTAGCATCAGCCGTTAAACAGCGCGTTAACTGCGCTGCGGCCGCATGTCGCTATTGCTGCGCTGCATGAATTCGCGGCCCCTTTGGCTTGACTTCGGCAGGCCGCCCGCCCACGGTCGAAGGCACCCCGCCGGATCGGGGAACTTGACAAATTCGCGAGATATTTCCGTCAGATGTCAGCTTTCACGATCATCCGCGATTCCACCCCGCCACAGGACATCCTCAAGGGCGCGGTGGTGGCGATGGGGAATTTCGACGGCGTTCACCTCGGCCATCGGGCCGTGATCGACGCCGCCATCGCGATGGGCAGGGCCAAGGGCCGCCCGGCGCTGGCCCTGACCTTCGAGCCGCATCCGCGGCGCTTTTTCAGCCCGAATACCCCGCAATTCCGGCTGACCGACGAGGCCGCCAAGCTGCGGCTGCTGGCCGGCGCCGGGCTCGACGGTGCCGTGGTCATGACTTTCGACAAGGGCCGGGCCCAGACCCCGGCGCAGGACTTCATTCACCACGATCTCATCGGCCGGCTCGGCGTGGCCGGAATTGCCGTCGGCTACGACTTTCATTTCGGCAAGGGCCGGGTCGGCTCCCCGACCCTGCTCGCCAATGAGGCGCCCAAGCTCGGGATCACCGTCGAGGTCCAGCCGCATGTCGACATCGACGAGCGGCCGGTGTCGTCGACCGCGATCCGCGAGGCGCTGGCCGAGGGCCAGGTCGCGGAGGCCACCGCCATGCTGGGCGGTCCCTGGTTCGTCTCCTCGGAGGTCATCCATGGCGAAAAGCGCGGCCGCGACCTCGGCTACCCCACCGCCAACATGCGGCTCGATCGCGATTGCGGCCTGCGTCACGGCATCTATGCCGTCCGGGTCGGCCGCGGCCGCGGCGCCAACCGGGTTCTGATCGACGGCGTCGCCAATTTCGGCCGCCGGCCGACCTTCGACAATGGCGCGCCGCTGCTGGAGACGTTTCTGTTCGATTTCAAGGACAGCCTCTATGGCGAGGTGCTGGATGTCGCCTTCATCGGCTTCATCCGCGAGGAGGCGAAATTCACCTCGATCGACGCCCTGATCCGGCAGATGGACGACGACAGCGCCAAGGCCCGCGCCCTGCTGGCGGCGAGCGCCGGCCTCTTCCCCCGGCTCGGCGAGATCGGCTGACCTGCGTCCTCCATGCACGCCGTCATTCCGGAGCGATGCGCAGCATCGAACCCGGAATCTCGAGATTCCGGGTTCAGCCCTGACGGGCTGCCCCGGAATGACCGCATCTGGAGAGCGCTGACGCGCAGATCACTTTGCGATTTGGCCGCCCGGCTGCTATGAGGGAGCCCCATGTTGATACGGCGCACCATCGGCATTAGCGGCCCGGCTTCCGCCTGAGCTTTTCGAGCTCGGCGCAAGACCGGGATGTCTCTGCTCGTTCCGCCGCCCGCGATCGCAGATCGCGCCTCCGCGCCCCTCTTTGAGCTCATCAAGCCAGATCACGATGTCCGAGAAGCCGCAAAAGTCCGACGCCCAAAAAGCCGACAAAGATTATTCCAAGACCCTCTATCTGCCGCAGACGGACTTCCCGATGCGCGCCGGCCTGCCGCAGCGCGAGCCGGAGCTGCTGAAATATTGGAACGACATCGACCTCTACGGCAAGCTGCGCGCGACCGCGAACGGACGGCCGAAATTCGTCCTGCATGACGGCCCGCCCTACGCCAACGGCAACATCCATATCGGGCATTCGCTCAACAAGATCCTCAAGGACGTCGTGACCAAGAGCCAGCAGATGCTCGGCCACGATTCCAACTACGTGCCGGGCTGGGACTGCCACGGCCTGCCGATCGAGTGGAAGATCGAGGAGGAGAACTATCGCAAGAAGGGCAAGACCAAGCCCGACTTCCGCGACAGCGCCGCCATGGTCGCGTTCCGCAAGGAGTGCCGCGCCTATGCCGAGCACTGGCTCAACGTGCAGCGCGAGGAGTTCAAGCGTCTCGGCGTGATCGGCGACTGGGACCATCCCTACGCCACCATGACCTATCCGGCCGAGGCCCAGATCGCGCGCGAGCTGATGAAGTTCGCCGCCAACGGAACGCTGTATCGCGGCTCCAAGCCCGTGATGTGGAGCGTGGTCGAGAAGACCGCGCTGGCCGAGGCCGAGGTCGAGTACGAGGACTATCAGTCCGACACGGTGTGGGTGAAGTTTCCGGTGACGTCGCCAGCGCATGGCGCGCTGGCCGGCGCCTCGGTCGTGATCTGGACCACCACGCCCTGGACCCTGCCCGGCAACCGCGCCATCTCGTTCTCGCCCAAGATCGCCTACGGCCTCTATGAGATCACCGACGCACCGGCGGACAACTGGGCGAAGGCCGGCGACAAGCTGATCCTGGCCGACGCGCTCGCCGACAGCGTGTTCAAGCAGGCGCGCGTCACGAGCTACGCCAAGCTGCGCGACATCCCCGGCGACACGCTGGATGCCGTCGAATGCGCCCATCCGTTCAAGGGCCTCGCAGGCGGCTACAATTTCGTCGTGCCGCTGCTGTCGGGCGAGCACGTCACCGACGACACCGGCACCGGCTTCGTGCACACCGCCCCCGGCCACGGCCGCGAGGACTTCGACGTCTGGATGGCGAATGCGCGCGAGCTCGAGGGCCGGGGCATCGCGACCACGATCCCCTACACCGTCGACGAGAACGGCGCGCTGACCGACCACGCGCCGGGCTTCACCGGCAAGCGCGTCATCAACGACAAGGGCGAAAAGGGCGACGCCAACGAGGCCGTCATCAAGGCGCTGACCGACGCCGGCCAGTTGCTGGCGCGCGGCCGTCTGAAGCATCAGTACCCGCATTCCTGGCGCTCCAAGAAGCCGGTGATCTTCCGCAACACGCCGCAATGGTTCATCGCGATGGACAAGGACATTGCGGACCACGGCCAGGCGAAGTCCGGCGACACCCTGCGCGCGCGCGCGCTGCGCGCGATCTCGGTGACGCAATGGGTACCGGCCGCCGGCCAGAACCGCATCAACGGCATGATCGCCAACCGTCCGGATTGGGTGATCTCGCGCCAGCGCGCCTGGGGCGTGCCGATCGCCGTGTTCGTGCGCGAGAAGGGCGACGGCTCCGCCGAGATCCTGCAGGACGAGGCGGTGAACGCCCGCATTTCTGACGCCTTCGAAAAAGAAGGCGCCGACGCCTGGTACGCCGATGGCGCGCGCGAACGTTTCCTCGGCCCCAAGGCCAACGAGGACTGGAAGAAGGTCGACGACATCTGCGACGTCTGGTTCGACTCCGGTTCGACCCACGCCTTCGTGCTGGAAGACCCCGTGCACTTCCCGGGCCTCGCCGGCATCAAGCGCAAGGTCGATGGCGGCCAGGATACGGTGATGTACCTCGAAGGCTCGGACCAGCATCGCGGCTGGTTCCACTCGTCGCTGCTCGAGAGCTGCGGCACCCGCGGCCGTGCGCCTTACGACGTCGTGCTGACGCACGGCTTCACGCTCGACGAGAACGGCCGCAAGATGTCGAAGTCGCTCGGCAACACCATCGAGCCGCAGAAGGTCATCAAAGACTCCGGCGCCGACATCCTCAGACTCTGGGTCTGCGCCACTGACTATGCCGACGACCAGCGCATCGGCCCGGAGATCCTGAAGAACACCATCGAGACCTACCGCAAGCTGCGCAACAGCATCCGCTGGATGCTCGGCACGCTGCATCACTACAAGCGCAGCGAGGCCGTCGCGTTCGCCGACATGCCGGAGCTGGAGCGGCTGATGCTGCATCAGCTGTCGCAGCAGGCCGAGGTGATCCGCCGCGCCTATGCCGCGTTCGACTACAAGACCGTGATCGCCTCGCTCGCGGCGTTCATGAACACCGAGCTGTCGGCGTTCTATTTCGACATCCGCAAGGACACGCTGTATTGCGATCCGCCGTCATCGGTGGCGCGCAAGGCGGCGCTGACCGCGATCGACCTGATCTGCGACGCCATCCTGAAATGGCTGGCGCCGGTGCTCTCCTTCACCACCGATGAGGCTTGGCGGATGTATCGCCCGGACGCCGAGCCGTCTGTGCATCTGACCTTGTTCCCGGATGCGATGGACGGCTACCGCGACGATGCGCTCGCCGCGAAATGGGAGGCCATCCGCAACGTCAGACGCGTCGTCACCGGCGCGCTGGAGCTGGCGCGTGCGGCGAAGACCATCGGCTCCTCGCTGGAGGCCTCGCCGATCATCTACGTCGCCGACCGCGCCCTGCTCGGCACCTTGTTCGACACCGACCTCGCCGAGGTCTGCATCACCTCGAACTACGAGGTCCGCGAGGGCGACGCGCCGGCCGAGGCGTTCCGGCTGGATGCGGTGCCGGGTGTGGCGGTGGTGGTCGAGAAAGCCGTCGGCAGGAAGTGCGCCCGCTCCTGGAAGATCCTGGAGAGCGTCGGCGAGGACAAGGACTATCCCGACGTCTCCCCCCGCGACGCGAAGGCGCTGCGCGAATGGAAGGCGCTGGGAGTGGGCGTGTGATCCGCGATCGCGCGTCACACTCCGCCGTCGTCCCGGCGAACGCCGGGACCCATAATCACCGGCCGTCCTGGTGAGCAAAGACTGATGACTCCGAGTCCTTTCCACCAATTGGCCGTCCGCAGTATGGGTCCCGGCGTTCGCCGGGACGACAGCTGTGTTCGTGGCCGGCTTGGTCGTCAACTCACCAGCGTCCAATGACCCCCCGTCTCCGCCTCGGCCTGCTCGCCGCCGTCGCCACCCTCATCATCGACCAGGCCACCAAGCTGTGGCTGCTCTACGGGTTCGATCTGCCGAACCGCGGCACCGTCAAGATCACGCCGTTCTTCGATCTCGTGCTGGCCTGGAACATCGGCATCAGCTTCGGCTGGCTGCAGAACGACTCACCGCTGGCGCAATACGGTCTGATGGCGGTGAAGGTGGTCGCGGTGATCGCGCTGGGCATCTGGATGCTCAGGGCGGAAACCAAGCTGGCGACGCTGGCGCTCGGCCTGATCATCGGCGGCGCGATCGGCAACGGCATCGACCGGCTGGCGTTCGGCGCCGTGGTCGATTTCGCGCTGTTCCACGTCCAGATCGGCGGCACGGTCTACAATTGGTACATCTTCAACATGGCCGATGTGGCCATCGTTGCCGGGGTGGCGGGCCTGCTGTATGACTCCTTCTTCGGGGGCTCCGCCGCAAAAGCGCCCTGATCCGGGTCGATACCGGCCGGTGCCGATCCCCGGGGTGACTTGGGGTCAAGAGCCTGACGTTCTTCACGTTTTCGAGATCGGCGCGATGACCGGACGGCCCCTGGGGGCGCGGGTTATTCAGACGATGGAGTCGCGGCCGGTTCGTCGGAGCACGACCACTGGACAAGCGAGGACAGGGAAAGCCATGCGCAAGACCGAAGTCAGCGGCCGGATCGTGAGCCGCCCAGCCATTCGCGCCCTGCGCCTTTCGGCAGTCGTGCTCGGCATCGGCGTCATCATGGCCACGGGCGCGGCCCGTGCCCAGGAGGACGAGGAAGACGACAAGACCTTCGAAGAGAAGATCATCGACAACGTGATGCGCGGCCTCGGCGGCACCAACATGGAGACGCCGACCATCAATTACCGCGAGCGCTCGCCGCTGGTGGTCCCGCCCAAGCTCGACCTGCCGCCGCCGGCCTCCGCGGCCCAGGCGACCGCGCCGAACTGGCCGAAGGACCCCGACGAGCAGCAGCGCCGCGCGGCCGCCGCCGCGCGCAAGAAGGACAACAAGGATCCGGTCGCCGCCTCGCGTCCGCTGACCCCCGCCGAGATGCGCGCCGGCCGCACGGCGTCCGCCAAGTCGACCGAGCCGATCCAGCCCGGCGTCAGCAACAACCCGATGATGAGCCCGTCGCAGCTCGGCTTCAAGGGCGGCCTGTTCGGTATGTTCAAGGGCACGGACACCGAGACCAAGCAGTTTACCAGCGAGCCGCAGCGCGAGAGCCTGACCCAGCCGCCGCCGGGCTACCAGACCCCCTCGTCCAGCTATGCCTATGGCACCGGCAAGATGGAGCCGATCGGCGGCAAGCAGCTGGACATCATGACCGGCAAGGAACGGTGACGGCGGCGACCGCCTCACCCTCTCCGGGGATGCCGGCTCAAGCCGGCGTTAGCGAAATTTAATGTCTTGGGGCGGCACCATGTCGCCGTTTTGTGACGCCGGGCGCCGTCCCGCGCGGTGTAGCATGCTGCGCTCAAACCCGATCGCCCCGCCCTCCCGCGGGCTTTCAGAAGGATCATGATGTCCTCGCACCGGTTCATTCCCGTCGCCGCCGCACTCGTCTCCCTGTTTGCGTTCACGGCCGGCGCTTCGGCGCAAACGACGTTCGCCTCCGAGCCCCCCGCCAGCTTCACGCTTCCCAACGGCCTGCAGGTCGTCGTCATCCAGGATCACCGCACCCCAGTGGTGACGCAGATGATCTGGTACAAGGTCGGCTCCGCCGACGAGACGCCCGGCAAATCGGGCCTCGCGCATTTCCTCGAACACCTGATGTTCAAGGGTACCGAGAAACATCCGGCCGGCGAGTTCTCCAAGACCGTGCTGAAGATTGGCGGCAATGAGAACGCCTTCACCTCGGTCGACTACACCGGCTATTTCCAGCGCGTGCCGCGCGACCAGCTGCCGAAGATGATGGAGTTCGAGGCCGACCGCATGACCGGCCTCGTGCTCAAGGACGAGAACGTGCTGCCCGAGCGCGACGTCGTGCTCGAAGAGTACAACATGCGCGTCGCCAACTCGCCGGAGGCCCGCCTCAACGAGCAGATCATGGCGGCGCTCTACGTCAACCATCCCTATGGCCGTCCCGTGATCGGCTGGAAGCCGGAGATCGAGAAGCTCAGCCGCGAGGATGCGCTGGCGTTCTATCGCCGCTTCTATGCACCCAACAATGCGACGCTGGTGATTGCCGGCGACACCGACGTCAACGAGGTTCGTCCGCTCGTCGAAAAGACGTTCGCGAAGATCCCCTCCCAGCCCGACATCCCCGCCCGCCGCATGCGGCCGCAGGAGCCGGAACCGGTGGCGCCGCGCACCGTCACGCTCGCTGATCCGCATGTCGAGCAGCCTTCGATGCGGCGCTTCTATCTGGTGCCCTCGGCCACGACCGCAGCGCCCGGCCAGTCGGCCGCGCTCGACGTGCTGGCGCAGCTGATGGGCAGCGGCAGCAACTCCTATCTCTACCGCGCGCTGGTCGTCGACAAGCCGCTCGCGATCAATGCCAGCGCGTCCTATCAGGGCACCTCGCTCGATCCGACCCAGTTCTCGATCGCGGCCTCGCCGCGGCCGGGCGTCGAGTTTGCCCAGGTTGAAGCCGTCGTCGACAGCGTCATCGCCGAGCTCGCGCAGAACCCGGTGCGCGCCGAGGATCTCGAGCGCGTCAAGACGCAGCTTATTGCTGAAGCGATCTACGCCCAGGACAACCAGGCGACGATGGCGCGCTGGTATGGCGGCGGCCTCACCACGGGGCTCTCGATCGAGGACATCCGGAGCTGGCCGGACCGCATCCGCGCCGTCACCGCCGAGCAGGTCCGCGCCGCCGCGCAGACCTGGCTGCAGAAGAAGCGCTCGGTGACCGGCTATCTGATCAAGGACAATGCGGCCAAGCGCGAGGAGAAGCGGTCGTGATGAGCACAATGAGCTTCGCCCGCCGTTTCGCCTGCACGCTTGCCGTTGCCGCTGCCGCGCTCACGCTGGCACCGGCCGCGCAGGCCGCGACCAAGATCCAGCGCCTGGTCTCGCCCGGCGGCATCGAGGCCTGGTTCGTCCAGGACGCCACCGTCCCCTTGATCGCGATGGAATACGCCTTCCAGGGCGGCGCCTCGCAAGATCCCCAGGGCAAGCCCGGCGTCGGCAATCTCGTCGCCGACCTGCTCGACGAGGGCTCCGGCGATCTCGATTCCAAGACCTTCCACGAGCGCCTCGACCGCCGCGCCATCGAGCTGTCGTTTCAGGTGTCGCGCGATCAGTTCCGCGGCTCGCTGCGCATGCTGCGTGACAATAAGGACGAAGCGTTCGACCTGTTGCGCACGGCGCTGACCTCGCCGCATTTCGACAGCGCCGATGTCGAGCGCATCAAGTCGCAGGTGCTTTCGGGGCTGCGTCGCGAGACCACAAACCCGAGCTCGCTCGCGGGCCGCAAATTCCTCGAGCTCGCCTTTCCGAACCATCCCTATGGCCGTCCCGCCAACGGAACGCTCGACAGCGTGCCGAGCATCACCGTCGACGATCTCAAGGCCTATGTCGGCCGCGTCCTCGCCAAGGACACGCTGAAGGTTGCCGTCGTCGGCGATGTCGATCCGGCGACGCTCGGCAAGCTGCTCGACCAGACCTTCGGCAGCCTGCCGGCCAAGGCGCAGTTGACGCCGGTGCCAGACGTCGTCGCCACCAAGCCGCCGCAGCGCGTGCTGGTCTCGCTCGACGTGCCGCAGACCGTGATCACCTTCGGCGGCCCCGGCATCCGCCGCCACGACCCGAACTTCATGGCGGCCTATGTGGTCAACCACATCCTCGGCGGCGGCGGCCTGTCGTCGCGGCTGTACAAGGAGGTGCGCGAGAAGCGCGGCCTCGCCTACTCCGTCTATGACGCGCTGCTGTGGATGGATCACTCGGCCCTCTTCATCGGCAACACCGCGACCCGCTTCGACCGCGCCAGCGAGACCATCGCCGCGGTCGAGGGCGAGATCCGCCGTATGGCCGAGGAAGGTCCGACCCAGCAGGAGCTCGACGAGGCCAAGTCCTACATCAACGGCTCGCAGATGCTGGCGCTCGACACCTCCTCCAAGCTGGCGCAGGCGATGCTGCAGTACCAGCTCGACAAGATGCCGATCGACTACATCGAGAAGCGCAGCGAGATCGTCAACGCGGTTACGCTCGACGATGCCAAGAAGGCGGCCAAGCAGCTCTGGAGCCAGGGCCTGCTGACGGCGGTGGTCGGCCGCACGCCGCAGGCGGCGGCCGAGCCGGCGCAGGCGCCGGTCACCGCGCCGGTGACGAAGACGAACTGAGCGGAGGCGACGCCGCATCACACCTCGGTGCGGTTGACCACAGCTGCCACAACACAAATGGTGTCGTCCCGGACAAGCCGCGACGCGCGAAGCGCGGCGTGGCGCCGATCCGGGACCCATACGCCGCAGCCGAAATGATGCGAAAGGTGGTCATGACCAGCCTGCCCCAAACCGCTCCCTGTGGTTATGGATCCCGGCGTTCGCCGGGATGACAGCGGAGGTTTTGGTAGCGTCGCGGCACCATCATAAATCTGGTCACTGCCCACCCGCGCACACCGCCGCTAAACCCGCTATGGTGCCCACGAAAGCCTTCGAATCTCCCTGGTGCCCCATGCTGCGGATCTCCCGCGACCTTGCCATCGACGAGAACGACATCGAGATCTCGTTCGTGCGCGCCTCCGGCCCCGGCGGCCAGAACGTCAACAAGCTGTCGACCTCGGCGCAACTGCGCTTCGACACCAGCCGTATCACGCTGCCGGAGGATGCCGCCGCACGGCTCGCCCGTCTCGCCGGCCAGCGCATGACCAAGAACGGCGTCATCGTCATCCAGGCCGAGCGCTTCCGCACCCAGGAGCGCAACAAGGCCGATGCGATCGAGCGCCTCGTGACCCTGCTGCGCGAGGCGATGGTGCGGCCGAAGGTCCGCCGCCCGACCAAGCCGACCTTCGGCTCCAAGCAGCGCCGTCTCGAAGGCAAGAAGCTGCGCAGCGACGTCAAGGCCGGCCGCGGCGCAAGACGTTTCGACGATTAGTTGGCCGGCCTTGAGCTTGTCATCCAATCCCGTCATTCCGGGGCAATCGTCGATGCGCGTTTGCGCATCGGCGATTGAACCCGGAATCTCGAGATTGTTGGAAACGAACGCAAGCCAAGCTCGAGATTCCGGGTTCAAGGCCTGCGGCCTTGCCCCGGAATGACGATCGGTGTGGCGCTGAAGATAGATTCGTACAGAGCCGCCCGTACAACGTCGCACCCCTGATGACAGCACGATGAGTCTGCATTGCTGACTCATCTCCCGCGCTGCAACGAGCCGCGCCTGCTTTGTTCTCGCTGAAACAGCCGGCTACTACCACGCCACATCGGCTGCAACCTACTCTCAGAAAAAACGAGAGCGAGGATCGATGTCGGGATGGCGTGCGGCGCGGCTTGCGCCTGTTTTTGTCGGGCTGTTTTGCAGCGCGGTGCTCGGCACCACGATCGCCTCCGCGCAGATGGCACTGCCCTCGCCCAAGCCCGCCGATGGCGCCACCTTGTTCAAGCAGCAATGCGGTGTCTGCCACACGCTGAGCAGCACCGAGCCGATGCGACAGGGACCGCCGCTGTCGACGATCGTCGGTCGCCGCGCCGGTTCCATCGAAGGCTTCCGTTATTCCGCCGGCTTCGCGAAAGCCGACTTCACCTGGGACGAGGCCAAGCTCGACGCCTGGCTGACCAATCCGCAAGAGCTGATCCCCGGCGCCGTCATGGCCTATCGCCAGGCCAAGCCCGACGTTCGCGCCGCGATCATCACCTACCTGAAGGACAATTGAGATGGCAAAGCCCGTACATTCCATGATCCGCGTCTTCGACGAGGCCAAGGCGCTGGACTTCTACAAGCGCGCCTTCGGCCTGGAGATCGCCGACAACCTCCGCTTCGACGGCTTCGCGCTGATCTATCTGCGCCATCCCTCGTCGCCGTTCGAGGTCGAGCTGACCGTCAATTTCGACCGCAAGGAGCCGTACACGCTCGGCGACGGCTACGGCCATCTCGCGGTCGTGGTCGACGATGTCGATGCCGAGCACGCCCGCTTCGAGCGCGAGAACCTGGCGCCCGGCCCCTTGCGCGACTTCAAGCACAATGGCGCGACCTTGGCCCGCTTCTTCTTCGTCAGCGATCCCGACGGCTACAAGATCGAGGTGATCCAGCGCGGCGGCCGCTTCGGCTGAGCCGCAAGACCACGGAATTACAAATAAAAATCACACGGAGGAAACTGCCATGAGAGAAGTCGATCGCCGTAACAAATACGACCGCCGCGTCTTCCTGAAGGGCGCGGCAGCGACAGTGCCGGCCGCCGCCGTCGCCTCCGCGACCGGCGTCGGCGTCACCGATGCCTGGGCGGAGGATGCCAAGGCGCTGACGCCGGCGACCTTGAAGACGCTGGTGAAGGTCGCGCGCGACATCTATCCGCACGACTTCCTCGCCGACCGCTACTACATCACTGCCGTCAAGCCGTGGGACGGCAAGGCGGCGGAAGATGCTGCCGTCAAGGCGATGATCAATGATGGCATCGCACGCCTCGACCAGGACGCCAGGGATCGCCACAAGGTGCCGTATGCGAAGGTGCCGTGGGAGACCGATCGCGTCGCGCTGCTCGTGGGCATCGAGCAGACCACCTTCTTCAAGACCTTGCGCGGCGATCTCGTGGTGTCGCTCTACAATCAGAAGGAGCTCTGGCCGAAGTTCGGCTACGAGGGCTCCTCCGCCGAGCATGGCGGCTACATCAACCGTGGCTTCTCCGACATCGACTGGCTGCCCAAAGCCTGACGCCGGCGAACAACAACGAGAACACGGAGGAAACCACAATGGCAAAATTCGATCTGAACGATTCGGGCGTAGTGGTGATCATAGGCTCGGGCGCCGGCGGCGGCACCCTGGGCAACGAGCTCGCGCAGAAGGGCATCAAGGTCGTGATCCTGGAGGCCGGCGGCCGCTACGAGATCCCCGACTTCATCAACGACGAATGGGAGAGCTTCACCCAGCTCGCCTGGACCGACATGCGCACCACGTCCGGCACCTGGCGCGTGGCGAAGGACTTCGCCAATCTGCCGGCCTGGATCGTCAAGGCGGTCGGCGGCTCCACCGTGCACTGGGCCGGCGCCTCCTTGCGCTTCGAGGAGCACGAGTTCAAGGCGCGCACCACCTATGGCGGCGTGCCGGGCACCACGCTGCTCGACTGGCCGGTGACCCTCGCCGAAATGACGCCGTGGTACGCCAAGGCCGAGTTCAAGATGGGCGTGACGCGCACCAACGACATTCCCGGCCTGCCCGGCAACAACAACTTCAAGGTCCTCGAAGCCGGCGCCAAGCGGCTCGGCTACAAGACGGTGCACACCGGCAACATGGCGATCAACTCGCAGCCGCGCGACGGCCGCGGCGCCTGTCAGCAGATCGGCTTCTGCTTCCAGGGCTGCAAGTCCGGTGCGAAATGGTCGACGCTCTACACCGAGATCCCGAAGGGCGAGGCCACCGGCAATCTCGAGGTCCGCTCCGGCTGCATGGCGATCAAGATCGAGCATGACGCCTCCGGCAAGGTCACCGGCGTGGTCTATGCCGATGCCGACGGCAAGATGCAGCAGCAGAAGGCCCGCATCGTCGCGGTGGCCGGCAACTCCATCGAGAGCCCGCGGCTTCTGCTGAACAGCGCCTCCAGCCTGTTCCCCGATGGCCTTGCGAACTCCTCGGGCCAGGTCGGCCGCAACTACATGCGGCACATGACCGGCAGCGTCTACGCGACGTTCGAGAACCCCGTGCACATGTATCGCGGCACCACGATGGCCGGCATCGTCCGTGACGAGGCCGCGTTCAACCCGAAGCGCGGCTTCGTCGGCGGCTACGAGATGGAGACCTTGTCGCTCGGCCTGCCGTTCATGGCCGCGTTCCTCAATCCCGGCGCCTGGGGCCGCAGCTTCACCGCGGCGCTGGAGACCTATCCGCGCATGGCCGGCATGTGGCTGGTCGGCGAGGACATGCCGCAGGAGACCAACCGCATCACGCTCGATCCGGTCGCCAAGGACAAGTTCGGCATGCCGGTGGCGTCGGTGCATTTCGACGATCATCCCAACGACGTCGCGATGCGCGCCCACGCCTACAAGCAGGGCTCGGCGATCTACGAGGCCGTCGGCGCCACTGTGACCTATCCGACCACGCCCTATCCCTCGACGCACAATCTTGGCACCAACCGGATGAGCGAGAAGGCGAAAGACGGCGTCGTCAACAAGTTCGGCCAAACGCACGACGTGAAGAATCTGTTCGTGTCGGACGGCAGCCAGTTCACCACGGGCGCGGCATGCAATCCGACGCTGACCATCGTAGCGCTGGCGATCAGGCAAGCCGACTACATCGCGGGCGCGATGCAGAAGAAGGAGATATGAGTCTGCTCAATCGTATCGGGCATCCCCGTCACCGCAACGACGGTCAGCGCCTCCCCCGCTTGCGGGGGAGGTCGTATCGCATCGAAGATGCGATGCGGGTGGGGGAACGCTCAGCAAAGATTGCTGATGATGGAGCTCATACGGCAAAGACTAATCCGTGGGGCGCCCCCACCCCGCCCTCCCCCGCAGGCGGGGGAGGGAGACGAAAGACTGCCCGTGTGGCTACTCGGCCGCGTCCATGATCGCGGCCGCGGTGAACTCCGGCATCGCCGCGCTCACCTTCGCTCGGTAAATCAGACAGGAGCACCGCAGCAGCGACGCGAAATTCTTCACCTCGCCGTGATGGTCGAGCACCTCGGCATACAGGGTGGTCACGAATTTGGCGACGCTCATGCCTTCCTTGGCCGCGATCTCCTCGAGCGTGTCCCAGAACGCCATTTCAAGCCGGATCGACGTGCTATGGCCGCCGATCCGCAAGGAGCGGGTCTGCGACTCATAATCGCGCTGAGGCTGGTGTGCGAACAGACGGCACATGGGCTTCCTCCGGCAGATTGTCATTTTCGCAAAACGATATACCGGCCCCGCCCGCCTCACAATCCCGTTGGAGAACGTGGCTTTCGCCTGCCGCACTGCATAAAACGCGCTATTCTCGCCGCTCGCAGCAGCGTGCTCGTGCCTTCAAGATCCAAGCCAGTCAGCCCCATGCCCGTCCGCCAGCTTCCCGAGCAGATCATCAACCGCATCGCGGCAGGCGAGGTGGTCGAGCGGCCCGCGAGCGTGGTCAAGGAGTTGGTCGAGAACGCCATCGACGCCGGCGCCCACCGCATCGACATTTTCACCGACGGCGGCGGACGGCGGACAATCGCGATTACAGATGATGGCGGCGGCATGACCTCGGCCGATCTCGCGCTCGCGGTCGAGCGCCACGCGACCTCCAAACTCGACGACGAGGATCTGCTGCAGATCCGCACGCTCGGGTTCCGTGGCGAGGCGCTGCCCTCGATCGGCTCGGTGGCGCGGCTGTCGATCACGACACGGCACAAGAGCGAGCCGCATGCCTGGGCGATCACCGTCGATTGCGGCGACAAGTCCGAGATCGTGCCCGCTGCGTTGAACCAAGGCACGCGCGTCGAGGTCGCCGATCTCTTCCACGCGACGCCGGCACGGCTGAAGTTTCTCAAGACCGACCGCACCGAGGCCGAGGCGATCCGCGAGGTGGTGCGGCGGCTGGCGATGGCACGGCCCGACATCGCCTTCACCATCGCCGGCGAGGAGCGCGCGCCGGTGACCTGGGCCGCCGCGCTGCCCGGCGCGCCGGGACAATTGACGCGGCTCGGCGATATCCTCGGCGCCGACTTCCGCAGCCATGCGATCGCCGTGCGCAGCGAGCGCGATCATGTCGTGGTGGAAGGCTTCGCCGCGGCGCCGGCGCTGACGCGGGCCAATGCGCTCGGCCAGTATCTGTTCGTCAACGGCCGCCCGGTGCGCGACAAGCTGATCCTCGGCGCGGTGCGCGCGGCCTATGCGGACTATCTGCCGCGCGACCGCCATCCGGTGGTGGCGCTGTTCGTCACGCTCGATCCGCGCGAGGTCGACGCCAACGTGCATCCGGCCAAGACCGAGGTGCGCTTCCGCAACGCCGGTCTCGTCCGCGCGCTGATCATCCACGCGCTGAAGGAAGGCTTGGCGCGCGAAGGCCGCCGCACCGCGGCCAATGATGGCGGTGCGACCATCGCGGCGTTCCGCCCGGCATTCTCGCCGCCGCGACCGAACGCTGCGCCGATGAACTGGGACTGGCAGCGCTCGCCGTCGGCGCCGGTGGCGCCGATGCCGCTCTATGACGATGCGGCTGCGGGCCCGGCAGCATTCTCGTCTGCCGCCTTCGCCGAGCCGATGCAGTCGGCGTTCGACGTCGGCGGCCCGCGCGCCGATTTGCGGCTGCACGAGCAGCCGGCGGCGCCCGACCTGCTCGACCGTCCGCTGGGCGCGGCGCGCACGCAGATCCACGACACCTACATCGTGGCGCAGACGCGCGACGGCCTCGTCATCGTCGACCAGCACGCCGCCCACGAGCGCATCGTCTATGAGCGCCTGAAGTCTTCGCTTGCGACCCACGGCGTGCAGCGGCAGATCCTGCTGATCCCGGATATCGTCGAGCTCGACGAGGCCACCGTCGAGTCGCTGCTTGCGCGAACCGATGAGCTCGCCTCCTTCGGGCTCGCGATCGAATCCTTCGGCCCCGGCGCGGTCGCGGTGCGCGAGACGCCGTCGCTGCTCGGCAAGGTCAATGCGTCGGCGCTGCTGCGCGATCTCGCCGAGCACATGGAGGAATGGGGCGAGGCGCTGCCCCTGGAGCGCCGCCTGATGCACGTCGCCGCCACCATGGCCTGCCACGGCTCCGTCCGCGCCGGCCGCCGCCTCAAGCCGGAAGAGATGAACGCGCTGCTCCGCGAGATGGAGGACACGCCGAACTCGGGCCAGTGCAACCACGGCCGCCCGACCTATGTCGAGCTGAAGCTCGCCGACGTCGAGAAGCTGTTCGGAAGGAGATAGCGACGCTCGAGGCCACGACGATAGCTACAAATCCGGTGTCGTCCCGGACAAGCCGCGGCGGCGCAAAGCGCCGCCGAGGCGCCGATCCGGGACCCATACGCCGCAGCCGCCGTGAGGAAAAAGAACGGGGCGGCGAGCAGCCTGCCTCCCAACGTGATCCTGTGATTATGGGCCCCTGCGTTTGCAGGTGCGACACCGAGCAAGGATCACGAGCGGCGCAGGAACACGAATTCCGTGTCGTCGTAGGCGCGCCGCTCGAGCTCCTCGAACCCGTCTGGCGCCTTGAACGCCGCGGCCTTGGACTCCTCGACCACCAGCAGCGCCGATGGTACCAGCCAGCCGCCATCGCGCAGCGACACCAGAGCCGTCTCCGCCAAGCCTTTGCCGTAAGGCGGATCAAGAAACACCAGCGAAAACGGCTCGACCGGATGCGCCGGACCGAGATTGGTGGCATCACGGCGATACACCTTGGTGACGCCGCCGAGCCCCAGCGCCTCGACATTGTTGCGCAACAGCGCCCGCGCCTCGGCGCCATTGTCGACGAACAGGGTGAACTCAGCCCCGCGCGACACCGCCTCGATGCCGAGCGCGCCGGTGCCGGCAAACAGATCGAGCACACGCGCGCCCTCGATCGGATTGTCGTAGGCGTGCACCAGAATGTTGAACAGCGCCTCGCGCAGCCGGTCCTGCGTCGGCCTGATATCGCGCGACGCCGGCGACGCGATGTTGCGGCCCTTCAACCGTCCCCCGACGACCCGCATCACTTGCCTCTGCCTGCTTTGGGAGATGCAGTAACAACGCGGGAGCTATGCTCCCCTCCCCCCGCGCGAAGAGCTTCGCTAGGCGGGGAGGGGTCGGGGGTGGGGGTGCCACGAGCGAGACTGCCTGCTGGGTTACCCCCCTCCCCGCCCCTCCCCCACAAGGGGGGAGGGAGAGGAGAGACCACCCGAGCGTCGGAGATTAGCAAGACTGAGTCCGCGGCATACATCGCAGCAGGCCGCATCGCCCTACTCGTCGTCCCGCGGCGCGATATCACGCTTGCCGTGATAGCCGCGCTTCGGCCGCTTCGGCGGGCCGGGGAAGCGCGCCTCGGCCTCGTGGCGCTCGCGGGCCTCCTCGCTGCCGGTGCGCTGGACGAGGACGCGGCGGCCCTTGCGGTCGGCGACGACCTCGCGCTTCGGCTTGGGCTTCGGATCCGGCAGCGGCTCGCGATTGCTATTACCAGCCGGCCCGAGATCGGCGCCGGACTGCGCGATGACCTTCTCGCCAAGCTGCTCGCGCAGCACCCGCGTCTTGACCTCCTGCACCTCGCCCTCCGGCAGCTCCAGGAGCTGGAACGGACCATAGGAGACGCGGATCAGGCGGTTCACCTCGAGGCCGAGATGCGCCAGCACATTGCGTACCTCGCGGTTCTTGCCCTCGCGGATCGCCACGACGAGCCAGACATTGGCGCCCTGGTCGCGCTCGAGCGTCGCTTCGATCGGACCATACTTCACGCCATCGACCTCGACACCAGCGGCGAGCTGGTCGAGCTGTCCCTGCGTGATCTCGCCATGAGCGCGGACACGGTAGCGCCGCGTCCAGCCGGTGTCCGGCAGCTCGAGCACGCGCGCGAGACCGCCGTCATTGGTCAGCAGCAGCAGGCCTTCGGTGTTGAAGTCGAGCCGGCCGATCGAGATCAGCCGGGGCAGTCCCTCCGGCAGATTGTCGAACACCGTCGGGCGGCCCTCGGGGTCGCTATGCGTCGTCATCAGCCCGCGCGGCTTGTGATACAGGAACAGCCGCGTCCGCTCGCGCTCCGGCAGCGGCGCGCCGTCGACCTTGATCTCGTCGTTCTCGGTGACGTCGAGCGCCGGCGAGTTGATGATGCGGCCGTTCACGCTGACGCGGCCCTGCGTCACCATCTCCTCGGCGTCGCGGCGCGAGGCAAGGCCGGCGCGGGCCAGCACCTTGGCGATGCGCTCGCCGGTCTTGCCGGGCTTCGGCGCCTCGTCGGGCACGACGCGCTTGCTGCGCTTCTCCGTCTCAGGCTTGCGCTCGCGGTACGGGCCGCGGCCGCCGAACGCCGGGCGCTTGGCGAAGATCTCGCCGTCGTTCTCATTGTCGCGGCGCGGCCGATCGCCGAACTCGCGGCGCTCGCTGCGCGGATGCTCCTGCCAGTCGGTGCGGCCCTCGGGACGACGACGCGGCTTGTCGAAGCCCCGGTCCTCGCCGCGATCACGCGGACGATCGAATTTCGGCCGGTCGAACTTCGGACGATCCTCACGCGGGCGATCGGATCGCGGACGGTCGTAGCTGCGGCCACCCTCGCGCGGCGGACGCGCGCCGCGCTCGGCGCGATCGCCATCGCGCTTCTGCCACGGCTTGCTTTCACCCCGCGGCGGTCGGTCGCCGAACTCCTTGCGCGGACCACGTGCGCCGCCACCAAACTTTCGCTCGCCGCGATCCCCCTCGGCGCCGCGCGAGAACTTGCGCTCGCCGCCGAACTTGCGCTCCGGACGATCACCTCCACGCGACGGACGGTCACTGAAGCTACGCGCGGGCCGGTCGCCGCGATCGCGCGCGCCCTCGCCACGCGGCGTATACGGACGCTTCTCACCGTCACGCTCTCGCGGCGCGTAAGGCTTGCGCTCACCGAAATTGCGCTCCGACGACCGCCCCGCAGGACGGGCCTCGTCGCGGCCGGCACGCGGCGTATAGGGGCGCTTCTCACCACCGCGCTCATCACGATCGAATTTCGGCCGGTCGCCACGCGGCTTGAAGGCGCGCTTCTCACCATCGGCGGCCCGGGCGGGGCGAGCGGCATAGGGCCGGTCGCCACGCGGACGCTCATCGCGATTGAAGCGCGGCTTGTCGCCAAAGGATTTGCGCGGCGCATCGCCGTCGTCGCGCCGGCGCGGCGCGCGGCCCTCGTCGAACGAGCGCTTGTCGCCGTCGCGCTTGGCAAAGCTCTTGCCGCCGTCCTTGGCCCCGAAACCGCGCTTGGCGAACTTCTTCTCAGGCCCGCGCGCGGCGCCCGAGCGTCCCTTAGGTCCCTTGGCCCCCTCGGACCGCCCTCGCGGGGCGCCACCGCGGCGGCCGCGGGTATCGTTGTCTTTGTCGGTATCACGGGGCATGAAGGTCTCGCTTCGAGGTGCAGGACGCGGGGTGATACGCGCGCTCTGAGCAGCGCATGTCACGCGGGAAATCGGTGTCCGGTTTTGCTGAAGGGCGATGCAGTAGCAGACTTGACCGGGTAATACGAGCCATGAACAGCCCTTCTTTCATGGATTTGGCCCTGAAAGCGGCCGAATCGGCCGGAATTTCCGGCGAGGTGCCGATCGGCTGCGTGGTCGTCCGTAACGGCGAGGTGATCGCCACCGCCGGCAACCGCACGCTGACCGACCGGGATCCCACCGCCCATGCCGAGATCCTGGCCTTGCGCCAGGCCGCCCAGGTGATCGGCAGCGAGCGGCTGGTGGATTGCGACCTCTACGTGACCCTCGAACCGTGCACGATGTGCGCCGGCGCCATCTCCTTCGCCCGCATCCGCCGGCTGTATTATGGGGCGGCCGACCCCAAGGGCGGCGCCGTCGAGTCGGGCGTGCGCTTCTTCGCCTCCCCGACCTGCCATCACGTGCCGGACGTCTATTCGGCCGTCGGCGAACAACAAGCGGCGCAGATGCTGAAGGAGTTCTTCAAGGCGCGGCGCTGATGTCACTCGCTCAGAAAGAACTCCCGCAACAGCCGCGCCGTCTCGGATGACGCCTCCTCGGTGAGGAAATGCCCGGAATCAACCGGCGCGCCGCGCACGTTGGTCGCCCATTTCCCCCGGGTGTCGAGCGGTGTCGCCGCCGCGCTGGCAATCCCGGCATCGCCCCACAGCGCCAGCATCGGGATCGTGATCTTCTTGCCGGCGCCGAGATCGGCCTTGTCGATCTCATAGTCGGCATAGGCGCCGGCGCGATAGTCCTCGCACATCGCATGGATTCGCGCGGGGTCGCGGAACGGCGCGAGATAGTGCTGAAGCGCGCGAGGATCGATCGCGTCAAGCGTCTTGCTCTTGGTCTGGCTCGCCATCTTCTGCTTCAGGAAGAACTCGCCCGCCCCCGCGATCAGCGTCTCCGGCAGCGGCGCCGGCTGGGCCAGGAATGCCCAGTGGTAGATCTTGAGCGCATAGGCGCGGTTGATACGTTCCCAATAGTCATAGGTCGGCAGGATATCGAGCACGGCGAGCTTCGACAGCCGGCCGGGATGATCGAGCGCCAGCCGATAGGCGACGCGGCCGCCGCGATCGTGGCCGGCCAGCGCGAAGTGGACATGGCCGAGCTGCTCCATCGCCTCGATCATCGTCTTCGCCATCGCGCGCTTGGTGTACGGCGTGTGCTCCGGATCGCTGTCGGGCATGTCGGACCAGCCGTAGCCAGGGAGGTCGGCGACGATCAGCGTGAAGCGATCGGCCAACGCTGGCGCCACGCGGTGCCACATCACGTGCGTTTCGGAGAAGCCGTGCAGCAGCAGCAGCGGCGGACCACTGCCGCCGACACGCGCGAAGACGCGCCCCGCGGATGTGTTGATCCATTCGGACGCATAGCCTGGAAACAGATCGGCGAGGTCACTCATGTCAGCCTCAAAGCACTCGTCGCACGGACGGCCCGCGGATCGCCCGCGCTATGCTACAGCCGCCCTGTGCGGCGCGCAAAACGAGATGCGTAGCGGCAGCGCGCTCACACCGCTCATGAAGGGCGACTCGACGCGGCGAACCCGCCCCGCCAGTTCGATCCGCTCCGTGCGCCGCAACAGTTCCGTCAGCAGCGCCCGCATCTGCATCCGCGCCAGATGCAGCCCCAAGCAGACATGCGGTCCGCGGCCAAAGGCAATGTGCGGATTCGGCCGGCGATCGATCCGGAATGTGCCGGCGTCCTCGAACACCGCCTCGTCGCGATTGGCAGAATGAAAGAACAGCGCCAACGCCTCGCCCTCGCGAATGCGCCGGCCGGCAATGTCGGTGTCGCGAATAGCGGTCCGCATGAAATGACGGACGGGGCTGGTCCAGCGCAAGATCTCCTCGATGGCGCTGTCGAGGAGATCAGGCCCCGAGCGCAGCCGTGCAACCTGGTCGGGCGCGGCCAGCAGCGCCTCCAGCCCTCCGGCGAGCGCGAGCGCCGTGGTGTCGTGACCGGCGGTGACCAGCAGGATGAAGTAGGAGATCAATTCGTAATGCGGCATTGCCGCGCCATGCGGCGTGGCCGTCGCGATCATCGTCGCGAGGTCATCGCGCGGATGAACGCGGCGATCGGCGGCGACGGCTTCGAAATAGTCGCGCAGCGCCAGCATGGCCATCCGCATGGTGTCGGCCGGCGACTCCGCGAGCCGCCGCTGGGGATCCTCGGCACCAACGAAGGCCTGGGCGAGCCGCGCCAGCCGCGCATCATCGGCTTCGGGCGTGCCTAGCATGCGGCCGATGACGCGGAAGGTGAACGGCCGCGCGATGTCGGCGGCGAAGTCGCATTCATTGCCGCGCGCCGCCACGCGATCGATGATGTCGGCCGCCCATCGCGGCAGCCAGGCTTCCATGTCGCGCAAGGCCGGCGGCGAGAAGGCCGCTTGAATGATCGCGCGATAGGCGGCGTGATCGGGCGGATCCATCTCCGTCAGGCCGCGCACGAGCTGCGGCTTGCCGGTCACACGCTGCAGCACAGCCTCGGAGGCTTCGCTGGCGAGATAGGCCCGAGGTCCCGCGGCGAAATCCCGGCTTTGCGTTTCGATGGCCGCGATATCGGCATGGCGCGTGACGGCCCAGAACGGGCGCACGCCGGGGCGCTCGACCCAGTGCAGCGGCGCCTGCCGTCGCAGCAGCGCGCAAGCGCGTTCGAGCCGCGAAGGGCTCGCATGGCCTCGCGGCGAGATCAGCACGTCGACCGCACCCTCGATGGCGTCACTGCGACGATCGGCGCGCGACGATGATATCGGCCGGCCCGGCATCAGGCTGGCGGGCTCGCCTGGAGCGGGCCCGGGTCCGGCTTGCGGCGCACCAACAGCGTGAATTCCTTCATGCCGTAGTTGCCGAGGATATCGACCGTGACCGGAAATTCGCGCGCGCAATGCTCGGACCAGATGTCCGGCGTCGTCCGATACAGACGCGTCGCCGCCGGCTCGCGATCCAATTCATCGACGGCATCTGCGTGCATGAAGTTGACGCTGAAGCCGCGCCGGCTGGTCGCATGCATCTGCCGCAACAGATCCTTGACGTAGCTCTCCCAGACCTCGCGCGGATAGCCCACATTGACGTTCATGATCCCTGAAGCGACCGAATAGTCGGCGACGCGCGGGCTCTGCGCGGCGACGATGAAGCGCCGCCGGGGGCCGGAGAAACGCCGGCGGGCGCGGCTGATCATGGCGCGCGACAAGTCGATGCCGAGATAGTCGATGTCGCAGGACGAATGACGGACAGCCAGGAACGGCACCAGCGCGCCGTAGCCACAGCCGACATCGTTGAGGCTGAACGGCGCCGACGTGTCGCACAGCTTCATCAGCTGCACGAAGCGCAGGCTCTGCGTCGCCTCGCACGACCAATCGACGCCACGCGGCGTCGCGCCATGACGCGCGACGCAATCGGTGTAGTAGGCATCGACGCCGGAGCAGACGGCTTCCCAAGGAGGATCCGTCCGCTCAGGACCGTCGCCCTGCGTCTCGCTCACTTCTTGCGTTTCTCGACTCGCCTCGCCCGCGCGGTCTCGGCCGCCTGACGGCGGACTTCACGCCCCGGCGTCGTCGGAATCGAGACCATCACGTGAACATCGAGGGAGAACACCACGGGGCGTCCTTCGGACACGGTGACGCGCGGATCATCAGCCGCGGCATGGCACACGATCGAGACGGGAAGCGGCTTCTCGGCTTCGAGATTGTCCTTGAACGCCTTGATGACGCGGTCATGCCCATTCACGTTGGGCATATCCGATGGGTAGGTCTTGAGAAACTCGAGGAACTTGTACCAGCGGCGCCGCTCGGACCAGTCGGACGGAACGATTCCGAGCAGGGCGAAAGACTGCTGCAGCCCGTGCTGCAGTGAGAAAACACCGAACTCACGCTGCAACTCGACCATTTCGGCCAACGCATCCGCATCAAAACGCTTGTTCAACTGCACGACGATATCCAGCGTCGTGCTGTCCTTGATCATTGCACCCATGGGTCCCTCGCCATCGTTTGGTCATACAAACGCCGGCACTCTGCCCATATCATCTTACTTGTTCAAGGGAGGACCTCAGCGCCATCAACAGCGGCTGATGCAAATCCGCCCCCGTGATCGACAGCAGTCCTTCGCACTCCGCCAGCAAGCGACGAGCATCATCTGCTGCAGCTACATGCGGAGCGGAGCTCATGATGTGTCCCTTCAGCAGCAGGCCGTGCAACTGCGCGATGCGATCCGTTCGTCTTTGACCGACGGCAATGGCCTCTTCGGCCGCCGAAAGAGCCGACTCCATCCGCTTGGCCTGCCAGAGCAACGCGGCGTAGGACGCCAGCATGCGCGGCTCGAACTCGAGGCCGGCCCTCTTCTGGCGCGCATAGGCGATCGCGTCCTGAAGCTCCTGCGCCGCCGAAGGGAGATCACCCGCGGCACCGAGCGCGAGGCTCGCGCACCAGAGGGCCGCCATGCGGATGTATGGCATGCCCGATTGCTCCGCGATGTCGTTCACGCGGGCCGCGTGGTCGCGCACCATTGCGGCGTTGCCGGTCGCCCACCCGAACTCGACCGAAGCAAAATGCGGAATGAAGCGCACGACGGCGGCCACTTGCTGAGCCGACTCGCCAAGCAGATGGGCCAACTCCTTTTCGACGTCTTCAAAGCGGCCGAGCTGGAGCAGGATCCGCGACTTCAGACATCTGATCCAATATTCGACGTCGAAACCCAGGATCTGGTTGGGCGTCAGGCCGAGCGTCACGTTGCTGTCGAAGCCACCCTGGCTGCGAATGACATCCTGGGCGGTCTCGGCCGCGGCCAGCGCCTCGCGCGGGCGCCCCGACATGAAGAACGCCTGGGCCAGCATGGCATTGACGGTGGCATAACGTCCGACGTCGCCCTCCTCCGACGTCAGCTTGACGGCGTTCTGCACCAGATCGACGTAGTCGTCAGCCGCTCCGGTCGACGCAAGCACCCGGCCATACGCGCCGATGAGAATAGGCTCATGCATCTTGTCGGAAGAGCGCGCATAGCGCAGGGCCTCCTCGGCAAACGGCCTCACCTCGTCGGCCGACATGCCCTCGCGCCATCCGCAATTGAGGATCTGGCCGCTGGCCAAAGCACGCAGGCGATCGACGTGCTCCGACGGCGGCAACGCCTGGAGCATGTTGCGGATCTTGCGCCAGAGCCGAAGCGCCTCCGGCGTGTTGGTGCGTCCGATCCAGCGCGCTGCCCGCTGCAGATGCTCGACGGCCTGCATGGTCTGGCCTGCGAACTCGTAGTGCGAGGCGATCAGGGCGGCAAACTCGTCCTGGCTGCCCCAATCGAGTGACTCGATCGCCTTGGCCACGGCCAGGTGCACGCCGGTCAGCCGCGAGCGCAGCTGCATCGCATAGGCCACCTCCTGGATCAGCGGATGACGGAAGGCGAGCACGCCCATGTCGAAGGGCGGGAGGTCGTAGAGCAGGTCGGCCTGTCGCAATTGCGCAAGCGCCTCATAGAGCTCGGCATCGGGGAGCTCCATCACCGGCCTGAGCACCGCAAGTGCGACCGAGCGGCCGATCACGGCGGCGGTTTCGAGCACGCTCTTGGCAGTCTCGCCGAGCCTGTCGATGCGCGCGGCCACCACGGCATGCACGGTCGGAGGCAGCGGAATGGGGCCAATGCCGCCCTTGAGCCGGTAGGCGCCGCGCTCGCCTTCGAAGCCGCCGCTTTCCGACACCGCGCTCGCCAGCTCCTCGAGAAAGAAAGGATTGCCTTGCGCGCGCTCGACGATGTCGCCGGCCAATTGCTCCAGCGATGGATCGTCGCCGAACACGCCGCGCAGCAGCTCGCGCGCCTCGGTGGAGGCCAGCGGGACGATATGCAGCTCGTGAAACAGCGCCCGCTGCATGAAGGACGCGGCAAAACCCGGCCGATAGTTGACGACCAGCAGCGTCTTGGTGCCGATCGTGGCCTCGGCGAGAGCCTCGACGAATTCCTCGCTGGCCTCGTCGAGCCAGTGCAGATCCTCGATCATGATCACGACGGCGCCGTCGGCGGGCGCCGTGCGGAACAGCGTCTTGAAGACGTTCAGGAGGCGCGTCTTGAACACGCCGGGATCGAGCCGCAGCGCAGGCCGCGCCGGGTCGGCGAGGCTCATGAAGTCCAGGAGCAGCACCAGCGCCGTGTCGGGCATGCCGATGGCTTCAAGCTTGTCGACGACACGCTGGCGCGACACCTCGACGGGCTCCTTGGCACGGATGCCGAAGAAGTCGCGCAGCAATTCCAGCACCGGCTGGAATGGCGTGGTGCGGCTGTGCGCGAGCACGCGCGCCTCGTAGACACGAATGCCCTGCCGGCGGCAGTGCTCGGCGAACTCGAAGCACAGCCGGCTCTTGCCGATGCCGGCGTCGCCGACGATGCCGACCACGGCGCCGCGCGCGGCCAGCACGTCGTCGAGCTCGCGTTCGAGCACCCGGAGCTGGGCGTTGCGCCCGATCAGCGGCAGCAGGCGCTGTCCGCTGCGGAAGACGTCGCTCGCCGGCGCGCTGAGGCGGCCGATCAGCTTGTAGATGGAGACGGGCGACGCAATGCCTCGCAGCGTGTGCGTGCCGAGTGATTCCGCTTCGACGAACTGGCGGGCGCCGAGATAGGTTTCCTTGCTGATCAGGATCGTCCCGGGCTCGGCCATGTGCTCCAGACGGTTGGCCAGGTGCACGTTGGCACCGGCCGCGTCGTAGGTCTGGTACATGCTGTTTTCGACGACCTGGACGATGACCTCGCCGGTGTGCAGCCCGACGCGGACCTGCAGATGCGGGTCCGCCAGACGCCCGATCGAATCCTGCATCGCGAGCGCGCCAAGGCAGCCGCGCACCGCATGGTCCTCATGCGGCACCGGCGCGCCGAACAGCGCCATCACGCCGTCGCCCTGCGTCTTGTTGACGACGCCGTCGTAGCGGTGAACGGCCTCCTTCATCAGGTTGAGCACCGGATCAAGCCGCTGCATCGCGAGCTCGGGATCGCCGAGGCTGTCGATCAGCTGGGTCGAATCGCGAATGTCGGCGAACAGAATGGTGAGGCGCTTGCGCTCGCCGCCCTTGCTGCTCAGCGTCCTCAAGACGCGCTGAGCGGCCTGGTCGGGCGGAGCGACCCGGCCCGGCAGCGGCGAGCCGCATTGGCCGCAGAAGCGATTCGACGGGTTGTTCGCGTGGCTGCACGCCTCACATCTGAGGCCGAGCGGCTCACCGCAGAGATCGCATGACGCTCTCCCTGGCTGATTTTGCCTCCCGCACCGCGCGCATTCCATGGCCCCTCCGTTCCACGGCGGAACTGAATCATCCCGTCACGGCATGATAGTATGGAACTGCCACAGATTTCCGGGGAAACATAGCGTTTCGCAGATTCAAGGCAGAGGCCGGATTTTGGAACCGCCACCGCCGGCTCAGCCGTTGCCGCTCTCCTGAGCCACGGCCTGCCAGGCAATGTCGCGGCGACAGAAACCGTCGGTCCATTTGATGCGGTCGACGGCCTGGTAGGCCCGCGCCTGCGCTTCGGTCACGGTCTTTCCCGACGCGCACACATTGAGGACCCGTCCGCCATTGGCGAGAACAGCACCGTTCTTGGCGACCGTTCCGGCGTGGAAGATCTCGACCCCGTCGACCTTCGCGGCGTCATCGAGCCCCTCGATCACGCCGCCCTTCGCGTAGTCGCCCGGATAGCCCTTGGTGGCCATCACCACGGTGACGGCGGCGTCGGGAAACCAGCGCAGATCGAAATTCTTGAGCTGACCGTCGCAGGCGGCGAGCATCGCGGGGACGAGATCCGACATCATCCTGAGCATCAGGACCTGACATTCCGGATCGCCGAAGCGCACATTGTACTCGAACAACTTCGGCCCCTGGGCGGTCAGCATCAGGCCCGCATACAGGATGCCCTTGAACGGCGTGCCGCGCGCGTTCATGCCGGCAATCGTCGGCAGAATGATGCGATCCATGATCTGATCATGGATCTCCTGGGTCACGAACGGCGTCGGGGAATAGGCGCCCATGCCGCCGGTGTTGGGCCCCTGGTCATGATCGAACACCCGCTTGTGGTCCTGGGCGGATGCGAGCGGAATGGCGGTCTGGCCGTCGCACAGCGCGAAGAACGAGACCTCGCGGCCCTCGAGATATTCCTCGATCACGACCTCGGTGCCGGCGACGCCGAAGCCGCCATCGAACATCATCCGCACCGCGTCCTCGGCCTCGGCCAGCGTCTTGGCGACGACGACGCCCTTGCCGGCCGCGAGCCCATCGGCCTTCACGACGATCGGCGCGCCGTGCTCGCGGACATAGGCGAGCGCCTCCGGCGCATTGTCGAAGCGGCAATAGGCACCGGTCGGAATGTCGTACTCGGCGCAGAGATCCTTGGTGTAACCCTTGGAGCCCTCGAGCTGCGCGGCGAGCCTGGACGGCCCGAACGCCTTGATTCCGGCCGCCTCGAGATCATCGACGATGCCGGCCGCCAGCGGAGTTTCCGGGCCGACCACCACGAGGTTGACCTTGTGGGCGCGGCAGAAGGCGATCACGGCCGCATGGTCGGCGACGTCGAGCGTGACACATTCGGCCTCCTTGGCGATGCCGGCATTGCCCGGGGCGCACCAGAGCTTGGTGAGCAGCGGGGAGCCTGCAATCTTCCAGGCGAGCGCGTGCTCGCGGCCGCCGGAACCAAGGAGGAGAATGTTCATCGTCGAAGCCGTTGCAGGGGGTGTAAGCCAATCTGGACGCCCCAATTGCCCGGCCGTCGCTACAGAGTCAAATCATGGCTCGGACGGCTTGGCGGCGGCGCCAGCGATGATCTCCTGCAGGGTGGCGACGTGCCGGGCGAAAGCGGCCCGGCCGGCCGCGGTGACCGTGACCGTGGTCTGCGGCTTCTTGCCGACAAAGGCCTTGTCCACCGCGACATAGCCGGCGCGCGCCAGCGTCTCGATATGGGCGCCGAGATTGCCGTCGGTGGCGCCGGTCAGCTTCTTCAGGCGGACGAATTCCAATCCGCCCGCGGTCGGCAGCGCATTCAGCGCCGCCATGATCTTCAGCCGCAGCGGCTGGTGGATGATCTCGTCGAGCTCCGCCACCCCCTTAGCTCCGCCGCATCCACAGGCCGCCGAGGACGAGGCCGCCGCCGTTGACGAAGGCCATCCACAGCGGGAAGGCCGCGCCGATGAAGGCATAGCCGATCAGGGTCAGCGCGGTCACGCCGAGGCCGAAGATCATGAACGCGATGCCGAACCACAGGCCGGCCAGGCAGTAGAACAGCATGAAGTAGATCGGCCAGAACGCGCCCATCTCGCGCGGCCCGAAATGACCGATGGTCTCGACGAAGGAGCCGAAGGCGAAGAACATCACGAAGGCGAGCAGCGCCCGGATATCGAAGCCGCGCACGCCGGTGCGGAATTTCTGTCCCACGCCGAGCATCGCCGAGCCGGCGATGCCGAGCACGTAGACCGCGAGCCACGCTTTGTCGGCGTAGACCGGGGCGAGATAGGTGATGAGGTTGGCGGGGAACACCAGCACGCCCCACAGGATCATCAGCAGGCTGGAGAGCCTGTAGATCTGCGATTGCCGCACGCGCTTCGTGACGTCCTCGATGTCGCCGAGCGCACGCGCGGCCTCCCGGCTGTCGATCATGGCAATAGACCCTCTAGCGCGTGGCCACGTCCTCGGCGATCGCGTGGATGGCCTGCGGCGCCGACACGATCTCCATGTGATTGACGCCGGCGATCAGCTTCACGTCAACCGCGGGCGCAACCGCATGCACAGCCTCGGCATATTTGTCGGCGAGCATCAGTTCGTCGTCGGCACCGGCAATCAGGGTCACAGGATGCTTCGCCGCTGTGAGGTCGGCTTTGTAGCCACCGGTCGCGAAGTTGCGCAGCAGCCGATAGCTGTAGGTCGAGACGACGTATTTCTCCGCGTTCGGCCGCACGGCAAAGGCGAGAGCGGGCAGCGCCTCGCAGCAGGACAGGCCAATGCGGCTCAGCACGGCGAGCGCGAGGATGCGCGGAATATCGGGACTGGCCCAGCCGCCTGAATTGTCACGGTTGGTCGGCGCGTCGTAGCCGAGATAGGGCGAGAGCAGAACGGTGCGAGCGAACAGGTCCTGGATCGGTCCGCCCGCGGCGCGCAGCGCGAAGCCGCCGCCGGCCGAATGCCCGAGCAGCACGAATGGCTGGGCCGGTACGGACGTCCTCACCTCCGCAACGAAGTCAGCGAGGTCGTCCTCGAGCTGCCCGAGATAGCCGATGTCGCCACGGGTGCCGGAGCCGCCATGGCCGCGCATGTCCGGGGCGAAGGTCTCGACGCCACGTGCGGCCAAGGCGTCGGCCAGCGCATGGACGGCGATGCTGGAGCCGGCGGAGCCGTGCACCAGAACCGCGACCTTGCCGACCGGCGTCCCTCGCGCCGGATAGTGCCGGTAGGCGAGCTCGGTGCCGTCGCGGGCCGTGAAGCGCTGCAGGCCGGGCATGGTGCTGCGGTCGACCTGGCCCGCTGTGTTCGAGATCGACTTCAGCTCGGGCGGCCGCACCAGGGGCCGGGCGATCATTGCCCCCAGGGTGAGGGCCATCGCTCCTGCGAGAGCCAACGGCCAGCCCACCAGCCGCACGGCGATCCGAACACCCCGTTTCATCGTCCTCTCCAGCTCTGTAATAGAGAACTCTGTAATACAGAGTTATCGAAAAGGCAACGGCTTGATTGGCGATGGGAGCCGAAAGCTCCTACCTTGGCGGCTGCTCCCCGAACCGAATCAGAAGCAATGCCGCCTGCGGAAGCCCTGCCCAACGCGCCCGAATTCACCGTCACCGAACTGTCCTCGGCGCTGAAACGCACGGTCGAGGATCAGTTCGGGCACGTCCGCGTGCGCGGCGAGATCACCGGTTTTCGCGGGCCGCATTCCTCGGGGCACTGCTATTTCGCGCTCAAGGACGAGAGCGCCAAGATCGAGGCCGTGATCTGGAAGGGCGTGCACGGCCGCATGCGCTTCAAGCCGCAGGAAGGGCTCGAGGTCATCGCGACCGGCAAGCTCACGACCTATCCCAACTCCTCCAAGTACCAGATCGTCATCGAGGCGCTGGAGCCCGCCGGCATCGGCGCGCTGATGGCGCTGATGGAGGAGCGCAAGCGCAAGCTCGGCGCCGAGGGCCTGTTCGATCCCGCGCGCAAGCAGCTCTTGCCATGGCTGCCCGAGGTGATCGGCGTCGTGACGTCGCCGACCGGCGCGGTGATCCGCGACATCCTGCACCGGCTGGAGGACCGCTTCCCCCGCCGTGTCCTGGTATGGCCGGTCAAGGTGCAGGGCGACGGCTCGGCCGAGCAGGTGGCGGCCGCGATCCGCGGCTTCAACGCGCTGCCGGAGGATGGCCCGATCCCGCGGCCCGACGTGCTGATCGTCGCGCGCGGCGGCGGCTCGCTGGAGGACCTCTGGTCGTTCAACGAGGAGATCGTGGTCCGCGCCGCGGCGGAGAGCATGATTCCGCTGATCTCGGCCGTCGGCCACGAGACCGACGTGACCCTGATCGACTTCGCCGCCGACAAGCGCGCGCCGACCCCGACGGCCGCCGCCGAAATGGCGGTGCCGGTGCGCAGCGAGCTGATGCAGGAGGTTGCGAGCCTCGCCCGCCGCGTCAGCGTGTGCTGGCAGCGCAGCCAGGAGAGCCGGCGCAACGAACTGCGCGCGGCCGCGCGGGCCCTGCCCGGCCCGAGCGATCTGCTCGCCATCCCGCAGCAGCGTCTCGACTCGGCCGCCGCCAGCCTGCCGCGCGCGCTCAAGACCAACACCCATGTGCACTTCCGGCAGTTCGCCGCGGCGAGCGCCAAGCTCACGCTGCGCGTGCTGCACGCGCAGATCGCGCACTCGCGCCATCGCCTGATCGCGTCATCCGAGCGCTTGTCGCTGTCGTCGCGTGGCCAGCTGCATCGGCGGCGCGAGCGGTTCGAGGCACTCGATGCGCGCTTCAAGGCTTCGCGCCAGGCCTACGCGCAAGCCAAGCACCAGGCGATCGCCAGGGAGCGCGACCGCACCGAACGTCTGGCCGAACGTGCCAGGCGCGCGCTGGTCACACAGTTGCAGCGGCTGTCGGCGCGCGTCGGCCAGAGCGACAAGCTGCTCACCGCTCTGTCCTATCGCAGCGTGCTGGCGCGCGGCTTCGCGCTGGTGCGCGACGAGGCCGGCCACCCGCTGCATCATGCCGCAAGCATCGGTCCGGGCGCCGCGCTGTCGATCGAATTCGCCGACGGCAAGGTCACGGCGACGGCGGGCGCGGACCGGCCGCAGCCGTCGGTGAGTTCAGCCGCGCCGAAGCCGTCGCGCGACAGCAAGCCTGCGCCGAAGCGCACGCCCGATCCCGCCGATCAGGGCAGCCTGTTCTAAGGGGCCCTCAGCGCGCCAGCCACTCGGCGACGAGCTTCTGCGCATCGGCGCGCGCCTCGGGGTCGGAACCGACATGGCCGCGCTCGGGCGCCGCGGCATCGGCGCCGGCGACCTGATGCACCGGCAGATTGACGCGATCGAAATCATGATAGGCGCCGGGATAGATGACGATGCGGGTCAGCGCGCTGCGGCCGCGCGCACCGTCGATCATCTGCCGGCACGCCGGCGGCGAATAGACGTCGTCCAGTCCGCCGATCAGAACGAGGGTCGGGACTCGCGTGCTCCAGCCGAGGCCGGACGAGGCGCGGCAATCCGGATAGAACGCGACGGCCGAGCGGAAATCCGGCGAGACGTGATCAGGCAGTTGCGGGCGCACCGCCCAGAGCAAAGCGCTGGCGCCGCTGGCCCAGCCCACCAGGCTGACGCGGTCCGGCATCGCCCAGGGCTGCTGGATCAGCCATTTCTGCGCGATGACGATGTCCGCCACGCGCTCGCGCCGGCCGCTGATGCGGCGATCCTTGACGCGGCATTGGGGCCCAAGCCCGCGCGAGCCGTAGCTGTCCGGCAGCAGCACGGCCTTGCCGTCCTTGACCAGCTCCTCGGCCCAATCGCGATAGCGCGGCAGCACCGGCTCGGAGCGGCCCGACAGCCCGCCGCAGCCATGCAGCGCGACGACCGCTGGAAACGGGCCCGTCCCGCGCGGCTTGTAGAGCTGCGCGTGCAGAACGTAGTTGTCCGAGGGGATTTCGACAGCGACCGGCGCCGGCAAAGGCTCCGCCGAGGCGATGGAGGCCGTGGCACAGAGCAGAGCAGCAACAACGGTGATCAGGGAGCGCATCAAACCAGCCGGACGGCGGATATTTCAGCCTAGCTAGCACGGAGTTTCGCGCGAAAGCATCACAAATCGGTGGGTTTGCGGGAGGGACAGGTCCGCCTATCTATGTTACCAGATCATCGAATTTGGCGTGTCGTGTGCCCCTCGGCGGGTGCAGGGATTGGAGATCGCGGACGTGCTCAACAAGTTTGGTCCCTCGGGCCAGGGCGAAGCACAGGTACAGTATCTGGATGGCGATTTCCGCGTGATTTCGCCCGGAAGCTATGTGCGCTGCGCGATCACCGACGCGCGGATCCCGCTCGATGAGCTGAAATATTGGAGCGTCGACCTGCAGGAGGCCTATGCACTGCCGAGCGCGGTGCTGCAGCGGCATTATCCGGGCGCGCTGAAGGCCGACGGCTAGACGTTCCGCACGTTCAAGCGTTGCGCGACGAGCGCGCGCAGTGCGTGCGGATCAGCGAACTGCAGCGTCACGGGAAATGCGGCAATGGCGAGGTCGAGCCTCGCCGCCTTGCTGCCGCGAAGACGCGCGAGATCCTTCTCCGTCGTTACCAGGGTCAGCCGTTCGCGCCCGGCCTGTTCGGCCAGTTCGGCGATCTCATCCGTCGAATAGGAATGGTGGTCGGCAAAGGCGCGCTCGCGCCTGACATCGAGCCCAGCGGCTCGCAGCGTGCGAAAGAAGCGGCTGGGATCGCCGATTCCCGCAAAGGCCAGCAGCGGCCCTCCCTGCAACGCCTCGACCGCCTGCGGATCGGGCCGCAGCGTGGCCGCAAACACTGGTTTTCCGGCGGCGGACACGGTCGCGGCGACCCGAGCGCCGGCCTCACCGCTGCCGATCACCAGCAAGGCATCCGTCCGCGCCAGTTGCGGCGGCAAGGGCGCCCGCAACGGCCCGGCCGGGAAAACCTGTTCGTTGCCGAGCCCGCGCGCGCCATCGATCACGATCAGCGCGAGATTTTTGTTGATCGATGGATTTTGAAACCCGTCGTCCATCAGAATGACGGTGGCGCCCTGTGCCTTGACGAGGCCGACGCCTTCGGCCCGCGCGCGGGACACGACGACGGGCACGCACGCGGCCATCATCAGCGGCTCGTCGCCGACATCGGCGGCCGTGTGGGCGGCCGGGTCGACGAGCACGGGGCCAGACAGCCGCCCGCCATAGCCGCGGCTCAGCACCACCGGGGTCTCACCGAGGTCACGCAGGAGATCCGTCAGCGCCAGCACCGTCGGCGTCTTGCCGGCACCGCCGACATGGAAATTGCCGACACAGATCACCGGCACGCCGGCGTCGATCCCCGGCTGCTGCATCCGGCGCGCGGCCACCGTGCCGTAGAGCATCGACAGCGGGGACAACAGACGCGATTGCCAGGACTGAGGCCGGTGCCAGAAGGCCGGCTCACGCGCCACCGGCGGCTCCCATCTCCAGCCTGATCTGCAGGAGATACGGCTCGAGCGCCGACACCGTCCGGTCCAGCGCGCCGCCGAGTTGATCGACCACCCGTGTTCCCGCCGCCGCCAGATTGGCGACGGCCGCGGCGTCGCCGAGCAACTGCCGGAGCTGCCGGATCAGCGCATCCTGGTCACGCGCGAGGCGCGCGCCCGCCGCGCGATCCAGCGCCTCGTAGACCTCGGTGAAGTTGAAGACATGCGGTCCATGCACGATGGCGGCGCCGAGCTTCACGGCCTCGATCGGATTCTGTCCGCCATGCTCGACCAGCGAGCCGCCCATGAACACCACCGGCGCGAGCCGGTAGAACAGGCCGAGTTCGCCCATCGTATCGGCGACGTAGATGTCGGTGCCGGCGAGCGGCTGCTCGTCGCGCGAGCGCAAGGCGGGCTGCAACCCGGCGCCAGCGATCAGTTCGGCCACGGCGGGACCGCGATGCGGATGGCGCGGCACGATCACGGTGAGCAGCGAGCGATAGATCGTCGACAGCACCTTGTGGGTCGCGATCAGCATCTCCTCTTCGCCGGGATGCGTGGACGCCGCAACGATCACCGGTCGGCCCCGCGTCATCGCGGTGAGCCGGTCGAGCTTCGCCGGATCGGCGGGCGGCGCCGGCACGTCGAGCTTCAGATTGCCCGTCGTGACGACGTTGCGCGCCCCCAGCGCGGAGAAGCGGTCGGCATCGGCCTGCGACTGCGTCAAGAACAGATCGAAGCGTCCGAGCAGTGCGGAGATCGTGCCGGACATGCGGCGCCAGCGCGGGAACGAGCGCGGCGACATCCGGCCGTTGATCACGACCATCGGCACCCGCCGCGACGCTCCGGCCAGGATGAGATTGGGCCAGAGGTCGGATTCGATGAACAGCCCGAGCGACGGACGCCAGTGATCGAGAAAGCGCTCGACGAAGCGCGGCGTGTCATAGGGCACATATTGATGGATCACGTCGGGCGGAAAGCGCTTGGCGACGATCGCCGCCGACGTCACCGTGCCCGAGGTGATCAGGATGCGG
The DNA here is from genome assembly GCF_051167855.1 of Bradyrhizobium sp. HKCCYLRH3099. Lineage (NCBI taxonomy): Bacteria > Pseudomonadati > Pseudomonadota > Alphaproteobacteria > Hyphomicrobiales > Nitrobacteraceae > Bradyrhizobium > Bradyrhizobium sp. HKCCYLRH3099. The sequence continues at coordinate 214,847 of NZ_JBNPTW010000008.1, forward strand.
ATGTTGAGCGCGCGCAGCCGCTCGATCAGCGCCGCCGCAGCCAGCACCTCGCCGACGCTGGCGCCGTGAATCCAGACCAGCGGCCCCTCCGGGCGGGTATCGTGGCTCAAGCCACGCCGCTCGTCGGTCCGCTCAGGATCTTCCTTGCCGTTCTTGAGGCGCTGCCGGATCAGGGCCGGCGCAAGCGGCACCGCCGCCGAGGACAACCCGCGGTAGACGCGCAGGGCCATCGGCAGCGGGCTAGCCACTGGCGGCTCCCACAGCGTCGGCCCGCGAATTCACCGGCGGCGGACAGGCTTCGGGACGGCCGACGATCTCATAGGCGCGGCGCATGCATTCGTTGAGCGTGGCCTCGAGGTCGAGGCGCGCCTGCTCCATGGTCGCGGCGTCGGCATCACGCGGCACGTTGATTTCCTTGATTCCCACCAATGCGCCGCGGCCGAATGGCAAATTGATGGTCGTACTGTCCCAGTTCTTCAGGCGGACGAAGCGGCTCGTGACCATTGCGAAGGGCATGATCGGACGTCCTGACTCACGCGCGAGCATGATGATGCCGAGACCCGCGATCCGCGCGCGTTTCGGCACATCGGCAGTGGATGCCACATTATAGTTGTCTTCGAGCGCCTGCACCATCTCCCTGAACGCCCCCACGCCGCCTTTCCGGTGGAAGGAGCCGCCATGGTCGCCGGAGCCGCGGATGGTTCCGATCCCCAGCCGCTCCGCAGCGATGGCGTTGAACTCGCCGTCGCGATGCTTGGAGATCAGCACCTTGGCCCGATAGCTCGACTTGTTCCTGATGAAAGGCGTCAGCAGATGCTGGCCGTGCCAGAACGCGAAGATCGCCGGCATCTGCGGCTCGACGATCTCGTAGACCTCGGGCGGCTCGAAGGTGAAGCGGTTGGTCAGCCACACCAGGCGCAGATATTCGGCCGCGAGGAACCCGACGGCGCGCTGGAACCAGCCGCTACGCAGCGTATTGCGGATCAGATGTTTCAAGTCGTGAGCTTCGTCTTACGCCTTGGCGTCCTGGCCGGGATCGAGCAGCCGGTGCAGGTGCACGATGAAGTAGCGCATGTGGGCGTTGTCGACCGTCATCTGCGCCTTGGCGCGCCAGGCGGCATGGGCCGACGCGTAGTTCGGATAGACGCCGACGATATCGACCTTGTCGAGATCCTTGAACTCGTTCTTCTCGAGGTTGACGAGTTCGCCGCCGATCACGAGGTGAAGGAGCTGCTGCGAGGCGCTATCTGTCATCGGTATCGTTTCCTAATCAACGCGCCTTGCGGGGCGGCCTGGCCGGCGCGGTCCTGAAGGGTGTGATCAGCTCTGCGGCAGGCGGCGATAATGGCTGACTATGTCAGCATGTCGATCGCGTCCCGCTGCTACCAGCACCCCATGGGCCACGTCGGGACGATTATAGAGGATCGTCTCGCCGGACAATGCGCTCATTTTACCACCCGCTTCCTGCACGATCAAATGAGCCGCCGCAAGATCCCAATCGCGACTTTGCCCGCCTGCAAAAGCGGCATCGAGAGCACCATGCGCGACACGACACAGCCTGAGTGCCAACGATCCGATTCGCGGATGCAACTCAATCCGTGTCGATTCCGGTGCCAGCCTCTCAACCAGCGGTTTTGGTCCGGCGACGCGCGCGAAGTCGATGTCGTGGCCCTCCGAGGCGTGAACCTGCGCGTCGTTCAGCGTGGTGCCGCGTCCCTGCGCCGCGAAGAAGAACTCCTCGCTCATCGGGACGTGGACGGCCGCCAGGACGGGCGCACCGTTCTCGACCAGGGCGACGCTCACGCACCAGTCATTGCGGCCGCCGAGATAGGAGCGGGTGCCGTCGATCGGATCGACGATCCAGACCCGGGACCGGCCCAGCCTCACCGCATCGTCGGCGCTCTCCTCGGACAGCCAGCCATACTCAGGCGTCGCCGATCGCAGCTTGCGCTCCAGCAGCGCGTTGACGGCCATGTCGGCTTCGGAGACGGGCGACGAGGCGCCCTTGGTCCATTTGCGCAGGTCGGTGCCGAACATCGCGCGCGCGAGCTCGCCGGCTTCGCGCACCACCGCCTTCAGGAGTACGGCGTCCGCCGCAAGACTCTCCGTGCCGAGGCTCTCCGTATCAGAGGTTTCGAACTCACCGTCCGCCAAGCGTCAATCCTTCGATGCGCACGGTCGGCGCATTGACGCCGTAGCGGAATTCGAGGTCGCTGGCGGGCGTCATCGACTTGAAGATCTCGAACAGATGTCCGGCGATCGTCACCTCGCTGACTGCATAGGTGATCTCGCCATTCTCGATCCAGAAGCCGGAGGCACCACGGCTGTAGTCGCCGGTGACGCCATTCACGCCCGAGCCGATCAGGTCGGTCACGTAGAAGCCCTGCTTGATATCCGAGATCAGCTCCTTGGCGGTGACGACGCCTGCTTCGAGATGCAGGTTGAACGGCCCCGGGGACGGCGAGGACGACACGCCGCGATGGGCGTGGCCTGTGGTGGTCAGGCCGAGCTCGCGCGCCGTGGCGGAATCCAGCAGCCAGGTCGTGAGAACGCCGTCATCGACCAGCGCCGTCTGCTTCACCTTGACGCCTTCGGCGTCGAACGGCTGCGAGCGCAGGCCACGCCGACGCAATGGATCGTCGATGATGCGAATCCCCTTCGCGAACAGTTGAGCGCCGAGCTTGTCTTTCAGGAAGCTGGTCTTGCGCGCGATCGAGGCGCCGTTGATGGCGCCGACGAGATGGCCGACCAGCGAGCCGGATGCGCGGGGATCGAACACCACCGGGACCTGGCAGGTCGCAACCTTGCGCGGATTGGCGCGCGCCACCGCGCGCTCGCCGGCGCTGCGCCCGACCGCCGCCGGGCTCAGGAGATCCTCACCATGCGGCGCCGCCGTGTAGTCGTAGTCGCGCTCCATGCCGGTGCCTTCACCGGAGATCGCGGTGGTCGAAATGCTCTGGCTGGAGCGCAGATAGGCACCGTGGAAGCCGTCGCTGGTGACCAGCACCATGCCGCCGATGCCGGCCGAGGCCGAGGCGCCGCCGGACTTGGTGACGCCCTTCACGCCGAGGGCGGCGGCCTCCGCCTCCTGCGCCCGCCGCTCGAGTTCCGCCGTCCCGGGGATCGCCGGATCGAGCAGGTCGAGCTCGGGAATGTCGCGCGCCAGCAGCGCGGGATCGGCGAGGCCGACATATTTGTCGTCGGGCGCCACCCGCGCCATCGCCACGGCCCGCTCGGCCAGACGCGCCACGCCATCGCCGCTGACGTCATTGGTCGAGACCACCGCCTGCCGCTTGCCGACCAGCACGCGCAAGCCGACATCATCGCCTTCGGAGCGTTCGGATTCCTCGACGCGGCCGTCCCGGACCTCGACGCCTTGCGAGATGCCGCGCACCGCGATCGCATCGGCGGCGTCGGCGCCGGCCTTCTTCGCGGCCTCCACCAGCCGCTCGGCGAGCGTTCGCAGGGCGGACTGATCGAGCAGATCCGAATGGGCGGAGGTCGACGTTGCGGCGGCTGAGGAAGGAGAGGTCACGAACACGATCCGATCGATGTCAGGTGGGCGGCGAACACGGCTCAATCCAGACGAAATGTGGCCTCATCACGCCGACTTCAAGCAGGTCGGCAGACACCACGTCGGATTGTCGGCAAATCGGCAAGGTCTCGTCAATCATGCGGGGCAAGCGCTTGTCAATCATGACGGTAAGAGGATCATGCGTGAGGACTGATTAACCAGCCTTCTTAAGCTGATACGGGCGAGGTGCGTGGCAAGGTCTCACGCATCGACCGGGAGCATAATCCCGGCGGGGAGACCAAGCCGTGAGGCGTCAAACAGCAACAGGCGGAAGCAATTCCGCTGGGTCGAGCCGCGTGCTGCGGCTCGACCCTCTTTCCCTGCCCGTCTCGTACAGCGCGCACGATACCCGTGCCGATGGCGGGATCCGGCAGATCGAATTGCACCGGGAGCGGGTGGTCCTGCGCCGTGCCGTCAGCGGCATGCGCATGGCCGTGAATCTCCGGGTCAGCGACTTTCTCGGCATCGCGCTGCGCGAGGTCGACGACACGCAGATGATGCTGGTGCTGGTCCATCGCGACCCCTCGCTCAGCATTCCGCTGTGCGTCAGCGACGACCAGGACGACATCGTGACGGCCTGGGCGATGTGGAGCGAGACGTTCGCGCTGCCGCAGTTGCAGGACAAACGGCGCGAGGCCACGCCACGCCGCCGCCGCCGCAACGCGATCCGCGCACGCCGTCCGCGCTTCCTGATGCGGCGCCGCGTCGGCTACCAGCCCAATCCGGCCTCGGTGCATCGCGGCGAACGCGAGATCATCGCGCGCAACTGATCAGGTTGCGCGCAGCACCGCGTCGACCAGCAGGCCGGCGAACAACAGCAGTCCGGCATCGCGGTTCGATTTGAAGATGCGCAGGCACAGCGCCGGATCAGCAGCGTCGAGACGCCGGATCTGCCAGCCGAGATGGGCGGCAAACGCCGCCAGCCCAAGCCATGCCGCAACATGCACATGTGCGGTCACGAACGCGGCTCCGATCAAGACGACAGCGAGCCCGTAGAAAATCACCAGCGCCAGATGCGTGCGCTCGGCAAACAGCCGCGCCGTCGACTTGACGCCGATGAGCGCGTCATCCTCCGCGTCCTGATGCGCGTAGATGGTGTCGTAGGCGATCACCCACGAGATCGACCCGGCATAGAGCAGCAGCGCCGTGGCATCGATGCGGCCGAAGGCGACGGCAAATCCCATCAACGCGCCCCAGGAGAAGGCGAGGCCGAGCACGACCTGCGGCCACCAGGTGACGCGCTTCATGAACGGATAGACCGCCACGATCAGCAGCGAGGAAATGCCGGTGGCGATGGCGAACCGGTTGAACTGCAGCAGCACCAGAAGCCCGACCAGGGCCTGCGCGATCAGGAAAGCCAGCGCCTGCTTCACGCCGACCTGCCCGGCCGGAATCGGCCGCGAGCGGGTGCGCTCCACCTTGGCGTCGAGATCGCGGTCGGTGATGTCGTTCCAGGTACAGCCGGCCCCGCGCATCACGAAGGCGCCGACGAAATACAGCGCGATCCATACGGGAAGCATGGACAGATCGCCGAGCATCCCCGCGGCCAATGCGGCCGACCACCAGCACGGCATCAACAGCAGCCAGGAACCGATCGGTCGATCGAAACGCGCAAGCCGCAAATAGGGCCGGCTCCAGAGCGGCGCCAGCGTATCGACCCAGTTGCCGGTCGCGTCAGCAACGCGGACGGCGGTGGTGCTCATCGGGTGAGAACGTTGCCGGTCAGCGTATCGAAGGCCGAGCCGCCTTTCTTCATCGTGTTGGCCTCGGGCAACGCAGCCGACGTTCCCAGTACGTCGCTGAGGCCAGGGGCCGCCGGGCCGCCGCCGCCCTTCTGCATCTGGGCCGCCACCGCGCAGACCTTCTTCTCGAGCGCATCGGTGTTCTTGTGGCCGGCCTTGAGCTGATCGGCGATCTGCTGCGGGATGCCGCAGGTTGCGGAATTCTGCTCGACATATTTGATCATCTTCACTTCGGCCTTGCCGAAGTTGCCGATCAGCTTGCAGGCCTCGACAGGCGAGGCCTTGCGGTCGCTGGCAGCCTTGATCAGCTTGCCGCGGCGTTCAGCCTCCTCGCGCAGCGGCATGAATTCCTTCATGCAGCTGTCGGGCGGGCCACCCCGCGGGGCAGCGCCCATCGGCGCTGGTGCAAACCCGCCGCCGCCGAAGCCTCCTCCCCCGCCACCGGGAGCCGGGAACGCGCTCGACGGAGCGGCGGCCTGCATCGGCGGCGGCGCTGCGCCGTTGATGGGAGGAAATGGCGAGCTGCTGGCCGGAGCCTGGCCAGGAAGCGGCGCCGGAAAGGAGCCCTGTGCAAAGGCCGGCCCGGTGCAGAGCACGGTGGCGGCGACGGCGAGCGGCAACAACGTCTTGTGCACGATCAAGGCTGGTTCTCCGGTAAGACCAAGAATCCTCAACACTTCCGGATGAAAGCACGATCCGATCCGGGGCTTTTACGATTCTCGTCCGCCCAGCACAACCGCGGAGTTGATCACGGCCGCGGCGGAGGGCCGCAGTCGACATTTCAAGGCGAAAACGTGGCAGCGCGTCTCAGCTCGTGCCAAACGCCGTTCATTCAACGCCCTCCTCAGGATCTTGAGGCGGATGTGCCGGCAGCGGGAGCGAAGTTCCAGGTCACGGTACAGACCTTGCGCATCACCGCCAGGGTGTTGGCGTGATTCGCCTTGAGCTGATCGGTGATCTTGGCGGGGATGCCGCACATCGAGGCGTGCGCGACCGCGTAATCGATCATCTTGGTCTGGGCGAGCTCGTAATCATGCACCAGCTGGCAGGCCTCGCCGGGCGCGAAGCGACGCTCGGTCGCAGCCTTCAGCAGTTTGGCGCGCCGCGCGGTCTCGTCCCGCAGCGGCGTGAACTCCTTCAGGCAGCTTTCGGGAGGACGAAAGCCGGCCACGCCAGGGCTGCCGGGAACCGCGGGGACCGCCGGCTGCGGCGCCGCGGCCGCCTTGTCGTCGGCCCTGACAGAACCGGAGAGCGCCACCACGATGACCGCAGCGATGGCCCACATCGCCCACGTCGATTGTCTCAAGTTCACGGCTGTTCTCCTCGCAAGCCCCCATGAAGGCTTCCGGCAGCGCCAGAGTCCCGCCCGAATGGACGACCGCCATTTCCAGAGCTATCGAAGCGGACAAATCTGTCGGCAGCGCGGCGCAAAGGCGCCATCGCCGGTCCGGCTCCTCGTTACAACCGCCACAGACATGCCTGAATACGACTTCACCGCCCCGCGCCTGTACGTCGATGCACCTCTGCTGGAGGGCAACGCCGTCCCGCTCGATCGCAACCAGAGCAACTATCTCGGCAACGTGCTGCGGCTCGGCGCGGGAGATCGCGTCCTCGTGTTCAACGGCCGCGACGGCGAATGGCAGGGCGAAATCGCCGGCCGCAAACGGCCCGAGGGCGTGATCCCCCGGCAGCGAATCCGGCCGCAGGACCACCTGCCCGACATCGCCTATGTCTTCGCACCGTTGAAGCATGCCCGGCTCGACTACATCGTGCAGAAGGCGGTCGAGATGGGCGCGGCGCGGCTGGAGCCCGTCATTACCCGGCACACCCAGGTGTCGCGCGTCAACGGCGAGCGCATGCGCGCCAACGTCATCGAGGCGGCCGAGCAATGCGGCATCCTCAGCCTCGCCGAGGTCCGGGACCCCGTGCCGCTGGAGCGCTTCCTCGGCCAGCGGCCGGCCTCACGCCTGCTGGTGTTCTGCGACGAGGCAGCCGATGTCGCCGACCCGCTTCAGGCGCTGCGCGACGACGCGCCCGCCGGCATCGACCTGCTGATCGGCCCGGAAGGCGGCTTTGCCGTCCAGGAGCGCGAGCTGCTGCTGCGGCAGCCGCGCGTGATCCGGCTGGCGCTCGGCCCGCGCATCCTGCGCGCCGATACGGCCGCGGTGGCCGCGCTGGCCCTGATCCAGGCGACGCTCGGGGATTGGCGGGGCGCAGGCGGTTAAGGCATCGGCCCGATTGTGGCCCGACCCGGCCCTTCCCTGTCGAAACCGTCAAATGACCATGCTAAGGCCAGCCGCCGCCCCGCGAGGGGGCGCCATCCAGTTTGGAACCTGATCGACATGACCGGACCCGCTCCGACCGGACCCGCCGCGTGGGCGGACAAGCTGCTGCAGTCGTTCGCCGAGGCCGGCTACGCGCGGGCGACGCCTGCCATCCTGCAGCCGGCCGAACCGTTTCTCGACCTCTCCGGCGAGGACATCCGCAAGAGCCTCTACCTGACCACGGACCTCGGCGGCGAGGAGCTGTGCCTGCGGCCGGACCTGACCATTCCCGTCGCGCGCGACTACCTCGCCTCGCCCCGCGCCGGCCAGCCGGCCGGCTTCAGCTATCTCGGCCCCGTATTTCGTTACCGTGGCGGCCGGCCGAGCGAGTTCCTGCAGGGCGGCATCGAATCCTTCGGCCGCCAGGATCACCCCGCCGCCGATGCCGAGATGCTGGCGCTGGCGATCGAGGCGACCGCGGCCGCAGGTCTGGCCGAGGTCGAGATCCGCACCGGCGACGTGGCGCTGTTCACGGCCCTGATCGACGCGCTCGATCTCTACCCGGTCTGGCGGCGGCGCCTGATCAAGGACTTCAACCGCAAGCGCACCTTGGCGCAGGACCTGGAGCGGCTGGCGACCGCCGAGGTCGCGCCGCGCAACGAATATGAAGGCGTGCTCGCGGCATTGGCCGGCTCCGACCGCAAGGCGGCGCTGGCGCTCGTCACCGACCTGATGTCGATCGCCGGCGCCACCGCGTTGGGCGGCCGCTCCGTGGCGGAGATTGCGGATCGCTTTCTGGAGCAGTCCACGCTCAAGGGTGGCGCGCTGCCGCGCGACGCGCTCGACCGCATCAAGCGCTTCCTCGCCATCAGCGGCACGCCGACAGAGGCGGTGCAGCAGCTGCGCGCGCTCGCCGCTGACGCCAAACTCGACATCTCCGCCGCCATCGATGCGCTGGAATCGCGCACCGGCTTCATGGCCCAGCGCGGCCTCGATGTCGGCAAGGTGCGCTTCGCCACGGCGTTCGGCCGCGGCCTCGACTACTACACCGGATTCGAGTTCGAGCTGCATCATCCCGGCAATGGCGACGAGCCGCTGGTCGCAGGCGGCCGCTATGATGGCCTGCTGAGCCAGCTCGGCGCACCGCAGTCCATTCCGGCCGTCGGCTTCTCGATCTGGATCGAGCGCCTGGCCCAGAGCAGCGCCGCGGGGAAGGCCGCGCGCGGGAGAGCATCATGAGCGGCCCCCTCGTCCTCGCCGTTCCCTCAAAGGGCCGCCTGCAGGAGAATGCCGAAGCGTTCTTCGGCCGCGCCGGATTGAACCTCTCCAAGCCGGGCGGGGCGCGCGACTATCGCGGCACCATTTCCGGCCTCGACAATGTCGAGATTGCCTATCTCTCTGCGAGTGAGATCGTCTCGCAGCTGGCGCGCGGCACCGTGCATCTCGGCGTCACCGGCGAAGACCTCGTCCGCGAGGGCATCGCCGATGCCGACAAGCGCGTGCTGCTGATCGATACGCTCGGCTTCGGCGGCGCCAATGTCGTGGTCGCCGTGCCGCAGGCCTGGATCGACGTCCGCACCATGGCCGACCTCGACGACGTCGCCACCGGCTTCCGCGCCCAGCACAATCGCCGCATGCGCGTCGCGACCAAATACATCAACCTCACGCGCAGCTTCTTCGCGTCTCACGGCATCGTCGATTACCGCATCGTCGAGAGCGCGGGCGCCACCGAGGGCGCGCCGGCGGTCGGCACCGCGGAGCTGATCGTCGACATCACCAGCACCGGCTCGACGCTCGCCGCCAACGGGCTGAAGGTGCTGGACGACGGCGTCATCCTGCGCAGCCAGGCCAATCTGGTCGCCTCGCGCGACGCCGACTGGTCGGAGGGCCCGCGCGAGAGCGCCCGCATCATCCTGGATCACATCCACGCCAGCGCCCGCGCCAGGAAATACCGCGAGGTCCGCACGCGCTTCAAAGGGTGCGACGCAGCAATGCTGACCGAGGCGCACAACCGCTTCGGCGTCGTCGCGCCGTTCGGCGGCCCGACCTCGTCGGGCATGCTCACGCTGCACTGCCCGCCGGCGCAGATCTACGCGCTCGGGAGTTTCCTGCGGGCGCACGGCGCCGAGACGGTGTCGGTGGCTTCGCTGGACTACGTGCTCGACCGCGAGAATCCGCTGTTTGCCTGCCTCGAGGCCTTCCTGCGATCATAAATCGCCGTTCATCGTAGCGACAGGCAGCGGCTGCTACCATATGTTGGTCCGTGAACGAGGACTCCAAAGCGATGCTGGGAACTGACGTGTCCGACCTGACCACGACCGCGGCCGACGCCGCGTCGCAGGGACTGTCGATCGTTATCCCCGTCTACAACGAGGGCGCGGGACTGACGGCGCTGCACGAGCGGCTGAACAATCTCGCGCGCACCTTGCGCCAGCGCTTCGGCCTGGCCTGCGAGCTCGTCTATGTTGACGACGGCAGCCGCGACAACACGCTCGCGGTCGCGCGCACCCTGCAGGCCGATGCGCTCGACGTGCAGGTGGTGTCGCTGTCGCGCAATTTCGGCAAGGAGGCGGCGCTGATGGCCGGCCTCGATCACGCCCGCCGCGGCGCCGTGCTGTTCATGGACGGCGACGGCCAGCATCCGCCGGCGCTGGTCGAGCAGCTCGTCACGCATTGGATCAAGGACGGCTACGACGTCGTCTACACGGCCAAGGCGCATCGCGACAACGAGCCGTTCCTGCGCCGCGTCGCCGTGCACGGCTTCTACGCGCTGATCAATTGGGGCGCGCGGCAGAAGATCCCCGAGGATGCCGGCGACTTCCGCCTGCTGTCGCCGCGCGCGGTCGCAGCACTTCGCCAGCTCCCCGAACGCAACCGCTTCTTCAAGGGCCTGGCGAGCTGGATCGGCTTCCGCCAGATCCGCGTCGACTACGAACCCGCGGCGCGCGCGCATGGCGTCACGACCTTCAACGTCACCAGCCTGCTCGGCCTGTCGATCGAGGGCCTGACCTCGTTCTCGGTGGCGCCGCTGCGCGTCGCGAGCCTGCTCGGCATCCTGCTGGCCTCGGCCGCCTTCCTTTTCGGCCTGACGATTCTCTGGGAGACCTTCACCACCGGCAAGTCGGTGCCCGGCTATCCCTCGCTGATGGTCGGACTGATGACGATCGGCGGCGTGCAGCTGATCATGATCGGCATCATGGGCGAGTACATCGGCAAGATCCTGTCCGAGCTGAAGGCCCGGCCGATCTACTTCGTCGCCGAGCACAGCGAGAAGCGCGCCACGCTCGACGCGCGCAGCGACGGCGAGAGGACTGCCGCCGAATGAGCGAGGCGCCGCCCCGGCGCATCTGGCTGTGCGCCGATGACTACGGCATCAGCCCGGGCGTCAACCGCGCCATCCGCGACCTGATCGCGCGCGGGCGCTTGAACGCGACCTCGGTAATGACCGTGGGCGCCGCGATCGGGCGCGACGAGGTCAAGGAGCTCACCAAGGTCGCAGCCGACAGCCCGCGCTGCGCCATCGGCCTGCATGTCACGCTGACCGCGCCGTTCCGGCCGCTGACGATGCATTTCCTTCCGTCCGAAGGCGGCATGTTCCTGCCGTTTCCGAAACTGCTGCGCGCCGGATTGACCCGCCGGCTCGATCCCGAACTGATCCGCGCCGAGGTCATGGTGCAGCTGACTGCGTTCGGGGAGCTGTTCGGGCGCGCGCCCGATTTCGTCGACGGTCACCAGCATGCGCAGCTCTATCCGCAGGTGCGCGAGGGTTTTCTGGCCGCCGTGAAGGAGGCTGCGCCATCAGCCTGGGTGCGCCAGGGCGGCCGCAACGCGCCGCTGAGGCAGCGGCTGGCAGCGCCGAAGGCGCTGCTGCTGGACGTCTTGAGCGCGCAATTCCGCAAGCATGCGCAGCGCGCCGACATCGCCTTCAACCCCGCTTTTGCCGGCGCCTACGACTTCACCAAGGGCTCGGATTTCGGCGCGTTGATGGACGGCTTCCTTGACGCGCTGCCCGAGCATGGCCTCGTGATGTGCCATCCCGGCTTCGTCGACGACGTGCTGATCGCGCTCGATCCCCTGACCGGGCAGCGGGAGCATGAACACGCTTATCTGGCCGGCGAGCACTTTCCCGCGCTGCTCGACCGCCGTGGCGTGACGCTCGCCTGAACGGATTTGGCGGGCCGGCGACGAACAAATGCCAGCTGGCAGCGTTTTCACGCAATGGAGTTCGCAAGCCCGGCAGACGCTTTGTCGCATACGGAAATTTAATGCGCGGCCCGACTGGCCGAACCACAAAGTCCCCCCAAATGTTGGCCGCGCTTCGCTGGAACCGGCAAGCGGCAGGAGAACCACATGACACCGCAAGAACGCCAACTCATCGACGACCTGTTCGACCGGCTCGCCAAGCTGGAGAGTGCGCCGCGCGATCCGGAGGCTGCCGCCGCCATCTCCCAGGCGCTGCAGCGGGCTCCCAACGCCGTCTATGCGCTGGTTCAGACCGTGCTGGTGCAGGACGAGGCCCTGAAGCGCGCCAATGCCCGCATCGAGGAGCTGCAGCACGCCCAGGCGCAGGCGCAGTCGGGCGGCTTCCTCGATTCGATGCGCGACAGCATCTTCGGCTCCGGCGGCAGCCGCGGCTCGGTGCCGAACGTTCCTCCGCCGCTGCCGAACCGCCCGGTGTGGAACAGCGGCCAGGCGATGCCGCCGGCCGGCTATCAGGGCCAGCCCGGCTATCCCGGCCAGCCCGGCCCCTATGATCAGGGCGGCTACGGCCAGCAGCGCGGCGGCCTGTTCGGCGGCGGCGGTGGTGGCGGCGGCTCGTTCCTTGGCACGGCGGCGGCGGCGGCGGCCGGCATGGTCGGCGGCTCGCTGCTGCTCGGCGGCATCCGCTCGATGATGGGCGGCGGCCAGCATCAGGCCTTCGGCGACACCACCATCATCGAGGAGCGTGGCGGCGGCGGCAGCCCATGGGGCGGCAGCGATCAGTCCAGCGGCTCGCTGGCGAATGACGCGGGGCTCAACGACATCGGCCGCTCCGGCGGCGACGGCGGCCGGGCCGGCCTGTTCGACCAGGCGAGCTATGACGACAGCGGCAACGACAATGACGCCGCCGATTTCGACGCCGATGACGGCTATGGCGATGACGACGGCGGCAGCAACTACGCGTAACGCGCGCTGACCACCGCGCCACGGACAATGAAAAGGCCGCCCTCTTGGGCGGCCTTTTTGGTGCCGGTCATCGGCCGAAAGGCGTCAGAGCACGATGACCCGTGCGCCGACATTCACCCGGCCATAGAGGTCGATGACGTCCTCGTTGCGCATCCGGATGCAGCCGGACGAGACGTTGGTGCCGATCGTCCAGGGCTCGTTGGAGCCGTGGATGCGATAGAGCGAGGAGCCCAGATACATCGCGCGCGCACCGAGCGGGTTCTGCGGACCGCCCTCCATGTGGCGCGGCAAATCGGGCCGGCGCGCCAGCATCTCCGGCGGCGGCGTCCAGTCCGGCCATTCGCGCTTCGCCGAAATGGTCTTCACGCCCGACCAGGTGAAGCCGGGGCGGCCGACCCCGATCCCGTAACGCAACGCCCTGCCCTGGCCCTGCACCAGATAGAGGAACTTGTTGGGTGTATCGATGACGATCGTGCCCGGCCGTTCTTTGCCGTCATAGTCAACGATCTGTTTCTCGTATTTCGGATCGAGCGGCCGCTGCGTCAGCTCATAGGCCTCCTCGTCCGGCGCGCCCTGCTGCGGCACCAGGCCGGGCGCCTGCCGCTGCGGCTCGTAGTACGACGGCTGCTGCTGGTACATCGGCTGTCCCGGCGGCAGTGCGCCGCGCGCTCCTTGCGGATCGCCGAACAGGAATTCGATGAAGCCGCCGCCCATGCGCGAGCGGTCGACATAGGCGGTACGCACCGGCGCCGCCGGCTGCGACGGCCCGTTATAGACTACCGCAGGCTGCTGAAATCCCTGGGCCGCGGCACGATCCAGAGCCGCAAAGACGCATGCGCCGGCCAGCAGCGCCGTGGAGAATGATCTGAACATCGACGTACTCTGTACTGTTTCGTCTGAATGCCGTTCGTTGCGCACAGCCGGTCAGGCCGCCGCGTATCGTCAATAAAGAGCAAAACCCGATCGCTTTGGTAAACAGGGAGGCCGCCGGGATTCACCATCGGCGGACATGGCCGTGGATTTGTCAGCTAGCGTTACTTTTGCGTGAAGGCGCAGGCGCATGGTTAATCGCGCGTTTCAGCGACACGCGAACGTTGCGCCCCTGCGGTTCCTGCCGTGAACGCGATGTTAAATAGCCTCTGCATAGAACTGTTCGCAGTAAAAGGTCAGGGACACTCTCATGCCGGTTCGCAAGCGTTTCCGTATCGAAGAAGCCATCGTCGGCCATATGCCGGAGCCCGACTTCGTGGGCGGCGAGATCGGCCCCAACCACAAGGAAATCATGGACGAGCTCCGCGCGATCCGGGCGCAGATGGCCAACGCCATCCGCACCGGCGGAAACAGCACGGCCAACGCCGCCATTGAAGAATCGGCTCAACGCGAGGTCGCCGAGGCGCGCGCGCTGCTCGAAACCTACCGCGCCCAGATCGAGCAGTGCGAGAAGCTCAAGGTCGAGCTGGACCTGATCCACGACGCGATCAACCGCACCAAGGGCGAGATCGCCACCCTCCATGCCAAGAGCTTCAACGGCGAGGAGATGGCCAAGGTCAACGGCGAGCTCGGCGCGGTCGTCGGCGGCACCGAGCAGGCGACGCAGCAGATCCTCGAGGCCGCGGAGGCCATCGACCAGGCCGCCAGCGCGCTCGGCAAGGTGGACTCGGCCGACCAGCAGAAGATCCTGAGCGAAGAGATCCAGGAGCGCGTGGTCTCGATCTTCGAGGCCTGCAACTTCCAGGACCTGACCGGCCAGCGCATCAACAAGGTCATGACCACCATGAAGTTCATCGAGCACCACATCGTGGTGATGATGGACATCTGGGGCGGCGTCGACGCCATCAAGGCGCATGTGCCGCCGATCGTCGACACCCGCGAGGGCGACGCCAGGCTGCTGAACGGCCCGAAGGCGGAAGGCGATGTCGGCCACGCCTCGCAGGACGACATCGACGCGCTGTTCAACTGAGCCGCCGCGGCCTCTGCAATACGAGATCTCAAACAAAAACGCCGGCGTTCCCGCCGGCGTTTTTTCGTTTGTCCCGTTCGGCTGAAGCGGTCCCAGGGGCGTGATGTGTTTCCGCGGAGTCGAATCTGGAAGATTAGGGCACGCGCCCTATTCCGCAGCGCGCAGCTTGGAGACTAGCTGCCACCCTCCCCCTCCAGGGGAGGGTGAGACTGAGATCGCAGCTCCGCCGTCGTCATCATCTGCAGTTTGAGATCGAGCAGCCGGTGAGCCTCTGCCCGGTCATGAATGGGAGCATCATGCGCTTCTTGGATATCGCATGACGCTGAAAGACTCAGGCGCGCGGTCCGCAGCGGACATAGACCATGGTCTGGTAGCGGGTGGCCGCGTCCTTGTCGACGAAGCGGGTGATCAGCACCCGTCCGTCGAACGAGACGACTTCGCGATCCTGCTCGCCGCCGGGAGGGCCGGCCGGACCGATGTAGTTCTTGCCGCCGGCCGAGCCCTTCAGGCGCAGCTCCTGCGGGGTCGCCTGGTCGGCCAGATGCATCACGACACCGCCCGACGTGCCGGCACCGATCACATAGGGCTGCTTGCACTGTGCCAGCGCCATCTTCTCGGTCCGCGCGCGGTCGTTGGGATTGTTGTAGGCGGCGAGGCCCCACTTGCCCACCAGATCCTCCGCGCGAATCGTCGCCGGAACCTCAGGCTCCACGGCGACCTCCGGAGGCGCGGGACTGGAAGGCGAGAGGTTGAAACCGCCCCCGCATGCTCCCAGAAGCGTTGTGAGCGCCGCTGCGATTGCGAGATTGGCAACCGGCCGCGCGCACCGTGAACTCGTCATGGCATCCCCTTAGGAACAAGATCATGGCTGCCCCGTCCGGCAACCAAGCGCAAAACGCGCATCAGAGCAATGACGTCGGATGACGACGCCGCTCCACTAACATGTCTGGCCCGCGACAGCATCCCCCTAACAGCCTGAACAAGCGCTTAACCGGTGCCCCTTGCTTGACAGGAACAGCGCCAAGCCATATTCCGGCGATGGCCTTTAGCACTCGGAGGGCATGATTGCTAAAGCCCCGAGTCACGTGGCCCCACCTGGGCGCCAAATGTGGCCGGATTCAGAAATCCAGACAATCACCGTACCAAAGCACCCGCAAAGGGACCTGTCATGGCCAAATCGAAGTTTCGTCCCCTGCACGACCGCGTCGTGGTTAAGCGCATCGACGCCGAAGAGAAGACCAAGGGCGGCATCATCATTCCGGACTCCGCCAAGGAAAAGCCCTCGCAGGGTGAAGTCGTCGCCGTCGGCCCGGGCGGCCGCGACGAGAACGGCAAGCTGACCCCGCTCGACGTCAAGGTCGGCGACCGCGTGCTGTTCGGCAAGTGGTCCGGCACCGAGGTCAAGCTGGACGGCGAGGAGCTCCTCATCATGAAGGAGTCCGACATCATGGGCGTCGTCGCCTGATCCCGATCCGCCCGGGGCGGCGCCAAGCCGCCCGGGGCAACTAGCGTTGTTCAACCTCGTTCAGGCGACAGGCAGGCGATCACGCCCCTGGCCGTCGGGGTCCACTCCAGGAGAGATTTCAAATGGCAGCCAAGGACGTCAAATTCTCTGGCGACGCGCGCGACCGGATGCTGCGCGGCGTCGACATTCTCGCCAACGCCGTCAAGGTGACGCTCGGCCCGAAGGGCCGCAACGTCGTCATCGAGAAGAGCTTCGGCGCTCCCCGCATCACCAAGGACGGTGTCACCGTCGCCAAGGAGATCGAGCTCGAGGACAAGTTCGAGAACATGGGCGCGCAGATGCTGCGCGAGGTCGCATCCAAGACCAACGACCTGGCCGGCGACGGCACCACCACCGCGACCGTGCTCGCCCAGGCCATCGTCCGTGAGGGCGCCAAGGCGGTTGCCGCCGGAATGAACCCGATGGACCTCAAGCGCGGCATCGACACCGCGGTGGCCGCCGTCATCAAGGACATCGAGAAGCGCGCCAAGCCGGTCGCCTCCTCCGCCGAGGTCGCCCAGGTCGGCACCATCTCCGCCAACGGCGACGCCGCGATCGGCAAGATGATCGCCCAGGCGATGCAGAAGGTCGGCAACGAGGGCGTGATCACGGTCGAGGAAAACAAGTCGCTCGAGACCGAGGTCGACATCGTCGAAGGCATGAAGTTCGACCGCGGCTACCTCAGCCCGTACTTCGTGACCAACGCCGAGAAGATGACCGCCGAGCTCGACGACGTCTACGTGCTGCTGCACGAGAAGAAGCTGTCGGGCCTGCAGGCCATGCTGCCGGTGCTCGAAGCCGTCGTGCAGTCGGGCCGTCCGCTGCTGATCATCGCCGAGGACGTCGAGGGCGAGGCCCTGGCCACGCTCGTCGTCAACCGCCTGCGTGGCGGCCTCAAGGTCGCCGCCGTCAAGGCGCCGGGCTTCGGTGACCGCCGCAAGGCCATGCTCGAGGACATCGCGATCCTGACCGGCGGCCAGCTGATCTCGGACGATCTCGGCATGAAGCTCGAGAACGTCACGATCAAGATGCTCGGCCGCGCCAAGAAGGTCGTGATCGACAAGGAAAACACCACGATCGTCAACGGCGCCGGCAAGAAGGCCGACATCGAGGCGCGCGTCGGCCAGATCAAGGCGCAGATCGAGGAGACCACCTCGGACTACGACCGTGAGAAGCTGCAGGAGCGTCTCGCCAAGCTCGCGGGCGGCGTCGCGGTGATCCGCGTCGGCGGCGCGACCGAGGTTGAGGTCAAGGAGAAGAAGGACCGCGTCGAGGACGCCCTCAACGCGACCCGCGCCGCGGTGCAGGAAGGCATCGTCCCCGGCGGCGGCGTGGCCCTGCTGCGCGCCAAGAAGGCGGTCGGCCGCATCACCAACCCGAACTCGGACGTCCAGGCCGGCATCAACATCGTGCTGAAGGCGCTCGAGGCTCCGATGCGCCAGATCGCCGAGAACGCCGGCGTCGAAGGCTCGATCGTGGTCGGCAAGATCCTGGAGGAGAAGTCCGAGACCTTCGGCTTCGACGCCCAGACCGAGGACTATGTCGACATGGTCGCCAAGGGCATCATCGACCCGGCCAAGGTCGTCCGCACCGCGCTGCAGGACGCCTCGTCGGTCGCCGGCCTCCTGGTCACCACCGAGGCCATGGTCGCCGAGCTGCCGAAGGACGCGGCCCCGGCGATGCCGGCCGGCGGCGGCATGGGTGGAATGGGCGGCATGGGCTTCTGAGCCCAACGCCCCATCACCAAGACTTCAGGAAGGCCGCCTCCGGGCGGCCTTCTTTTTGGCGGAGTGTCCCGGTGGGGGTGCAGTGATGGCCGATTGGCGCTACAGCTAGCGCCGATTCCGCTCCCACAAGGATTTTCAGATGCGCGCTATTTTGCTTGCGTTGGCCGTGATTGCAGCGGCCGCGCCGGAACTCGGTTGGGCCCAGAGCAAGAGCGGGACCAAGGCCGCCCCCGCCGTCGAGACACGCTATTTCACCGCGATCGACGGACTGATGGACGGCAATGCCGACGTGATCCTCAAGGAGACGCGCCAGGGCAAGACGGTGACCGCGGCGACGCTCGACGTGTGCTATCCCGTCGCCAAGAATTCGGACCGCAAGGACCGCTTCGTCGTCACCCTCACCGTCAACGGCCAGACCCTGACCGGCGCGACCCAGAGCAACGGCGCCAAGGAGCCGGTCACGGTGAAGCTCACCCGCAAGCCGACCGGCGACAATTTCGAGTTCCGTGGCCAGATCGCGATCGGCAAGACCGTCACCGAAGTGGCCTCGACGGACAACTCCGACGTCAGCGAGAAGGAATTCCAGGAGAGCCAGTCGACCGATGACGGCATCAGCGCGCAGCCGAAGGACTTCACCGACGTGTCGCCCGAAGCCGTCTCCGTCCGCCTCAAGCTCGATGCGGTGGCCGACTTCCTGAAGAGCCTGAAGGGCGAGAATGTCGAGGTCTCGCTGTCCAGCCTGATCGTGAGCTGCGACGCGCTGCGCGCGGGCGAGCAGACCATCAGCATGACGGTCGATCCCGAGCGCGCCGGCGCGCTGATCGCCAAGGCGCGCGCCACGACCGGCGTCGTCACCGCCGGCTGGACGGCCGGCACGGTCGAGATGGACCGCACGATCCGCTTCGCTGCTGCCGACTGGCGCGACGGCGACAAGATCAACAAGGACAAGCTCGCGGGCGCGATCTCCGACGTCCTGTCCAAGACCTACAACGCCAAGCCGACCGGCGCGGTCTGGAATCCGGTCACCGGCAAGCTGAAGCTGACCTTGAAGCGGCCGAGCCAGCTGATGCCGTCGCTCGAACTGACCGACGTCATCGAGGTCACCGGCCTGGTCTCGATCGACAAGCCCGGCAGCACTGAGGCGCTGATGCTGTGGATCAGCAGCCCGACGACAACGACGATCGACGAGAACTCGTCGGCCAAGCTGATCCTGTCGGATGAATCCTCCGGCGACGAGGAAGGCGACACCCGCGACGACGGCGGTGCCATCGACGAGCTGGCCAAGGTCTTCAAGGCCAAGCGCTGGGACGCGGACAACTCGGTTTGGAAGTAAGGCGAGCTCCGACGGCAAGCGCCGCGATCTCCGCTCTCCACCCTCCCCTGGAGGGCTAGCGTGAGCACACATCTCGAAGTCGGACCCAGTCACTTCAATGCACGGACGGTAGGCTCCCTCGCCCCGCTTGCGGGGAGAGGGTTGGGGTGAGGGGCAGCCACACCCACCGACCGTGCGGAAAGCCCCCCTCACCCGGATTGCATCTCGCGATGCAATCCGACCTCTCCCCGCAAGCGGGGCGAGGTAAATCCCGTCGCGGCCAAGATGTGTGCTGAAACTAGCCTGGAGGGGAGGGTCGATCGCACGCGAAGCGGGCGAGCGGGGTGGGGGTGAACCGCGGACATCGGTGCGAGTGGAGAGATCACCCCACCCCGGCTCATACGCGCTTCGCGCCTATGAGCCGACCCTCCCCCTCCAGGGGAGGGTGACAGCCGGGCCATCATTTCGATCGATGCAATTACGGGTTTCTAAGAAGCGCCCGTCCCGGCTCAGTTCGTGTTCAGCCGGAAGCGCAGCGTCTTCGGGCCGATGAAGGTGATCAAATCGCCCTGACGCTTCCAGTTCGTTGCCGCGCTCAGCGCGGCGATCAGCTCGTCGTCGGCCTGGGCACGCGCCGCCGGGCAGTTGCGGTCCTCGATCTGGCCCGCGATGAACACGATGGTGTTGCCGGCGACCGAGAACTGGCCCTTGCCGCCCTTGCACCAGAGCTCCAGCACGGTCTCGCCGTGGTCGCCGATATCGAGATCCGGCACCCGCTTCGAGCCGGGCTGCGGCAGCGCGTCCAGCGTCATTTCCATGCCGAACGGAAACTCCTCCGCCGCCATTGCATCGACGGACATGCTGGACATCGCCAGCGCGACGATCACGCCGGCCATGGTTCGCGTCATGGTTCGCGTCCTGGCTCGCTTCACAACTCGCATCATTCCTCTCGACAGATCATCACGCACGGAGCCCGCCTTGTAGGCGATCGACTCGATGGCTGCCAGCACGGCTCCCGCACAATTGTGGTCCAAACATAGCAAACCCCGCGTTGCCCAGGCGACGCGGGGTTTTTGTCGCAGTCCGTTCGATCGCAATCGGTCTCTGTCTTGAGCGATGGCGCTACTTCAGCACCATCGCGGTGAACGGATAGACATAGGCCTGCAAGGTCACGAACAGGCCGACCAGACAGGCCAGCACGATCGAGTGCAGGAAGACGTAGCGCAGGATCGAGCTCTCGTGGCCGTACCAGTTGGTGGCGGTCGAGGCGACGACGATGGATTGGGCGTCGATCATCTTGCCCATCACGCCGCCGGAGGAGTTGGCGGCCGCCATCAGCACCGGCGACAGGCCGAGCTGCTCGGAGGTGATCTTCTGCAGGTTGCCGAACAGCACGTTCGACGCCGTGTCCGACCCCGTCAGCGCCACGCCCAGCCAGCCGAGCAAGGTGCCGAAGAAGGGATAGAGCACGCCTGTCGTGGCGAAGGCGAGGCCGAGGGTGGCGTCCACGCCGGACAGGCGGGTGAGCGTGCCGATCGCGAGCATCGCCGAGATCGTGATCAGCGAGATCGCGCAGAGCCGGATGGTGCGGCCATATTCGGCAATCAGCTTGCCCGGTCCGACCCCCATCAGGAAACCGGAGATGATCGCAGCGATCAGCATGCCGGTGCCGGTGAAGGTCAGATAGGTGAACGAGAACACCGCACCCTCCGGCGTCGGCTTGGCAGCCACCGGCGGCATCTTGTTGATCAGCTTGTCGAGCTCGGGCACCGGATAGTTCCACGCGAAGTTCGCGTTCGCCCAGCTCTTGAAGGCGCCGCTGCCCCAGATCAGCATGATGATGCAGACGATGATCCACGGCAGCAGCGCGCCCCACAGTTCGGCTTGCGTCAGCGGCGTGCGGTCGAGCGGCTTCTGCGCGGCCATGGTCGCCGCCGAATCGTCGCGTCCGCGCAGCGCCGGCGACAGCCACAGCTGCCGCGGCTGCCAGACCTTCAGGAACAGGATCAGCGCGCCCATCGAGATCAGCGAGGCGCCGATGTCGACGATCCAGGGATTGATGTAGTTCGAGATCAGGAACTGCGGCACGGCGAAGGAGACGGCGGTGACCAGGATCGCCGGCCAGACGTCCTTCATGCCCTTCCAGCCCGCGAACGCCCAGATCACCCAGAACGGCACGATCAGCGAGAACACCGGCAATTGCCGGCCGACCATCGCGCCGAGGATATAGGGATCGATGCCGGTGACCGAGGCGAGGCCCTGGATCGGCGTGCCGAGCGCGCCGTAGGCGACCGGCGCGGTGTTGGCGATCAGCGACAGGCCGGAGGCCGCGAGCGGCGAGAAGCCAAGACCGATCAGCACGGCGCCGGTGATGGCCACCGGCGTGCCGAAGCCGGACGCGCCCTCGAAGAAGGCGCCGAAGGAGAACGCGACGAGCAGCAATTGCAGGCGCCGGTCCTCGGTGACGCCGCCGATCGCGCGCTTCAAGAGCTCGAATCGGCCGGTGGAGACCGTGACCTGGTAGAGAAAGATGACGTTGAGGACGATCCAGCCGATCGGGAAGAAGCCGGTGACCACGCCGAGGAAGGTGGCGCGCAGCGACATGTTGGCGGGCATCGTGAAGACGACGATCGTGATCACGTTGGTGAGGATCACGGCGATGATCGCCGCGATGTGCGCCTTGACCTTGCCGCTGGCGATCAGAACCAGCAGCGTCACGACGGGGACTGCGGCGGCCAGTGTGGACAGCACTGGACTCGCCAACGGATCATAGACTTGGTTCCACATTGTACGTCTCCCCCCCACGTTCTTCTTGTTGGACCCGAGCCGGCGGGGCGGATCGGGTCTATCTGCCCAAGGTCAAGCCCGGGCAAGACTGCGCATTTGAGATCACAAACCCGGCAACCGCCCCAATCTGCTCAAATTCTCGCGAAAACTGGCGGCCGCCGCGATGTCTCTTGTATGCAGCATGCTACGGTTTGCCGCATGCGACCGACAAGCCGGCGGTCGCCCGGCAACTTACGACTTTCGTCTAGACAGGCGGTGGCGACTGCGAAATTCTCCCGCTAGCTCAGCCCGTTAAGGCCCTTTCTCAGGAGCAGTTCCACTGTGAACAATCTGCGCTCGACCATCGCGACCGTCTGGCGGATCGCCATCCCCTACTTCCGGTCCGAGGACAGACTGGCGGGACGCATCCTGCTCGCCGCCGTCATCGCCATCGAGCTGTCGCTGGTCGCGATCCAGGTGCTGGTGAACCAATGGCAGAACCGGTTCTTCAACGCGCTGCAGGAATACAATTGGGACAGCTTCATCTGGGAGATCGGCGTGTTCGTCGGGCTCGCGGCGATCTACATCCTGCTCGCGATCTACCAGCTCTATTTGAATCAGTGGCTGCAGATCCGCTGGCGGCGCTGGATGACCGAGGTCTATCTGCGCCGCTGGCTGAGCAGCGCCACGCACTACCGCATGCAGCTGCGCGGCGACATCGCCGACAATCCCGACCAGCGTATCGCCGAGGACGTGCAGCTGTTCGTCGACAAGACCCTCAACATCTCGATCGGCCTGCTCAGCTCCATCGTGTCGCTCGCCTCGTTCACGGTGGTGCTGTGGGGCCTGTCCAATGACGCGCCGCTGCAGCTGTTCGGGACGCAGGTTTCCGTACCCGGCTATCTCGTCTGGATCGCACTGATCTACGCGGTGTTCGGCACGGTGCTGACGCATTGGATCGGCGCGCCGCTGGTCAATCTCAATTTCGAGCAGCAGCGCTACGAGGCCGACTTCCGCTTCAACCTGGTGCGGGTGCGCGAAAGCTCCGAGCAGATCGCGCTGTTGCGCGGCGAGGGCGCCGAGCAGGGCCAGCTCACCGACAGGTTCGGCCGGGTGGTGCAGAACTGGTACCAGATCATGAGCCGGACCAAGCGGCTCACGGCCTTCACAGCAAGCTACTCGCAGGCCGCGGTGATCTTCCCCTACGTGCTGGTGGCGCCTGCCTATTTCGCCAAGACCATCCAGATGGGCGCGATCATGCAGACGGCCTCGGCGTTCTCCCAGGTGCAGGGCGCGCTGTCGTTCTTCGTCTCGACCTACCGCACGCTCGCCGACTGGCGCTCCACCGTGGCCCGCCTCGACGGCTTCGACATGGCGATCGAGAGCGCGGCCAAGCTCGCCACGGAGCCGCAGACGATCGATGTGGTCGGCCATTCGGGCGACAGCATCGAGCTGGCCCAGCTGCTGCTGAAGCTGCCGAACGGCCTGCCGTTGATCGCGGCCGAGGGCTTCCGCCTCGAGAGCGGCGAGCGCACCTTGCTGACCGGCCCGTCCGGCGCCGGCAAATCCACCCTGTTCCGCGCCATCGCCGGCATCTGGCCGTTCGGCAGCGGGGCGATCAGCGTGCCCGGCCACGCCAAGCTGATGATGCTGCCGCAGCGGCCGTACTTCCCGATCGGCGCGCTGGGGGCCGCCATCGCCTATCCGGCCGCGGCGGACGCGTACAGCGCCGATCGGATCAAGGAGGCGCTGGCGGCCGTCGGGCTGCCGCAACTGGCTGACCGGCTCGCCGAGGACGGGCACTGGAACCGGACCTTGTCGCTCGGCGAGCAGCAGCGGCTCGGCATCGCCCGCGCGCTGCTGCATGGACCGGACTACCTGTTCCTCGACGAGGCCACGGCGTCGCTGGACGAGCCGGGCGAAGCCAAGCTTTACCGCGTCATCGCCGACCGCCTGCCGCAGACCACGGTGGTCTCGATCGGCCACCGCTCGACCTTGCACGACTTCCATGACCGCAAGGTCGAACTGATTCGCGACGGCGACCGCTTCACCTTGCGGCCGACGGCGCAGCCGGCGGAGGCCCCGGCCGGGGGAGCCGAGTAAGGCAATCCTGGCGTGACAGGCCTCGCAGGCCCCGCGATATCAGTCTCACCCTCCCCTGGAGGGGGAGGGTCGATCGCACGCGAAGCAGGCGAGCGGGGTGGGGTGAGCCGCGGACACCGATCCGAGCGGAGAGATCACCCCACCCCGGCTCGCATTCCGCTGCGCTCCATGTGAGCCGACCCTCCCCCTCCAGGGGAGGGTGACAGTGGGCTTGGCTTCAAAGCTGCGCGCGGCGGCATCGGGACCATGCAGTCGAAGTGCAATCGCCCGACTCCGCGAAGCCGCATGATGCTCGCGGCAAGGCAAATAAGCCCAAAAAAGCAGAAGGGCGGCAGATTGCTCTGCCGCCCTTTGCCTTGGAGAATTCGATCCGCCGTGAGGCGACTTACTTCAGGTTGCTCATCGCGGTCAGGTCGACCGAGAGCTTGGCGATGCCGGTCGCGCCGCACCACTTGGAGCCGACGCCGGTCGGGTTGATCGCGGTCACGTTGGTGGTGCCGCTGCCGGTGAAGTCGCTGGTGAAGGCGTTGCAATCGCCCTTCGACAGGTTGGTGTCGGAGTAGCGCAGGTCCAGCGTGAAGACCTTGTAGGTGAAGCCGACGCCGATGTTCCAGGTGTTGTAGTCGGCATACTTGATGCCGTTCGGGAAGGCGGCGGTGCCGTAGAACGAGTCGGAGGTGCCGAACCACTGGCGGCCGAACTCACCCGACACATACATGCCGACGCCGCTGGAGCCGAAGGTGGTGCTCGGGGCGGTGAACTTGCCGGTGACCGAGGCGTAGTTGCCCCAGGCGCCGGTGTTCAGGAAGCTCGGGGTGTAGAACTCGGTGACGCCGAACGTCCACATGTCGTTCACGGTGTAGTTCATCTTGCCGTAGACTTCGAAGAACGAGACGTCCTTCTTCATCACGTTCAGATTGGTCAGCGTGTTGGCCTGGCACTCGGCGCTCAGGGCGCGGCCGGCGAAGTCGGTGGTTGCGCCGCCGCCGTAGTAGCAGGTGCCGCCCGGATACAGGTAGCCCCAGACGCCGATGTCGAAGGCGAAGGCGCCGAAGGTCGGGCGGATACCGCCGTAGATGTCGATCTCGGCCGCGGCGCGGTTCGGGAAGGAGATGCTCTCACCGGCGACGCCGATGTACAGCTGCAGGTCCTTGTTGACGTTGTAGCGCGGCTCGAAATAGGCGGCGACCGACGGCTTGTGGTTGGACTGGGTCACGCCGCGGAAGACGTAGTCGTTCATGATCGCGGCGCCGAACGCGATGTCCCAGGGATCGAAAGCGGCCACCGGCGGCGGAGCCTTGTAGGCCTTCACCGCCATGTCAGCGGCCGAGGCCGAACCCGAAACCATTGCCAGCGCCGTTGCCAACAAAGCCAACTTCTTCATGAACGTTCCCCATCACCCGAATTTCGAGCACCGGTCCGATGTTCGGCCCCCCAGGGCACAATCAAGACCATCTGCGTCATACAGTCTCGATTTGTGACAGCGTCTCGCCGCAGGTGAAGCAAAAAAGCGCGGCATCTGCCGCCTTTTTGGGCGATTTGACAATTCTACGGCAGGTTGCCGTCGGCCTGTTGCATTTGAACAACAAGTTTCCGTGGGTGAAATCCCCGTGGCGTGCACAAAACCGCGAGATCGTGGCGCTCGCTCCTCACATTCGACCACCGACGGCAATGCGGATTCGCCCGGTCGTAGATTTACGGGGACAGCCCCCGCACCGGGGTGAGTCGGCGCGCGAGCCCGTCAAAAGCAAAGAGGCCGCAGCGGTGGCGCTGCAGCCTCGGTCGTCCATCGATCGTCGTGCCCCCGAGTCTGATCCCGGAGTCTGATCCTGGAGTCTGGTCCTGGCGGCCTGCCCTGACCAGCGCAAAAGCCGGTATCAGCTCTCGGAGGGCGTGCCTTGCTCGCCGTCGTGGGCCGGCTCGCTCGGCGTGGCCCAGCTGGTCTCGGTGGCCTGTTCGGTCTCGTGCGTCTCGGGAGCCTCGACCAGGGGCGCCATCTTCTTCGGAGCGCGCTTCTTGGCCGCCTTCTTCGGCGCGGCCGGCGCCTTCGCGGCGGACTTCGGCGCAGATTTGGCAGGAGCCTTGGCGGCCTTCTTCGCCGGAGCCTTCGCCGCCTTCTTGGCGGCCGCCTTCTTGGCCGGAGCCTTGGCAGCCTTCTTCGGCGCCGCCTTCACGGCCTTCTTCGCCTTCTTGGCCGGAGCCTTCGCAGCTTTCTTGGCGGACTTCCCAGCCTTCTTCGCCGACTTGCTCGCCTTCTTCGCGGCCTTCTTGGCCTGCGCCATCAGCTTCTTTTCTTTCTTCTCTTTCTTGTCCTTCTTCGACTTCTTGTCCTTCGCCATCGAAACCTCCTGTTGCCGCCGATCGGTCAGATCATCCGGCGGGACGGGCCGGCAAGCCGCTCGCGCCCGTCGCTCAATTCATTTCCGGACGCGGACCGCCCGTCGCCCAGTCGAGAAGTTCAACGGTGTGGACGACAGGGAGGGTTGTGCCGCTGGCAATCTGCATCATGCAGCCGATATTGCCCGCCGCGATCACATTCGGCCTGACGCTCGCGATGTTGGCGACCTTGCGATCGCGCAGTCTCATCGCGATGTCGGGCTGGAGAATGTTGTAGGTCCCCGCCGAACCGCAACACAGATGACTCTCCGGTATATCTTTCACCACGAATCCGGACTTGGAAAGCAATTCTTTCGGAATGCTCGTGATTTTCTGCCCATGTTGCAGCGAACATGCGGAGTGATAGGCCACCGTGATGTCATCATGCGTCGCCTGCACGTTCAGTTCGAGCGTCGCGAGATACTCGCTGATGTCCTTGGCCATCGCCGACACCGCCGCCGCAGGCGCTGCATATTGCGGGTCTTCGCGCAGCATGTGGCCGTAGTCCTTGATGACGGTGCCGCAGCCGGACGTCGTCACCAGGATGGCGTCGAGCCCGCCGCGCTGCGCCTCCGCGGTCCACACCGCGATGTTGGCTTTCGCACGCGCCTTGGCGTCGTCGTCCTGCCCCATGTGATGGGTGAGCGCGCCGCAGCATTGCTCGTCCCTGACCAGCACGACCTCGACACCGTGCCGCGTCAGCACGTTGATCGCAGCCTGGTTGATGCGCGGCGCCAGCGCCGCCTGCGCGCAGCCCTGCAACAAGGCCACACGGCCGCGCCGCGCGCCCTGCGCCGGAAACACCGACCCGCCCGCCGGCCCCGGCGCCGGCAGCGCCGC
The DNA here is from genome assembly GCF_051167855.1 of Bradyrhizobium sp. HKCCYLRH3099. NCBI lineage: Bacteria > Pseudomonadati > Pseudomonadota > Alphaproteobacteria > Hyphomicrobiales > Nitrobacteraceae > Bradyrhizobium > Bradyrhizobium sp. HKCCYLRH3099. Next base: position 242,181 of record NZ_JBNPTW010000008.1, read on the forward strand.
TGTCGGCGCAAGCTCCAGCATCGCCCTGACGCGCCGCAACACGCTCGGCGCCGGCCCCGTGGTCTGCGATCTTGCCGGCAGCAGCGCCTTGAACGGCCGGGCGAACCGCGCCAGCGTCATGGCGAGGCGAAACTCGCGCGGCCGCGGCAGCACATAGGCCAGCACAGCGCGGAGCCACCGGTCCATCGGCGCGCGCTGATAGGTCTGCTCGATCCGCCCCCGCGCCTGGTCGACCAGGTGCATGTAGTGCACGCCGGACGGACAGGTCGTCATGCAGGACAGGCACGACAGGCAGCGGTCGATGTGCTTGACGACATCGGCGGTGGGCGCCTGCTCCTTCTCCAGCATCTGCTTGATCAGGTAGATGCGGCCGCGCGGGCTGTCGAGCTCGTCGCCGAGCAGCACATAGGTCGGACAGGTCGCGGTGCAGAAGCCGCAATGGACGCAGGCGCGCAGGATCTTGTCGGCGACCGCGATATCGGGATCGGCGAGCTGCGCCAAAGTGAACTCGGTCTTCATGCCACAGCGCTCCGGCGCATCCGCCCGCGGTTGAGAATCGTCTTGGGATCGAAGGACACGCGCACCCGCTCCTCCAGCGCGGCGACACCCGGCGGCTGCGGATGGAACACGTCGACGGCGAGCCGCATCTCGTCCCACGCCCGCAGCAGCATCGCGTGGCCGCCCGCGGCGTCCGCGAGCTTGCGCACCACGCCCGCCGAGGCATCCGCCTGCGGCGGCAGCGCCGCCCAGATCAGCCCGCCGCCCCAGTCGTAAATCACCTCGCCGCCGGTCTGCTTCACCAGCGCTTGCCCGATCGTAGCCCCCGACACCGGCGGGCAGACGATCCGCCACACCGGCCACGCCCCCAAGGTGCCCTGCGCCGCGAACGGCGTGACGTCGCGGATGGCGCTCCACACGTTGGCCGAGACGTCATCGGCGATGACCTCGGCCGCGCCGAACGCCGCGAGCAGCTTCGTCAGCGAGCCCGCGCGATGCACCGCCGAGGCCGTGATGCCCTCCAGCCTGATCACCGTGACCGCCTCGCCCCGCGCGCCGATCGCGCCGAGCCCATCCACCTCGGGCCGCATCGTCGAGGCCGGCAGATGCGCGGCGGCCGAGACGTCGAACGGCGAGCCCAGCGCCGCCGTCATCGCCCGGTTGGCCCTGAGGTCGTCGAGCCCGCGCAGCACCAGCGTCCGCTCGGCCTCCGGCCGCGGCATCACCTTCAAGGTCGCCTCGGTCATGACCGCGAGCGTGCCCCAGGAGCCCGCCAGCAGCTTGCAGAGATCATAGCCGGTGACGTTCTTCACCACCTTGCCGCCGGTCTTGAAGCTCTCGCCGAAGCCGGACACGGCGTAAGCCCCGAGCAGATGATCGCGCACCCCGCCGGCCCTGATCCGCCGCGGCCCCGCCAGCCCGGCCGCGATCATGCCGCCCAGCGTTCCCCGCCCCGTGGTGCCGAGCAGCGGCCCCGTATCCATCGGCTCGAACGCGAATTGCTGGCTCTTCGAATCGATCAGCGACAGCAAGTCGCCGAGGGGCGCCCCGGCCTGCGCCGTGATGATCAGCTCGTTCGGCTCATAGGAGACGACAGCGCTCAGCGCCGACAGGTCGAGCACGGCATTGGTCGCCGTCACCTGCCCGATCCCGCGCTTCGAGCCATGCCCGATCACCTCGATCGGCTGCTCACCCGCGATCGCCGAGCGGACCACCTCCTCCACATCGGCCGCGTTCCGTACCTTCAGGGCGTCCACCACTGCTCGCCTTGCTTGTTGATGATGACGGCAACCGCGACGCGCGGCCACCGGCGTTGGAGTCGTTCTAGAGCATGATGGGCGAAAAGGGCAGCCCGGGGCGACGAAAAGATCGTGCGGGGACAAGGGGATGAGAGGGGCGGACGGGGCTTGGGCCGGAACGTTCAGGCGGCACACGGCCGAGCGCGGTTCCCGCTGGTGGGACGCTAGAAGACATGCTCCTGCGCAGGAGGGCGCAATGTCCTATGGATCGATGTCCTTCCAGAGACGCGGCGGATTATGCCGTCGGCTAATCTGCCGCACTCACCTGATGGGAGCTACGCCGAAGCTTTTCGTCCCAATGCCGCAACTGCACCAAAAGCATCCCAGCATCAAACGAGAGCTCTACCACTTCGGTTGTCGCCTCATTGATATATGACGCATCCACCTGCTCTTGATCGAAAGATAACTCGCCCACCTTGCGCGTCCGCTTGCTGCGCAGCGGCGCGCAGCCGATTTCCATGAAATCAAATATATACATAGAATGGACGATTTTGTTGCGACGGCTAGCTTCGGCCCTGAGCCGCTTTAGGACCTCATCAAACGACGCTAGCCACGCTCGCTGGGACGGGCTCCCGTCCGCAACTTCCGAAGAGTGAACGACCGATTGGATCAGATCGGTTTTTTGGCTGTTCGATAGCGTACGGATGACACAGTGACTAACGTGCGGGCGGTCCAAGCCGATCGCGAGCTGAATTATCTGATCAAGCTTCGACTCTACGTCTTGAAAGGCGACTACGTATGCCCCAATGAATTGGAACAGACGCTCGATCTCGGCCTTTTCCATTTTTTCGTCCCGAACAGGCGGCCCGGTAAATGCACCCTTGAGCTCAGGGTCTTGTTCGATTGCGGTTACAAGACCTCTCCAGGTAACGACCATCCCGACCTCCTCTTCGACAACACGCCACTTTACTTACGAAGATTGACTTTCAAAGCGAATGCGTACGCACAAACTCTGAATCAATCAGGCAACTTTCTCTGGGTCGACCAATTTCTGCGGTCAATAATGCTGCGCAGATCGACAGTCCGCTCTTCATCTCTCATAAAGCGGGTATTGATCAGAGAAACAGGCGCTTGGGATACCCTCTCTAGTTCTTCGATGAACTTGATGGTGTTCTGCGAGAGTTGCTCAAAGCGCCGGGCGCTCTGATTGCTCGCATCGATGTAATCGGCAAAGGTAAGGACAATATCTGTCGGAGCGTTTAGGACGCACGCTCTCCGATACTGATCCCACTCAAACCAGCCAACCCTTCGTGGACGTTTAGTGGTAGAAGTCACTTCTTGTTTTGTAACTTCATCTGGATCAAGGCCAGCCTGCCTCGCTACTTCAGCGAAAGTCACCTCGTGCTTCAAAGGCCCCGAAGTCTCTCCCTCCTTGTCGGGGTTTCCAACTCGAATAGGTGTCGGCCTGACAACCATTAAGATCCGCCGAACTCGCGCCGGCGAGATGCCAGCCTCTGCCAGACAACCTGCCACGTTCGTATCGCGCGAGGTCACATAAGGAAATGGCCCGTGATAGAGGCTAAGGCCGCTACCTTGAGTTCCCTCCAGAAGGACCGACGATCCGTCTCGATAGGCCTTCTCAAGATTCGCAACGATGGATCCGCGATACGGATCATGTTCGCCGACGTAGGGCTTCAGTTCCTCTATATCCTTTGCGAGATGAATAGCGCCCGGCTTACGTCCAGTGATACGTCGCGCCGCTGCCGCTCCACTCCCCCTACCCGTAGAAGCAATTTTCTCCTTGAGGGATACTTCAGCGTCAATATCACAATCTTCGATGATCATTGCCTGGGGATCGATAAATAGGCGATCCGCTCCGACCCGACATTCCTTTATTTCCTTGAGCAGGTCATTGACCCGTATGGTCATTCCTGGGCCAAGCAGGAGTTTTGCTGTGGTGTCTTTCGCGCCAGAGGGCAATTGATGATAGGTATATACACCTGTTTCACTAGAAACGGTATGTCCTGCATTCGGACCACCTACCCGGACAAGAACATCATAATTTCTAGCAAGATAAGCTGCGACATGCCCCTTACCTTCGCTGCCATAACCTCCACCAATTACAACATCGACACATCTGTTTGTTGAAGGACCGTAGAGTCCAAGACGAGCCGCTACCCGGACTAAGTTATCCCTAGCATCTGTTCGGACAGTATTGATGCGCACGTCTGCATCAAGCTTGAATTTTCCTATGTCTTTTTCATTTTTAATGTGATCTGCCTCCGAATAAGTCTCCGTCTTCGATCCACCCCTTCTCGCCTGCCGAACATTGAACCGCTGCTCTAAAACACTGCGATCAAGAACGTACAGATGCACGTGCACCACTTCGAACTCGTGCTGATGACGAAAGCACTCAAGCTGATTCCACGTACGCACGTTATCGACAGCAATTGGCAAATCCTTTGGTAGCCTACTCGCTTCCTTTGCAACCGCCTTGAATAACCACTTATGCCTGGTTTCGGCGTCAAGCTTGTCACCTAGCGCCTGTAGCGATTTTCGATTGAGCTTCTTTTTGCGCTTCTTGGCCTCCGCCTTGATGAGCTCGCTCGAGCGAACAATGTGGTACCCAAACTCACTATTAAGTTGCGCGGCGAGAGCCGTTTTTCCGGTGCAAATATGACCACTAATCAAAACAACTTGACGCATGCCTCCTCCGCCATCCCGCTGCTATAAAGCTGCCCGCCTTCCGTAGGCTAGTTCGCCCGAAAATTTCAAACCAAGCCGTCTTCACAAACGTTATTTAAGTCTATCGAATTCTAGTCCGTTTCCTCTCCACGCTGGATCAGCAAGCGCCTGCGCAACGAATTCTGCCACAGATTGGCTATGATTCGCGCTGCGGGGGTAATGACTCGGAGGCTTCTGGACATCGACTTTCCATGGACATCCAAGCTGCGACAGAACATCTTGTGCAACCGCGGCATCCTCGGTGGAGTAGCATATGATGTTCGTATCGGTTGGCAGGGCTAGATCGCCATGCACTAGAACCTCGATCATCGTCTGAGCATTCAGAGGATGGCTCAGCATCGCCAGCTTCTCCTGTGCGGATCTGGCAATTGGGATCTCGTGCCCCTCATAGTATTTGCCGTTTCGGGCACTTTCTATGTGACCCGCCTTATCGCCGCGCCTCAACCGGCGTGTCATCGCGACGTTGAACCGGCAAATGCTGGTTTCAACGCCGTCAACGGACCCTACAGGTACATTTACAGCTACATGAGGAAATCCTGCAGCAAGCTTGGCGCGCAGAATACGAGGATGCTTATCAAGCGTAAGATGCGCGTAACCGCCGAAGCCACGAGCAACGTCCTGCCCTCGCGACATCGACCGGTAATGAGTAGATGAAAATCCCGCCGCAGCCAAAGATGGCTTTGACATTAAAGAACGAGAGCGAGCAATAAACGGCAGGTAGTGCAGCGGAGCGAAGTGAAATACGTGCGTAATCCCTTGATCCGAAAGAACGCCCATGCCCGACGACCTCCTCTTTTGCCGCTAAGGGCGGGCACATCCTCTACCGTCCAGCAGTTGCAGACTTTAAGATATGGAATCCTGTGACGGACCCACTTGATCGAGAGTATCGAGTGCAACACGAACCATCATGCAACCATTGATCGCAGAGTCACGCAACCCCTACCCATTGCAAACGGAGTGCAGGCAAGGGACGAGCCACAGCGAGCTATATCTAACTTGGCTCCGCGGTCACTCAGGTACCAGCGCTCCCCAATCTCGCGCGACTGCGCACGACACGGCGGCCTGTTTATAGGACGACTTTGCTCTTTCGCTTTTCCGAATTTCATGCCATACTCTGCCCGACTCACCCCTCCGAGAGGGGCGTACGCGCGGTCGTCACGATACGTGGGGTGGGGATGTGGTGGCCGTGTCGGGTCGCAGCGTGGCTTCGTGTCGCGCCGACGAACGAGTCCGATGCGGACGTGAAATCGTGTGGGCCTGGCCTCCCGGTGCTGAGGTCAAGCCGGCGATGACGCCTCGGTGCGTCGCGTCGGCGACGGGGACAAGAACGCCGATCCCCGGGGCGAGCACGTATAAGCGTTAAGACCGCCACGCGGGGAATGCCGGATGTTCGGCTGAACCTGTGGTGACTGCCGCCTGCTTTTTTGTTGCAGGCGGGCCATGGGTGAGGCCTTCACCCGGCATTCCCCGTGCCCTCTCGATTGGTTTTGGAGGGCGGACGGTTGCATCACCTGGGCGGAGGACGCCGCTGGATTGCGGGCGTGTGTCTGAGGGGTGGAATGTGGAGGGAGGCAGGCTCTCTCCACCGTCATTCCGGGGCATCGCGCAGCGATGAGCCCGGAATCCATAACCACGAGCGGATGTTGTTGGAGCGAGATGGAGCTGCCGACGTGCCTCACATAGCGGCCTGTGGTTATGGATTCCGGGCTCGCCCTGCGGGCGCCCCGGAAGGACGTGGAGAGAGAGTGTGGGTGCGATCGAGCAGTCGCCGTGCGTCAGAGGGGACGATGGATGAGTGGGGCAACCTCTCTCCGCGTCATTCCGGGGCATCGCGAAGCGATGAGCCCGGAATCCATATCCCCGAGCAGATGTTGGTGGAACGAGATGGAGCTGCCGGCGTGCCTCACTCAACGGGCTGTGGTTATGGATTCCGGGCTCGCCCTGCGGGCGCCCCGGAATGACGTGGGGAGAGAGTCTTCACATCAGCGGGCAGTGTGTCTGCGAGGCGGGATGCGAAATGCTTGGACGACTCTCTCAGCGTCATTGCGAGCGCAGCGACGTGTCCGCCGAAGCTCGAAGAGCGAAGGCGGAAGCAATCCAGAGTCCCGCCTACGCCCCTGGATTGCTTCGCTGCGCTCGCAATGACGTGGAGAGGCCGGTGGCTTTTTCAGAACCGCGGCAGATCCGGGAACGCCAGCTTGCCGGCATGGACATGCATCCGACCCAGCTCCGCGCAGCGGTGCAAGGTCGGGAACACCTTGCCGGGGTTCAACAGCCCCTGGCTGTCGAACGCGCATTTCACGCGCTGCTGCTGGTTGAGGTCGATCTCGGTGAACATGTCGGGCATCAGGTCGCGCTTCTCGATGCCGACGCCGTGCTCGCCGGTGAGGACGCCGCCGAGCTCGACGCAGCAGCGCAGGATGTCGGCGCCGAAGGCCTCCGCACGCTCCATCTCGCCGGGCTTGTTGGCATCGTAGAGGATGAGGGGATGCAGATTGCCGTCGCCGGCATGGAAGACGTTGGCGCAGCCGAGCTGGTACTTGTCCGACAGCTCGCGGATGCGCGCCAGCGCCTTGGGCAGCGCGCCGCGCGGGATGGTGCCGTCCATGCAGAGATAGTCCGGCGAGATGCGGCCGACCGCGGGAAACGCCGCCTTGCGGCCGGCCCAGAACAGGTTGCGCTCGGCCTCGGAGGTCGAAATCCGGCAGGTGGTCGAGCCGCAGCCGTTGGCAATGGCCTCGACACGGCTGATCAGCTCGTCGACCTCGACGCCGGGGCCGTCGAGCTCGATGATCAGCAGCGCCTCGACGTCAAGCGGATAGCCGGCATGGACGAAGGCCTCAGCGGCGTGGATGGCCGGCTTGTCCATCATCTCCATGCCGCCGGGGATGATGCCGGCGCCGATGATGCGCGCGACGCATTCGCCGGCGGCCTCGACTTGCGCGAAGCCGACCATCAGCGCGCGCGCCGTCTCCGGCTTTTGCAGGATGCGCACGGTGACCTCGGTGACGACGCCGAGCAGCCCTTCCGAGCCGGTGATCAGGCCCATCAGGTCATAGCCGGCGTTCTCGGTGCACTTGCCTCCGATGCGCAACACCTCGCCGTTGATCAGCACGATCTCGCAGCCGAGCACGTTGTTGGTGGTCATGCCGTATTTGAGGCAGTGCACGCCGCCGGAATTCTCCGCGACATTGCCGCCGATCGAGCAGGCGATCTGCGACGACGGATCGGGCGCGTAGTAGAAGCCGGCATGCGCCACCGCCTGGCTGATGGCGAGGTTGGTCACGCCCGGCTCGGTGACGACGACGCGGTTGTCGAAATCGATCTCGCGGATGCGCTTGAACTTGCCGAGCCCAAGCAGCACGCCATCGGCCAATGGCAGAGCGCCGCCCGACAGCGACGTGCCGGAGCCGCGCGGAACCACCTTGATGCCTTGCTGATGGCAATATTTGAGAACCTGCGAAACCTGTGCCGTCGTCTCCGGCAGCACCACGACCATCGGCGGCTGGCGATACGCCATCAATCCGTCGGACTCGTAAGGCAGCATTTCGGCGGCGCTGTCGATGACGCCCTCGCCTGGGACAATCGCGCGCAGTGCAGCGACGATCTCGCCACGGCGCGCCAGCACCGCCTGATCAGCTTCCGGCATCATGATGGCCATCGCGCGCGTCTCCTGACCTCGATTTCGACCGTCATATCAACCACAACCCCGGCGCTTTGGGTAGGCGGGCGCGGCCGGTTTCGCTGTTTGCTGCCGCGCAAAGTTCGCGGCGATCAAATGAACCCTATCCCGATGGACGGCTTGTCTGAGGGCGGAGGCCATGCAACAAACCTGCGCACGATTTTTGTCTCGAAACCACAGAGCCTGATCCATGAAGAAAATGACTTTGACTGCGCTCGTCGTGATCGCCTCGTCGTCGCTGGCCTCGGCCGCGCTGGCGCAGGATGCCGCCGCAGGCAAGACCTCGTTCAACAAGTGCCTGCCCTGCCACGCGATCGGCGAAGGCGCGAAGAACAAGGTCGGCCCGGAACTGAACGGCCTCGACGGCCGCAAGTCGGGCACCGCGCCGGACTACAACTATTCCGAAGCGAACAAGAACTCGGGCATCACCTGGAACGAGGCCGTGTTCAAGGAATACATCAAGGACCCGAAGGCCAAGATCCCCGGCACCAAGATGACCTTCGCCGGCATCAAGAACGAGACCGAGATCAACAACCTCTGGGCCTATGTCTCGTCGTTCGACAAGGACGGCAAGCAGAAGCAGTAAACGGCGGCGCGCCACGCGCTCTCGCCTCGAAGCCCCGGCCGCGCGCCGGGGCTTTTTCGTTTTCAAGGCGCGGCCGCCGCGGTTGCCGTAAGCGCGCCGACCATGCGGTCGACCTCGGCGGTCACGATCTCCGGCACGGCGTTCTGCACCATGTGGCCGAGGTCGGGAATGACAATCAGACGCGTCTGCGGCAGCACCTGCGCCAACCTCCTGGCATGAATGTCGGTGTAGACGGTCTTGTCGGCGTCGCCGGCCAGGATCGTGACGGGGACCTTGATCTCGGCGTAGCGCGGCGCCTGCTCGATCACCGCCTGCTTGAGGGTGACGAGGTCGAGCGCGTTGGCGAGGAATTCGCGGGGCCGCAGCAGCAGCGGCGTGGCGCTCTGGTCGACGAAATCGTCCGGCATTTGCTGCGGTGCAAACACGCCGCGGGCACCGGGGCCCATCAGGGCGAGGCCGAGCGGCAAAGTGATGGTGTGGGCCAGCAGCGGGCCGATGACGGGCGTCGTCACCGCGGCGTTGTACTGCCCGACCCCGCCGCGCCAGGGATAGGCGACCGGCGCCAGCATCACGAGCCCGGCGACGCGGTCCGGAAAGTCCAGCGCCATGCGCAGCCCGAGCGCGCCGCTCCAGGAATGCACGACCAGGATGACCGGGCCGGCGCCGATCCGGCCGAGCGCCTCGTTCAGCATCCGGGCCTGGGCCGCCGGGGTGGAATCCTCCGGCCTGACGCGCGGGCTCCAGCCATGGCCGGGGCGGTCGACCAGCAGCACCCGGTGGCGCTCCGCCAGCATGTCGCCGAGCGGCTTGCGCATCGCCTCGAGGTTCGAACTCGCGCCGTGCAGCAGCAACAGGGGAGGCTTTTCGCGGTCGCGCGGACCGATATCCACAAGATTGATGGTGGCGCCGTCGACGTCGATGGCCTGCCCCTTCGCCGGATAGCGGCGCTCGACGAGCGCGACGCCAGCCCGGGTCATCGCCGCGAGCACGGCCAATGCGCCCACTAAGAACATTGAAATCATTGATAGTTTTCTGCCTGTCACAAAGACAGTTACGGGCTGAAAAGACGAGAGTTGCAGATCCAGCGGCGGTGCTGGGCCGTTTCAATAAGGAATCCTGTCATCACGGCGTCGTCGGCCATTTTATAACCATGGTCGGGACTTTTCCTCGCAATCGGCTGATGGCCGTGAATTACTTACGGTTGGGTCATTGCAGGATGTCACCTGCGATCACCGGCCCTGCGTTTAGTTTGGTGTTTTGGGAGGGGGTACCCGATGAGCTTTCGTTCAAGCGAGTCAGCGATCGACGAGATCGTCGCGAGCTGCAATGGCGATCTGCGTGGCGCGCTGAAGGCGCTGCTGCTGGTCAACGAGCATCTCGAGGCCGAGATCGCTCAGCTCTATGCCGCAGCCGCGCAATACGGCATGCCGGACCGCCGCAGCACCGCGTTCCACTAAGCGGACCGACCGGGCGCAGTCGCGCCGATCAGTCCTCCTGTGTCAGGTCCTTGTTCGGGCACGCGTTGATCGTCGATCGCGCCAGCTTGGCGTCGTCTTTCGACTTGAACGGCCCCGACGCGAACCAGATGTCCCCGATGATGACGGGGTTGCTGGTCACGATCTCGCAGCGATCGGTGGCACGGTTTCCGACCACCCAGAACAGACCGTCCGCCTGCGCGGCGGCCGCCGTGATTCCCAGAGCTGTCAGCCCCACAAGCGCCGCCGTCAGTCCTGCACGCCTCATTGCGCCGTCTCCTCGCCAGATCTCCTCCGGTGAACGGCAGGTGGGATGGCGCGGTTCAGCCGGCAAGCACGGCCGTCCGAACATGGTTAACCGGCGGTTAAGGCTAGATGTCGCGGCCTTCGACCTTTTCGGTCAACGATTTGACCAGATCCGGCACCTTGTCGAGGTGCGGATTGACCTCCAGCGCCTTGCGGAAGGCATCCAGCGCCCGTTTTTCCTCGCCGAGGTCCTGCATGATCATGCCGAGGCCGGCGAGCGCGCCGAAGTGCCGCGGCTCGCGCACCAGCACCTGCTGGATGTCGGCGAGCGAGCGGCCGTAGTCGTTCTGCAGGTAATAGATGGTCGCCCGCCGGTTCCAGGCCTCGACATAGTCGGGACGGAGCTTGATGACGGAATCGAGCAGCTTGAGCGCGACCTCGTTCTGCTTGGCGTCCATCGCGGCCTTGGAGCGCGCCATCAGCAGCGCGACGGTGTCGCTGGGGGTCTGCAGCCAGATCGCCCAGATCCGGGCCTCCACATGCTTGGCGCTGATCTCGTCGGGCGCGGCCTTCAGCGCTCCGAACAAGAAATCGAGCCCCTTGGTCTTGTCGGCGCCGACTTTGGGCAGCTTCGACGGCGCTTCCGGGGGTTTTGGCTTGGCGCCCGATCGCGGCTCACCCTGCGCGAACGCAAGGTGCGGTATGCAGATGACAGCGGCGGCGAGAAGAATCGCCAGGGAGGAGCGTTTTGCCATGCGGCAAGTCTAAACGCAGACAGCGCGCCCTGCAAAGCAGAGCGCGCGTCAAAGACCTGTGAGCAGGTGAGGCTGGCGCGAGCCGGATCAGCCTTCGGATCAGCCCTGGCGGGCCTTGAAGCGGCGCTGGACCTTGTTGATTACGTAGACGCGGCCCTTGCGGCGAACCAGACGGTTGGCGCGATGGCGGCCACGCAGCGACTTCAGCGAGTTACGGACCTTCATGGGACATCCTGATACGTTCGAAAGGCCGTGTTGGACAGGCCGGCAGTGGCAAATAGAAAGGGATTTCCGCAAACGACAGGGTCGCCCGGAGTGGCCGGTTTCTAACCACCGACTTGGGCGATGTCAACGATTGTGGCGCGGGCTTCAACAGAGCCTGGCATCCTGGGCCCTGGGGGAACTCGGCCGGCGGCCCAATTGCCGATTGCCAAATTCGTTATATCGTATAATCAATTTCACAAAGCCAAGAACCAAACCAAGAACCAAATCAAGAACCGCACGCCGGGAACGCCCATGCCAAAGCTCGCTCTGCCCAAGATCGACGACGTCGTCGCCATCGACATCCATACCCATGCCGAGGAGCCGTGCGGCATGCATGCCGACGACGGCTATGACGATTTCCAGGCCCAGATGGCCGAATACTTCAAGTCGCCGCACAAGCATCCGCCGACCGTGCCGGAGACCGCGGCGTACTACCGCTCCAAGAACATCGCCGCGGTGATCTTCCCGGTCGATGCCGAGCGCGAGACCGGCTTCCGCCGCTACAAGAATGAAGAGATGCTGGAGATCGCCTCCGAGCATCTCGATGTGCTGATCCCGTTCGTCTCGATCGATCCGCACAAGGGCAAGCTCGGCGTGCGCGAGGCGCGCCGGCTGATCGAGGATTATGGCGTCCGCGGCTTCAAGTTCCACCCGACCATGCAGGGCTTCTACGCCAACGACCGCCTCGCCTACCCGCTCTACGAGGCGATCAATGACGGCGGCGCGATCGCGCTGTTCCACACCGGCCAGACCGGCGTCGGCTCGGGCATGCCGGGCGGCATGGGCATGCGGCTGAAGTATTCGAACCCGATGTACATGGACGACGTCGCGGCCGATTTTCCCGACCTCAAGATCATCCTCGCGCACCCCTCCTTCCCCTGGCAGGAAGAGGCGCTGTCGGTCGCGACCCACAAGCCGAACGTCTATATCGACCTGTCGGGCTGGTCGCCGAAGTACTTCCCGCCGATCCTGGTGCGCTACATCAACTCGATTTTGCAGGACAAGATGCTGTTCGGCTCGGATTGGCCTGTCATCACGCCGGATCGCTGGCTGGCGGATTTCGCCAAGCTCGACATCCGCGAGGAGATCCGGCCGAAGGTGCTGAAGGCCAACGCGCGCAAGCTGCTCGGGATCTGAGAGCGCACGTCAGCATGAGCCTCGACTCCGTCCGCGCGTTCTTCGCCGAAAAGGCCCCTGATATCGAGGTGCTCGTCTCCTCCCAAAGCTCGGCCACCGTCGCACTCGCGGCGGAGGCCTATGGCGTCGAGCCCGCGCGCATCGCCAAGACATTGTCGCTGCGCGTCGGCGACCGCGTGATTCTCATTGTCGCGGCCGGCCACGCGCGGATGGACAACAAGAAGGTCAAGACGCTGTTCGGCGGCAAGCCGAAGATGCTCGGCCTCGACGAGGTCGCCGACATCACCGGACACGAAGTCGGCGGCGTCTGCCCGTTCGGACTGAAGTCTCCGCTGCCGGTGTATTGCGACGTCTCGCTGAAGGCGTTCGACATCGTAGTGCCCGCGGCGGGCTCGACGCACAGCGCGGTGAAGATCACGCCGGAGCGGATGGCCGAACTCACATCTGCCGAATGGGTCGATGTCTGCGTGACCTAGGTCACGCAGCGTCGACTTGATAGCCGGGACTCCGGCAAATGATGGACGCGTGCAATCGCATCCAACGCTAAGCACAACCGATCGGTGCTCGATGTCGTTGGATACATTGCATGTCGCAAGCCATAGCCGCCTTGTTGTCCGGAGTAGGCGTAGGCCTCTCCGTCGCCGCCCCGATCGGCCCGATGGGCGTGCTCTGCATCCAACGCACGCTGAGCTGCGGCGCCGCGACGGGAGTGGCAACCGGTTTGGGCGCAGCCACCGTCCACCTCGTCTACAGCGCCTTCGCCGTCTTCGGCCTCGGCACCCTGGCCCAGCCCTGGATCGAATCGCATTCGCTATTACTTGGATGTTGCTCCGGCCTGATCCTTCTGTGGTTCGCGCTCCGCATCTACCGCCGCGCCGTCGTGTTGAGCACAAGCGACGACACGACGCGCATCCATCCGGCGCACGCGTTCTTCAGCGCGATTGGGTTGGGCGCTGCCAATCCACTCACCATCATCCTGTTCCTGGCGATGCTTCACGCGCTCGCCGGACAGTCAGCCGCGCCGCTGCTGATTGCAGGGGTGTTCGCGGGCTCGGTCGCCTGGTGGCTCGTACTCAGCGCGACGGTCGCGCTGATACGACAGCGTGTCGACGCTGGCGTGATGGCATGGAGCAGCAAGCTCGCCAGTCTCATCCTGCTGGGTCTGGGTATCACCACGCTGCTACGGATGGCGATGCGGCTCATGGCCTGATCGCCCTCACTTCCGCTTTCCCTTCGCCAGCTCCTTCACCAGAAACTCCGACAGCACCTCCACGCGCGCTGGGCGCGGGCCGCCGGGCGGCATCACCAGGTGCATCGCGCCTTCCGGCTGGCTCCAGCCTTTCAGCACGACCTCGACCTCTCCCGAAGCAATGGCATCGCCGACGATGAAATCCGGCAGATCCGCAATGCCGAGGCCGGCGACCACCGCTGGCAACAGCGCCTCGCCATTGTTGACGCGCAGCTGGCCTGCGGGACGCACGCTCGCCTGCTCACCGGCCGCGTTGGTGTAGTGCCAGACGCCGGCGGTTGAGAGATACGCGTAGCCGAAGCAGGTGTGCTCGGCGAGATGCATCGGATGCGTCGGCCGCCCGCGTCGCTTCAGATAGGACGGCGCTGCGACCGTGTAGCGCGGCATCGAACAGAGCCGCCTTGCGACCAGCGAGGAGTCCGGAAGTCGCGCGATCCGTAGCGCCAGATCAAAACCCTCGCCGATCAGATCGACCGTGGCGTCGCTCATGTGGAGATCGATCGAGACCTCCGGATACTGCTCCAGGAAAGCCGGAAGCAGCGGCGCGATCTTCTTGACACCGAAAGTCATCGGTACAGCGAACCGCACCAAGCCGCGCGGCGTGAGCGATTGCGCGAGGGCCTCGGTCTCCGCAGCCTCGCCGTCAGCCAACAACTGCGCGGCGCGCTCGGAGAGGCGCTGACCGGCATCGGTGAGCGCCAGGCGGCGCGAGGTGCGGTTGAACAGCCGCGTGCCAAGGCGCTCCTCCAGCCGGCTCACCGCCTTGGAGACGGACGCCTTGGAGACGCTCAGTTCCTGCGCCGCGCCGGCAAAGGAGCGCAGTTCGACGACCTTGGCGAAGACCGCCATCGCCTCGAAATCCGGGAGTCGCGCCATCGGCCAAGTCTCATTTTTGGAAACAATGGATTTCAATAGTTTCTATTTATATACCCCGGCTCACGGCCTATTCCAATGCCCAACAGCACGGCGGCTCCGCCGACCGCGCAACTTGCAGGAGCAGACCCATGATCGAACTGAAGCCCTTTGCGGCGCTGGGCGGCGCCGACCACGGCTGGCTGAAGGCCAAGCATCATTTCTCGTTCGCGAGCTATTACGACCCCAGCAACATGGGCCACGGCGCGCTGCGCGTCTGGAACGACGACGAGATCGCGCCGAACACCGGCTTCCCGGCGCATCCCCATCGCAACATGGAGATCATCACCTATGTCCGCGAAGGCGCGATCACGCATCAGGACAGCCTGGGCAACAAGGGCCGCACCGAGGCCGGCGACGTCCAGGTCATGAGCGCGGGCAGCGGCATTCGCCACTCCGAATACAATCTCGAGCCGACCACGACGCGCATCTTCCAGATCTGGATCGAGCCGACCACCGATGGCGGCCAGCCGACCTGGGGCGCCAAGCCGTTCCCGAAGTCGGACCGTTCCGGCAAGCTGGTCACACTCGCCAGCGGCTTTGCCGACGATGCCGACGCGCTGCCGATCCGCGCCAAGGCGCGCGTGCTCGGCACCACGCTGAAGGCCGGCGAGACCGCGGAGTACTCCGCTGACAAGGCCCGCCATATCTATCTCGTGCCCGCCGCCGGCAGCGTCGAGGTCAACGGCGTCCGTGTGAACGCCCGCGACGGCGCCGCCATCCGCGATGAGGCCACGCTGAAGATCACCGCGCTCGAAGATTCCGAGCTGGTGCTGGTCGACGCCGCCTAATCGTTTGTCACCATCGCGGCCGACGATCCGGCCGCGACCACCTCTCTCATCACCCTCGTCCCCATGGAGACTGTCATGACCAAGGTTCTCGTTCTCTATTACTCCGCCTACGGCCACATCGAAGCGATGGCCAACGCCGTCGCCGAAGGCGCCCGCGAAGCCGGCGCCACCGTCGACATCAAGCGCGTGCCGGAGCTGGTGCCGGCCGACGTCGCCAAGGCCTCCTACTACAAGGTCGATCAGGCCGCTCCGATCGCCAAAGTAGAGGAACTCGCCGACTACGATGCGATCATCGTCGGCACCGGCACCCGCTTCGGCCGCATGGCCTCGCAGATGGCCAACTTCCTCGACCAGGCCGGCGGCCTCTGGGCCAAGGGCGCGCTGAACGGCAAGGTCGGCGGCGCCTTCACCTCGACCGCGACCCAGCATGGCGGCCAGGAGACGACGCTGTTCACGATCATCACCAACCTGCTGCACTTCGGCATGACCATCGTCGGCCTCAACTACGGCTTCGCCGGCCAGATGAAGCTCGATGAGGTCACCGGCGGCTCGCCCTACGGCGCGACCACGATCACCGGTGGCGACGGCAGCCGGCAGCCGAGCGAGAACGAACTGGCGGGCGCGCGCTATCAGGGCCGCGTGATCGCCGAGACCGCAAAGAAGCTGCATGGCTGATGTGACTGGGGCGGCACTTCGATCATCGAAGCGCCGCCCCATCTCGTCGAAAGAATGTAAAGGAGCCTGCAATGCCCGCCATGTTCGAACTGGTGACGCTGGCCAGGCTGGCGCGTCATCCCCTGCAGATGATGGCGCGCCATTGGTACTGCAAGGGGCTCTATCGTGCGAGCCGCGGCCAGCGCCGCTGCGCGGAGTGTACGGCCGCTAAAGCGGCTTGATCTGCACCTTCTTGAACTTCACCACGCCCGAGCCGTATTGCAGGGCGATCGGGCCCGCCGCATGCTTGCTGTCGTCGACGTCGGCCGTCTTATCGCCGTTGAAGATCACGGTCAGCCGCGTGCCCTTGGCGGTGATCTCGAACGTATTCCACTTGCCGCCGGCCTTCGGCATCGGATCGACCTTTGAGACGTCCACGATCGCGCCGGTGCCGTATTTCGGGTCGGGCCGCTTGTCGAAGATATTGACCTCGTAGCAGATGTTGGAGTCGATCTTCTCCGACTGGTCGCAGCGGATGAAGATGCCGCTGTTGGCGGCGTCGTCGACCCAGAACTCGGCCTTGATCTGGAAATCCTTGTAGCTGGTCTTGGTGACCAGATAGGACGGATCCTTGCCGTCGAGCTTGTCGGCCATCAAGGTGCCGTCCTTGGCCTCCCAGTTCGCCTTGCCGACCTCGGTGAACTCGACCTTCTTGTCGCCGTCGACCAGCGTCACCCAGCCGTCATCGGCCGATGCCGCCCCGATCCCATTCAGCGCAGCGCCCGTCATCACCAAGCCAGCCGCGAGCACGCCCCACCGATACCGCATCAAAACGCCTCCCTGCATTTTCTGTTGCGCGGCCACGATAGCAAAGCGCCGGACAATGCAAACGAGTTTCGATGCTGCACCTGCTCTCTCAACTACACCGCGGTGGACCGCGCAAAATCGACATAGATCTCGCGCAGCCGCGCCGCCACCGGCCCGACCTTGCCGTCGCCGACCGGCTTGCCGTCGATCGTGACCACCGGCTGCACGAACGAGCTCGCGCTGGTGATGAAGGCCTCCTTGGCGGCCAACGCCTCGTCGACCGTGAACAGCCGCTCCTCGACCTTGAGCTGGCGCTCCTCGGCGAGCTTGACCACCGCCTTGCGGGTGCAGCCCGGCAGGATCGCGTTGGAGTTCGGCCGGGTCACGATGACATCGTCCTTGGTGAGGATGAAGGTCGACGACGAGCCGCCCTCGGTGACGTGGCCGTCCTCGACCATCCAGGCCTCGCCGGCGCCGGCCGCGGCGGCCGCCTGCTTCGCCAGCACCTGCGCCAGCAGCGCGACGCTCTTGATGTCGCGGCGCGCCCAGCGGATGTCGGGCACGGTGATGACGCCGATGCCGGTCTTGGCCGAAGGCGCATCGACGATGTTCTTGTGGGTCACGAACATCACCAGGGTCGGCTTGACGTCGCCCTTCGGAAACGGAAAGTCGCGGCCCTTGTCGGCGCCGCGGGTGACCTGGAGATAGACCATGCCCTGGTCGAGCTGGTTGCGGGCCACCAGCTCCTTCTGCAGCTCCTCGATGCGGGACAGACTCTCCGGCAGCGCGAGGCCGATCTCGCCGACCGAGCGCTCAAGGCGGGCGAGGTGGGACTCGCTGTCGACCAGCTTGCCATCGAGCACGGCGGCCACCTCATAGATGCCGTCGGCGAACAGGAAGCCGCGATCGAGCACCGAGACCTTGGCCTCGGAGAGCGGCACGAAGGCGCCGTTGACGTAAGCGATCGGGTCCAAGGTAGCTTCTCCTATTCGTTACATGGTGGGCGACGGGCACACCGCTCTCTCCTCACCTCTCCCGCGTGCGGGGAGAGGTCGGACCGCATCACCAGATGCGATCCGGGTGAGGGGGTGCAGGTTTCTCAGCATTGACCGACCGGGTTGATCCCTGACATTTTGAACCGGGCTGACTCCTGACAGTATTCGATCACTGCTGGCTTGTCTCCGCCGTTTCCTGCGCGACGCGGAGCCGCGCACGCGGCGGAGCAAAGCGCAGGAAACGGCGGT